>NZ_JAJATX010000069.1 GCF_020866965.1 Microvirga roseola
TCCGGCGCATCGCTCAACCGTAGCAATTCTCAAACGGGCACTCAGACCTCTTCCTCAACCGCAGGACGGCCCAGTACGCTTCTGAGGGCCGCAGACGGGATGACTTGGAATTCCACCAGGAGCGGCAGGTGATCCGAGGCGATCCGCGCCTGGGGCGTTCGCACCGTTTCTGTGCGCAGGACCTTGATCGAGCGACTGACGAAAACATGGTCGATGCGCAGCACAGGAAGCCAGGACGGAAAGCTGGGTCTCGGGCGGTGCAGTCGCGACACCATCTGGGCGTCCTGCAGGCACGCAGCCAGGCGCTGATACGCTCGCGAGCGCGGCGAAGCATTGAAGTCCCCCAACAGGATGATCGGCTCACGGCATGCCGGGTGTTCGAGCCAGTGGCGGCTGAGGAGACGGTCGATCTGTGCCAATCTCTCGCGGCGGCGGAGGCCCAGATGAGTATTGATCACCTGCACGTCCGAGCCACCGAGGTTGACGGAGGCCCAGAGGGCTCCTCGAGGCTCGGGGGGCCTCCAACCAGGCCCTGGCAATCCTTCGGCTTTGACGAGGTGGGACGGGCGGTGGGTGAGAATCGCGTTTCCGTATTCCTCCTCCATGACGCGCAGGGACGCGTGAAAGTGCATCTGCATGCCGAGAGTCTCGGCGATCATATGCGCCTGATCGACGCCACCCGTCCGCGCCCGCCGCACATCGAGCTCCTGCAGGGCGACGACGTCGGGCTCATAAGCCGCGATGACCTCAGCAACACGTTCCGGAGACAGCAGGCCGTCCGTGCCAAGGCAGCGGCGCACGTTGTAGGTCAGGATCCGCGGCACACCGCCCCCTTCGTCATCTCTTGGCTCCACGGCAGCAGGGCTGCCGTGGAGCATTCTCAGTCATGTTGGACTAGCTCGCGGGGGTGAGGCGCAGGATCTCTCCATCATCCTCGTCGGTCAGGACGTAGATCGCTCCATCCGGCCCCTGCTTCACGTCACGGATGCGCTGGCCAAGGGGAATACGTTCTTCATCGGCGACATCCTGACCTTCAAGCGTGAGCCGGACGACGCCCTGGGCCGTGAGGCCGCCGATCAGCATTGAGCCTTGCCAGCCGGAGAACAGGTCGCCGGTGTAGAAGTCCATGCCCGAAGGAGAAATCACGGGCGTCCATGTCTCGGCCGACTGGGCCAGCTCCGGCCGGGTCGGAGGATCGGGAATATCCCTGCCGTCGTAATGCTCCCCCCAACTGACCAGTGGCCAGCCATAGTTCCTGCCCGGCTCCGGCATGTTCAGCTCATCGCCGCCGCGCGGCCCCATCTCCGCAACCCAGAGAGTGTCGGTACCGGGCTGGATTGCCGCCGATTCGATATTGCGGTGGCCGTAGGACCAGATTTCGGGCTCGGCGTCCTGGCGATCGACGAAGGGATTGTCCTCCGGGACGGATCCATCTGGATTGATGCGGACGATGGTTCCCAGATGATTGGAAAGGTCCTGGGCGGGTTCGAACTTGAACCGCTCGCCTAAGGCTACAAACAGCTTCCCATCCGGCGAGAATGCAAGTCGGGAACCGAAGTGATTGGAGCCACTCACCTTGGGCTCCTGCCGGAAAACGACCTGCACGTCCTCGAGAGCATTCTCGGTCAGACGCCCATGGGCAACGGCCGTGCTTGCACCTCCTTGGCCGGGCTCCGCAAAGGTGAAATACACACGCTGGCTCTGCTCGAAGTCGGGGGCGAGCGCCAAATCCTGCAGTCCGCCCTGTCCCTGTGTGAACATTTCCGGCAACCCGCCCAGAGGCTCGGACAGATTTCCATCCTCCGATACGATCCGGAGCCGCCCTGGCCGCTCAGCGACGAGCATTCGGCCATCGGGCAGGAATTCCAGCGACCAGGGATGAACGAGGCCGCCTGCGACCGTCTCCACTTGGACGGGACCCGAGGGCGTATCGACGGTTCTGTCTTGAGCTGAGGCTACTGCAGGAAGGCCAATGAGAGCGGCAAACGCCAATGGACCGAGCGGGTGCATCTGGATCTCCTCGTGCATCATGCGGGACGCGGCAGTCGGGACGACAACTCAAGTTCGGGGCTTGGGTTCGCTGTCCGATGGAACAACCCTGTGACTTTGCCGAGCAACCATCGCTTGGCTGGAACTTCGGGAAGCTGCGCTATTTGACTCGGCAGCTTGAACAGGGTTCCCCTGGGCCGGAGCGCTGAGCTCCGCCTCGGACGAAGGAGCCTGTCCTTCCTCATCGATACAGGATTATCTGTGGACCTTGGCGCAACTTTCCCGATTGATGAAATTCTGATGCGCCTCGGCGTGGCGACAGTCTGTGGTCTGCTCCTCGGCCTAGACCGGGAGCTGAGGGGAATTGCGGCAGGGCTGCGCACCCATGCCCTGGTCAGCGTCAGCTCTGCAGTGATCACGATTTCGGCGCTGGATCTCTATGCCGCTGTCAAAGACCATGGCGGGGACGCTGACCCACTGCGCGTGATCCAGGGCTTGGCCCAGGCCATCGGCTTCATCGCAGCCGGCGCGATCTTCGTCGCCAAAGGAACCGTGCGGAACCTGACGACGGCAGCCAATGTGTGGCTTGCCACCGCGGTAGGCATCGGCGCGGGAGCCGGTCAGTTCGCATTGGCCGGCATTGCGACCGGCTTTGGCATCGTGATCGTCACGGTAGTCCGTACGGTCGAGTACCTTCTCCCGCAAAGGCCCGACAAGCCGGACGACTGACCGCCTCCCGCGTCAGGCCGCAATATGGGGCGCAAGCCTTCCCTCTTGAACGGCGTGGCAGGCAACGCCGCTGCGAAGAGGTGGGATCTCGGCGGTACACCGCTCGTTCGCCAGCGGGCAGCGGGGGTTGAAGGTGCAGCCGGCGGGTGGATTGATCGGGTTGGGAATCTCTCCCTGGACCGGAATCCGCTGGCGCCCAGTCATTCCCACATCGGGAACAGCATCGAGCAGCATTCGGGTATAGGGATGCTTTGGGCTGGTGAAGAGCTCACGTCCCTCCGAAACTTCGACGATGCGGCCGAGATACATGACGCCGATGCGGCTCGCCATATGCCGGACGACGGCGAGGTTGTGGCTGATGAACAGATATGTGAGACCAAGCCTGTCCTGCAGGTCGCGCATGAGATTCAGGATTTGCGCCTGCACCGACACGTCGAGCGCCGAGGTTGGCTCGTCGCAGACGATGAACTCTGCGTCCGACGCGAGCGCCCGGGCAATGGCGACGCGCTGGCGCTGACCGCCGGAGAACTCGTGCGGGTACTTCGCCCCGTCCGCCGGATGCAGGCCGACGAAGGACAGCAGTTCGCCCACCCGTGCCGCAATGTCCTTCTCACCTTCAATAAGGCTGAAAGCACGGATCGGCTCCGCAATGATGCGGCCGACGGTCCAGCGCGGATTGAGACTGGCGTATGGGTCCTGGAAAATCATCTGGATGCGCCGACGCAAGCGCCGGCGCTCGGCTGCATCCGCCGCATTCGACATGGAAACGCCGTCGATCGTGACCTCCCCGCTCGTGGGAGGCAAAAGGCCCACCACCATTCGGGCGACAGTCGACTTGCCCGAGCCGGATTCGCCGACGAGGGCGAAGGTTTCGCCCTTCGCAATATTGAACGTGACGCCGTCGACGGCTTTCAGATACTGCTTCTCGCCTCCTTCGAGCACGCGGTTGAGCCACGGCTTGGACACATCGAAAACGCGACGGAGGTCATTGACCTCGACAAAGGGGCGTTCAGTCACGCAACGGCCTCCGTTCGAGCAGGCGATTGATCGTAGAGGTGGCAGGCAACCCGGTGCTCCGCATGCTGGATAGCCTCTGGCCGCTCGACCTTACAGCGGTCGAAAGCATGGGGGCAGCGGGGGTTGAACGGACAGCCCGGCGGAATGGCCGACAGGCGCGGCATGGCACCTGGGATCTGCACGAGGCGCTGGGCATCGGCCTCCAGGGACGGGATCGCTCCCATGAGTCCCTGGGCATAGGGATGAAGCGGGTTCTGCACCACATCCCGCACCGGCCCGATCTCAGCAATACGTCCGGCATACATCACCGCCACACGGTCCGCGGTTTCGGCGATCACGCCCATGTCGTGGGTGACCAGCATGATCGCGGTTCCGTGCTCCCGCCCGAGCCGCTTCAGGAGCGCGATGATCTGGGCCTGGACGGAAACGTCGAGGGCAGTCGTGGGCTCGTCTGCAATGATGAGTTCCGGCTCGGCGCAGAGAGCAAGGGCGATGACCACACGCTGGCGCATTCCGCCGGAAAATTCGTGCGGATAGCTGTCAATGCGCTTGTCCGGCGCGGGAATGCCGACCTCCGCAAGAAGGTCGATGGCCCGCTTGCGCGCGGCGGATGCAGAGAGATTCGTATGAGTACGGATCGTCTCCACCAACTGCTCGCTCACCCGGTACAGAGGGTTCAGACTCGTCAGCGGGTCCTGGAAGATCATACCGATGCGCCTTCCCCGCACCCGCCGCATCTCCTCGGGCGGCAGGTTGTCGATGCGAAGGCCCGAAAGGTGGATTTCGCCTCCGGCGATACGTCCCGGCGGGTCGATGAGGCCGATGACGGCTGATCCGGTGACGGATTTGCCCGCCCCGGATTCACCCACGACGCCCAGCACTTCGCCCTTTGCGATGTCGAAGGAAACGCCGTCGATGGCCTTGAGGGTGCCGCGTCGCGTGACGAACTCGACACGCAGATCCCGGACGGAGAGGACAGGTACTGACATGGTTTCTCTCCCCTCCCTCATCGCAGCCTCGGATTGAGTGCGTCGCGCAGCCAATCGCCCAAGAGATTGATGGCGAGCACCAGCAGCGCCAGTGCGATGCCCGGAAAGGCCACGATCCACCATTCTCCTGAGAAAAGGTAGTTATTGCCGATCCGGATAAGGGTACCGAGCGATGGCATCGTCTCGGGCATGCCGGTTCCGAGGAACGACAGGGTTGCCTCCGTGATAATCGCCAGCGCCAGGTTGATGGTGGCGATGACGAGGACTGGCCCGAGCACGTTGGGCAGGATGTGGCGGAGCATGATGACCGGCGCGGGCAGGCCTATGAGGCGCGCCGCGGCGATGTAGTCCTTGTTCTTCTCCACCAGCACCGAGCCGCGCACGGTGCGGGCATATTGCACCCAGAAGCTCAGGCCGATGGAGAACACCAGAACCGATAGAGTCATGATCTCGTCGAGATGGCCGCCCAGAACGGCCTTGGCAACACCATCGACGAGGAGCGCAATCAAGATGGCCGGAAAGGTCAGCTGGATATCGGCGATGCGCATGATGACGGCATCGACCGCACCTCCGATGTAGCCTGCCACGAGGCCGAGCGTGATGCCGAGCGTGGCCGAGAATGCGACACCGAGGAAGCCCACGAGAAGGGAGATGCGCAGACCGTAAAGAATAGCCGAGAAGATGTCGCGGCCCTGCTCGTCGGTTCCCAGCAGGAACGGGGCCTGCCCCATTTCGTCCCAAAGGGGCGGCATCCGGCTGTTCAGGAGGTCGAGCTCAGCTGGATTAAATGGATTTTGCGGCGCAAAGACACCCGCAAAGACGGCCATGGCGATGAAGACGAACGTCAGTGCCGCGGCCAGCATCGTCAGCTTGGAGCGCGTGAAACTCGCCCAGACGTCGCTGTCCAGAAACCGACCGATCCGGGAGGTCGGTGCGGGCATGTCGGCAGGAGCCATTTGGAGTGTTTCAGCCAATGGTCCCTCCTTAAGCCGGCTGCCGGATCGTGCTCCGCAGGCGCGGATCCACGATGGTGTAAAGGATGTCGACGGCGAGGTTGATCGTCACGAAGATCAGCGCGACCAGCATGAGGTAGGCCGCCATGATCGGAATATCGACGTTCTGAACCGCCTGGACGAACAGGAGCCCCATGCCAGGCCACTGGAAGACAGTCTCGGTGATGATCGCGAAAGCGATAACCGAGCCGAACTGCAGGCCGACGATGGTGATGACCGGCACAAGCGTGTTCTTGAGCGCATGGCCGAAATGGATTGCCCGGGTGGTGAGCCCCCTCGCCCGTGCGAACTTGATGTAGTCGGCCCGCAAGACCTCCAGCATCTCGGCGCGCACGATGCGCATGATCAGCGTCATTTGGAAGAGGCCGAGCGTGATGGAGGGCATGATCAGGGCTTTCCAGCCCGAGAGTGTCAGGAACCCGGTCGACCACCACCCGAGCCGAACCGTGTCCCCTCGCCCATAGGACGGGAGCCAGCCGAGGATCACCGCAAAGAGATAGATGAGCAGGATGCCGATCAGGAATGTCGGGAGTGAAATGCCGATAAGGGAGATTGTCTGGAACACCTTTGCCAGCACGCTGTCCCGCTTGAGGCCCGAATAGACTCCCATCAGGACGCCGAATACGGTGGCGAAGATCGTTGCGCAGAATGCGAGTTCCAGGGTTGCGGGCATGCGCTCGGCCAAGAGGTCCGAGACGGGCTGCCGGAACTGGTACGAGACGCCGAAATCGCCCTGCACGGATTGCACGAGATAACGGGCGAACTGCACGGGCACGGGATCGTCGAGGCCCAGCGAACGGCGCACCTGTTCGCGCTCCGCCGCCGGCGTATCGAGGGAAACGATCTGGTTTACCGGATCGCCGGCAAAGCGGAACATTGCAAAGGAAATGATCCCGACGGCCAGAAGAACGCCGATAGCCTGGAAGGCACGGCGAATAATGAAAGCAAGCATTCCTGGTCTCACGGTCTGGGCATGGGAGAAAGGAGCAACTCCTTCCCGTCACGAGCCTTAGAGCAGACGACCCCGGGCACCGCCTGACGATGCCCGGGGCGGGAGCTCAAGCGTGGGCTATTCCTTCTTCTGTGCCCAGTAGAGCAGCACCGAGTTATCGGCACGCTGGGGCAGTGACACCTTGTTCGACACACCCCAGGCAAGAGCCTGCTGGTGCAGCGGGATATAGCCATACTCGTCGAAGGTGATCTGGAACGCTTCCTTAATCATCTGGTCGCGCTTCTCCTTGTTGCTCTCGACCAGGATCTTGTCCGTCAATTCGTCATGCTTCTTGTTGCAGAAGTTGCCGAGGTTGGTCTCGCCGCGAGCCGATTGCGGGTTGTCGCGGCAGCCTTCGATGTCGTGCAGCACATTGTGGCTGTCGAAGGTGCCGGGCGTCCAACCGAGGAGATAGAAGGACGTGTTGTAGTTGCCGGACTTCAGGACCTTGGCGAAGTACTGCGCCTTGGGCTGAGCATTGAGGTTTACCTTCACGCCGGCGCGGGCCAGCATGCTGACCACAGCCTGGCAGATTGCCTCGTCATTGACGTAGCGGTCGTTCGGGCAGTCCATGCCGACCTCGAACCCGTTCGGGTATCCGGCCTCGGCCAGGAGCTTCTTCGCGCCCTCGAGATCGTATTTCGGACGCACGAAGTCCGTCGAATGCACGAAGAGCTGCGGGGCGATCATGAGAGCCGACGGCGTGGACATGCCGCGCATGACGCGGGACTTGATCGTCTCGACATCGATGGCCTTGTAGAAAGCTTCACGGACCCGCTTGTCCTTGAACGGGTTCTTGCCCTTGACGTTTGAGAACAGCAGTTCATCCCGGGTCTGGTCGAAGCCGAGGAAGATCGTACGTAGCTCCGGTCCGGAGAGCACCTTGGCGTTGGAGCTGCTGTTCACGCGCTGGATGTCCTGCAGCGGAACCGGCTCGATCACGTCAACTTCGCCCGAAAGCAGAGCCGCAACGCGCGTCGCATCGGACGAAATCGGCGTAAAGACGATTTCGTCCAGGTTGTGCTCGGCCTTGCCCCACCACTCCTTGTTGGGCTTGAAAACAGTTTTCACGCCAGGCTGGTGTGTCTCGATCTTGAATGGACCGGTGCCGTTGGCATTCAGGGCGGCATGGCTCGGCGTCGTCGCAGCGGCCGGGGTGGGAGATGCAGTGTTGTTCGCTTCCGCCCACTCCTTGTCCATGATGTACCAGGTGTCCCACTGGGCGTTCATGATCGGATTCGGCGACTTCAGCTTCACGTCGATGGTGTGGTCATCGACTTTCACGAACTCCGCGCCGGCAGGAACACGGGTCTGGAAGTTCGAGCCCTGAGCCCGCACCCGGTCGGCCGAGAAGATCACGTCGTCGGCGGTGAAGTCATTACCGTTATGGAACTTCACACCCTTGCGCAGGAAGAGGCGCCATGTCAGGCCGTCCTCGCTGATCTCCCAGCGCTCGGCGAGCCCCGGCTCGATGGCGAGATCCTTGCCGCGCTTCGTCAGGCCCTCATAGACATGGCCGAGATGCGCATTCGTGGTGGTTTCGTTCAGGGTGTAGGGATCGAGCGACTTGAGATCGCCCTGGTTCGCATAGCGAAGGGTGACGGCCATGGCCGGAAGGGCCGCGCCGGTCAGCAGCACGGCGGTCGCGGCCGCCAGGATTCGGGTTCGGATAGTCATTGGTCCTGTTCTCCACTGGAAGTCCCGCGTCGTTGCGCGGATTATTGTCTTTTCGGAAGCCCATTCTTGGTGACGGTCAATTTCTTCCTCAAGAGTGGAGGTTAGGCAGGAAAGGGGCCAGCGGTCTAGTCCCCCCTGATCAGGAACTTCGTCCGTGTTCGGACGCAAGGCTACAACGATAAGCTGAAAAACTCACGCCCCAATTCAGGCATCACGCCCCAGGACCGCCGAGGCGATGGCGATATCCTGCACGGCGAGGCCGGAGAAGGTTGCAACAGTGACTTGGCTAGGAGACCTGCGGCCCTGAACCCTGCCCGATACGATCTCGCCGATCTCCGCGACCTCTTTCATCCGCGCCGGGTCGTTGCCGAAGGCATGCCCGAGCTCACCGCGCGATATGGCCTGGAACCGGCTGTCGGTCACGACCAGATCGGACAAATGGATAATCGCCTCTTCCAGCTCCTGCTTATCGGCGCTGTCCGCACCGATGGCAGTGATATGCGTTCCGGGTCGGATGTCGGACCAGCGCAGCACAGGCGACGGACTGGCCGTGGCTGTGACGAGGAGGCGGCAGCGGGAGGCAACCTCGGACGGCGACGGCGCGACCTCAACGCTAAAGCCTTTACCCTCCATTCTCGCGGCATAGATTGCAACCCGCTCAGGGTTTCGGCCCCAGACCAGAATGTTTCGGCACGACCGCACCTTCTGAAGCAACTCAACCTGTAGCTCAGCCTGGATGCCGGTTCCGATCACGCCGACACTTTTCACGTGCTCCGGCGCGAGGTGCTTGGCGGCGACGGCGCCCGCGGCAGCGGTCCGAAGATCCGTCAGACGGCCACGGTCATTGAGCACGGCGGCCAGTTCGCCGGTTTCCTTGCGAAAAACGAGGAGGAGACCATCGCTGCTGCTAAGCCCCTTCGCGGGGTTATTCCAGAAGCCGGATGCAATCTTGACGACATATGTCTCGCCGGACTTGAAGTATCCGTACTTGATATGGACTTCGCCCGGCGGGTCCTGGATCAGGAGTTCGCCTGGGACGGGCACCACCGCCTCGCCACGGGAGAAGGCGGCGAAGGCCTCCTCCATGAGCCTTACGACATCGATGCCCTCGAGGCGCTGCTCGATCTGCTGCAGGTTGAGAAATGAGGTCGGGGTCACGTCTTGAGTTCCGAATATTAGGAGAATGGAAAGCTGGATCGCCTACGGCGCATGGTCGACGGCGATCACCACCAGAGTGTCGTTCCGATGGACGAGGCCTTGTCCATGGAGGCACAGAAGCAGACCGGACTGAGGGGAAAGGACCGGATCGGGCTTGCGCTCGATGCGGTCGACATAGTGCAGATAACCGATGACCGTGCCATGCCCGACCGATGATCCAAGGGGCAAAGCCGGCTCGAACACCGCCGTATCGTCCGCATGGACATAGTAGTCGGGCCCTGGAACGGAAACGATGCGCGAGGGCGGCGTCTCCGTGACCGGAACATTGTCGGATCTCAGGTTTCCGAAGTGGCGCAAGACCCGCAGCAGACCCTCAAATCCAATGCGGGCAGACTCAGGGGTGATAATGCCACTCCCACCAAGTTCACTGGACAGCATCAGCCTGCCGGATTTTTCCACCACATCGTCGAGCATCACATCGGCATGCGGCTCGCGAATGACGACCGTCAGCGGCGCAGCAAAGGCTTCGGCCGCAGCCAGGAAGCTTCGCGTCCGCTCCGCCTCGGGCTGCTCATGGATCAGGGTGCAGAGCTGGAAATGCAGGGACCGTCCCCCGGAATGAAGGTCGATCACATTGTCAGCCCTCGGCACCAGCTCCGTCGTGATGAAATGAGCAATCCGCTGCGTCACGGTCCCAAGAGGTCGGCCTGGGAATTCGCGATTGAGGTTGCACCCATCCAAGGGGGAGAGCCGTGCGCCAGCCATCACGGCAGGCAGGTTGATCGCCGGCACGACGGTCACCGTTCCCCTCACCTCATCCGGATCCACCGAATGGACGAACTTCGAGAGGGCGACTGGCCCCTCGTATTCGTCACCGTGGCTTCCCCCGAGAAGAAGTGTCGTCGGGCCGGCTCCGTTGCGGATGACGAAGACCGGGATGCGCAGATTCTGCCAGGCGCTCGCATTCGTGGAGCTTGGGACATGGATGTAGGAGGCCTGCCGGCCGTTCCGCTCCCAATCGATATTTAGGGTCGCCATGATCCTTTGCCTCCCGGTCCAAGCAGCTTCTAGCCGTTCACGACGGCAAGGATCTTGGCGCGGTCGAAATTGGCCCCGCAGAGAACCACAATATTGTTCTGACCCCGGCAACGCTCCGCAATCTTATAGAAGCCTGCCAGTGCAAGGGCGGCAGCACCCTCCACAAGCTGGTTTTCCTTCAAGGCGAGGTCCCTCAATGCGGCGCCGATCTCATCCTCGGTACAGGTCAGGACTTCGTCGATGACATCCATCGACAAGGGCAATGTCAGGCTGTCCTCGTCGACGCCTCCAGCCACGGCGTCGGCGAGCGTGTCGAAATGCTCGGTCTCGACCACGCGGCCTGCCGCCATCGATGCAGCGAGAGCTGCTGAGTTATGGGCGGACACGCCATAGACCTTCGTCTTCGGACTGAAGCTTTTGAGCACGGAGCCGATGCCGCTGATCAGGCCGCCGCCTCCCATGGCGACGAATACATTCTCGATGGCATCGGCCTGCTCCAGCATCTCCAGGGCTATGGTCCCCTGCCCTGCGATGATCTCGGCATCGTTGTAGGGCGAGACATAGACGAGGTCGCGCTCCACAGCCTGCTTCTGGGCATGCAGCTCGGCCAGGCCCGTCTCCGCACCGTGGAGGATCACCTCCACATTGAAGGAGCGGATGCGCTGAAGCTTCGCCTGCGAGACGGTCTCGGGCAGAACGACGGTCAGCTTCTGGCCGATCAGGGCTGCCGCCTGCGAGGCTCCGATACCGTGATTGCCGGACGATGCCGTGATGACGCCGCGTTCAATGCCGAGCGACGTCATCTTGCTTGCAGCGCCCCGGATCTTGAAGGAGCCGGTCAGCTGGAAATTCTCGGCCTTGAAGAAAACCGAGGAACCCAGGTCCCGGCCGATCTGGCGCGAGGGCAGCAGCGGGGTCCGGTAGATGTAGTTGCGGATGCGCTGGCGTGCCTGAACGGAGCGAGCTGCAGTTTCGAAAACATTGGTCATGGTGTCAGGTCCGTTTCGGCTTTCTTTCTCAGCCGTTCAAAAAGAGAAGCAGAGCAGGCAATCATCGCCTCAAACTGCTCAAGGATGATGTTCTCGTTGGGCGAGTGGAGCATGGCACCATGGTGGGTGAGCCCCAGCCCTACTATGGCGGCGCCAAGTTGCTCCACAAACGGATGGGCCGTTCCGGAGGCAGGGGAACTCGGCTGCACGATGGCAGGCTTTCCGAAATGCGCCTCCAGCACCTCGGTCGCTTCTCGTACGAACCAGTGATCGGCCGAGGCCCTCACCGGCTTGACGTTCGCATCGTGAACGACGAGTTCGATATCCTGGAAGCCGTGGCGGTCGAGATGGTCGCGCAGCAGGCCTACGATGGCCTGCGGCTCCTGGTCGGGCACGAGGCGGAAGTCGATCTTCACTGCACCTTCGGCAGGCAGAACAGTCTTTGCCCCCTCGCCTGCGTACCCGCCGGAAACACCGTTCACGCTCATGCAGGGCTCGAAGTTCATGGCGTGGTAGAAACTCGACTCGCCCATGCCATCGAGCAGGCGCTGCGCGCCGGTCGCCTGCATGATGCTCTCGAGCGAGAACGGCGGGTCCGCAACGATACCGCTTTCCTGATCCGTGGGCTGGCGGACGGGGTCGTAGAAGCCCTCAACCGCAATCCGGCCGCTCGCATCCCGCAGGGATGCCGTGGCGGCGGCCAACCGCCAAAGCGGATTATCGAAAACCGCGCCGAGGCTCGAATGAAGATCGGCCTTCGCCGTTCTGCAGCGGAGCTCGACCGCCATCACCCCCTTGAAGCCGCAGAGGATTACCGGACGCCCGTTCGAGTCGATCTCGCCGTATTCCCACCAGCAGACCTCGACCGTCTCGTCCTTGAACCGCGTCTTCAAAAAGTCTTCGAGCGAGGGGCTTCCGATCTCCTCCTCGCCGTCGACAAGCCAGATGAGACGGAACGGCAGCGGGCCTGGAAACCGCTCACGAAAGACGCGCCAACCTGCCAGGCGGCTGACGAACTCGCCCTTGTCGTCCGCAACTCCGCGCCCGAACCAGCGGCCGTCACGCTCCGACAACTTGTACGGCGGACTGTGCCAGAGGTCCACGGGATCCTCCGGCTGCACGTCGTAGTGGTTGTAGATCAT
Organism: Microvirga roseola; assembly: GCF_020866965.1. GTDB lineage: Bacteria > Pseudomonadota > Alphaproteobacteria > Rhizobiales > Beijerinckiaceae > Microvirga > Microvirga roseola. The sequence goes on from NZ_JAJATX010000069.1 coordinate 12,733, forward strand.
GATGGTGATTGGTCCGCTGCCGCATTCCCCCACAACGAAAGGACCGACCTTGCCCGGGTGAATCCCGGTCTGGAACCCGGCATCAGCCAGCAGATCACGAACGGTCTCGGCGCATTCCGCGAGGCCCTCGCCTCTCGCACTCACCGACGGGATAGCGACGAGCCGTCGGAGATCCTCTTGTGCCTGCAGGAGATGCTCTTTCGACACCATCGCCTCGTCTCCCGCCGATAGGATCAAGCCAGCCCGTGGCGGGCCAGGAATCTGTCAAGGCGGGCCAGCCCCTCCACTAGGTGCTCCGTCTTGACCCCAATTCCGATGCGGATGTGGTTCTCGATTCCGAACCAGCTGCCAGCCACCACGAAAGTGCTCTCCTCCTCGCGGAGCTTTTCCGAGAGGGCTTCGGAGAGCATGTCGAAATCGTATCGCAGGAAAGCCATGCCGCCAGCCGCAGGGCGTTCCCAGGACCACCGATTGCGCTTCTCAACCCAGCGCCCGACGATGTCGGCATTCTCCCGCAGCAACATCCGGCCACGGGCCAGGATGCGCTCGCGGTTCTCCGGATCCATCACGGCCGCCGCAAGAATCTGACTCAGAATTCCGCTACCGATCGTGGTGTAGTCCTGCCGCTTCGCGGCCTCCGCAACGACCTCCTCCGGCCCGAGCACCCAGCCGAGGCGAAGGCCGGGGCAGGCAAAGGATTTGGACAAGCTGCTGGTGACGATGGTGCGGGGATAAGAGCCATAGAAGCTTTCCGTCTCCTCCCCATCGATTTCACCGCCCCGGTAGATCTCGTCGACGAGCAGCCACGCACCGGTCTTCTCCGCTGCCGCGATCAAGGCCTCACGGCTCCGAGGCGACAGGACAGCGCCGGTCGGATTGCCGGGATTGGTGACGGCGATCATCTTGACGCCCCCGGCTACGGCTTTTTCCAGCGCCTCGGGATCAACCTGCCACCCCTGATCGGCCAAAAGCGGAAGCCGCTCGACATTTATGCCAAGAGCCCGGCCGAGGCCATCGACCTGCATGAAGTTGGGTACAACGAAAAGCACTCTGTCGCCGGGATCGACCAGCGCCATGAGCGTGATCATGGTCGCCTCCGACGAGCCGTTCGTCACGAGGACGTTCTCGGGCGCAGCATCCCGATACCAGCTGGCAATCCCGGCGCGAAGATCCGGCCTGCCATCCGTCCAGCCGTAGCCCAGCGGCAGGTTCAGCAACGCCTGCGCCTCCTCGGCCGGCAGTATATCCTCGATGGAGCAGGGATGGACGCCGCTTTCCGTGAGATTGATCTCCACGCCGTTCTCGAACAGCGTCTGGTTCCGCTCCATGAGGAATGTGTCGAACTGCACCCTGATGCTCCGATGACTGCTTCGTGGCCCGGACCATCGCAGAGGATGAATTGCACCGTCAAGTCCAACTTAGACTTTTCGGTCTAAACCGACGGTGCTAATGAAGCGGCAGCAAATTTCCACGCGAGAGGGCCGTCATGAAGATCGAAGAATTCACCCTGGAGCGCATCCAGTCCCTCTACGAGAACACAGTCGAATACAACCTGTCCGATAGCGGCGTGCACCCCTATTCCCTGCGCGAGCTGCTCTCTCCTGAGCAGCAGAACGCCCTGCTCGACGTGGAGCTCGGCTACGGCTGGACGAACGGCAAGGTCGAACTGCGGCAGGCGATCGCGAATCTCCACCCCAACCGCACGCCGGACCACGTCATCGTCACCAACGGGTCCGCGGAAGCGAATTTCCTTCTCGTCATGTCGGTGCTGGAGCCTGGCGACGAACTCGTGGTCTTCGTTCCCAACTACCTCCAGATCTGGGGCTGGGCCCGCGCCATCGGCGTCACCGTCAAGGAAGTTCTCCTGCGCGAGGAACTCGGATGGATCCCGGACCTCGACGACGTTCGCAAGGCCGTCTCCGGCCGCACCAAGATGATGACGGTCTGCAATCCCAACAACCCGACAGGAAGCGTTCTTCCCCGCGAGACTATGGACGGCCTCGTGGCGATTGCCCGGCACCATGGCATCTATCTGCACGCGGACGAGGTCTATAAGGGGGCTGAGCTCGACCAGGACGAGCCGCCCAGCTTCGCCGACCTCTATGAAAAGGCCATCATCACCAGCGGACTATCGAAGGCCATGGCCCTGCCGGGGCTGCGCATCGGCTGGCTCGTCGGCCCCGTGGAGGAAATCTACGCATCCTGGCAACGTAAGGACTACACCTCCATCACCACCGGAGCCGTCAGCGAATTCGTGGCCGAGATTGCCGTCCAGCCGGGAAAACGGCAGGAAATTCTCTCCCGCAGCAAGAAGATCCTGCGCGAGAACCTCGCATTGCTCCAGCGTTGGGTCAATGCGAATGGCGATCTCTTCTCTTTCGTGCCGCCGAAGGCCGGCGGCATGGCCTTCATTCGCTACGCGATGCCGGTCAACTCGACCGAACTGGTCCACCGCCTGCGCGAGGAGCGCGGCATCATGCTGCTTCCGGGCGATGTCTACGGGCTCGACCGCCATATCCGGATCGGTGTCGGCGCACCGGCCCACCATCTGGAAACCGGCCTCGAGCGACTGGCAGACTTCGTCCGCAGTGACCTGAAATGAGCAGCCGACGCAAATCGCTCCTGAAAAGCGCGATGGCGCCGGAACTTGCGCCCTATGTACCGGTCTGCGACGCCATCGCCCTGCTCTTTCGACCCTACGCGGAGGTGGTTCTGCACGACCTGTCCACGGAAACGGTCGTGCATCTCGCCAGCCCGTTCTCGAAACGGGAACTCGGTGAACCGTCGCTTCTGAACGAGATCGACTTCAAGCCCACCGATATCCTTATCGGCCCTTATGAGAAGGTGAATTGGGATGGGCGGCGCATCAAGTCGGTCAGCGCAGTGCTCCGCGCGGGCGAGCGGGCCATTGGCGTCCTCTGCATCAACGTGGATGTCTCGCATTTCCACGCCGTCATGCAGACCCTGAATGCCCTCGTCTCAGTGCCACAGAACGAGGAAAAGCCGACCTCGCTGTTCAAGGAGGACTGGCATGAGCGGATTAACGAGTACATCCAATCCTGGACCCGGGACCGCGGCCTCTCCATCGCGGAAATGAGCCGGGTCCAGAAGCAGCAGCTTGTCACCGACTTGGCCGGAGACGGCGCCTTCGGTGGCCGCAATGCGGCCGCCTATATCTCCCGCGTGTTGGGGCTCGGTCGCGCCACGGTCTACAACTACCTGCGCCGCAGGGACTAAGCTGGACGCAGGGCTTCCACAGCCTTGAAATGCCCCCGCTCTCATACCATCTTCTGCCTATCAGGGTCCGGGGCCCTCTGGCAGTCTCCCTCAGGACTGCGATGTCGGACTCTCTCACCTGAGAGCGCTCCACGTGCGCTCTGCATCTGGGAGACGACAGGAATGTCCTACTCAGCGACTGCCGGTATCCATGATTTCGCCCCTCGTGCGGTGGAGACGCGCGCTAGGCTCGACAGTCTGGCGCGACTTCTCGACAGCGCCGTCCGGGTTCCGGGCACCAGTATCCGCTTCGGCGCCGACGCTTTGCTCAACTTCATTCCAGGCTTCGGCCTCCTGACGTCGAAAGGCCTTTCCGCCTATCTGATCTGGGAGGCCCGGCGTCTCGGCGCGCCGGCCGAGCTCATTCTGCGCATGGCCACCCATGTGGGGGTCGACTTCGCGATCAGCGCGGTTCCGCTTATTGGCTGGGTCGGCGACGTCTTTTACCGCTCGAACATGCGCAATATGGCGCTCCTTCGGGACTACCTGGACAGGGCCCATCCGGCGCCGATTGCCTCGAACGGCTGGCCTGCCCGTGCATAAACTGCGCCACAGCCTTTCGACTGATTTTGCACTCCTTACCGTTCGGAAAGGATAGAAATGAATAACCCGAACAACCCGCGGGGCCTGTTCCAGTATGCGGCGATTGCGGCGCTCTTTGCCCTGCTCGCGCTGGTCTATGTCCAGAATACCTCCGCTCCGCAATCCGATCAGCTGCCCTACTCGGCGTTCGTTTCGGCGGTGGAGCAAGGAGAGATCCGTTCCGTCACGATCCAGGGGCAGAACGTCATCGCAGAGCGCACCACAGGCGGCCAGATTGAGACCTATGCCCCCCAGGGAGCGGATCTTGTCGGTCAGCTGCAGCGCCAGAACGTGGAGATCAAGGCAGCGCCACCGCCGCAGCCTAACCTGCTGCTGAGTCTGCTGATCTCTTTCCTGCCGTGGCTCCTGATCCTCGGTGTCGGCTTCTGGATGCTCCGCAGGGCGGCAAGCCGGCAAGGCGGCGCTGGCGGCCTGATGTCGGTGGGCAAGTCCAAGGC
>NZ_JAJATX010000073.1 GCF_020866965.1 Microvirga roseola
CGCTTCACCCTCGGCTCACTGATGAAAGTGCCAAAGTAGTGCTAGTGGAGCGCTGCGCCACCACTCAGGAAATTTTGCCTATCTCTCATCTGATCGCGGGCTCGGTTGAAGTGATAGCCCTCATCTCCTACTGAGAGAATTGGTTTGCAGGCGCCGGTGCATGAGAATGTTCTGGACTCTTCCCCGCCGTAGACAGTCGTTGTCAGAGAACGGCTCGGGCTGACGCTAATGACTGTATTCATGATTTCGCGCCCGCCCTCCCCTAGGATGATGAGGTTTGTCGTGCCTTCGACCTTTCCGGTCAGAACGATGGTACGCTCGTCAGTTAGCGTCCCATCCGCTATCCCCGGGTTTCCGATGATGACCGTGCGTGCAGGCTCCGCCAAGGCCAGAACACTGGCGAAATCTATCGTCACTCCAACCCGGCCGAGAGTTGCGTTGCCGAACGAAGTGACGCCGGGGCGCGGCACCCCTCCAGGAGGAGGTTCATCCGCCATGCTTTGCCCACCAACGCTGATTGATATGTAGGCCGCGAGCGAGGCGATGAGAGTGTAAGGAAGGCTCGGCATCCTTTTGCCCCTAGTCCACTGATATCTGCTTTCATTCCACCAGTTTTCAGCGGAGGCAATTAGGCTGTTTGGGCAATGCGGGAGGTCTAGTCGTTCTAGGCCGTCTAGCCGAATGGCTCGCCGGCGACTGACCTAATACAATGAACAAGGCAAATGCGCTCTTGGTTAGGCCGCTCACGGTTGTGCTGATATCTTGTGGTGCAAATTACTCAGGGATCACTGTGCAGGCGGGGACATGTGATGTTCGGCAGGAGAGGAGCACAAGAGGAGCAATTAGCCACCACTCCGGCCGCTCACGCAATGGCTCGGCCGGAAAATCCAGAGCGATCCCTGCCAGCCGTGGCAAGTCACCCGTTCATCAAGTCTCAAGGTAACGGGTCCAATCCGGGTGCATCGCCGCTCCCGACCACCGCGGCCGGCCAGCCGACCACGCGCAAGGACGAGCAGTATTATGATCTGAAGACGCAGGTCTTTGCGGCCCTGATCGAAGCCATAGACGTCGCACAGCTGGCGAAGTTAGATGCCACGGAAGCTCGTGGGGCCGTCGGGGACGTCGTCAAGGACATCGTGGCGGCCAAGAAGGTCGTCATGTCCATATTGGAGCAGGACGAATTGCTTCAGGACATTTGCAACGACGTTCTCGGATATGGCCCTCTCGAGCCACTTCTGGCACGCGACGACATCGCCGATATAATGGTGAACGGCGCCGATACCGTTTACATCGAAGTAGCGGGCAAGGTTCAGAGAACAGACATTCGCTTCCGCGACAACGCCCAGCTGCTACATATCTGTCAGAGGATCGTCAGCCAAGTCGGCCGCCGCGTGGACGAGTCGAGCCCGATCTGCGACGCACGCTTGTCCGATGGGTCACGCGTCAATGTGATTGCTCCCCCACTTGCCATCGACGGGCCGAGCCTGACGATTAGAAAGTTCAAGAAGGACAAGCTGACTCTCGATCAACTCGTCAGATTCGGATCAATTACGCATGAAGGCGCGGAGGTTCTGCAGATCATCGGGCGCGTTAGGTGCAATGTTATCGTGTCTGGAGGGACGGGCTCGGGCAAAACTACCCTGCTCAATTGCCTTACACGCTACATCGAACCCGGCGAGCGCATTGTCACCTGCGAGGATGCTGCCGAGCTCCAATTGCAGCAGCCGCATGTCGTACGTCTCGAAACTCGCCCTCCGAATATCGAGGGTGAGGGTCAAGTGACCATGCGTGACCTCGTTAAGAACTGCCTTCGCATGCGCCCCGAACGCATCATCGTTGGTGAGGTACGTGGCGCGGAGGCGTTCGATCTGCTGCAGGCAATGAATACCGGTCACGACGGATCCATGGGCACGCTCCATGCAAACTCGCCGCGCGAGGCCTTGAGCCGCGTCGAGTCCATGATCACCATGGGCGGCTACTCCCTCCCGTCAAAGACCATACGAGAGATGATTGCCTCCTCCGTCGACGTGGTCGTGCAGGCAGCCCGCCTCCGGGACGGCTCGCGCCGGATTACGCACATCACCGAGGTGCTGGGTATGGAAGGCGATGTCATCATCACCCAAGACCTCTTCGTCTACGACATGATCGGCGAGGATGCGAAAGGCAACGTCATCGGCAAGCACCGTTCGACAGGGATCGGACGTCCCCGGTTCTGGGACCGCGCCCGATACTATGGAGAGGAAAAGCGTCTGGCGGCCGCACTTGATGCAGCAGAGCAGTCGAGCCCATAGACCGGAGAAAGGAGTTCTTAATGCTGCCAGCCGATGCCTTTCCCGTCATTGTCGGCCTGCTCGCTGCTCTTAGTGCAGGCGGGATCTTAAGCTGCCTTTTCCCTTCACCGTACTTTCAGAAGTCCAAAGGTGTGAGGCGCCTCGAGGTCATAGCGACGCCGGGCACAACAATCGAGCATAGGACCGGGTCCGACGAGAGCAAGCGCAAGCGCATGATCGAGGCAACGTTGCGCGAGTTGGAGGAGAAGCAAAGGATCAGACAGGGTGCGAAGCCGACCCTGAAGGTCCGGATGCGCCAAGCGGGTCTGACGTGGAGTAGGCGAACCTACTACGGTGCCTGCGCAGCGGCCGGCGCGGTGACGTTTCTGCTTGCTATGGGGGGCGGCGGCATCGGCCCGCTATCTGCTCTCGGCTTTGGAGCGGCCGGAGCCCTGCTGTTCCCACACCTTTACGTAAGCTTTATCCGCAAGAGGCGCTTTAAAGCCTTCGGTTCCGAGTTTCCCAACGCAGTAGATATCATCGTGCGAGGTGTCAAATCCGGCCTGCCTTTGGTCGATTGCATGAGGATCATCTCCTTGGAAGCTCAGGAGCCGGTGCGCAGCGAGTTCAGGGCCATCCTGGAGGACCAGACCATGGGAATGCCAGTGGATCAGGCCGTCCAGCGTCTTCCGGAGCGCGTGCCGCTTGCGGAAACAAACTTCTTTGCCATCGTGATCGCCCTGCAAAGCCGCACAGGAGGCAGCCTGTCGGAGACGCTTGCAAATCTATCGAAGGTAATCCGGGATCGGAAAAAGATGCAGGCGAAAATCAAGGCGGTAAGCTCCGAGGCAAAGTCCTCGGCCGCGATCATCGGATCCCTGCCTGTCGTCGTCGCTGTTCTTCTTTACCTCACCTCACCGGAGTACATCATGCTCCTGTTTACGACCTTCATCGGAAACTTCGTCGTAATCGCATGCGCTTTGTGGATGGGTATCGGGATCCTAGTGATGCGCAAGATGATCAACTTCGACTTCTGAGTTTCGTCATGAACATTGGAATGCTGATCCAAAATAGCGAATTAATCATCGCCTTTTCAGCGGCCGTTTCCGTTTTTTCCGCTACGCTGCTGGTGGCTTGGCCCTATCTCGCCAAGGACCAATTGGCCGCCCGAATGGCGCAGGTTTACATTGAGCGCGAGCGGATCAGGGTGCGGGAGAGGACCAGACTCAACGCCCAGCCAGGTCCACTCAGGCTAAGGCAGGAGCCTAAGAAATTTTTCAAAGATATCGTAGATCGGTTCAATCTTGCCAAGGAGGCTGAAAGCGGCGAGCTGATGCGGACCCTCCGCATGGCGGGCTACCGGGGCCAGGGCCCGATGATAACGTTATTAGCGGTACGGGTGCTAGCGCCGATCGTAATGCTCTTCCTAGCAGCCTTCTACATCTTCGTTATTCTGGACCTGAAGCATCCCGCATTCGTCAAACTGGGACTGGTTGTGGCAGCTGCCGGGTTCGGATATTACGCACCGCTGCTCTATCTCAAGAACAGAATCGCGAAGCGCCAAATCGCCATCCGACGAGCGTGGCCCGATATGCTCGATCTGCTGCTCATCTGCGTCGAGTGCGGCATGGGCATCGAAAGCGCCTTCCGGAAGGTCTCGGAAGAAATCGGGTCACAATGCCCTGAACTCGCCGAGGAGATCAGCCTCACCACGGCCGAACTGTCTTATCTCCAGGATCGCCGCAAGGCCTACGAGAACTTGGGCGAGCGCACGGGTCTCGAATGTGTCAAGAGCATCGTCACCAGCCTAATTCAGTCGGAAAAATATGGAACACCCCTGAGCCAGTCGCTGCGCGTCTTGGCCCAAGAGAACCGGGATATGCGCATGAGCGAAGCGGAAAAGAAAGCAGCCTCTCTCCCGCCGAAGCTAACAGTTCCAATGATCCTGTTCTTCTTGCCCGTCCTTTTTGCGGTGATCATCACGCCCGCGTTCATTCAGATCTCGAGCCTAGACTAGGAGCCGAAGAGATGAGCGCCAAGCGAGCCTTGGTATTCCTCCGCCCTGCTTTTGAACGGGTAGCCCTGGCCATCCAGCACCGTGTAAGGGCATTCGTCCATGAGACAAGGGGTAACCTGACGATTGCTACGGCCTTGGCGCTGCCTGCTCTTATCGGCGCAACGGGCTTAGGCATCGAAGTTGCCCATTGGTACCGCACGCTACGAGCCATGCAGAACGCCGCCGACTCCGCCGCCGTCGCGGCTGCGACCAATGGAGGCGCCACCTCTGCGGCGGAAGCTTTGGCCGTAGCGGCTTCGTACGGGTTCGTGAACGGCGCGGACAACACCTCGATAACGGTCTCCGACGATGCTCTCTGCCCATCCGCGGGGGTGGGGTGCTACAGCGTGACCATTACCCGTTCGGTGCCACTCATGCTGTCCAACCTCGTCGGGTTTGGGGGCAATGTGACTGTCCAAGTTGTCAAGGACGGGCAAACCAGCACAACTCAGCAGACTAGTCTGAAGGCAACGGCAATCGCCATGAGAGTGCCGACGCCGCGCACCTACTGCGTCCTCGCTCTAGGCAACGATGGCGCGAAGTTCGAGGACATCACCATCAATGGTGGATCTAAGTCCAATCTTACCAATTGCGGAATCATGTCCAACAACGATCTGACCTGCAATGGCAGCAATCAGATTGCCGACTATGCAGACTCTAGCTCGGGGGATCCTTCGGGCTGTGGAAGGGCGCCGGACCGGGGGCCTGTTCCGAGGATGGGAGACCCCTACTCGCATCTCGCGTCGAACATTCCCTCGAACCACTGCGGCGGCTACCCCGGGGAGGAGTGGAGCGCCCCGCCGTCTCTGCCGCCTGACGGCGTCTACCTAGTTTGCGGAGACCTGGAACTGCTTAGTAGCGTAACCATTGGCCCTCGTCCCGGCGGGACCGTAATCGTTATCTACAACGGCCAGCTGAACACCGGAAACTTCAAGCTTACGGGCATAGAGGTCACAATCGTCTTCGCCGGCACTAACGATCCAGCCTACAGTCATATCATAACCGGGACCAACAAGGGGGGGCTTGATATCACCGCGCCGATCAGCGGCCCGTGGAAGGGCGTGGCGATCTACCAGTCGCCCGATCTGACGAGCGGTGTCGATATCTCCTCTGCCGGCAGCGGCCCCACTTGGAACCTTACCGGGCTAGTCTACCTACCCCACTCGAGTGTCACATTCAGCGGCGCTGTCAACAAGTCAAGCAACGGCAATTCCTGCTTCGCTCTTGTGGTCGACAACATGATTGTCAACGGTACCGGAAACATCATGTCCAATGGGTCGGATTGCTCCGACGCCGGACTGGATCTGCCATCGTACCGTCGAGGCCGCCTCGTAGGTTAAGGAGCACCATGATGCGAGCGCACGGGCGTATTGCTGGATGTATCATTCGCCATACGAAGCAGCATGCTCACAGCATCCGCCCCATTCGCAGGCTGCTCCTGGCTTTCGCGCGCAACCACGCGGGTGCAGCTGGAATCGAGTTTGCGCTCATAGCTAGCGCCTTGTGCATTATCATCCTGAATGGGGTTGCCATTGCGCATTACATCTACACAAGGATGCAGGTGGAGAATGCCGCCCAGATGGGCACTCAGGCGGCGTGGAAGGCATGCGACCCTACGGAGCTTCCAGCCACGACGCTCTGCCCCGGCTTGGGAACTGCCATCGTTGCAGCAGTGCAGAGTACATCCCTGGGCGCCAGTGTAACGCTTCAGGCGGGATCACCCTCTGAGGGCTATTTCTGTCTGGATGCCTCAGGCGCTCTACACGCCGTAGGTAGCCTAGTCGCCCGGCCTGTCGACTGCTCCGCCACGGGAATGCCTAACCTACAGCCGGGAGACTACATAAGCGTCACCGTTACCTATCCCTACCGCCCTCTTTTTGCCGATCTCACGGTCGCGCGCTTTTTCGCGACTCCTATAAATAAGACCTCCTTGATGAGGCTGCTCTGATGTACGGGAGGGTTTGCAAGTGTCTGACCAGGGATGAGCAAGGTGCCACGGCAATCGAGTTTGCATTCGTCGCTCCAGCGTTTCTGACCCTCATGCTCGGCCTTATCAACCTGTCGCTGTTGTCCATGACAATCGCCAGCCTTCATTACTCCGTCGAAGAAGGCGCACGATGCGTTTCCGTGCGGCCAGCATGCTCCGAGCCGAACAGCCGGTATTTTGCTCCGGGTCCGGCCCCTGTTTACACATCGGCAAATGCCGCCTGCGGCTATTCGCTGACGGCGACAGTCACTTTCGACCTCAATGTAGTCTTCTACCGGAAGGCTATTCCACTCTCGGCAACGGCCTGCTTCCCATGAATGGAGCATCCGATTGCGAGTGAATCAGGTTGGCGACCCTAAACCGGACCTGCTATTGATCCAGGCTCGGGAGCCACTGCTAGACTTTGACCGCTCCCAATATGTAGCAGAGGTCCTCAAGCGCGTTTCGATCTTTTAGCCATTCAGGACACCTCGAGGACGATTGGGGTACGGGCGGGCACCGGCGACAGCGGCGGCAGCCCGGTTGTTCACGCCGAAATACCGGAAGATCGCAGCCATATGGATCTTTACGGTCCCCTCCCCCAATTTGAGAGCCAGCGCGATTTCTTTGTTCGTCTTGCCCTGGACGAGAAGGTCGAGAACATCTCGCTGACGAGACGTTAATGCGCTAGTCTGTGTGGTCCGTTCCACTGATCCTTGCGCGGGCGGCTGCTCCTTCGGTTCCTGCTCTGCCTTGAGCGCCGGCACGGCCGAGATGTCGGCGATGCAAGGTGGAACGTAAATTCCGCCCTCGAAGACGACCCCCAGCGCCTTCACGAGGTCCGCAACCGGAAGGCTCTTCAACATGAATCCGTGAACCCCTGCTTCGAGCGCCGAAAGAATATCGCGCCGTGAACCCAAGGTTGAGATTACCGCAACTCGGGTACTCGGAAAGCATTCACGGATCGCGCGCAGATTTGTCGGCGTCTTCATCCCTGTCATCGAGAGATCAAACAATGCAATCTCGATCTTCTCGTTCTCGCTGAGATACTCCAGCGCCTGGTCGAGAGACCCAGCCTCAACCACTTCCTTAATCCCAAAATGTCGGGTCAGGATCGCGGTGGCGGCAACACGAAAGTAGGCGTCGTCGTCGGCGATGAGCCCCACTTGCCTGCCATTACTCATTGATATCTGCCCCTGAAGCGCACCTTTTGTCTTTATTGTGATCCGGTACGATTAATTTATCGTATTCTTATCGTGCAGGACGTCGCACATAGAACAGAGTGGCCAGATTTGTACCCTATTACGTTTCGTAGGGTTGTTCCAAAGTCGTCCAAGCACATGAACAAGGGTTTCCGTTACTCGTTCGATCACAACGTCTTCCGTTCGGAGCCTCCGATACTGCTCGCCGTTCCTGAACGGCAATCATAGCTGCCGAGATGCCTTTAAGCCAAGTGAGGACTGAAGATGGGTCAGCAGAGGCACTCGGCTGGCGAGGTTTGTCTCCGAACGGCAGGCGTGCGTGCTGACGGTACACGGCCGGGCGATCGCAAAGGCGAGTAGGGACAGTACATTACGCCACCGCTCGCGTCGCGAGGAGGAAACTGATGTCTCATATCGGACCAGAAAGGTCAGAATTGCGCGTGCAAGCTGGTGACCTATGAGGCTTTCCTGATCCAGACCGTCGAAGCCGAGCCGGCCATCACCATGCCCGAACTCGCCGCAAGGCTACTGGACGAGCACGGGATCGTGGCGGCTCCTGCGATGCTCTCGCGCTTCCTGTACCGGCGTGGCTTCACCTATCAAAAGCCCTCATGGTGGCGGAGGGCGCACGCGTCGATGTGCATGAGGAGCGCCGGACTTGGTACGCCCAGCGTCAGCCTCGCATGCGCGAGCAGCCTTACCGGCTGATGTTCCTGGACGGAGACGTACGTCAACACCAAAATGACCCGCCTGCGCGGGCGCTCTCGCGAGGGTCAGCGGTTGAGGGTGGCCGTCCTGTTCGGGCATTGGAAACCCACACCTTCGTCGCAGGCCTACGCTGCCATGAGCCGAGCGCGCCCTGGATCATCGATGGCCCGATCACCCGCTCGACCTTTGACACCTACATCGAGACCCAACTAGCGGTAAGGCGCCGTGGTGATCCTCGACAACGTACGGGCTAAGCTGCGCTTCGAAACTCAGGCCGTTCGACTTGTGCCTGCTCCTGCAGCATGCTGATCGCAGCACGCGCCAAGTCGCGAAACTCGCATTTCAGGATCTCTGGCTCGCTATCCCAAGACAACCCATCGCCCTCGGCGTGGTAGAGAGCGAGGGCGATGCGCTCAATCTGCTGATCCCGGTTCATATCCACCCCTACGGTCGCTCGTGTAGGATGACATTGAACTTCCTCTGGTGAATATTTTCTATACAGCCGGATGCTCTAGACCGTACGCACTAGCCTGTTGTGTAAAGCACCCTCTCAGGTGAATGAAGTCCCCAGAAGGCGCTATGTAGCGAGAGCGCTGAACTATGCCGCCTGTTGAGCAGCTTTCTGCCGACGAGCCACAAGCCGGGATAGCATGGTGCGGATGTGAGCCCCTACACGAGCAGCTTGAGCCTCTTTGATGAGGGCCGTACTGATACTTATAGTCGTCACCGAAGCTGCCTCTACTCTGAACCGGCTTCATAACACTCTCGAAAGGCTCAAGTTCCAACGACTCGAACAAACTTCACGTGAGCACCAGATGGAGAGGATGGGCCGCTCCAAGCGGCGACTCTGGCATTTCTGGCCACGAGCTGAATTGGCGCAGTCGGGGCTGCATCGCTGGCATACGTTGGCGCAGGAAGCCCAGCGGCAGTTCCACCTCCCGCAGTGCATGACATTGGTGGAGCGCCATCAGGCCTAACCACTAGGGAGCACAAGCAGCTCCACGGCTAATCTTGAACATACTCCTGTCCACAGGATCATCCATGTGAGCAGATGAAATAGCCATGGTCGATCAAAAATGCGAATGTCTCTTCACGTGGGCAAAGAAAGAGCGCCCATTCGGCTGGCGCTCTAGGTGGGTCATAAGGACCATCCAGGGAAGATGCGACCGTGCCCTCTGCGGCCACATCAGAAGGTTGCGCTTAAGAAGTTAACAGTCTGTTGCCGCAGTACTGATCTCTCCAGCGGATCGGTAGGATCGCAGCCCAACCAACATCTGCTTGGCACCTGAGCAAAAAAGGGCCGCGCCCAGTCTTTGGCAGACCGTGTTCGCGACCCTTCGGCCCGTGTTTTGCCCCCACGGGAGTCCCCGAGTAGTTTACGGATGAACAATAAGCAACAAGTAACTCGGCGAATAAAACCACAGCAACTGAAAATAGTGAAGGCACATAAGAAGATATTCATTTTGACTATGGTGATTTGGCCAGAGAATTTTAATGGTTGAAAACAAGCCGAAATGCGCCGCAATGCGGCCACAAACTCATAACAAATTGAAATTCCACGGCCTTTGATCTGCCCCCACGGGCCGGAACTAGAGCGCTCTCGCCTCAGAGGGCGCTTTCTTTTTGGTATTTCGGAATCCAAGCAGACGCGGGGCAACAAGAAAGGCCGCCTTAGCAACGGCCTAATAGATAGGAACTGTACCCTCTGTTGACGCGGATCGCTCGAAAGCGTGTGGAGCAGCACGGCTGCCGCATGTCCTAGCTCCCGAGCCCACCGGCGCTACAATACTATTGGCTGATCGTTCCCCCAACCAGGACCGCCGAATGGTCTGCCGGTGTCCTCGGCATAACCCTCCCAGAGGTGGCCACTTTGAAATGGGACTATGATATGAAGGAGATCATTGCCGATGGCATCGTCCACGCCGTAGGCGTGACAATCGGCGTCGTCTCTATAGTGGCCCTGCTCATTATGGCTGCTCCCGCCGTCGGAGCGCTGGCCCGGTGAAACAGGTGAGAACAACCTTAAACTTCTCGCTGGTGAGGCAAACGAAGCGAGTCAAAGTCATAAGAGTGATCGCCACCGGGCTCACAGGAGCCAATAATGAAGGAAAACTCGCTTTTCGGATAGACCGGCCGTGCTTACCGCACCCTTGACGGGAGGACTTCCCCAGCATGAGGATCTGAGCCATGCCCACAACTCCGCTTTAGCACGTTGCCACCGCGGGGAGCGGCACTGGGTAGAGCAGCTTCCACTTAGTCGGCCTGGTTGGCCCGGCGGGGTGGCGAAGCGGCGCCAGCAAAGTTCTGGGAAGGACGGGCTGCCGCCTTCGCACGCCTGGAATGGGCTGAGCCAGAACCGTACTTGTTAAAACACGAACCGCGGCTGTGACGGGGGTCAATGGCAGCACCGTCCCTGCCCTGCCCCAGCCGCTTGGAGGGCGCCGTTCTCTTGCAGACCTCGGCGCGAGGGAGAACGGTCGCGCCGCCGCGCCTGTGCTCTGGTGACCCGCTGGGCCATGAAGGGTGAATCTGCTTTTAAGAACCGATGGGCGCGGACGTCCATGATGGCCAGGGGCTCTGCTCAGCAGCGGCCGGATCGCTGAGCGCAAGACCACCTCGCCATCTTCAAGGCCTCTTGCGATGCACGGCTGGTTCATACAGCTGGTTCAGATCCTGAGCGTCTCCTCCCCTTCGATAGCGTCTTATATTCCACGGTTAAGCAGAGGTGCGGCAGAGTTCAGGAATGTGCTAGGATCTGACATGTCTGCGCTGGCGATATTCTGTCCTAGCGGACAGTGGCTTCCGCTGGGGGGTTGAATTGCGTCCCTTGCCGTTAGAAAAGTACTGCCATGGCGCCCTTCAAGAGGATCGTCCAATGCGGGTTGTGGCCCTCGTCGCTTGCCTCGGAGTCCTGAGTGTTGCCTTGCGTCCAGAGGCACTGCTGGCGCATCCGAGCGGACCAGCGGAGTACCGCGAGCCTCAAGCAACGGGGCGCGATGTAGGTGCGGTCGCCGCAATCTCGCCGATCCCAGCAGCACGGCAGGAGCCGACGCCGATCCCTCCGACATTCTACTCGTTGGACCGGCTGGGCGATCATCTGCATGCGGTTCGATGGGAGTTGGCAATCGTTGGAGCCGCCATCGTCGCCGTTGGCATCAAGGACTGGGATTGGGGCAATGGCTCCGGGTTCCAGACTATCGAGGAGGGATGGTTCGCCAAGAATACCCGGCACGGCGGAATGGACAAAATCGGCCATGCGTTCTCGACCTACGTCATTGCCGACCTGCTGACCGACAGGATCCAGGCCAATGCCTCGGATCCGACAGGCGCCCCGATCACAGCTGCGCTCGTTGCCTTCGGAGTTATGGGGCTGGTCGAAACCGTGGATGGGTTTACCGGCCGGCACCGTTTCTCGCGCGAGGACATTGTGGCCAACGGTGTGGGTGCGCTCTTCTCCGTCTTCCGGAATACCGTCCCCGGGCTTCGGGAGAAGCTGGACTGGCGGATCATGTACACGCCTGCAAGCTTTGAGCGGCCGGGCATTACCTCGGAGACTGGCATTCTCCCTCCATACGAGCGCCAGCGGTACATCATGGCTCTGAAGGGGAGTGGATTCGAAGCGCTTAAGAACACGCCCTTGCAGTACCTTGAACTACACGCAGGCTTCGATGCGCGGGGTTTTGAGGAGAGGGAGCGAGAACTCGGCTATCCGATCGAGCGATCCTTTTATGTCGGGGTGGGGCTGAACCTCAACGAGGTCCTCTTCGGAACCGGACCCCATCCGAATTTCGCCAGGTATAAGGACACACTCCCGGGCTGGGCCGCACGGAAGACGCTTGAGTATGTCCAAGTCCCCTACACGTCTGTTTATCAAGAGAACCGCTTCTCCACGGTGCGTCGTGTGGGCACGGTGTTCCGTGACTAGGCCCAGAGGCATTCACAGCTATGTGCTCTGCGCGCGGTAGAAGGTGAATCCTCCTTTGGACAGGCGCTCTTGCGCATCAAGGCCAGCCCTTCAGCCGCCGTGGAGCTGATGCAGCGCTTGTGTCAGACTTTAGCACAAGAGTAACCGCAACTCAGAGATGAGGCTGTCGCCCGACGGCTTTTATTGCATTGCCGGGCCACCATGTTCAGTACCGCTGATGCCTGAGCTGACAAGCTGGATAGTACTGGACAACAAGCCTGCCGCATACCGGACGCCAGCCAAGATCAGCACCCGCGGATTGTTTGGGCGCGATATTTCCAACGTAGTGAAAAGGGGTGGTAAGTCTTGACCAGGATCCACTGCGATGCGTACGACCTGCTCACGTTGCGCTGTCTGGAAGGCCTTCTGGAACTCGGCGGGAAGTTGTGAAGCAATGGGCAGCATCGCACTGATGCGACCGGTGAGGACACGGAAGCCAACCCGCAAGCTGACCGAATCGCCTGGGGCAACCGTGTAGAGTGTCCCCGTTGGAACGTACGCCAAAACGAATGCTTCACCATGAAGCACCCGTAGGATCGGCTGCCCGGAGCGGACTACAGCCCCAGGCTCTACTAGCAGCTCGGCGACAGTGCCGTCGATGGGAGCGATCAATCGGCCGTCATCATAGGAGGTTCGCAATCTATCGACGTTCCCGCGAGCGTTGGCCAGGGTGGATTCGAGCTGTGGCAGCTCACGCGCAATAATCGCTCTCTCGCTTTCGAGCTCGCGCACTTCGTCATACGTCTCGTAGGCGTCATTGACGACGCGAGCACGTGCGGTTGCCGTAAGCAAGCCATGCTCCTTCAAGCTCTCGATTTCTGCCCGGGCATTCTCCGAGGCATCCGCGCGGCGGCGGGCGATCGGCAGAGCCTGGGCCAAGGCCTCGCCCTTAACCCGCATCTCGGTGACCGAGAGTTGGATTTTGGCAATGTCGGCGGTCACCCTAGCGACGGAATCGGTCACCTCCTGCGAGTGCAGTAAGCCGATCTCCAGCCCTTTTTGGACCGCACCTCCCTGTCTTACACCGATCTGAACGACACGCGCCGTGTATTCGGTCGAAACCGACATGCTCTCGCGCATCAGCATGCCTTCCGCCTTGAGATACAGAAGTTTGCCGAAGCTCATGTCGGCTAGATATAGCCCAAGGGTCGTGAGCAAGAGCAGATATACCCACCGTCCGATCTGTCCAGCTTTCCTAGGCCTTACTTCGCTACGGAGCAGGTCTACGCGCTGGGCTTTACGTATGTACTTCATCAGAACTGCTCTTGCGCATCGCGCACTTTTGAAGGGTAAAATGGATCTCTGTATGAGCGGCGGTGCATGAGTTCGCTCACGTAGGCGATGAGGCGGTTAAGGCGCATGTAGTAGCCCATGTAGAGACCATGGCCGGGGATGTATAGCAACAGCCGCCACATGCTTGGGCGTCCAACAAAGATCCAAGCGACAACAAATTCGATCAGTTCGCATATGGTCGCAATGATGTGGACCGCAATCAGAATTAGTAGAGCCATCGGTCCGAACTTAACGAAGGAGTGAACAATGTAGATCACAAAGCCGAACGTAAGAAAAATGTGGAACCACAGCAGGTTCACGGTCCCGATCACGTCACTTAACGAGAATTGGGCCCAGAACGGGTTGAACACACTGCGGAACTTGCGGAGCCGGTTCCGGACGAGGCTGCGGTTCCAGCGCAGCCTCTGGCGCCATAATGGGCCGTGTGCGACGGGCACATCAGTCAGGGCCCAGGCCTGCGGCGCAAAAGCGATCCGCCAACCGCTACGTCGCAGTTTCGTTGTCAGATTCGAATCGTCGCCAGGCCCGACGTCCCACCCACCCACCGAGCGGATTGCAGCACGACGATAGCCACCAAAGGCGCCGGACACGATCATTAGCAGGCCGAACATTGCGGTAAACTGCCGGCCTAGCGAGATGTTGTTGTAGTACTCGATTGCCTGGAATCGTGTAAGCAGGGATGCACTGGTGTTGCGCACTCCCAGGTTTCCGGCCGCGGCTCCAACCGAGGGGTCGGCCAACAACGGTGCGACTAGGTGCTCGACGGCGTCACGGTCGAAGGAGCTGTCGATATCCGCGACCACCATCAGATCGTGACGGCAGTACTGCAGGCCGAGATTGAGGCCAGCAGCCTTGCCGCCGCGAAGGCCCGTTGAGACAACGATATCTATCAGGCCACGGCGCCGCAAATTTGTCGCAACCTCCGCCATGCCGTCGCTGGAGCCATCGTCGACTACCACGATCTGTAGATTGAGCATTGTCTGCTCACGCAGCGACATCACTGACCGTACCAGCCCGTCGGACTCATTGTGGCCAACAAGCAGAATGCTCACGGGCAGGTGTGGATCGGGCTTTGGCAGAGACCGGGGAAAAGCACAGAGGAAGCCGACTGCCAAAGTGGACAGGGTGTAACGGGGCAGATCGAAGATGAAGAAGAACCAGAACACGCTGACATACGCGGCCGGCTCCAATGCCCATAAAAAGTCGAGTGCGGCCTCGATCACAGGCGACCCCTACTTGGAGATCTGCTGAACGAGGATCGGGATTTCCGCCTCGGGAACGATCCTCGCCGAGATCTGCGCGCGGTCACCCAGCGTCTTAGTTACCCTCGCCCGCAATCGGTTGAGCAGGAAATGACAGTTCTCGTGGCTCGTCTCGGGGAGGAACAGGAGGATCTTGCGATCAAAGGTCGCCAGGAAGTCGCTGTCCCGGACGGTTTCAGAGATCACATCGACCATTACTCGTTGCAACTTTGCAATGCCGACCTCGCCCAACGCTGCAACGCCAGACTCGGTAGCTGATAGGTCAATCTCTAGGACTGCATAAGGCCGCCCATAGCGGACGCCAATACGGTGGGCCAGATCAATCATCAATGCTAGATCCCGCGGTGTGCGCCAACCCGGAAGCCCGTTCAGCAGTCCTTCCACACCAGTTCCGGGCAGCCGCCCCTCAGCCGCGGCGGTCTCGGCGAGCGGGGTCAGGTCGTAGCAGAACCAGTCGCGGGTACGCACGTCGATGCCGCGAGTCATGGCCGAACAATCGATGCACAGAAAGGAAATCTCGGGCTCAGCGGAGATCGCGCTACAAGTCTGGCACACCCTCACTGATCCGGGTGTATCGTAGTCGACCCCGTAGTGACGCAACTGGCGGTCGCATTTAGGGCAAGCCAGTCTGTCGTTTGTCACAAATGTCGACTTTGGTGCCTGATAGCCGCATTTATAGTGGTGAACCAAGGTGTCCTCGGAGAGGTCAGAACTGCCGCACTGCGGACAAACCTCACGGGGCACGGCACGCGCGCTCTGGCATTCCCCGCAGACATGGAGCCGCTCGAAGAAGCGGCGCTTGAGTAGTTTGGCGCCAGCAAGCCCTTCCAGTAATGATCGCTGATCCTTCAGGCCTGCCAGCAATGGATAGCTGACGAAATCGGCGACAGTAGAGTTCAAACGTGGCTCTATGGACCGATCACGCGTTAGGGCTAGGGCAATAGCTGTCAGACCGCCTGCGTCATCGTTGGCAGGAATCGGAGCCAACCGACCTATGGCGGTGCGGATCCGCACCGCCATTTCGAGTCCACGTGCAAGGCTATCAAGAGTGGCTTGGCCTGCATGGTCAGCCCGCGGATGATTTCCGCCGGTCAGGTCTAATAACGCAGCCAGTAGATTTCCGGTGCGAGCCATCTCGGCGATAGCCTGCTCCGCGTTAGCTCCTGGTAGGAGAAGCACAGCATCTAGGACTTTCGATGGGCGAAATTCCTCTACCAGTTCGACCTCTTGCGCTAGCATCTCGCAGAAGCGGGCAGGCAGTTCGCCGAGAGGGATGAGCCGGATACAGCCATTGCCCTGGGAGGCGACGTTGCTGTCGGTGAGAGTTAGATCATCCATAGTCGTGGGACCATTCTAGTTTCCGTCTGACCGCTACAACCTGTTCCATGGCCGCGTCAGTAGGCAAGCATGTGAAGACAGTTACAGGTCAAGGAAGAGGGGCAGAAAATTCAGTATCTTAAACGAAGAGTGAGAGAATTATTAACTGGATGGCCAATAGCTCTTCCTATCCGGCATTTGCATCTATTCCTGCAGCAGGTTGCCGGTCGAATGTCGCAATTGTGGGAGCGCAGTTTGGTGAGTTCTCCATAACTCAATGCAAGGAAAAGCCCGGAGCGGGTCAGGCTCCATAAAGGGGGCACATGCCGGACAGGTTGGATTGGCCGGATCC
>NZ_JAJATX010000018.1 GCF_020866965.1 Microvirga roseola
ACAAAGAAATAACGCTCGCAGAAATGAAATCATCCCTGCGTGGACCTTTGTTTCAAGCAACTCGCGTCGCCTTAAAACTTTGCTATCTCGTCAGAGGAGCCACGGGAAGCGTCCGTTCAACGGAGCTGTTGGCTCGTGCCGTCGATCAGAACCTTTTGGGGATCTTGATCTGACCCGAACTAGTGCGGAGCTCCTGAGAGCCTGCCTGCGTCCGGTGAGGGTTTGGAGTCCGCCTGGACTCACGTCCGGCGGGGCTGCGGATATGACGATTACCGGACGGCTTGTCAACACCCTGGATGCGAGAAAGAAGGTCTTCCCTTTCTGCCCCTACCGGAGCCCTCGATTATCGCAGAAGCGAGGCCCGAGATCAGCGAGAACGCTTCTGGCGCGGAGAGCGGAGGTTACGCGCCATATAGAAGCCGCTTGCAAATCCCACGGTCGCAGCCAGAAGCGCCTTGGGAGGGAGGGCGAGCGCAGCGCGCTTGACGGCGTGTTCCAGGCGCGATTCCGGCTGATCCGGCCGCTCCGGGTCCGCGATGCGGAGGCCGACGACAGCCTCCTCAACCGGGTTGACAGACCGGACGGGAAGAGGACGGAGAGATCTGCCGTGGGATTTTACCAGGGCCTCGACGGCATTCACGAGCGAACCGCTGATGGTGATTGCCCCCCTCACGTCTTCGATTCCGACATCGAGATGCTCGGCCAGCAGGTCGTTGCGCATGCGTTGAATGGCATCCCGTGTCGCACGGTCGGGCTCCGCGGCTTCGATAGCGAGGTCGCATTCGGAATCGAAGCCCATGGAGCGGTTGTTGATGTTCGACGATCCGACCCGCATGAGCCGGTCGTCCACAATCAGAATTTTGGCATGGACGTAGATCGGCTGCCCCGCCTCGTTCACCGGATAAAAGATCCGAAACCGGCCGTGCCGATCTGCGCGCAAGACCCGCTCGAGACATACGTCCCGGGCCACGCCCATTGTCTCCTGCTCGAGCCATCCCTCCGTAGAGCGTGGATTGACCACCACTATCTCGGGGCCGTTCGCTTCCTCGAGGCGATCGGCAAGCGCGTCACAGATGAGAGCGGATGCGAAATACTGGCTCTCCAGGTAGATGGACCGCGTCGCAGAGCGGATCGCCTCCAGGTACAGGCTTTCGACCTCCCGGATTTCAGGGCGGCCACCATAGGCCGGCATCGTTCGTGCGATGCCCACCTCCACATTGCGGAGTTGGGGCCTCAGCCCCTCAGGCCAGAGAGGCTCGACCCGCTCGACGGCGGGGAGTCGCTCGCCTGTCGCAAAGCGCCAGCGCTGACGCGCCAAGTCGCCCAGCGCTCGCGCGGCCGGCCCATCGACAGCTGCAGTGGCATCGTGCCATGGGCCATAGCGGGAGCTATCGGGCCTCCTACGGCAAGTGTCCTTGGGCAGATGCCCCCGCGTGTCCCACCGGTCCGTGGTCATGTCGATACCGCCGCAGAAGGCAAGCGCATCATCAATGACGACAATTTTCTGGTGATGCGCCGAGGTCCAGGGGTGGGTGCTGTCAAAGCGCAGATGTGTCCTGCCGCGGGTCATGATGTCGAGCGCCATGAGCGGCAGCACCTGACGGCTTAGAGTGTAGACGACGGCCATGTCCCATTTCAGGATGAAGATCTCGAGGTCCGGGCGCTGCCGGATGAGTTTCTTCATGAATTGTCCCAGCTGACTGTCTTCCTTATCCGCATCGTCTGCAGGCGTGAGGTCGATCCGCAGGTCGAAGTCCCATCCGATCAGCAGGATGGAGCGGCGTGCCTTCAGCATGGCATCCTTGGCATAGGAGAAGTAATCCGCAGCATCCACTATAAGGGCAAAGCGGTCCGCCCGCTCCATGCGCCAGCATGTCTCTCCTGGGCGCAGGACACCACGTGGCGGGGATGCCCCTGTCCCAGCCGGATGCTCGATGCCCAGACTTGTTTCGATGCAGGATCTCAATTGCAGTATCTCTATCCCTTCGTGTTCGTAAGGCTCATGGCTGGAGCCTTAGACGGCTTCACCGAGATTGAACGGCTCCGTCATCGTCCTGCACCCGCTTCACTTCATCGGATCGCAACCATCAATTCGCAAACAGAGCACTGCCTCCGCAGGTTCCAGATAGCGAAGCAATAAGGCCCCTACCCTTCTGCCCACCGCCAAAGTGGGTTCTGCACACGCAACATCATTCGGCGGATCCGGCGACACTGTAGCTAACCCTCTTCGCGCCAGACGCTGCTGAACTTACGCCTTGAAGCTCTAGGTTAAGGGCGGACCACCTCAAGAAGCTTCTGGAAGGGGAAATGGGCATGTCCAACTTTCTCGGCATCGATATCGGCACGTCCGCCATCAAAGCCCTCATCGTCGATGAGCGGCAGATTGTCTTCGCCGAAGCGGATGTTCCTCTTGAAGTCTCGCGCCCGCGCGAGCTCTGGTCCGAGCAGGATCCCGAGGCTTGGTGGCAGGCGGTTCAAGCCGCCATCGAGCACTTGCGGACCCACGCACCGTCCGCTCTGGCCGATGTCCAGGGGATCGGCTTGTCGGGACAGATGCACGGCGCCGTGCTGCTCGACGATCAGGATCGCCCCCTTCGCCCGGCCATTCTCTGGAATGATGGCCGCTCCTTCCAGGAGGCGGATGAACTCAAGGTCAGGCATCCCGGCCTATCACGGATGATGGGCGTCATCCCCATGCCCGGCTTTACGGCCCCCAAACTCCTGTGGCTCGCCCGGCATGAACCGGAGACATTCCGGGCCGTCCGGAAGGTGCTGCTGCCGAAGGACTATATCCGGCTGAAGCTGACCGGCTCGCGCACGACCGATATGTCCGACGCCGCCGGCACCTGGTGGCTCGACGAGGCGGCGCGGGCATGGTCGGACGAGGCTCTTGCCGCAACGGGGCTGGAGCGGTCCCAGATGCCCGATCTCGTCGAGGGCTCCTCCCCTTCCGGCGTGCTGCGTCCGGAGATCGCCCGGCAATGGGGAATGCGCAGCAATGTCGTCGTGGCCGGCGGGGCCGGAGATGCGGCAGCGGGCGCGGTCGGACTCGGGGCCGTCGACAATGGATCGGCCTTCATCTCCCTTGGAACCTCCGGACAGCTCTTTGTAACCACCCGGGAGTTCAGCCCGGCGCCCGAGGCCCTGGTCCATTCCTTCTGCCACGCGGTTCCCGATCGCTGGTTCCAGATGGCAGCCATGCTGAACGCTGCGAGCTGCCTCGCCTGGGCGGCCGGGCTCCTCAAGGCCGATATCGCCGAACTTCTGCGCCAGACCGAGGCGGAATACAGAAAGCCGTCCAGCCTGCTCTTCCTTCCCTACCTTGCCGGGGAGCGCACGCCCCATAACGACCCCTACGCCCGCGGCGTGTTCTTTGGGCTCTCGCCGGAGACACGGCAGACCGATCTGGTGCAGGCAGTCCTGGAAGGTGTCGCCTTCAGTTTCGCGGATGCGAAGGCTTGCCTTGCGCAGGCCGGGACGAAACTCGATGGCGCAGGCCTGATCGGAGGCGGATCGCGCAGCCGATTCTGGACGCAGATCCTCGCAAACGTCCTCAACATTCCGCTCCTGCGCTACGAGGGGAGCGAGAAAGGACCGGCCTTCGGGGCAGCGCGGCTGGCGCGGCTCGCGGTGACAGGGGAGCCCATCGAGACCGTCTGCACTGCACCCGCCGTGATCGAGACCGTCGAGCCACAACCCAGCCTCGTGGAAGCCTATGCTCCCCGTGTCGAAGCCTTCCGAAACCTGTACGAAGCCCTGAAGCCGGAATTTCGCGGCGCTTCGGGAAAGGGCAATTGACGCAACGGCATACGCTCCTAGTTCTTCCTCATCCTGAACCAAGAAGCCGCTCCGATCCGCAATCGGGCACATCAGGGAGGATTTCGTGTCGTTGGGCTCTGCCATGGGGAGACTGGGTTCGGATCCCACCATCTTCGGACTGTGGGAGAGACGCCCGTGACGGAGGCGGCTCCCATTCTCGAGATGCGCGGCATTTCGAAAACCTTTCCTGGCGTCAAGGCGCTCACGGACGTGGCGCTGACGGTCTATCCGGGCAAGATTCATGCGCTCATGGGCGAGAACGGTGCCGGCAAGTCCACCCTGATGAAGATTCTGTCCGGCGCCTATCAGGCGGATCCGGGCGGCGAGATCCGCATCAACGGCCGGCCCGTCCATATCGACGGGCCCCTCACGGCGCGGCATCACGGCATCTCGATCATCTATCAGGAGCTTTCCCTTGCACCGAACCTGACGGTGGCTGAGAACGTGCTTCTCGGGCGCGAGCACAAGACCGGCCCGATGGTGGATCGCCGCTCGATGGCGGATGCCTGCCGCTCCGTCCTCGACAGGCTGGGCGTAGCCTTCACTCCCACGACGCTCGTCAGCGAATTGTCCATGGCCGAGCGGCAGCTTGTCGAGATCGCCCGAGCGCTCATCGCGAATTCCCGCATCCTCGTCATGGACGAGCCGACCACCTCCCTCTCCTCACGCGAGACGGAGGCGCTCTTCGCGCTCGTGCGCCAGCTTCGGTCCGAAGGGCTGGCCATCATCTACATCAGCCACCGCATGGCCGAGGTCTACGAATTGGCCGACCGGGTCTCGGTGCTCCGCGACGGCTCCTATGTCGGAACGCTCGTGCGGGACGAGATCTCCGCGGAGCGGCTGGTGCAGATGATGGTCGGGCGCGACCTGTCATCGTTCTACAAGAAGGAGCACAACGCCCACGAGAGCCGCGGCCCCGTGATCCTCTCCGTCCGAAATATCGGCGATGGAAAGCGCGTGCATGACTGCTCCTTCGAGTTGCACGAAGGCGAAGTCCTCGGCATTGCGGGCCTCGTCGGCGCCGGCAGGACGGAGCTCGCCCGTCTCATCTATGGAGCCGACCGCCGCACCAGCGGCGAGACCGTCCTCGATGGCAAGCCGCTTTCCATCAACCGCCCCGAGGACGCGATCCGCTCCGGCGTGGTCTACCTCACCGAGGACCGCAAGCATCTGGGTCTCTTCCTTGACCTGTCGGTGCGCGAGAACGTGAGCATCAGCGTGCTGGGACGCGATGCCCGCGCGGGTGGCGTCCTGAACCTGAAGGCCGCCAAGGAGCGCGCCGCCAGCGCCATCCAGGCGCTCGGGATCCGGGTTGCGGGCGATACCGTGCCCGTGGGCAGCCTTTCCGGCGGCAATCAGCAGAAGGTCCTGCTCTCGCGCCTGCTCGAGACCCAGCCGCGGGTCCTGATCCTCGACGAGCCGACCCGCGGCGTCGATATCGGCGCGAAATCGGAGATCTACCGCCTGATCGACGACCTCGCCCGCAATGGCGTCGGCGTCATCGTCATTTCGAGCGAGCTTCCTGAGGTCGTCGGCATCTGCGACCGGGTGCTCGTCATGCGCGAAGGGAGGATCGCGGGCGAAGTCGGCGGCGGGCCCGATCATCCGCCGATCACGCAGGAGAACATCGTAGCCATTGCGACAGGTGTGAGGAAGACAGCCGCATGACCCCTCCGAACGATACGAGTACATCGATACAGGGAACGGGCCCGGGAGGCGCGAAGACCGGCAACCAGAGCAGTCAGCGCCGCCTCGCATGGCGATCCACCCTGCAGGCAGTCGGCATGCTGCCGGTGCTGATCATCCTTGCGATCGTCTTCGAGCTTATGTCCGGCCGGTTCATGAGCTTCCAGAATCTCTCCATCGTCGCGCAGCAGGCTGCGATCAATATCGTGCTGGCTGCTGGCATGACCTTCGTGATTCTGACCGGCGGCATCGACCTTTCCGTCGGCTCGATCCTGGCCGCCTCCGCCATGGTCGCCATTCTCGGCTCCCTGATCCCCGAATGGGGCATGGTCGGCATACCGGCCGCCCTGCTGATGGGCCTGGCGCTCGGTTTTGTGAACGGCGCCCTCATCGCCTTCGCGCGATTACCGCCCTTCATCGTCACCTTGGGATCGCTGACGGCGGTGCGCGGCCTCGCACGCCTTCTCGGCGGCGACACGACCCAGTTCAACCCGCAGCTGCCTTTCGCCTTTATCGGGAACGGAACCCTGTTCGGCGTACCCTGGCTGGTCTGGATCGCCTTCGCGGTCGTGGTGATCTCATGGTTCATCCTGCGCCGCACCGTGCTCGGCGTTCACATCTATGCCGTGGGCGGCAACCCGGATGCAGCGCGCCTGACAGGCATCAAGGTCTGGGCGGTGCTGCTCTTCGTCTACTGCTTCTCCGGCCTCGCAGCCGGGCTCGGCGGGGTGATGTCGGCAGCCCGCCTCTATGCCGCCAACGGCCTGCAGCTCGGGCAATCTTATGAGCTCGACGCGATTGCCGCCGTCATTCTCGGCGGCACGAGCTTCGTCGGCGGCATCGGCTCGATCTGGGGCACGCTTATCGGCGCCCTGATCATCGCCATTCTGTCGAACGGCCTGATCCTCGTCGGCGTGTCCGACATCTGGCAGTTCATCATCAAGGGGCTCGTGATCATCGGTGCCGTAGCGCTCGACCGCTACCGGCTCAGGGGGTCCGCACGCACCTGAGCGGAATACCAGCGCCCGCACCCGGGCGCTTGTATGCGCGGCTTTCGGAAGCTGGACCAGATTCCTGAAGCCGCTTGTCACAAGATACCAGGAGGAAGCAATGGTACTCTCTCGACTGACACTGAGCCTGGCCGTCATCGCCGGACTGGCAACCTCTGCCTATGCGCAGGAAAAGAAGCTCGAGAATGTCGGCATTTCCGTCGGCTCGCTCGGTAATCCCTTCTTCGTCGCGACCATCAAGGGCATCACGGACAGGGCGAAGGAGATCAATTCGGGCGTGAACATCACCTCCGTCTCGTCGGATTATGACCTCAACAAGCAGTTCACGCAGATCGACAACTTCATCGCCGCTGGCGCCGACGTCATCATGCTGAACGCGGTCGATCCGGTCGCCATTGCTCCCTCCGTCAAGCGTGCGCAGGATGCCGGCATCGTCGTCGCCGCCTTCGACGTCGCGGCAACGGGTGCGGACGTGACGGTCATGACCGACAACGTCAAGGCCGGTGAGCTCTCGTGCCAGTACATTGCCGATCAGCTGAAGGGCAAAGGCGACGTCATCATCGTGAACGGGCCGCAGGTATCTTCGATCATCGATCGCGTGAAGGGCTGCAAGCAGGTCTTCTCGAAGCACCCGGATATCAACATCCTGTCCGACAACCAGGACGCCAAGGGCTCCCGTGAAGGCGGCTTCGCCGTCGGCCAGAGCCTCCTGACCCGCTTCCCGAAAGTGGATGCGATCTTCGCCGTCAACGACCCGACCGCGATCGGCGTCAACCTGGCCGCGAAGCAGCTCAACCGCAACGAGTTCATCATCACGGGCGTCGACGGCGCTCCGGATATCGAGCAGGAGCTGAAGTCGGGCAGTTCGCTGATCAAAGCCTCCGCCTCTCAGGATCCGTACACCATGGCGGGCCAGTCGCTCGAACTGGCTGCCGGAGTTCTCAAGGGAGAGCAGCCTGCGCAGAAGGTTGTCCTGCTCGAGCCGAAGCTGATCACGGCCGAGAATGTCGATGAGTACAAGGGCTGGACGGCAGCGCGCTGACCTCCCGCGATCCGGCGGCCACGGCTCCTGTCGTGGCCGCCTTTTCATAAGAGCAGGCCGTTTCGATCCGAGGAGGAGTCCCATGCTGAGGCAGCTGCGGGAGCAGGTTCTGGAAGCCAATCTGGAAGTGGTTCGCCGCGGGCTTGTCCTTTACACCTTCGGGAACGTCAGCGGCATCAGCCGCGAGGATGGGCTCGTCGTCATCAAGCCGAGCGGTGTGCCCTATGAGCGCATGAGGGCGGACGACCTTGTGGTCACGGACCTCGACGGAAAGACCGTCTGGGGCGAGCTTCGTCCTTCCTCCGATCTTGCGACGCATCTCCATCTCTACAGGTCTTTTCCGCAGATCGGTGGGATCGTGCACACGCATTCCGAGCATGCCACGGCCTGGGCGCAGGCCGGGCGCCCGATCCCTGCTCTCGGCACGACCCATGCCGATTACTTCTACGGCCCCGTCCCGGTCACGCGCGAGCTGACTGCGGAAGAAATCGGCGGCGACTACGTTCACGCGACCGGTGTCGCCATCGTCGAGACCTTCGGCAACCGCGATCCCATGGAAGTCCCGGCGGCTCTCGTGGCTGGGCATGCCCCGTTCTGCTGGGGAAAGACGCCGGACGACGCCGTTCATAACGCGGTTGTGCTCGAAGCCGTTGCCCGTATGGCAATGTACACGCTTTCGCTGGAGCCCAACGCGAAAGGCGTGTCCCAGGCGCTCCTGGACAGGCACTATTTCCGAAAGCACGGCTCGACAGCGACCTATGGTCAATCCAACAAATAACATTTGCATTCCGCTCTGGAGACCGAGATGGCCGTTGTAGCCGGTGTCGATTTTGGAACCCTCAGCGTGCGCGTCACCCTTGTCGATGACCGCAAGGGTCCTCTTGGGCTTGCCACCGCGGAGTACCCGCTCCACCGCAGACGGGACGATCCCGATCACGCCACCCAGTCCCATGCCGATCACATGGATGCGCTGGCGCGCGCCATGCGCGGCGCCCTGGCATCCGCGGGCGTGAA
Organism: Microvirga roseola; assembly: GCF_020866965.1. Lineage (GTDB taxonomy): Bacteria > Pseudomonadota > Alphaproteobacteria > Rhizobiales > Beijerinckiaceae > Microvirga > Microvirga roseola. The sequence continues at coordinate 8,572 of NZ_JAJATX010000018.1, forward strand.
GAGGGACGATGTTGCTGCCCTTGCCATCGACACCACCGGCTCCAGCGTCGTCATGGTCGGCGAAGGCTTTGAGCCCCTTGGCGAGTACTATCTCTGGTGCGACCACCGCGCGAAAGCCGAAGCGGAAGAGATCACGCGGCTGGCACACCAGGAGGGCCTTGAGGCGATCCAGTGGTGCGGCGGCGTCTATTCACACGAATGGGGCTTCTCGAAGCTGCTCCACTGGCTGCGGCACAATCCAAACAGGCGCGACCGGCTGGTGACCGCGATGGAGCACTGCGACATGGTCGCGGCCACTCTGACAGGCGCAACCCGTCTCGATCAGCTGAAGCGCAGCGTCTGCGCCATGGGCCACAAGTGGATGTGGAACCCACGCTGGGGCGGACTTCCTTCGCAGGAGTTTCTCTCCAAGGTCGACCTGCTCTTCGACGGGATCCAAGACAAGCTTGCGGGCGAGTACAGGACGTCCGATACGATTGCCGGACACCTCGCGCCGGAATGGGCCGAACGTCTGGGCCTCAAGGCCGGCATTCCGATCCCGGTCGGCGCCTTCGATGCCCACTGGGACGCCATCGGGGCAGGCTGCCGCGTCGGCGATGTGGTGAATGTCGTCGGCACCTCGACCTGCATCATTGCGATGGCAGAGCAAACCAGCCTGATTCCGGGTGTCTGCGGGGTCGTGCCGGGCAGCGTCGACCCAAGCCTCGTCGGAATCGAAGCCGGTCTTTCGGCGACAGGCGACATCTTCGAGGCGATTGCGCGTCGCGCCAATACCAATGTCCGGGAGTTGTCGAAAGGACTTGAGCAGTATCGCGCCGGCCAGACAGGCCTCCTGCGCCTGACCTGGGACAACGGAGACCGGACCGTTCTCGTGAAGGCGGATCTCGGTGGCGTCACGCTGGGCTGGAATCTCCTGCACACGGCGCAGGACGAGCTCTTCGCCGCCATCGAGGGCACGGCCTTCCACACCCGCATCATCCTGGAGCGCATGGCGGAGGGAGGCGTCCCGGTCGAGCGGGTGATCAATGCGGGCGGCATCCCGCAGCACAATGCCGTCTTGAACCAGGTCTATGCCAATGTGCTCGGGCGACCCGTCCTCGTTCCGAATGGGATTCCGACCGGCCTCGGCTCCAGCATCTTCGCGAGTTTGGCGGCGGGCTCCTACCAAAGCCTGGAAGAGGCTCAGCGGACCATCTGCCTCCCCTTCCGGACCTTCGAACCGGATCCTGCCGCCCATGCCGTTTACGAGCAGCTCTTCCGGCATTACAGAGCGCTGTATTTCGGCTTCGGCGGCGTCAGCGGGCCCGTTGCGCTGGGCGACATCCTGCGTGATCTCAAGCGCATCGCCGCGCTGCCCTCGCAGCCTGCTCCTGCCGATCCCGTTCCGGCCTGAGGCGAGACGACCATGTGGAATGCGAAGACGAGCACAGCCATCGTTTATCCCTCAGGGAAGACCCTGCCATGATCCTCGTCTGTGGCGAAGCTCTGATCGATCTCTTCGTCGGAGCCCCCTCCCCGGCAGGGCTTTCGGCGGAAGCCATTGCGGGCGGCTCGCCTTTCAATGTCGCCCTCGCCATCGGCCGGCTCGGCCGCCCGGCAGGATTTCTCTCGACGCTCTCGGAGGATGCCTTCGGCGCTTTCCTCGCCAGCCGCCTTGCCGAGGGGGGCGTCAGTTCCGAATACCTGCAGCGCAGCCCGAAGCGGACCACGTTGAGCATCATCGCCACAAACGCAGCGGGGCAGCCGCAATACTCCTTTTATGCGGAGGAGAGCGCGGACCGGGTGCTGAGTCCTGAAGCGCTCCCCGCGCAACTGCCTGCGGAAGTGAACGCCATCGCAGCCGGCTCCTATTCGCTCGGTGTCGAGCCGGTCGCCAGTGCCATCGAGGCCCTGCTCCGCCGCGAGGCCGGCTCGCGTGTCATCTCTCTCGATCCGAACGTCAGGCCGCGCGTGGTCGGCGACCTGACCGCCTACCGGGACCGTTTCGAGCGCCTGCTTGCCCATGCCGACGTCGTGAAGGCGAGCGACGAGGATATCGAGCTGCTCTACGGAACACGTGATCTCGTTTCCGCCGCGCACGCATGGCTTCGCCTTGGCCCCAGTCTCGTCATTGTCACACGCGGCGAGAAGGGGCCCCTGGCGGCATTCCACGACACCGTCCTGGAGCGTCCGGCCCCTCGGATCACGGTCGTGGACACGGTCGGAGCCGGGGATACCTTTCATGCAGGACTGCTTTCGTGGCTCGATGCGAAGGGCCTTCTCACCCCTGAGCACATCGCGAGCCTCAGTGAGGCTCAGGTGGCGGAGGCGCTCAACTTCGCCGCCGCCGCCGCTGCCATCGTCTGCACGAGACGTGGCGCGAACTCGCCCTCGTGGGACGAGGTCGTGGAGTTCATGTCGGTGGGAGCCTGAGCGAGATGGAGTTGAAACGATGACGACCACCCAGCCCGTCCTCCCTCCCCTTGGCTCCCCCTGGCGGACCAGGCCGTTCCACCGGCATTGGCTGGCCGAGCAGGCGAACAACCTGTTCGGTCTTTTCCAGAACCGGATCATCAATCCGGAAGGCGGGTTCTTCGAACTCGGCACTGCCGGTGAGCGCATCGACACCGGCAATCCCGTCCGCCAGATCCACAACACCACGCGCATGGTGCATTGCTTCGCCATCGGCACGCTGCTGGGCAGGCCTGGATGCGATGCGATCGTGGACCACGGCATGGAATACCTCTGGAACGGGCACCGGGACAGCCAGCACGGCGGCTACGTCTGGTCTCTGAATAATGACGGGCCGAAGGACGATACCAAGCAGGCCTACGGGCATGCTTTCGTCCTGCTGGCCGCCTCGAGCGCCAAGGTGGTCGGACATCCCCTCGCGGATCGCCTCCTGGAGGACATCACGCAGATCCTGGAAGAACGCTTCTGGGAAGAGCAGCACGGTGCCGTGGCCGAGGAATTCGCCCGGGACTGGTCGCCCCTGAGCGAGTATCGCGGCCAGAACTCCAACATGCACCTGACGGAGTCGCTGATGGCCGCCTTCGAGGCGACCGGCGACAGGTCCTATCTCGACAAGGCCGAACGCATCGCCGACCTCATCATCGGCCGCCACGCTGCCGCACTCCGCTATAGGGTGGCGGAGCATTTCAATGCGGATTGGTCGCTCGACCGTGACTACCGCGGCTATGACGTGTTCCGTCCCTATGGCACGACACCGGGCCACTGGCTCGAATGGGCACGGCTCCTGGTCCAACTCTGGACGCTCGGCGGCAAGCGGCACGACTGGATGCCGGAAGCCTCCCGCGAATTGTTCAGGCAATCCATCGAGCTCGGCTGGGACGAGGAGAATGGCGGCTTCTTCTATGCTCTCGATTGGGACGACGAACCCAGGCTGCCGCAGAAGCTCTGGTGGCCCTGCGCGGAAGCCATCGGCGCGGCGGCTTTCCTGAACGAACACTGCCCGAGCGAATTCCACGAGGCTTGGTATCGTACACTCTGGGGCTTTGCCGACCGTCATCTGATCGACCACGAACACGGGGGATGGCATCCAGAGTTGTCCGAGGACCTGAAGCCCGCCAGCACGCTGTTCACGGGCAAGCCCGATCTCTACCACGTCCTTCAGGGCTGCCTCATTCCTCTCTTCCCCGCAACGGGAAGCCTGACCCGCGTCATCCCGCAGGAGACAGGGAGCTAGTTCGGAGAAGGCCGCTGAAGTCAGGAGACTTCCAGCGAATCTCTCGTCGGCATGCCGGCCTGCGCCCCTGCGGTCAGGCAGGCCTGGGATGCCGCAAGACAGGCCCGCTGCAGGGCCTTGCCAATCTCAAGTCCCTCGGCAAAGCCATTGGCAAACACGCCGACGAAAGTGTCTCCCGCACCGGTCGTATCCACCGGCGTGATCGGCGGAGCGGAGGCGTGCACTCGAGAACCGTCCGGCCCAATTGCGATGGCGCCGCGCGCTCCTGCCGTGACGATGCAGGTCGGACCATAGGTTCTTGCCAGGAGCGCCGCAGCTTCGAGATAGTCGTCTCCGACCTGCTCCCCGGCAATGGCGGCGGCGGATACAGACTCGTGCTCGTTGACGATGAGAAAGTCGGTCGCCGAGAGCAGGTCGGCGATGTCCGCCTGCCGAAGGTCGGTCGGAACCGGCGCGAAGTTCCAGATGACCGGCACCCCGTTCCGCTTGGCCTGTCGGGCGACTTCCAGGCTCTCTGTAACGGGCACCTCCATCTGCAGGACGAGAGCCTGGGCCTCCGACAGGAAGTCTGCCAGTACATCTCCGGCACGAAGTCCCATATTCGCGCCGCTGGCCACAGTGATGGCATTCTCCCCCGCTTCATCGACCGTGATGAAGGCGCAGCCTGTCGGCTCGTCGGCGATCCTGACCGCCCCGGCATCGACTCCGTTCTCCCGGAGATTGTCGAGGCAGGCCGTCCCGAAAGCATCGTCGCCGACGGCTCCGATCATGGCAACGGTGACCGGACCGCCCCGGCTGATCCGGGCGGAGGCCACCGCCTGGTTCGCTCCCTTGCCGCCGAAGAAGCTGTCGGCCTGACGCGAGAGAACCGTCTCCCCTGGTCGGGCGATGCTCCGCACCCGCGCAACGAGATCCATGTTGATCGATCCGAACACGACGATCATGCGGTCCTGCCTCAAGCCTCTGACAGACCGAGCATATAGAGTATCCGCCCGAACCGGCGAGAGAACATGACACGGAAAGGATACTCAGACGGTTGTGCCCTGATGCTCCCGGTCCAAACGATCCTCGCCGGACAGCGTGGATCGCTTGCCGAAACGCCCTCTCAACCAGCCGGACACCTTTGCGCCGAGCACCAGCATCGACGGGGTGAGAACGAGTGTCAGGATGGTGGCGAAGGTAAGACCGCCCGCAATGGCGCTCGACAGCTCCGTCCACCACTGGGTCGAGGGAGCGCCGACGGCCACGTCCCGGTTGACCAGATCGATGTTGACCGCGAGCACCATCGGCATCAGTCCGAGAACGGTCGTGATCGAGGTGAGGAGCACCGGGCGCAGGCGCTGTGCGCCGGTCCGCAAGGCTGCCTCGACCGGCCCGACGCCGCGCCCGCGCAGGTCGTTGTAGGTATCGATCAGCACGATGTTGTTGTTGACCACGATACCCGCAAGCGCGATCACGCCAATGCCGCCCATCACCACGCCAAAGGGCCTTCCGGTGATCAGCAGGCCGAGCAGAACGCCCGCCGTCGAAAAGATGATAGCGCTCAGCACCAGCACGGCCTGATAGATGCTGTTGAACTGCGTCACCAGAATGATGAGCATGAGGAAGATGGCGGCGGCGAAAGCGACCGTGAGGAACTGCGCGGCCTCGCGTTGCTCCTCGTCCTGCCCGGCAAATTCGTAATTCGCTCCCTCGGGCAATTCGGCTGCCCCGAGCGCAGCCCGAAGCTGCTGGATTTTGTCGTTCACCAGGACGCCTTCCGGCACGTCGGCGCTGACCGTGATGACGCGCCTCGCATCCACCCGGCTCAGGGTGCCCGTGCGCGGGGATGGTTCGAAGGTGACGAAGTTTCGGATGGGCACCAGCCCTTCCTGCGTCGGAATGCGCAACTGTTCGAGCTGCTCCAGGCTGCGATTGGTCGCAGGGAACCGGACGCGGATCTCCACCTCCTCGTCCGCATCGTTCGGGCGATACTCGGCGACCTGGAGCCCCCGGGTCAGCAGCTGCACCGCCTGCCCCAGCAATGTGACGTCCGCACCGTAGCGGGCGGCCTGGGCGCGGTTGACGTTCAGCTGCCATTCGACCCCCGGAAGGGGCCTGCTGTCCTCCACATCGACGAAGCCGCCTATCTCGCTCATCAGAGCGCGGATGCGTTCCACCACGCCCGCGAGCGTATCCGGGTCGCGGGCGCTGACCCGCAGCTGGATCGGCTTGCCTTGGCTCGGCCCCTGCTGCTGTTCCCGGATCTGCAACTGGATGCCGGGGATCGATGCGGTCCGCTCGCGGATATCCTGCGCAATGACGGCGGCCTTGCGTCGGCGGTCCCATTCGGCAAGCTCCAGCTGAATCACGCCGACCACATCCTCGGCGAGCTCGCGCCCACCGAGGCGCACGCCGATCGTGCGGGCATAGACGGTCTGGACTTCCGGCAGGTCGAGAATGGCCTCCTCCAGGCGCCGCACCAGCGCGTCCTTTTCGTAGACCGAGAGATTGCCCCGCGCCTGAACCTGAACCTGCACGAAATCCGGCTCGATTTCGGGAAAGAACGTCACCCCTCTCCCGTACCGCGCATAGCCGACAATGGCTGCTGCGAGCATGGCGAAGGCGACAACGAGGCTGAAGGTGGGACGGCTCACGAACCAGCGCAGCAGGCGCAGATAGGCGCCGGTGCCCCCGGCGATCTGGTCGAGGCTACCGGTCTCCGCAGCGCGAATCGCCGCCAGCTGCTGCTCGCTCTGTGCGCCCGAGCGCCCGATCATGCCGCCAAGGACGGGGATGAAGACCAGCGCCATGAGCAGGGATGCGGTGAGCGTGATGATGACGGTAATCGGCAGGAACTTCATGAACTCGCCGACAACGCCTCCCCAGAACAGAAGCGGCAGGAACACGGCCAGCGTCGTCGCTGTCGATGAGATGATCGGCCAGGCCATTCGCTTGGCCGCGAAGGAATATGACTCGCGCGGCGACGCCCCCTCGGCCATGCGCCTGTCGGCCAGCTCCGTCGTGACGATGGCGCCGTCCACCAGCATGCCGACGACGAGTATAAGGGAGAACAGGACGATGATGTTGAGCGTATAGCCGAGCCCGTAGAGCACGATCATGCCCGCCAGGAACGCGCCCGGAATCGAGAGCCCCACGAGGATCGAAGACCGAAGCCCCATGGTCGCAACGATGACGATCATCACCAGGATGATCGCGCTGAGCACATTGTTCTGCAGGTCGCCGAGCATGGTGCGGACCTGCTTGGATTCGTCCTGGAGATAAGTGACAGAGACCGTGGAGGGCCAGGTCTGCTGGCGCTCGGCGATGAGCGCGCGCACGCTCTCCACCGTCTCGATGATATTGGCGCCCGTCCTCTTCTTGATCTCCAGGGCGACGGAAGGCTGACCGTTGATGCGCGCGAAGCTCTCGGGGTCGCGGAAGGTACGGCGCGGCACGGCGACGTCCTGGAAGGTCACGACAGTGCTGCCGACGACCTTTACCGGCAGATTCAAGACATCTTCGATGTTCTCGATGACGCCAGGGACCTTGAGCACGATGCGCCCGGCCTCCGTCTCCAAGGCACCGGCCGCGATCAGGCGATTATTGCGCTGGATCTGGCTGATCAAGGTCTCGAAGGAAATGCCATAGGTCTCCAGCGCCACAGGATCGATCAGGACCTCGAGCACCTCCTCCCGGTCGCCGCCGATATCGACCTCCAGCACGCCGGGCAGAGCCTCGATGCGGTCCTCGAGATCGTTGGCGAGACCGACCAGCGCGCGCTCGGGGATGGGGCCGGACAGCACGGCCGTCAGGACGGGAAACAGGGCGGTGTTCACCTCCTGCACGACCGGCTCTTCCGCGCCGGACGGCAGCTCCACCTTCGCCCGATCGACGGCCTCGTGCACCTCGTCGAGCGCCTCGTCCGCATCGAAGCCGGCGTCGAACTCCAGCGTGACGGAGGCATAGCCCTCGGCCGCCGTCGCACGGATCTCCTTCAGCCCTTCGATGGTCTGGAGCTCGGTCTCGAGCGGTCGCACGAGGAGCCGCTCCGCATCCTCGGGCGAGATGCCTTCATAGGGCACCGACACATAGATGGTCGGGATCGGAATATCGGGCGAGGATTCCTTCGGGATGGTCAGGTAGGAGAGCACGCCGAAGCTCAGGATCAGCAGCAGCAGCAGCAGGACCGTGCGGCTTCGGCTGAAGGCGGCGTCGATGATCGCATTCACTGCCCGCTCCCCGCCGTGGCGCGCGCGCGCAAGCGCTGCAGGAGTTCGGGATCGGGCTCGCCCGTGACCGGCAGGCCGAAGCGCGCCTGGGCGGAGCGGATCGCGTCAACGGTTTGGGGGCCTGGGACGCCGTCGGCCGGCCCGGGGTCGAAGCCTGCGGCTGCAAGCGCGAGCTGGATCTCCGCGATGGAAACAGGAACCGGGAGCGTGGGAGTGGGCTCTTCCGGAGAAGGAGCAGCGGCCACCACGGCGGGAGGCGCTGTCTGAGCGGCCTGGGACCGGTCTGCGGACTCCGGGGGTGCGGGGGCGGTGCTCCCGGCGGCAGGAGCCGGTTCACGCGCAGTCGGGACGGTCTGGGGAAGCGCTGGCGGAGCGGGCTGCGCATTGCTGCTCTCCGCGACCGTGACGCGCTCTCCTGCGCGGACGAAGCCCTGGCCGGTCGTGACCAGCCGGATCTGCGACGGCAGGCCGGACACCCAGATTCCGTCGGCCTGAGCCCGCACGATCTCGACCGGATAGAAGCGGACGACATTGTCTGCATCCACGGTCTTCACCCCGAGTGCGCCGTCCGTCCCGAGGGACAGCAGTGCAGGAGAGAGAAAATGGGCCGGCACCGTCTCGATGGGGATGCGCGCCTCGGCGCTGATGCCGGATGGCGTCCGGCCATCGGGATTGGGTACCTCGACATCCACCCGGAAGGTCCGTGTCTCGCGCTGCGCATTGGCGGAAACATAGGTAATCCGTCCCTGGGCCTCGCGGCCCGTCACGAAGGTCACGTTGGCGGGCGCGCCGACGCTGACCTGATCGATGCTCTGCTGAGGCACGTTCACGGTGACGACCAGCGGGTCGTTGTCGATCAGCGTGGCGACCGTCCCGTTCGCCGACACGAACTCGCCGACCTCGACCGCAACCTCGTTGACGATCCCGGAGAACGGCGCCTCGATCGTCGTGTTCTCGATCTCCTGCTCGATACGCGCCAGGGCCGCGCGGGCGGCCTGCAGCTGGGTGAACGCCTCGCGGACGCGCTGTTCGGGCGTATAGCCCCGCTCCCCCAACCGCGTGGCGGCCTCGTAGTCGGCCTCTCTTTGCGCGACTTGGGCCCGCACCTCCTCGCGCCTTGCGACGAGTTCCTCGAGAGCGAGGCGCACAACGAGCGCGCCCTCCTCGATCCGCCCCCCCTCCTCCACCGGGATCTCGGCCACGGTGCCGTCGGCCTCAGAGCGCAGAACCACCTCGCGAACGGGGCGGACTTCGCCCTGGATAAGCAGAGAGCGCGTGACCGGCTGCGCCGACAGTCTCCGCGCCTCCACCAGCACGTCGCCGGCGGCCCGCGGCGGCTCCGGGGGCGCCGCATCCTCGGTCTCAAACAGCATCCCACTTGCAATCCAGCCGACGAGCGCCACGACGAGCACGATGGAGATCAGCACGGAGCGGTTCACCACATCACTCCTGGCCGAAGGCCCAGATCGGCAATCGGCGCGATGCCGTATCGAGACGCAGTCTATGCCTGTCCATAATTCCCTGGCCGGTTTGGTGTGATCTAACGGGCTGCCGGGGAGAGAACTCGGTCTCGGCGTTTCCGTTCACGGGCGACAGCTGGCATTGGCCCAGCAATGACCCTGCCGAGCTTGAGCCCAAGTGCCTGATCCGGTTGCCTGGGCAAGTCCGGCTTCCTGGGCAAGCGCAAACGCTCAGCTTCGCCTTGCCGACTACCACCTGAACTTCGGCCAATCAGGCGGACGGAGCGTACCGGGACCCATCCGCCTACCCCTCAGCGCCGACGTTTCACGAGTTTCCATACCTGCCGCAGCAGAAAGATATTTCGAATGAGCCTGAACATTGCGTCGATCTCCTGAAAACCTGATGAGGATTCAAGAGGACCAGGAGACGAATGTTCCAGGGTTCACCGTTTGCGATGCGCTAAGCCGCCTAACGATACCGGCAGCCCACTGCCGAATTGGCCAGGACAACTGGCGCTCAGGACCCGCCGCAATCGACCCGGTATCTGGAGCAGAGGCAGCGGCATTATTTTCTAGGGACTTTGGAGCGGGCGATGGGAATCGAACCCACGACATTCAGCTTGGGAAGCTGACGTTCTACCTCTGAACTACGCCCGCATGACTCTATTCATACCGGTGTTATCCCCTATCCGGCAAGGGGTCAGCGGAAATGCTTCGAGAGTTTGAGGCCCTGCGCCTGATAGTTGGAGCCCGCTCCTGCGCCGTAGAGCACCTTTGGCCTCTCCGCCATGCGCTCGTAGACAAGGCGACCGACGATCTGCCCATCCTCCAGGATGAAGGGAACATCGCGGGATCGGACCTCCAGGACTGCACGGGCCCCCTCCCCTCCCGCTTCCGCATGGCCGAAGCCTGGATCGAAGAAGCCGGCGTAGTGGACCCGGAACTCGCCCACGAGGGGGTCGAAGGGCACCATCTCGGCGGCGTAGTCCGGCGGCACATGAACCGCCTCCTTGGAGGCGAGGATATAGAACTGCCCGGGGTCGAGGATCAGGGTGCGGCTGGAATCCGCATAGAGCGGCTCCCAGAAATCGGCGATCCGGCAGGATCCGGGCTTATCCACGTCGATGAGGCCCGTATGCCGCTTGCCGCGGTAACCGATGAGCTTGTCGGCCCCGAAGCCCGCCAGATCTACGCTGACGGCGACGCCATCCTGGATCGAGGGCTCGGCCGAGGTCACCACCCGCTCGCGCTGGTGCAGGGCATGGAGTTCGGCATCGCTCAGGCGGACGTCTCCCTTCCGCAGCCGTAGTTGCGAAAGGCGCGTCCCCGTCCGGACTAGGACCGGAAAGGTTCTCGGCGAGACCTCGGCATAGAGCGGACCACGGTAGCCGGCGCCGATAGTGTCGAATTCCTGGCTGCGGTCGGTGATGACGCGGGTGAACACGTCGATCCGCCCCGTCGAACTCTTGGGGTTTGCTGCGGCGGAGAGATCCTGAGGTAGGGCAAGGCCTTCCTGCAGCTCAGCGATATAGACACTTCCCGTCTCCAGGATGGCCCCGGGGCCGAGATCGATCTCGTGAAAGCTCAGCTGGGTCAGCCGGTCGCGAACCGTGTGGTTGCGGCCGGGCAGAAAGCTGGCGCGGACCCGGTAGGCCCGCTTGCCCAGCCTCAGATCGAGGCTCGCGGGCTGCACCTGATCGGATGCAAAAGGCGTCTCGGGCGCGATCACGCCTGCTTCCGTCAGGCGCATGATGGCATCAGCCGATTGGATCCCGTCCTTCAACGCTACCATGATCTTGCTCCGACGGGCCTTCGCCCTGTGTTGTCCAGTGTGGCTTCTCTCTAAGCCATGTTACGGAATTCTTAATCCGTTTCCTCATTCTCGTCGCGAAACACGTGCCATGCCAGGGTCACACGCGCCAAAGCGCTCATGAAGGTTAACCCCGCGAAGGCATAGGCCAGGACCGGGAATCGGTCCGGCACCAGGATCATGACGAGGAAGAACAGGATGGTCTCGGTGCCCTCCATCAGGCCAGCGGAGAAGTAGAAGGACTTGATCCCGCGGGACGAGCCCTCGATCCCGCGCTTGGCCGCCACCGCCGCAAAGGCCAGGAAGCTCGCTCCATTGATATAGAAGGAGAGGAGCAGGATGGCGGCCGGCAGTGCATGAGCCTCAGGCTCCCGCAGGGCGAAGGCTGCCGGCACGGCCCCGTAGATGACGAAATCGAAGACGATATCGAGGAATCCGCCCCGGTCGGTGCGCTGGCTGGCGCGTGCGATCGCGCCGTCGAGTCCGTCGAGCAGCCTGTTGAGGGCGAACAGGACGAGCGCCGCCGCATCGAACTGCAGCACGATCATAAGGGCGGCTCCGAGCCCGGCGACCAGCCCCAAGGCGGTCGCTGCATCCGCGGAGAGCCCGGCTTTCGCCAGGCTCCGCCCGGCCCGGTCCAGGGGCGGATCGATCAGGGGCCGCACCCAGCCGTCGAGCATGGCATCATCTCCTCTGCCTCGATTGACGAGGTTCAAGGGCGGGCTTACCACGGACCTGCAGCGATCTTCCACCTTTGATAGAGGAGCCCATGTACAAGGCCATAACCCGTGGCATCAGCGTGACGGTGACGCCCCGCTACATGCCCGAAGAATCGTCCCCGGATGATGGCCGGTACTTCTTCGCCTATACGGTGGAGATCATCAACACGAGCCTGGAACGGGTTCAGCTTCGCGCCCGCTGCTGGACTGTCACCGACGAGCGGGGCCGCGTCCAGGAAGTGCGGGGCGCCGGGGTCGTCGGCGAAGAGCCGATCCTAGGACCAGGCGAGAGCTTCAGCTACACTAGCGGCTGCCCCTTAACCACGCCGGGCGGCACCATGCAGGGCAGCTACGTGATGGAGACCGCCAGCGGCGATGTCTTCAACGCGGAAATTCCCGCCTTCTCGCTCGATGTTCCGCGCACCAACCGCATTCTTCACTGAGGTCTGAATGTCTCCCACAGGTCAGCGGCTGGCGCCGCTCGAAATGCTCGCAAAGCTGGTTTCGCTCGATACTGAAAGCTCAAAATCCAATCTGCCCCTGATCGAGTTCGTCGAGGGCTATCTGCAGAGTTGGAACGTGCCTTACGTCCGCCTTCCGAATGCGAGCGGTGACAAGGCGTCGATCTATGCCACGATTGGCCCGCAGGATCGGGGCGGCGTCGTTCTCTCCGGTCACACGGATGTTGTGCCGGTCAAGGGTCAGGCGTGGACGTCGGATCCCTTCACGCTGCGCGTCGAGAATGGGCGCGCCTATGGACGCGGCGCGGTGGACATGAAGGGCTTCGATGCGCTGACCCTGGCGCTCATTCCCGAGTTCCTGGCGGCCGACCTCAAGACGCCGATCCACATCATGCTTTCCTATGATGAGGAAACCACCTGCCTCGGCGTCGTCGACGGCATCCGCAGAATGGGCCGCGATCTGCCCATGCCGAAGGCCGCCATCGTCGGAGAGCCGACCATGATGGAAGTCGTGGATGCACACAAAAGCGTCGTGACCTTCTCCACCACCGTGCACGGGTTCGAGGCGCATTCATCGAAACCCTATCTCGGCGCGAGCGCCGTGATGACGGCAGCGGAGCTGATCGCGGAGCTCAACCGGATCGCTGACGAGATGATGGAGCGCGGTGACACGAGCGGACGCTTCGATCCTCCCTATACTACGGTCCATGTGGGGACCGTCTCCGGCGGAACAGCCCGCAACATCCTTTCCAAGTCATGCAACTTCCATTGGGAGTTCCGCGGCCTCCCGAGCCTCGACCCGCAGGAGATCCCGAACCGTCTCGACAAGTTCGTTCAGGAGGTCGCCTTGAAGCGCCTCAACCGCTTCGGAGATTTCGGCCGGATCGAGACGCAGCTCGAAGTGGCGGTGCCGGGCCTTGCACCGGAGCCGGGCTCCGCCGCGGAAGTGCTGGCGCTGAGGCTTGCGGGCAAGAACCATACGCAAACCGTGCCCTTCGGCACGGAGGCTGGTCATTATCAGGCGGCCGGTATTCCCACCGTCGTCTGCGGCCCCGGCTCCATCGACCAAGCTCACCAGCCCGACGAATACATCACCCTGGAGCAACTCGAGGCGGGCGCGGCCTTCATGCGTCGCCTCGCTGCCACCTGCGCAAGCTCCTGACGATTGATCCGCATTATGGCTGTGCCTGTTCCGGCCATTACGTCGTTGAAAGATGACGTCCCAATCGCCCATGCCCGCAACGAATGCGGGCATGGTAGGTAATGCGAAGAATAGGCTGCTTCGGGCGCTCCCTTACGCCTCTGACTTCGCAATTTCGGCCTCGACCGCAGTGGGGTCTAGGTCATAGAATTCCGAGCAGAATTCGCAGGTCACGCCGATGCGGCCGTTCTCGCCGACCATGTCGCGGCGATCCTCCGGCGAGAACCGGCGCATCATGGCCATGATGCGATCATGCGAGCATGTGCATTCCTCATGCACATGCTGTCCTTCGAAGACGCGCACGCCGCGCTCGTGGAAGAGGCGATAAAGCAGGCGCTCGCTGGAGACGGCGGGATCGACGAGTTCGTGATCTTCGACTGTCGCGAGCAGGTGCTTGGCCTCGACCCAGGCATCGTCCTCCGACGGGGCATCGAGATCGTGCGACGGATGCCCCTCCGGAATATCGCCGGGCGCGAGATCGGCCTGACGCAGGCGATCCGGCGACGTGGGAAGGAACTGGATCATCAGCCCGCCGGCGCGATAGGTGTGCCGCCCATTCTCGAACTGTTCGGCAACGGCTAGCCGCACTTGGGTCGGGATCTGCTCCGACTGGCGGAAATACTGGTGCGCCGCCTCTTCGAAGCTTTGCCCTTCGAGCGCGACCACACCCTGGTAGCGGCTGCGGTCCGTGCCCTGGTCGATGGTCATGGCGAGATAACCAGAGCCCAGAAGGTCCCCTGTCTTCAGCGAACCTGCACCGAGAGCCTCGAGCTTCTCCTTGTCGAAGCGAGCGGTGGCGCGCAGCCGGTCCGGCGCATTGAAGTCCACGACCACCATGTCGATGATGCCGTCGGTCTTGGTCTGGAGCTGAAAGCGCCCTTCGAGCTTGAGGGAGGCTCCGAGCATGACCGTGAGTGCAGCCGCCTCGCCGACGACGCGGGCGACCGCATCCGGGTAGTTATGACGCGCCAGCAGGGTGTCGATGGAAGGCCCGAGACGGACGACCCGCCCGCGCACGTCGAGAGGCTCGACCGCGAAGGGCAGGACGATGTCGTCGTTTCCTTCGAACGGGGCTGAACTCATGCCTCTGCTGCTCCCAAGCACCAGGCCAGGATGCCCTTCTGTGCATGAAGCCGGTTTTCCGCCTCGTCGAAGACGACCGATTGGGGCCCGTCCATGACCTCATCCGTCACTTCCTCGCCGCGGTGGGCGGGAAGGCAATGCATGAAGACGGCGTCCTTGGCAGCCACGCTCATGAGCCTGGAATTGACCTGATAGGGCTTCAGCAGATTGTGGCGGCGGAACTCGTCGTCGTCCCCCATGGACACCCAGCAATCGGTAACCACGGCGTCGGCACCCTCTGCGGCCTCGAAGGCATCGGTCGTCACGCTGATCTCCGCTCCTTCTTGTTTCGCCCATGACAAAAGCTCCGGACGGGGAGCAAGTTCCGGCGGAGAGGCGATCTTGAGCCGGAAATCGAGCTTCGCCGCAGCATGAACCCAGGAAGCGAGCACGTTGTTTGCGTCGCCCGTCCAGGCGATCGTGCGTCCCTTGATCGAGCCACGGTGCTCCTCGAAGGTCATCACGTCCGCCATGATCTGGCAGGGATGCGTCATCTTGGTGAGCCCGTTGATGACCGGGATCGAGGCGTACTGGGCAAGCTCCGCCACCATCGCATGATCGAGGGTGCGGATCATGATGGCGTCCACGTAACGGGACAGGACGCGGGCCGTATCGGCGATGGTCTCGCCGCGGCCGAGCTGCATCTCCTTGCCCGTGAGCATCAGCGTCTCGCCACCCAGTTCCCGCATGCCTACATCAAAGGAGACACGGGTGCGGGTGGACGGCTTGTCGAACACCATGGCCAGGACCTTGCCCTCAAGGGGACGCTCCTTGGCGCGCTCGCCTCTGCGGCGCTTGGCTTTGAGCTCCAGTCCGACATTCAGGACGTGGCGAATCTCGGCGCCGGAAAAATCGCTGAGATCGAGGAAGTGACGGGTCTTCATTGGGCAGCTCCCCGCTGAGCGGTAGCGTTCAGCTCAGCTTCAATGGCCAAACAGGCGGCATCCATGCGGTCGAAAGCTTCCGTGATGTCCGCCTCGGTGATGATCAGGGGCGGAAGAAGGCGGGCGACGTTGTCCCCGGCCCCGATCAGGATCAGCTTCTGGGCACGGGCCGCAGCGATGAATTCGGTATTGGGCACGATAGTGCGCAGGCCCATCATGAGGCCATGCCCCCGCACCTCGGCAATGACGCCGGGGTGACGGTCCTTGAGTTCGGCGAGGCGCTGCTTGAGGAGCAGTCCCATCCGCTCGACATTCTGCAGGAACCCGGGCTCAAGGATCACGTCGAGCACCGCATTGCCGACAGCCATGGCGAGCGGATTGCCGCCGAAGGTGGTGCCGTGCGTGCCGGCCGTCATGCCCTTCGAGGCCTCGGCCGTGGCGAGGCAGGCGCCCAGAGGAAAGCCGCCGCCGATGCCTTTCGCGACCGACATGATGTCCGGCGTCACGCCCGTCCACTCATAGGCGAAGAGCTTGCCGGTACGGCCGACGCCCGTCTGGATCTCATCGAAGATCAGGAGCAGTCCGTGCTGGTCGCACAGCGCGCGCAGTTCCTTCAGGAAGGCGTTCGGCACCGACCTGATGCCGGCTTCACCCTGGATCGGCTCGATCATGAGGGCGGCGGTCTCGGGACCGATGGCGGCCTTCAGGGCCTCCATGTCATCGAAAGGAACCTGATCGAAGCCTTCGACCTTCGGGCCGAAGCCCTCGATATACTTGGCCTGGCCGCCGGCCGCGATGGTCGCCAGGGTCCTGCCATGGAAGGCGCCCTCGAACGTAACGATGCGGAAGCGCTCCGGATGCCCGCCGGCGGCATGATATTTGCGCGCCATCTTGATGGCCGCCTCATTCGCCTCGGCGCCGGAATTGGAGAAGAACACCACATCGGCGAAAGTATTCTCCACAAGCCGCCGGGCCAGCCGCTCCCCTTCCGGGATCTGGAACAGGTTCGACGTGTGCCAGACCTTGGCGGCCTGCTCCGTCAGGGTTTTCACGAGGTGCGGATGGGCATGGCCCAGAGCGTTCACGGCGATGCCGGCCCCGAAATCCAGATATCGCTCACCGTCTCGGTTATAGAGCCAGGGGCCCTCCCCTTTTTCGAAGGAAAGCTCGGCGCGCGCGAAAACGGGCAGCAATGGCGATGTCACGGGGCTATCTCCGCCTAGAGGGACCCAAGGTCGCACCCGGGCCCGAAAAAGAAAGCGCCGCCCAAGCTGGGCGGCACAAAAGAAATTCTAACGAGGCCTGAGACCCTGTCAATTCAAGAGAAATGAAGTGACCCATCACAGGCAAATTTTCCCGAAGTCGACTTCCCTGGGGAAAACGACATGGCATGTGCGGGGACTCTTGCGCCCGAGTCCACCGATCTAGTAACTTCGCAGCAGTCGAGTACGACATCCCGTACGGCGGCCTTCACCCTCAGGAGCGACCCTCGCAACGCGGTCGGACATTTTTGCTCTGTCCGCGAGGCATGGGGGATTCTGAGTCAAAGGCGGCCCTGATGGAGGCAGGAAACAAAATGATGGATGCGGGCGCAACCTGGACGGACGAGAGGGTCGAGCTTCTGAAGAAGCTCTGGGCCGATGGTTTGAGCGCGAGCCAGATCGCAGCCGAGCTCGGCAACGTGACCCGCAATGCGGTGATCGGCAAAGTCCACCGCCTTGGCCTCTCGGGCCGTGCAAAGGACGCAAAGCCCGCCTCCGCTGTCTCCCAGCGCCCCCGCAAGGCCTCGCGCGTTCCCAGCGCCCCGGCCCCAATTGCGCCTCAGACCCACAGCAATGTGGTGATCGCTCCGATCTCCCTGCAGCCGGCTGCCATGGAGACGGAGGTTCTGGTCGAGGAGAATATGGCCATCCCGATGTCCGAACGCGTGACAATCATGGAACTGCGTGAATCCATGTGCCGCTGGCCCATGGGCGACCCGACCAAGCCCGATTTCCGTTTCTGCGGCGCCCGCTCCATCACGGGCCTGCCCTATTGCACCCATCATGCCCGCATCGCCTATCAGCCGGTTGCCGATAGGAAGCGCGAGCGGAAGCTGGCCCGCGCCTGAGCGACTCTGCAGGACAAAACAAAAAGGGCGCAGCGATGATGGTCGCTGCGCCCTTATCTTTTGCCTATGAGGAGATCGTCAGCCTTCGGCCTTCAGGGGCTGCTCCTCGCGTGCGAAAGTCTCGTCGAAGGAATAGCCGGCCCCGCGCACGGTGCGGATGGGATCGGGCCTGCGAGGCAGGTTGATGGCCTTGCGGAGCCGACCCACATGCACATCGACCGTCCGCTCGTCGATATAGACATCGTGCCCCCAGACCGCATTGAGCAGGTGCTCGCGGCTGAAGACCCGCCCAGGGCTCTGCATGAGGAACTCGAGAAGCCGGAATTCCGTGGGGCCGAGATGCAGTTCCTTGCCCGCCCGGCGGACCCTGTGCGTTTCCCGGTCCAGCTCCATGTCACCGGCCCGCAGCAGGGTCGCGATATGCGCCGGCTTCGTGCGACGCAGGAGCGCGCGCACGCGCGCGAGCAGTTCCGGCACGGAGAAGGGCTTGACGATGTAGTCGTCCGCTCCGGTGGACAGGCCGCGGATGCGGTCGCCCTCCTCGCCCCGCGCCGTCAGCATGATGACGGGAAGACGCTCCGTCTCGGGCCGGACGCGAATGCGCCGGCAGAGCTCGATGCCCGACAGGCCCGGCAGCATCCAGTCCAGCAGCACGATGTCTGGAACCTGCTCCCGCAGGCGGATCTCGGCCTCGTCCCCCCGGGCCACGCTATCCACGTCATAGCCCTCGGCCTCGAGGTTGTAGCGCAGGAGGAGAGTAAGCGGCTCCTCGTCCTCGACGATCAGAACGCGCGGCCCCATAGTGTTAGGCTCCTGTATGGACCGTCGTATCGATGGATCGGTCGTTCTTGGGACGGTCGATCGCCAGCGTCTCGCCGGTGACGAGGTAGTGGACCGTCTCCGCGATGTTGGTGGTGTGATCGCCGATGCGCTCGATGTTCTTGGCGCAGAAGAGAAGATGCGTGCAGAACGAGATGTTGCGCGGGTCTTCCATCATGTACGTGAGCAGTTCACGGAAGAGCGACGTGTAGAGCGCATCGATAGCCCCGTCGCGCTGCCAGACGTCGAGCGCCTTCGCCGTGTCCTGCAGCGTGTAAGCATCGAGCACGTCCTTGAGCTGCCCCATCACGAGGTCGCTCATGTGCTGCAGTCCGACCACGATCTTCTGCGGCTGGAAATCGCTGCCGATGGCGAGCGCGCGCTTGGCGATGTTCTTCGCCAGATCCCCAATGCGCTCTACGTCGCCGGACACGCGGATCGCGGAGATGGTCTCGCGCAGGTCGACCGCAAGCGGCTGACGCCGGGCGATGGTGAAAATCGCATTCTCCTCGACCTCGCGCTGCAGCGCATCGAGGCGGGGATCGGCCGAGATGACGGCTTGGGCCAGGGCCTTGTCGTGCCGCACGAGCGCCGAGATGGAATCGACGAGCATCTTCTCGGCGATGCCGCCCATTTCGGTGATCCGTCGCCTGAGACCCTGCAGGTCTTCGTCGTAGGAGCTGACGATATGCTCCGCCATGGGAGGCCTCCCTCGTAGCGCTTCGGTCAGCCGAAGCGTCCCGTGATGTAATCTTGAGTTTGCTTCTTGCCGGGGTTCATGAACATCTTGGCCGTCGGCCCGAATTCCACGAGCTCGCCGAGATACATGAACGCGGTGTACTGCGATATGCGCGCCGCCTGCTGCATGTTATGCGTGACGATCACGATGGTGAATTCGGAGCGCAACTGCTCGATCAGCTCCTCGATTTTTCCGGTGGAGATCGGGTCGAGGGCGGATGTGGGCTCGTCGAGCAGGATCACCTCAGGCCGCTGCGCAATGGTGCGCGCGATGCACAGGCGCTGTTGCTGACCGCCGGACAATCCCATGCCCGACTGGCGTAGCTTGTCCTTCACCTCGTCCCAGAGCGCAGCCTTGCGCAGGGCCTCCTCGATACGGTCGTCGAGTTCGCCCCTCGGCAGCTTCTCGTAGAGGCGAATGCCGAAAGCGATGTTGTCGTAGATCGACATGGGGAACGGCGTGGGCTTCTGGAACACCATGCCGACTCGGGCGCGCAGCTCGTTCACATCGATGGAGGACGACAGGACGTTCTGGCCGTCGAGCAGGATCTCGCCGGTGGCGCGCTGCTCGGGGTACAGGCTGTAGATGCGGTTGAAAGTACGCAGCAGCGTCGACTTTCCGCAACCGGAAGGCCCGATCAGAGCCGTAACCTGCCGATCGAAGAAATTCAGAGAGATGTCCTTCAGACCCCGGAAATCGCCGTAGTAGAAATCAAGGTTCCTGACAGCGATGCGGACAGACGCGTTGGCGTCGGCCGCGGCCGCATTCCCGATGCCGCCGCCGGCATTGACTGCAATCGTGCTCATCGGACTTTATCCTTCCTCAAGAGCAGGCGCGCGGTGATCGACAGCGCCAGGATCGACAAGGTGATGATGAGGGCACCGGCCCAGGCCAACTGCTGCCAGTTGGAATAGGGCGCGAGCGCGAACTGGTAGATCGTGACAGGCAGGTTCGAGACGCCGCCCATCAGGTTGGGGCTGAACCAGAAAGTATTGTTGAGCGCCGTGAAGAGCAGCGGCGCGGTCTCTCCGGCGATGCGGGCAGTCGCCAGGATCACGCCGGTGACCATGCCGGCTCGCGCCGCCTTCCAGCTGATCTTGACGATCACCGTCGACATCGGAGCTCCGAGGGCGGCGCCGGCTTCGCGCAGAGAGCCCGGCACGAGACGGAGCATGTCCTCGGTCGCCCGCACGACGACCGGAACCGCGATGATGGCCAGAGCCACGCCGCCCGCCCATCCGGAATAGCCGCCCATCGGCTGCACCATGAGCATGTAGACGAACAGGCCGATCAGGATGCTCGGGGCGGCCAGAAGGATGTCGTTGACGAAGCGAATGACCATCGCGAGCTTCGATCCCTTGCCGTATTCGGCGAGGAACGTTCCCGCGAGAACACCGATCGGCGTGGCAACGATAATGCCGAGCGCCGTCATGATCAGGCTGCCGACGATGGCATTCGCGATGCCGCCGCCCTCGCTGCCTGGACCGGGAGTGGTCTCGGTGAAGACCGCAGGCGAGAGAGCGCCGAAGCCCCTGTAGAGGAGCATCAGCAGGATCCAGCCGAGCACGGTCGCCCCGAGGACCGTGAACAGGACGCAGATGATCTTGAGCGCGCGGTCAGCCACGTAGCGGCTGCGGCGGACACGTCCCCACGGAGCAGGAGCGGCAATCGTCTTGTCTTGCAGCGCAGTGTCCATGAGCCGCCCCTTAGTGAGTTTGAACGCGCGAGATCAGAAAGCGCGCGAACATGAGAACGATGAAGGTGACCAGGAACAGGATACAGCCGAGTGCGAGGAGCGCGTGCATCTGCATGCCGGCAGCTTCGTTGAACTCGTTGGCGATACGCGATGCGATCGTGGAGCTCGGATCGAAGAGCGAGAGAGAGAGCCTGTTTGCATTGCCGATCACGAAGGTCACGGCCATGGTCTCGCCGAGGGCGCGGCCGAGGCCCAGCATAATCGCACCGATGATGCTCACGCCCGCCTGCGGCAGGAGGACGTAGCGGACCACTTCCCAGGTGGTGCAACCGATGCCGTAGGCGCTTTCGCGCAGCACGGTCGGGATCTGGTCCAGGATGTCCCGGGCGATCGAAGCGATGAAGGGAATGATCATGATCGCCAGGATGATCCCGGCCGTCATCATGCCGACGCCCGAGGGCACTCGCGCATAGAAGATCGTGCCGAGGATCGGAATCCCTTCCACCAGCTCGGAGACGGGGATTTGGACAAACCGGGCAAAGAACGGGGCGAAGACGAAGAGGCCCCACATGCCATAGATGATGCTGGGAACCGCCGCGAGCAGTTCGATGGTCGTGGAGACCGGGCGCTTGAGCCAGGGCGGGCAAAGCTGCGTCAGGAAAATCGCGATGCCGATGGAGATCGGCACACCGATGACGAGGGCAATCAGGGCCGAGGTCAGAGTGCCGGAGATGGCGACCCAGGCGCCATACTGATCCTCGCCTACATTCCAGACGCTGGAGGTAATGAAACTGAAGCCGAATTCCTGGAAGGCGGGCCACCCGCCATAGAGCATGGCGCCCAGGATTCCGGCGAGGACGGCGAGAACGACCAGGGCGGAGCCGTAGCTGGCCCAGCGAAAACCCTGGTCGAAGCCGGGCGAGGTGCGACGGCGGACGGTCTGCATGTTCGACATAACGACTTCATCAGACAAGACAGCCATCCGCCATACCCCATTTTACCGGTCGTTAGCCAGCCACTTACATCTTGTAGACGGGCTGACCCGACTTGTTCTTGATTTCCTTCGCCCAGGTTGCACGAACCTGCTCGACGACGTTGTCGGGAAGGGGAACATAGTCGAGGTCGGCGGCCAGCTTGTCGCCGTTCTTGTAGGCCCAATCGAAGAACTTCAGGACCTCGGCAGTCTGCTCCGGGTTCTCCGGGTTCTCATAGACCAGGATGAAGGTCGGAGCGGTGATCGGCCAAGCCTCGTCGCCGGGTTGGTTGGTCAGCGAGATGCCGAAGCCGGGAGCGGCCGTCCAGTTGGCGTTAGCAGCAGCAGCCTGGAAGGACTTGGTCTCCGGCTGCGGATACTTGCCGGCCTGGTTCTGGAGCAGAGTGTAGGGAATGTTGTTCTGCTTGGCGTAGGCGTACTCGACGTAGCCGATCGAGTTCGGAACCTGCTTCACCGTGGCGGCAACGCCCTCGTTGCCCTTACCACCCTGACCGGCCGGCCAGTTGACCGTGGTGCCGGCGCCGAGGTCCGACTTCCACGCGTTGGAAACCTGCGAGAGATAAGTGGTGAACACGCTGGTCGTGCCCGAGGAGTCCGAGCGGTAGACCGGAGTGATGTTGGCGTCGGGCAGCTTCACGCCGGAATTGAGCTGGGCGATCTTGGGATCGTTCCACTTGGTGATCTTGCCCTGGAAGATGTCAGCCAGGACCGGACCCGTCAGCTTGACCTGACCGGACTGCACGCCCGGGATGTTGACGACCGGCACGACGGCGCCCATCACGGTCGGGAACTGCACGAGGCCGCTCTTCTCGAGAACCTCGGCCTTCAGAGGAGCGTCGGTGGCGCCGAAATCCACGGTCTTGGCCTGGATCTGCTTGATGCCGCCGCCAGAACCGATGGACTGATAATTCAGGCCGGTTCCGGTCGCCTTCTTGTAGGCCTCAGCCCACTTCGAATAGACCGGGAAAGGGAAGGTCGCGCCCGCGCCGGTGATGTCAGCGGCAGACGCCGTAGTCGTAAGGCTCGCGACGGCAAGGCCGACCGCAACCGCGTAGGACATGATTTTCACGATAAATCTCCCTGTTCATACAAGCGCGACAGGTGGCTCAGCTTATGTAGGCCGGGCCGCGCGAGGGGACCCCTAGGACCCGGGCATGTCGCCTCTACGACACTTGAATGACAGTTAGATGACAGCTTGAGCGAAACCCTTCTGCTGCTTGGGTTCTTAGTTTTTCCACAGGCGTGGAAAACGAGCCATTCTGCTCACGAGGACGGCACCGGAGAGACCTGTTCAAAGACTCGTGACTATGGCTAGACTCGCCCGCTGGCGCCCGCCTCCGGAAGCGTCACCGTGAACTGGGCGCCCTGCCCCGGCTGGCTTTCGACGTCGAGATGACCGCGGTGCCGGTTGACGATGTGCTTGACGATGGCAAGCCCCAGCCCCGTACCGCCCTTCTCACGACTTTGCGCCACGTCGACCCGGTAGAACCGCTCGGTCAGGCGCGGCAGGTGCTCGGGCGCGATGCCGGGCCCGTAATCCTTGACAGAGACCGTCAGGAACGGCCCCTGCTGGCCATGGGAGACACCGGTGCGGCCCAACTCGATCTCCACCTTCCCGCCGCTCTCGCCGTACTTCACCGCATTCTCGATGAGGTTTTCCAGGACCCGGAGCAGTTCGTCCCGGTCGCCCAGCACATGGGCCGGGAGATCAGGAAACTTGGATTCGATGTCGACGCCTCTTTCCTTGGCCAGAGGCGAGAGGGTCTCGATCATGTGCGCGGCGAGGGCCGTCAGATCCACGGGCTCGGTTGGCGGAACGTGGGCGCGCATCTCAATGCGCGACAGGGAGAGAAGATCGTCGATCAGGCGCTTCATGCGCTGGGCCTGGACCCGCATGATCTCGAGGAAGCGCTCGCGGGCCTTGGGATCCTCGCGGGCAGGACCCTGTAGGGTCTCTATGAAGCCGAGCAGGGATGCCAGGGGCGTGCGCAGTTCATGGCTGGCATTGGCGACGAAATCGGCCCGCATGGCCTCGAGACGCCGGGCCGAGGTCAGATCTCGGAAGAACAGGACCACGCCGGACTGCATATCGGCCGCAGAGGCATTGTGTTTCAAGGGGCCGATATGGACCTCGAAAACCCGCTCCGTCGGGACCCGCTCGCCATACTCGACCCGCAAGGGGGCTTGGGAGGATAGAACCCGCTCGATGCCGTCGAGGACATCCGGGCTACGGAGCGCGAAGGACAGAGGATGCCCCGTCTTGAGGGCCGGCAGCAGGTTGTGGGCAGCCTCGTTCGCCTCGACCACCACGGCGCGCTGATCCACCAGAATGACCGGATCCGGAATATGGGCCAGGAGCGCCTCGGCATGGCCTGCGCGCAGGGACCCTCTGGGCGAGCGCTGCCTGCCGCTGCCCAGACCCCGGGCCCGACCGGCCACAAAGACACTGAGTACGAGAGCCAGAGCCGCTCCCAGAAGCAACCATCCATCGAAGCGCCCCTGCGCAGCCGCGATCAGGATCAGCAGGAAACAGGCGATCGCGGCGCCGCGGAAGGCAGCGCGTCGCGCAGACACTTCGCTCTTGGGCCCGGCTGTCGGCCGGGTCTCGTCGGGATCGCTCATGGGGACGGTGGAGGCTTTTGGAGGGACGACATTCTCTTTAGGACGCTCCCTCCCCTCCTGCCAAGCCTCTACTCGGCCGGAACCTCTTCACTGTCCGGCTTAAAGGAGTCCCGCGCCGCGCGGATGCGGTTGCGGATCTCGTAGGCTCCGAGCAGCGCAAGGGCGACGACGAAAGGCACGAGGTAATAGCAAAGGCGGTACAGCAGCAGGGCGCCCAGAACCGGCTCGCGGGGATAGCTGGAGAGCGCCAGGAGGATCGTGGCCTCAAAAACGCCGAGCCCTCCCGGCGCGTGGCTTACGACCCCGAGCATCACGGCGAAGATGTAGACCGCCAGGAACGTCTCGAAGCTGATATTGTGGCCGCCGGGAAGGAGGACGAACAGGACGGCCGCACCGGCGCAGACGTCCCCGGCTCCGATCAGGATCTGCGCCAGGGACAGGCGGAACCCGGGCAACTCTAGCTTCCAGCCCTGGATCCTTACGGAGCGCCGCTTGAGGGAGACCCAGACCATGTAGCCGGCGACGAAGATGGCCGCGACCAAGCCGATGATCTGGTTGACCCAGATATTCGTGTAGACGAGGCTTGCCAGCTCGTCGGCCTGGCGGATCAGGCTCCAGGCCAGCACGAGGGCCATGCCGAGCCAGAAGGTCACCCCCGCGATCACGGTCAGACTCGCGACCCTCCCGGGGCGTATGCCCCTGGACGAGTAGATCCAATAGCGGACCGTACCCGCCGTCAGCAGCGGAAATCCCAAGGTGAAGCTGACCGCATAGCTCGTGAAGGAAGCCAGGGCCGTGGTGCGGTATGGGATTTGCAGCTTGAGCTGCCTGAGAGCAATCGCATCGTAGCAGGTCAGAAGACTGTAGCTGACCGCTGTGAAGAGAATAGCCAAGCCGATCTGTCGGGTGCTCGCTGCCGTGAAAGCAGCCTTGAGCTCCGTGACCTCGATATCGGACACGATATGCCAGAGAACGGCCAGAGACGCGACGAACAGGATGGCGCTCGCCGCCATTCCGATCCAGGCGAAGCGGCGGGAGCGCTTTTCCCTCGGATGGAGGGCGTCGGCGGACGACATCTCGGGAGGCGAGACCGGATGAGGGCTCATATCGTTCATGAAAACTGTCAACCGGCCTCGGCGTAGGAAGGATCACTCGATGGTTCGAGGGCTCGCGCCTGCATTTATGCGCTCAGGACCGGAAGCGCCAGACTCAGGTCGCTTTTAGTGGCTTCGGGCCGGCTGGGCTACCCTTCGGCGTCCGGAATCGCGCATTCGTCCGGATTTGGGTTGTCAGCTTCAAAAAGCCTTACAACAATGGCGTCATGAGGAGACTTGGCGGTATAATGCCTGACCAGGGAGTTCCCGGTGGATTTCAACGAGACCGAAAACCAGTTCGCTGTTCTGGCGGAAACCCTTCCGCAACTCGTCTGGTCGGCGCGCCCTGACGGCTATCATGACTATTTCAATCGCCGCTGGCAGGAATTCACAGGGCTTACGCCCGAGCAGTCGGGAGGAGAAGGATGGCAGGCGGCGATCCATCCGGATGACCTGCCTCACCTGCTTTCCCGGTGGCGCTACTCGCTCGAAACCGGCTCCCATTACGAGGAGGAGCACCGGATCCGAAATACGGCCGGAGATTACGAGTGGGCGCTCACTAGGGCCATTCCCATCCAGGACCTGTCGGGCAACATCGTGCGCTGGTTCGGGACCAGCACCAATATCGATGCTCAGAAGAAGGCGGAAGAAGCTCACCGGATTCTCGAGAGCCAATGTCGCCTGGCTCTTGAAGCCGCCAAGCTCGGAACCTGGAAGATCGATCTCGAGAGGGAAGAGATCGCCTGGGATGAAGGAACCTGCGCCCTCTACAACATCCCGCATGACGGCCTCTACAGCCTCCCCCTCAAGGAGGCCATGCTTCTGATCCATCCGGAGGACCGGCGGGATGTGCAGGAGCGCATCGCCGCTGCCGCAGATCCAGGCTCGAACGGCCGCTACGAGTCCGAGTACCGTGCGGTCCTGCCGGATGGAAAGCTCCGGTGGGTCCGTTCGCACGGACAGGCCTTTTTCGTTCGTGAGGATGGCAAGAGCCGTGCGGTGAGCCTCTCGGGCGTTGTGAGCGACGTTACCGAACGCCGCGCCTCGGAGGAGGCCCAGCAGCTCCTAACCCGGGAGCTGAACCACCGGGTCAAGAATCTCTTCGCCATCGCAAACGGCATGGTCTCCATGACGGCCCGCACGGCCAAGGACCCGAAGGAAATGGCGGCCGCCCTGAGGGGCCGCCTGAGCGCCCTCGCGAAGGCGCACGAACTGGTGCAGCCTGCCTTTCCGCCCGGCAGGGGGACGGGGCATGAGGTCGGCCTCTCACAGCTGATCGACGCCGTTCTCGAACCCTATCGGCAGGCCGGGCACAACCAGATCGTGATCGAGGGACCGGACGTGCGCGTGGGCTCGAATACGACCACGAGCCTTGCTCTGGTCCTGCACGAACTTGCGACAAATGCCGCAAAATATGGCTGCCTGTCGAGCCCGGGCGGGAATCTCGCCATTCGGTGGATGATCGAGAATGCGACTGTCGTGGATCTTCTCTGGACTGAGACCGGCGGTCCCCTCATCGAAAATCCTCCGGATTTCGAAGGCTTCGGATCGCAGCTCTCCCAGAGAAGCATCGCCGGCCAGCTCGGCGGCAGCTTGGATCGGGAGTGGCGGCCCGAGGGTCTTTTTGTCCATATGACGCTGCCTCTCAACCGCCTGACCGATTAGTGGAACAGTTCCATGAGTTTCCATCGCCGCGCCCTTGTTCTGGGCGGCGCCCGTTCCGGCAAGAGCCGCACGGCGAAGCAGCTTGCCGAGACCGCCGCCCCGGCGCGGCTCTACATCGCCACAGCCCAAGCCTTCGACGAGGAGATGCGGGAGCGCATCGCCCACCACCGGGCCGAACGGGACGGCTCGTGGCAAACGCTTGAAGCCCCCTTGGAACTGGCCGGTATCATCCGCGAAACGACCAGCCCGGAACGGGTCGTGCTCGTCGACTGCCTGACGCTCTGGCTCTCGAATCTCCTGCTGGCGGAGCGCGATGCGGAGCGTGAGGCGGATGGTCTGGTGCAGGCCGTCAGGGAGGCCGCGGGACCGCTGATCCTCGTCTCCAACGAGGTCGGCCAGGGAATCGTGCCCGCGACACCCTTGGGACGCCGTTTCCGGGACGAACAGGGACGCCTGAACCAGCGGCTCGCGGAGGCTTGCGATGCGGTCGTTTTCGTGGCCGCGGGATGCCCGGTATTGCTCAAGCCGGCCCCGCCCCTCCAGTTGGCACTTAGCTGACGGGTTCTTCCACTACCGAACTTTCAGGGCGACCTCCGCCGCGAGCGCTTCGATCATCGCCGGCGTCGAGGGGCCGCCGCAGATCGTCAGCCTGGCCGGGACTTTCAGACGCCGCTCCAGAGGCACGGTTTTCACCAGAGCCGGATGGACGAAAAGCGCCGAGCCTTGGTCGACGGCCTGGCTCGAGCCTTCGTCCACGAGCATGTAGTCCGGCGGCGAGGTCAGGAGCGCCTCCATCGAGACGGTGCCCCCCTGCATCAGGCCGAGAGCCTTCTGGTGAGGGACGAACCCCATATGGGCCAGGATCTCGTTCTGCATGGAATCCAGTGACGGAACCCACCCCCGCCTGTCGTAGATCAGGATGCTGGACCGGGAGGGCACGATGTCCTTCGTCCGCGCAAGCGCAGCGTCGATCCTCGCGATCAGGGCCTCGCCCCGTTCCGGGTGGCCGAGACGGCGGGCCAGGGCCCGGATCTGCTCTCTTCCCTGCTCCAAGCGCGTCCAGGGCCCGAGCCTCAGGACGTCTAGGCCCTGCGCCTGGAGCAAAGCGGCCTGATGCTGCTGGCCGTAGGTGCCGGCCAGGACGAGGTCGGCCCCGCCGAATAGGACAGCCTCCGCCCGCCCCTCATTAACCGGAAGAGCAGCCGCCTCCTCCGCCAGGAAGGACAAGGACGGGTCGCGCGAGAGAAAGCTCAAGGAGGCGATCTGCTCGCGGTCCGCCAAGGCCAGCAGGAGCTGATCGGCGCAGAGATTGAGCGACACCACGCGTTGGGGTTTCGGCTGCGCAACGGCCAGCCCTCCTCCAAGCCACAAGGTCAGGACGAGCGGCACGATCCATCTGGATAGGAGCCTGAGATGGAGTTGCGGGACCACTGACACCTTCATGACAGGAGAACTGACGCTGATGCCTCGGTACCGAGGTGAAACGGGAACACGGTGTGGACACACGTCCAGTGCCGTGGCTGTCCCACGCGACTGTGGGCGGTGAGCGGCGGTCCTTCATGCCATTGAAGCGCCGGGAGGGAAAGCGCGGCAAGATTTGGGAAGGCGGATCGCCGCGATGAA
The DNA here is from genome assembly GCF_020866965.1 of Microvirga roseola. Taxonomy (GTDB): domain Bacteria; phylum Pseudomonadota; class Alphaproteobacteria; order Rhizobiales; family Beijerinckiaceae; genus Microvirga; species Microvirga roseola. The sequence continues at coordinate 37,487 of NZ_JAJATX010000018.1, forward strand.
CTGCAAGCCAGGAGATCATCCTGCCCATCGCGCCCGGCGGTCTTCGTCGGCGAGCGCTTCTCGTCCGGCGGCTCAAGAGACAGGCTCGAGTCCTGCGCCCGCCTGGATGTCAATGCCGACGACAGGATCAATGACACCATCAGCGTCTATGCCCGCGCAAAAGCCTGGCTGATGTGCACCTTGAGGAAGTCTTCAACTATGGAGCGACCGGCCGCGCGTTCTATGCGGGCCCGCACGCAACTGGAAATCGACAGCAAACTTGACGTTAATCTGAGCGGGAGGGCGAGATCCCTCCCGTTTTCTTTGCAAGTCCTTCGCATTGCCCTTGGCTTTGCTTGCCAAAATCGCGGCGGGTGGTCGCACCATGGAACTAATTCTCTCCGGCACAGCCAAGCTGACCCATTCTGGACATATCGACCAAGCAGAGAACCCGCAGGTGAATGAACAAGGACCGCGCAGCTGCCTTCCGGCGACGCGACATTTCCTGGGGGTTTCTCCGAATGCAAATCGACCTGACAGCGTCTCTCGACGCGTGCCAGTCATCGGCGTATTGCCAAGAGAACAACATCCAGTGGCTCCGTTCCCGCATCCTGCGGAGCCGCTCCAGCGCAAGGGGATGGAAAGCGCTGCTGAACATGACCACGAGCCTCGGGCTCGGGATCTGCCTCGTGATGGCCACGGCCAGCGCGGTGACGGATTCCGCTAAGGCCGCCGAGCCTTTCGCCATGCAGGGACAAAACGCGGCCCGATCACCGCATGTTCCCGTTGCGCCCGCTGTCCGGGCATACGGGTCTGATCCCCTGGAGGCGATCGTCCCGGTTCCTGCTGCCGACCTCAGCGACCATGCAGAACTGCAGAAGCTGATCATCACGTCGATCCCCATGACCGAGCCGCCCGCGGCGGAAGGCGGCGAGGACGAGCAGCAGATCTTCGCCGATCCCGTCGAGCACCTTGAGTTCGAGGAGATGCGCGTGCCGCTCTGGATCGTGGATACGATCCTGCGGGCGTCCAAGCTCACCGGCGCGGATCCCGTCTACATGATGGCCCTCGCCGACAAGGAATCGAGCTTCATCCCGGCCAACAAGGCTTCGACCTCGTCGGCGGAAGGGCTGTTCCAGTTCATCACGAGCACCTGGTTCGAAACCGTCCGGACCTTCGGTCCCAAGCATGGGCTCGTCATGGAGGCGAAGGCCATCGAGGGCGTGCCCGGGAACCTGGATGTGCGGGACAAGTCCCTGCGCGAGCACATTCTCGGCCTGCGCCGTAACCCCTACATCGCCGCCCTCATGGCTGCCGAGCTGATGCAGCGGGACAAGACGAAGATCGAAGGCAGGCTCGGGCGCAAGCTCACCCGGTCGGAGTTCTATCTCTCCCACTTCTTCGGCGTGGACAGCGCCAGCAAGTTCATCGCGCTGGTGGATGACGAGCCGAAGAAGAGCGCCCCAAGCACCTTCCCGTCGGCGGCTAAGTCCAACAAGTCCCTGTTCTTCACGAAGGACGGCAAGAAGACCCGCGAGCTCACCGTGGCCGAGGTCTTCGGCAAGATCGAAGGCATGATCGACAAGCGCCTCGACCGCTATCAGGACGTCTCGCTTCGCGCGACGGCTGACGCGTCCTTCTGATCGGGACTTACGGCTTCTCCTTCGCTCGGAGCCGCCTCCGGTGAGACCATTGCCTCATCGGGGATGGCGACCTCGGCCCGCGGCGTCAGGGCGGGCGACGCGGAGCTGGTGGGGGAAACCACCGCGAAGCCGCCTCCCGCGGCAGGCCGCTTCACCTGCCGGATGCGGGTGATGACGAAGGCCGTCAGCGCCAGCGAGACGACGGCCGCATAGATGAAGAGCCCCCGCGGCCCGAGGATCTCCATGGCGCCGGCCCCGAACAGCGGGCCGACGGTGACACCCGCAGCCCAGGAGAACAGGAGCGTTCCGACGGTCGAGACAATCTGGCCCGGCTCCACGATATCGCAGGCATGGGCCACGCAGACCGAGTAAATGCACAGCGCCAGTCCGCCCCAGACGGCGAAGGACAGAAGGACCAGCATGTCCGCGCCCTGCATGCTCGCCATGAGGATCAGCATCGAGACGAGGCTCGTCCCTGCGGCCAGCCCCGCGATCACGTAGCGCCGGTCGGACCGGTCCGAGAGCCAGCCCAGCGGCCATTGCATCACGAGGCTTCCGGCCTGGAGCGCGAAGAGGAGCGCGGCAGCCTTGTCCTGGCCCAGGCCGATGCTGATGCCGAAGACAGGCGTGATGGCGATGACGGGACCGTTGACGAGGCCGACCACGAAAGCTCCGACCACGGCCGAGGGCGCGGACCGGAACAAACCCTTCACATTGATCCGCACGCCAAGGGGAGCGGGCGGTTCCGCTGTGGTGGTGGCGGCGATGGGAAGGAGCGAGAGCGTCATCACGGCGCTCACCGCCATGAACAGCCCGTCCGTCCGGACGTCGCCGAAGCTGATGCCCAATGGCGAGAGCATCAGGGCGACTTTGGTGCAGATCATGTAGATCGACAGAATCCGCCCGCGGTGGCTCGAGGTCGCGCGGGCGCTGATCCATCCGTCCGTGACGGTGAAGATACAGGCGAGTGCCACCCCCGTCAGGCCGCGCAGGAGCGCCCAGGCGAGCGTCGAATGGGCCTGGGTCATGAGCAGCACCATGACGGAGACAATGGCTGCCAGGCTTGCAAAGGCGCGAATATAGCCGACGTGCCGGATGAAGGCGGGGGCGAGAAAGCAGCCTGTCGAGAAGCCGAGCCCGTAGGCTGCCGCAACAACACCGATGGACGAGACGGAGAGGCCCTCCGCCTGCATCCGCAGGGGCATCAGGGCCTGGAGGAGACCGTTGGCGGCCTGCAGAAGAGTCGTTGCAGCCGTGATCGTCCAGATGAGGGCAAGAGAGGAATTCACGGTCCGGTCAGGAGAGATGCGAAGCGGCGGGCGCGAGGAGACACCCAGATAGAGAACAGTCGCCGCGTAAGATCAAGAGCCGTTTGGGAAAGGACCGTGCGTGGGGAGCGGGACGGGCATGCCCAGGTTGGGGCATGCCCAAGGCGAGGAGCACTCAGGCGCGGATGGCCCGGCGCTCCTTCTGGAAGCTGGCATAGAGATAAAAGCCGTTGTACCGGACGCCGGTCTGGGCCGCTTTCCGGTCGAAGCCAAGCGGAGCCTCCCGCTCGTCGACACGTCCGCCGAACTCCCAATGCGGTCCCATCACGAAAGGCGGAACCGAACGCTCTTCCGGAACTGCGCAGACGAGGCCGTCGGGCTTCGTACTGCGGAACAGATTATAAGCGTACATGTCCTCCTCCATCGCATCGCTTCAGCCGCGAATCTCAACCTAAAGGAGAAGAATGACGGGAGTGTGATGAAACTGAAGTGCGGATTCATTTTCTGCTCCCCCTGCCCTCCCGAATGGTGGTGGCGCGACCCGTCCGGCCTTTGTTAGGCTGCTCTTTAACCGGATCTGCCGGATATCGACCTGAGGGAGCACCAGCGGAATGATCGCACGAGGAACTTTCTGGCAAAGCCTTGGCGGGCTTGGCCTTGCCGCAAGCCTGTCCCTGCCCGCGTCCGTCTGGGCCCAGCCTGCCGCGCCGGCTCCCGAGGCCCCTACCGGGCGCACGGCGAAATCCGTCGGCACGGCCACGAAGGACATGGTCGCCGCGGCCAATCCGCTGGCCGCCAAGGCCGGCCAGGACATCCTCGCAGCCGGCGGCAGCGCCGTCGATGCAGCCATTGCGGTGCAGCTCGTCCTCAACCTCGTCGAGCCACAGAGTTCCGGCATCGGCGGCGGCGCCTTCATGGTGTACTGGGACGGCAAGACCATGACGACCCTGGATGGCCGCGAGAAGGCACCAATGGCCGCCAGGCCCGAACGTTTCCTCGGCCCTGACGGCAAGCCGATGAAGTTCTATGACGCCGTGGTCGGCGGCCTCTCGGTGGGCGTCCCCGGCACCCTGCGCCTGCTCGAAGCCGCCCACAAGAACTGGGGCAAGCTGTCCTGGCAGCAGCTAATCGAGCCGGCCGCCCGCCTTGCGGAGGAAGGCTTCGCCATCTCCCCCCGGCTCAACGGGTTGCTCTCCAAGGAGAAATATCTCCAGAACGATCCGGTTGCGCGGGCCTATTTCTATGAGGCGGACGGCACGCCCAAGGCTGTCGGAACGATCCTGAAGAACCCGGCCTTCGCCCAAACCCTCCGGACCATCGCCGAAAAGGGGGCGGACGCCTTCTATACGGGCGAGATTGCGCAGGACATCGTGGCGACCGTTACGGGCCATCCCACCAATCCGGGCGACATTACCCTGGAGGACCTGAGAAGCTACAAGATGGAAGAGCGCGACGCCCTCTGCGGGCAGTACCGCGCCTATAGGGTCTGCGGCATGGGCCCGCCCTCCTCCGGCCAGCTTGCCGTGCAGCAGATGCTCGGGATCCTCGAAACGCAGGATATGGCGGCCTTGAAGCCGGGCCCCAAGGCGGCCCATTGGATGTCCGAGGCCGGTCGCCTCGCCTATGCGGACCGGTCGCTCTATGTGGCGGATCCCGCCTTCGTGAGCGTGCCGGTGAGGGGGCTGACCGATCCCGGCTACCTGAAGAGCCGCGCGGCCCTGATCGACCCGAACAAGTCCATGGGCAAGGCGGAGCCCGGCGCCCCGCCCTTCCAGAAGACCTTCCTGTGGGGGGCATCCGAGGGGATCGAGTTCGGCACCAGCCACATCTCCATCGTGGACCGGGACGGCAACGCCGTGTCCATGACCACGACCATCGAGGACGGGTTCGGCGCAAGGCTCATGACCAAGAGCGGCTTCCTGCTCAACAACGAGCTGACCGACTTTTCCTTCGCCACGACGGAGGACGGTAAGCCCATCGCGAACCGGGTCGAGCCGGGCAAACGGCCGCGCAGCTCCATGGCCCCTACCCTCGTGCTCGACGGCAGCAGCAAGCTCTACGCCGTTGTCGGCTCGCCGGGCGGCAGCCTGATCCCCAATTACGTGGCGAAGACCCTCGTCGGCATCCTCGACTGGAACCTCGACCCTCAGGTTGCGGCGGACCTTCCCAATTTCGGCAGCCGCAACGGCCCGACCGAGCTGGAGGCGGGCACCGAGGCCGAAGCCTGGAAGACGGCGCTCGAGGCCAAGGGCCACGAGGTCAGGCTCATCGACCAGAATTCCGGCATCCACGCCATCGTGGTCACGCCTGCGGGCCTCGTCGGCGGCGCGGACAGCCGGCGCGAAGGCGTTGCCATCGGCAATTGACTTCCCGAAGCGGCCCCTCTCCTATGGGGTCGCTTCGTTTGTTCTGAACTGAGGAGGGTTCGGGTCCCGTGCGCATCATCGTCATCGGCAAGGAAGGACAGGTCGCCCGCGCCCTTCACGAGCGCGCTTCGGCCCATGGTGCGAAGGCGGTTCTCCTTGGCCGTCCCAAGCTCGATCTCGCCGATCCCTCCGGCATCGAGGACATCCTCTTCGAGACCCGCGGCGACGTGATCGTGAATACGGCGGCCTATACCGCCGTCGACCAGGCGGAGTCCGAGCCCGAACTGGCCGAGGCCATCAACGGCATCGGCGCGGGCGTCGTCGCAGGCGCCGCGGTGGCGATGAAGGTGCCCATCGTTCATCTGTCCACCGACTATGTCTTCGACGGAACTCTCGACCGGCCTTACAGGGAAGAGGACAAGGTTCGTCCCATCGGCGTCTATGGAGCCTCGAAGCTCCTGGGCGAGCAGGCGGTGGCGGAGGTGGCGGAGAACCATGTGATCCTCAGGACGGCCTGGATCTACAGCCCCTTCGGCAAGAACTTCGTGAAGACCATGCTGCGCCTTGCGGCCTCGCGGGACGAGATCGGCGTAGTGGGAGACCAGGTCGGCTCGCCGACCTGCGCCTTCGCGATCGCTGACGGCATTTTCACCGTGTGCCGCAATCTTTTGGAGAAGCCTCAGGATAAATCCCTGCGCGGCCTCTTCCACATGACCTCCACCGGCTCTGCCAGTTGGGCGGAATTCGCTTCCGAAATCTTCGAGCAGTCCGCCCGGTTCGGCGGCCCGAGCGCACGGGTGAAGGCCATCACGACAGCGGATTATCCCACCCCCGCCAAGCGGCCCGCCAATTCGCGGCTCGACTGCACCAAGCTGGCGGAGGCGCACGGCGTCGTGCTTCCGCACTGGAGAACTTCCCTGGAAGCCTGCATCAAGCGCCTGATCGAGGAGGCGCGGGCCGAGGTCGCACGGTAGGGGAAATTCTACAGAAAGAGCCGGTTGTTCTTTTTACAGAACATTCGTAAGCTCGTTGCATGACGACATCGAACCCCGACTACCACCTGGAAACCCGCCTCGTTCACGAGGGCCATGAGCGCACGCCCTTCGGCGAGACCTCCGAGGCTCTCTTCCTCACGCAGGGTTTCGTCTACGAGAGCGCAGAGAGCGCGGAGAGGCGCTTCCTGAACGAGGAGCCGGGCTCCAGCTATACCCGCTTCTCCAATCCCACCGTTACCGCCTTCGAGGAGCGGATGGCCTCGCTCGAAGGGGCGGAGGCCGCCCGTGCCACCGCGACGGGGATGGCAGCCGTAACCGCCGCGATGATGGGGCAAGTCCAGGCCGGGGATCATGTGGTGGCGGCCCGCGCCCTCTTCGGTTCCTGTCGCTGGGTGGTCGAGGACCTCCTGCCCCGTTTCGGCGTCGCCTGCACGCTGGTGAACGGTCCCAATCTTGACGAGTGGCGGAAGGCGGTGCGCCCCGAAACCAAGGCCTTCCTGCTCGAGACGCCGGCCAATCCGAGCCTCGAGATCATCGATGTTGCGGGCGTCGCGGCGATTGCGCGCGAAGCCGGCGCGACGCTCACCGTAGACAATGTCTTCGCCACCCCCCTCTTCCAGAGGCCGCTCGGGCTCGGCGCCGATTGCGTTGTCTATTCCGCGACCAAACACATCGACGGGCAGGGCCGATGTCTGGGCGGCGTGATCCTCGCCTCGACCGAATTCATCGAGACGAAGGTGCAGCAGTTCCTGCGGATGACCGGCCCGACGATCTCGCCGTTCAACGCATGGGTCCTGCTGAAGGGGCTTGAAACCCTCACCCTTCGCGTCGAACGGCAGACCGCGAGCGCGGGCTTTCTCGCCAACGCCCTGCACGACCACCCGAAGCTTCGACGCCTCACCTATCCGGGCCGCCCGGACCATCCCCAGGCCGAGTTGATATGCCGTCAGATGAACGGCGGCTCCACGATGATCGCGCTCGATGTCGAGGGCGGCAAGGAAGGCGCGTTCCGCTTCATGAATGCGTTGAGGCTCATCTGCATCTCCAACAATCTGGGCGACGCCAAGAGCCTCGTCACGCATCCGGCGACGACAACCCACCAGCGCTTCGCGCCGGAGCTGCGCGCCGAGATGGGCATCCCGGACGGCCTCGTGCGCCTGTCCGTCGGCCTCGAACATCGCGAGGATCTTCTGGCCGATCTGGGACAGGCGCTCGAGCGCGTCTGAAGAATTACTGGAAGGATTGCGACTGGCCCGGTGATGGCGAGAAGGGCTGAGTGGTCCCCTGCCCCTGCTGCGGTCCCTGCTGCTCCACGCTGTTGAGCAGGCGCAGCGCGGCATTCACGCAAGCTTCGGTCGATTCCTGCGTGCTGCAGACGACGCCGAGCCGCCTGTCGCCGTTGCGCAGGAAGAAGCGGGCCCCGGTCTCCTTGCCATCGTGATCACCCCGCATGCCGTGTCTCATGCCATGCCGCATGTGATGACCACGTCTCTCGTCAGCACCGCGATCCCAGCCTCTGCCGCTCTCGCGCCGGTCCCAACGGTCGTAACCGCCGCCGCCACCATAATAGGGCGAGCCCTGACTCCATGCCGAGGTCGCAAGCAATGCAAATCCCGCTGCCATGACGAATGTCTTGCGCATGTCCAGTCTCCGTGAGGCGCATGCTGAAAGGCAGACCAGTCGTCTCCTCCGCAGCAGCACCGGTTCGCGAGTGGGTCCTCCCCTTTGAACCGGCCGGGAGACAGGTGGTTCCGTCGCCCATTCCCATTGCGGGAGATTGTTCAGCGCAAGGAGCCGGAGCGGTCACCCCCGCCCGGAACGCAGCGCACGCCAGAAATCCCAAACGGCCATCAGCACGGCCGCGGCAAGGACGATCATCAGGTCCCATTCGGGCACGAAGACTGCGAGAACGGCAACGAAGGCAACGAAGCAGGCAATGGCCAGGATGCCGATGATCGTGTCCATGTTCACAAACCTCCCCGTCAGTCCGCCTTCGACAGATAATCCGTGAGCCAGCGGGCGGTTCGCAGGAGCCGTCCGTCATGGCCCCGTCGGCCGACGAGCTGCACGCCCACGGGAAGCCCGTTCGGCCCCTGAAGCAGGGGCAGCGACACCGTCGGCACGCCGCAGAACGTCCAGAGCACGCAGAAAGCCGGGTTGCCGGTCGTCTCCAGGCCGAGAGGCGCCTCGCCGATAGCGGCCGGCGTGATGAGGGCATCGTAGCGCTCAAAGATGCGTTCCAGCCCATCGTTCAGGACCTCGCGCCAGTCGAGCGCTGTCAGGTAGTCCACCGCCTTGACGTCCCGCCCCTCCTCGATGGTCCGGCGCACGACCTCGCTCACCGCATCGTGGTGGCGCTCGTAGTAGGGCCTGAGATTGCGGGCGAAGCCTGTGGTCATCAGCTGGCGATGAGCGGCCTCCGCCTGACCGAAGGCATCGGGCAGATCGACCGTGTCGCAGGCTTCGCTAAGAGCCTCCACCAGTTCGGCAAACCCCTGCTGCGTTTCCGGAGCCGCCCGGTCCCAGACGGGTCCCTTGACGAAGGCGAGGTCGGGTCGCACCGGAGGCCGGCCCGAGGCAAGCTCCAGAAGCCGGGGTGGCGCAATGGGACGGGTGTCCGGATCGCCGGGATCGTAGCCAGCCAGAACGTCCGCGAGCAGCGCCGCATCCTCTACGGTCCTGCCGAAAGCGCCGACCGTATCGAGGGGTGGCGCCTGCATCAGGATGCCCGTGCGCGGCACGAGACCGTGGCTCGGCTTGAAGCCGACGATGCCGCAGAAGGAGGCTGGGCGGATCACAGAGTCCGCCGTTTGCGTGCCCACCGCCAGCGGCACATGGCCCGCAGCCACGGCGGCGGCCGAGCCGGACGAGGATCCGCCCGGCGTCCGGCGCGGATCGTGCGGGTTCCGGGTTTCTACGGGCGTGAAATAGGAAAGCTCGGTGCAGGCTGTCTTGCCGAGGATCACCGCGCCAGCCGCCCGAAGCCGGGACACGACGACGGCGTCCTGCGACGGCCGCCGTCCCGCATCGATCACGGTTCCGCGCTCTGTTGGCATGTCGGCGGTGTCGATGCTGTCCTTGATGCCGACGGGCACGCCATGCAGCGGGCCGAGCGGATGCCCGCTGGCGCGGTAGCCATCGAGCCGCTTCGCATGGTTGAGCGCAGCATCCCGGTCGAGATGAGCCCATGCGCGGAGCTCACTCTCGGTCGCGTCGATCCGCTCGAGGCAGGACCGAACAACATTCTCCGCGCTCAGCTCGCCGCGAGCGATCCTGTCGCGCAGGTCCGTGGCGAAAAGATTGATGGATGACATCTTCACGCGTTCACTCCCGTATGCGCCATCAGCGGCCATAAACCTGGTTCGGCAGCCAGAAGGCTATCTCCGGGAAGATGTACAGCATCGCCATCGCCACGAACACCAAGGCCAGGAACGGCATGCATCCGCGGAAGATCTGGACGAGCTGAACATGCGGCGGCGCGATGCCTTTCAGGTAGTAGGCGGACATCGCCATGGGTGGAGTCAGGAACGAGGTCTGCAGGTTCAGGGCCACCAGGATTCCGAAGAACAGCGGATCGATGCCGAAATGCGGCAGCAGCGGCAGGAAGATCGGCACGAAGATGATGATGATTTCCGACCATTCCAGCGGCCAGCCGAGCAGGAAGATGATCAGCTGCGCGAGGATCAGGAAGGCCAGCGGCGACAGGTCGAGGCCGGTGACGAACTCCTTGATGATCTGCTCGCCGCCCAAATAGGAGAAGACGGAGGAGAAGGTCCAGGATCCGACGAAGAGCCAGCACACCATAGCTGCGGTGCGCACGGTAAGATAGACCGATTCCCGCAGGCGTTGCCATGTGAGCGCCCGGTAGATCGCCGCAAGCAGCAGACCGCCGAGAGCGCCCACCGCAGCGGCTTCCGACGGCGTCGCAAGCCCCAGCAGGATGGCGCCGAGGACCGACAGGATAAGCAGAGCGAGCGGCAGGAACGACGTGAGCAGCATCACGATCAGACGTCCCGTCGAGATGTCGCCGATATCCTCTTCCTTCGGCTTAGGAGCGATCTTCGGCTGGAGCCAGGAACGGACGATCACATAGACCAGATAGAGGCCCGCCAGCAGCATGCCCGGGAATAATGCCCCGGCGTAGAGCTGGACGATGGAGACGCCCGAGGCCGCGGCATAGACGATCAGCATGATCGACGGCGGGATCAGGATGCCGAGCGTGCCACCGGCGCAGATGACACCGGAGGCGAAGCTCGTGTCGTAGCGGGCCTTGAGCATTGCGGGGAAGGCCAGAAGTCCCATGAGTGTGACGACGGCGCCGACGATGCCTGTCGCCGTGGCGAACAAAGCGCAGGTGACGAGAGCTGCAACCGCCATCGCTCCCGGCACACGGCGTGCGGCGATATAGAGCGTGTGGAACAGGCGATCGACGATGTTGGCGCGCTCGACGATGTAGCCCATGAACAGGAAGAGCGGCACTGCGGTCAGCACGTCATTGGCCATGACCGAGTAGGTCTGGTTGACCAAGAGATCGAAGATCCGGTTGTTGAAGAAACCGCCGACCCATTCCTGCATTTGCGTCCATGTATCGGCATCGTTTCGGACGGCCCTGTCATAGGCCCGCCACATCCGACCCGCGTCGAAGTAGGCATAGTATCCGAACCCGACGCCCATCGCCATGAGCGTGAAGGCGATGGGGAAACCGAGCAGAATGATGAAGATGAATGTCCCGAGCATCAGCAGGGCGACTTGCGGATCGGTCATGGGCCGTCACCCTTTTCTGGAAGGATCGAGATTGGAAGGCACGTCGACCGCCTCCGGCCCGTGCCGGATGATTTCGGCCTCGCGCTCTTCCATCAGCTTCTTCTCGGTTTCTTCGACATCATCGGCAGCGCGAATCCACTCGCCCGTCCTGATACAGACGATGCAGCGGCAGACCTGTGCGATTCCCTGGATGAGAAGCAGCAGCCCGGCGGCGACAATGATGGACTTGAACTGGTAGATCGGAATACCGGCGGGCGAATTGACGCTCACCTCCTGGAAGCGCCAGGAGCGTGCTGCGTATTTCCAGCCGGCCAGCACCAAGGCCAGCACGCCTGGGAAGAAGAAAAGGAAGTAGAGGACCAGCTCGACTTTGGCCTGCGTCTGCGGCCTCCAGAGCCGGTACAGGAAGTCACCTCGGACATGCCCGTTTCGTGAGAGCGTATAGGCGCCCGCCATCATAAACAGCGTTCCGTACATGATGTACGAAATGTCGAAGGCCCAGCTCGTCGGCCTGTTCATGACATAGCGGACGAAAACTTCGTAACCGGTGCCGAGCGTCATAATCATGATCGCCCAGGCGAAGGCCTTGCCGAACCATGCCGAAACGCGATCGGCAAACATGATATAGCGAACCATGGAGATCCCGCGCTGCTCTGGTCACAGGGCGACCCGGCGGTTCGTTATCCGCCGCCGGGCCGTATGGATGGACGTATGGATCGTTCTCAGATCTTCAGCTTGCCCGGGAAGTAATGCTCATAGGCGAGAGCATAATCCGGGGCATTCATGATCTCGTAGAACACCACCCGCTCCACGAACTGGCGCTGACTGTCCATGACGCGTTTCATGAACTCGTCCTGCTCCAGCGTCGGGATGAGTTTATCCCAGGCCTGGAGCTGGGCGTCGAGAACATCCTGCGGCGTGCGGATCACGTTGACGCCGCCTTCCTGCAGCTTGCGCAGATCCTGCGAGTACTGGTCGAGAGCCAGCGCATGGTTGGAGGTGCTCACCGCTTCGACGCCATGCTGCAGGATTGCCTGCAGATCCTCGTCAAGATCGTCGAAGAAGTCCTTGTTGAAGAGGAACTCGAACGACTCGCTCGCCTGATGGTAGGAGGACAGCATGTAGTTCTTGGCCACGTCCTGTGCGCCGAAACGCATGTCGGATGACGGATTGTTGAACTCGAAGGCGTCGATCACGCCGCGTTCCATGGCCGGCACGATTTCGCCGCCCGGCAGCTGGGCCACGCTCATGCCCATCTGCTGCATGAGGTCCGCAGCCAATCCGACGGTACGGTACTTCAGGCCCCGTACATCGTTGACCGAGGTCACCGGGTTCTTGAACCACCCGAAGGGCTGGGCCGGCATGGGGAAGCCATAGAACCCGTAGACGTTGAGGCCGAGGATGTCCTGGGTCAGCTCCTTGTAGAAATCCTGCCCACCGCCGGCATAGAACCAGGCCAGCATGGTCGCGGCGCTGCCGCCCCAGACCGGCCCCGTCCCGAAGAGGGAAGCCGCCTTGTGCTTACCGTACCAATAGACCGGCACGGTGTGGGCGGCGTCGATGACGCCGTCATGCACGGCATCGAGCACCTGGAAGGCGCCGACCACCGCGCCCGCCGGCAGGAGGTCTATCTTGAGCCGCCCGCCGGACATCTTCTCGACTCGCTCGACATATTGCCGGGCGAAATCCATCCAGATGTCCGAGGACGGCCACGAGGTCTGCATCTTGATGACGACGGGACTCTGCGCCTTTACGGCTGGAGCCGCCACGGTGCCGGCTGCCGCGCCGGCGACGAGGGCGCCGCGTTTCAGGAACCCGCGGCGGGTATCGGCAATGCTCTCAGTGGCTGACATCGTTTCCTCCCTGTCTGGTTTTCTGAGTTCAGCCGCCTCCGCCTACGGTCTTCTTCGGCCAGGGCGGCCCTAGCGGAGGCCAAGATGCCGTGAGACGAGGCCAGCCCTGGATGGCGTTATGCCGAAGATGTTCAGGAAAGCTGCCGCGCGAGATCATCGCGAGGTCCGCATCGGACGCGAAGTTACTCTTGCGGCGAAGCAAAAGGAGGGGCTCATCTTCGCAGCAGCGAGATGGAGCTACCGGACTGCAGGCCAATGCGCGTCCTCCCAAACCTGTGGTGTTCCGCCGCTCAGCCTCAACGCCGAAGGCGCAATCACCCTGATATCCGCGGCCCGTGAAAGTTCGCCGTCGGACACAACGTACAGTCAAGTTATGATAGGCCGCACCAGCTTGGTTTCAAGACGCTATTATCGGCCAGCGAATAAAGCGGAAGAATTCACGATTGCGGCACCGCTTTGTTGCACCGCAATACAATGCGACAACCTTCCACTGTTTCAGTTCGTGCTTGGGAAAGTCAAAACTGGCGGATCATGCTCCCCGGAACCCCATCTTATCCCTCACGTTGCCTCACACGTATCAGAAAGGAGACCACCATGAGGTGCCGATTCTGCCAGCAGGACGTGGAGAATCCCTGCAGTAACGTGCAGGAGATGCAGCAGCGGGCTGCAAGCCACGTCTCCCGTTGCGAGACTGCCCTCATGAGGCAGTACGAGACCGGAACGGGCTCCGGCGACGCCGACATGCTCAGTCGCAGGTGAGCCATGGCCGAGGACCGCGCCAAGGGTTTGGCCGCGCAAAGCGTGAAGGCCAGCATCAGGCATCCCAACCAGAGCAGCCCCGACCACCAGGAACAGGGCGACCTGACGCAGAGCAACCGGAGCCTGACCGGAAATGACGAGCCAGCGGACAAAAAGGATGCCGACAGCCCGTCGCAGGAAGACCGCTACAAGCCATAGGAGGTGAATCGATGGCCAAGAAAGCCCGCATGAGACCGTCTTGGAAGAAGCACAAGCGCAACGAGGGCAGGCCCTCCGGATCGCGCAAGGCGCGCGTGACGCAGCGCAGCTAAGCTGCTGCAATTCCAATCATAAGCGGCCCGCTTCCGCGGGCCGTTTTGAATTGTTCTGAGGAACCGCGACTCCGCCTCCACGTTGGCCTTCAAGCCCGAACCCAAAGGAGGCTAATATGATCTGCGCATTCTGCCAGCAGGACGTGAACGATCCCTGCCATAACATCCAGGAAATGCAGCAGCGCGCCGAGCACCATATCGATCGCTGCGAGCGCGCCTTCGAGAGACAAGGCGGCGGCAACCATCCTCAGCGTGCGCCCTCGACCGACATTCAGAGCGGCGGCAAGGCTTAAAGGAGACAAGACATGGCTCAGAACGCAGGCGCCAATAAGGGCGGCGTCAACAAAGCCCGCGACAAGAGCGCCGATAGCCATCGCAAGAGCGATGAACGCACCGGCCAGAACCAGACCGTGGTGAAGCCGATCGATCCCGGCACGCGCACGGATGGCGACGGACCGCCCCGTCAGCGCTGACGGCGTTTGGCTCAACAACTCCGGCGAAAGCCGGCCCGACAGGGAGACATGGCCTCATGGCCAACGAGATCAAGAAAGGCCCTGCGAGCAACAAGAACGCTCCGGGCGTCGGCAACCCGAGCGAGGGCGGAGGTGTCGGCAACCAGAAGACCGGCGGCATCGGCAACATGAACACCGGCGCCGACCGCAAGACCGACAAGCAGAGCAACAAGAGCTAGAGCAGCGCCCCGTTGAGGCTAAGGCTCCTGTCCGGTGACTCTCAAGAAAGCGGGCTGTACAGCCCGCTTTCTCCATGGCTGCTCGCTGGTCCACTCTCTCCTGTTCAGGAGAACGCATCAGAGCCGAATAGCCCAATGCTGCACTTGGAACATCGTAGGTAACCATTCGGGGGGCAGCCTCTCCCCGTGATAGTACGTTGCCCACCGGCACCTCCGGCACGACATTAGCATCCGAGCATATTGCCGTACCTGCCGTACTGACGGTCCTGTCAACGCCCCGCGGGTTACCGCATGGGAAGGAACCTGACAGGCCCGATTCATTGCGAAGTGGAGATGGTTTTGCGGCCCACTGGGCCCTCCTGTCGGCGGCACGGTCTTTGGAAAGGGAGTTCGACATTGTTCGAAACGGACGTGACGTCAGATCGCCCGCCCGTTGACTGGGCTACCAAGCTTGATGGCGCCCCTTCCATCCTCGAACTGCCCACCGACCGATCCCGTCCGACAAAGCTGACGGGGGAAGTGCTGTCGGTCTCACGTATCTTGAACAAGCAGCAAACCGACGATGCGCAGGCCTTCGCGAGATCATGCGGAATCGCGCTGAATGCCGTGCTGCTGGCGCTGTGGCAGGCACTCCTCTGCCGGCATACGGATCAACGCGATCTGGTCATGGGCTGCGCCGTTCTCGACCCGGCTGGGAACGACAGTCCCGGTTGGGCCATTCTTCGCTCTCCCGCCGACAGCAGCAGATCATTGCGTCAGATGGTGGCGAATGCTTCGCGAGAACTAGTTGAGGGAGAGCTTGCCCGGATCATGATGCCTGATCTCGTTGCGGCCCTCGGGATCGAGCCCGGCAACAGCAAGCATCCTGTCTTCCAGGTCGCGCTCGCAGAGTGCCGTCAGCCCCTGAACGAGGTTGCGCCACTCACGGACGGCCGTTTCGCTCCCTGCGACCTCACGCTTCTCTGGCACGAATCCGAGGCCGGCATTGCCCTGCGCCTGGACTATGCGCCCCAGCTCTTCGAACCCCGGCGGGTGGAGCGCCTCCTTGCCCGCTTCGAAGTGTTGCTCAGCGGAGCCCTTGCTGACCCGGATGCGCCTGTCGATGAGCTCACTCTGCTCACGGAGGACGAGCAGGACAGCCTTCGCAACTGGAATGCCACCGCGAGGCCGAGAGAAGACCGGCGCACTATCGCAGAGATGTTTGCCGAACAAGTCGCCCGTACCCCGGAGGCGGTCGCCGTCGAGTTTCAGAAAGAGACGCTCACTTATCGCGAGCTTGACGCGAAAGCGAACCGGCTCGCGCAGGAACTGGTCCGCCGCGGTATCGGATCTGATGTAACGGTCGGCGTCAGCATCGAGCGCTCCATCGGCATGGTCGTGGCGGTTCTCGCCGTTCTCAAGGCCGGCGGCGCCTATGTGGCGATCGATCCGGCCTATCCGGCGGCGCGGCGCGACTATATGGTCGCGCAATCAGGCGCGCGCCTTTTGCTGACCGACAGAGAAGGCTCCGAGGACGGCACCATCGAACGCTTGATGATCGACGAAGCGCTTGCTGGTGCAACCGATGCTCCGCTGGCGGCTCCCGACAGCGCGGCGACGGGGGACAATCTCGGTTACGTGATCTTCACTTCCGGCTCGACCGGCCAGCCGAAAGCTGTCGCGCTGCCGCAGCGGGCGCTCACAAACCTGATCGAGTGGCAGCTCGCACGCCCCGATTTCACGCCCGGCGCCCGCACCCTGCAATTCGCCTCGCTCAGCTTCGACGTATCCTTCCAGGAGATCTTTTCCACCTGGTGCTCCGGCAGCTCGCTCGTGCTGATCCCGGATACGGTGAGGCGCGATCCGCGCGGCCTGCTCGACTACATCCGCACCCATGCGGTCAATCGCATCTTCCTGCCCTTCGTGGCGCTGCGCGGTCTTGCCGATGCGGCCGTGGCCACGGGGCAGTCTCCCGAGACCTTACGCGAGGTCTATACGGCGGGCGAGCAGCTCGTGGTCGACGATACGATCCGCAGCTTTTTCTCAAGCCTGTCCGACTGCCTGCTCGAGAACCAGTACGGTCCATCGGAGAGCCACGTGGTCACCGCCTATCGCCTGACCGGTGCGCCGCAGACCTGGCCGACGCTGCCGCCCGTCGGCGCGCCAATTGCGAATTCCACGGTCCACGTGCTGGATGCCAAAGGATATCCGCGCCCCATCGGCGTGCCGGGAGAGCTCTATCTCGGCGGAACCTGCCTTGCCCGCGAGTATCTGGGGCGGCTGGATCTGACCGCCGAGCGTTTCGTCGAGCGGCCCCATGCAGCGCCGGGCGAGCGGCTCTACAAGACGGGCGATCTGGCGCGCTGGCTTGAGGACGGCACGCTCGAATTCCTCGGCCGCATCGACCATCAGGTCAAGTTTCGCGGCTACCGCATCGAACTCGGCGAAGTCTCCTCGGTGCTCTCGGGCTTTCCGGGCGTCAAGCAATGCGTGGCGTCGATCGTGCGTCTCGACGGGGTCGGCCCGCGGCTTGCCGCCTATGCCGTTCCCCGCGACGGCGCAATCCTCTCGCTGCAGGATCTGCACCGCTTCGCCAGGAGCAGCCTGCCGGACTACATGGTCCCCTCGCATTACCTCGTGCTCGACTCCCTGCCGCTCACGCCCAGCGGCAAGATCGACACCGCGCGTCTTCCCGCTCCCGCCTTCGACCGCGGTATTCTCTCCACGGCCTATGAAGAGCCTGCCGGCGAGGCTGAACGGCGGCTTGCTTCCATCTGGCAGGAACTTCTCGGCATCTCGGAGATCGGGCGTCACGACGATTTCTTCGACCTCGGCGGCGACTCCATGATGGCGGTGGAGATGTTCCTGTTGATCGCCGAGCAGTTCGGGCAGGAACTGCCCCTTGGAGCGCTGGCGCAGTTTCCAACCATCGCAGGATTGGCAGGCCTGCTGGAAAACCACATGCAAGAGAACAACTGGCAGGTTCTGGTGCCGCTGAAAACAGGCGGCGAGAGGACGCCCCTGTTCTGCGTCCATGGCGGCTCCGGCAACATCGCGAGCTTCCCGAAGCTCGCACGCGCCATGCCGCCCGATCAGCCGGTCTACGGCCTGCAGTGGGACGGCCTTGAAGGCCGCGGCGGAGCCCGCACCATCGAAGCGATGGCAAAGCGCTACCTGCAGGACATCCGCACCGTGCAGCCGCACGGACCCTATCTGCTGGCGGGCCAGTGCATCGGCGGCATCGTGGCCCGCGAGATCGCGCACAAGCTTGTGGATGCGGGCGAGGAAGTCGCGCTGCTGGTAATGTATGAGTCGCCGAACATGTGCTCTCGCGAGTTCCGGCTGCTGGAGCCCCTGCCCGCCTTTCCGTCGCTTCTCTCTCCCCTGCTGCTGCGTTCGGCGGGAGCGACGATCATGGGCCTTAAGGTGCTGCTGGGAAAATACAAGCGGGAGCAGATTCTCAGGATCAGGTCGCGAGACCTCAGCGGACGACAGGTCGCCCAGGAGGACCGTAACCTTCATGGCAGCCTCGTGATGGTGCGGGCGATGTGGAAGTACACGATCAGGCTCCTGCCGGTGCGCACGCTTTACTTCCATAATGGCAGCGAAAACGGCCGCCCCATGGCGCTCGCCGGCCGCTGGCGCGACGGCATGAAGGGATGGTCGGGCCACGTATCAAAGGATTTCGAGGTGCACAAGGTGGATGCCGAGCACAACGACATCCCCTTCGCCCCGGCGGCCCTTGCGCTCCTTGCAGAAGAGCTGGAGCAGATCCACCGGTCGCGATCCGGCCAGCGCCCTGCGGACGAGGATGACGCATCGGCCATTCTGAACGAGCCGCTGGCGCAGGCCATGTAGCCTATCTCGTCGGGGCTATTCCTCCAGCGGCTTAGAAGACGAGCCATGCGGCGCAAGACAGGAGCGACAATCCCGCCAGCCACAGGCCGATACTGGTCCAGCGTGGAATGTGGTGCTCCCAGATGTGCGTCTGGTGCTCCACCTCCTCCGTCAGCGGCGCCTTCAGAAGGGCATGGAACCGTCGGCGCGCGTACCAGGCGAGAACGAGCGCGCCAATGGCGAGCCAGCCGGAGAGAACCGCCAGATTCCACATCAGCGCAGGAGTATCGTCACCGGTCAAGGCAGAGGCTCCTCATCATGTCGGATCTGATGATTGTGCCGGCCCTTTGTGGAAATTCAATCGAAAGCGCTCAGAGCGACGCTCCATAGAGGCGCTCCACATCCTCGCGTCGGCATAGCTCCGTCCCCGGCGTCATAACGGTCGCGGCCCCAGCCGCCATGCCGAGGCGGATCGCATTGCGCAGGTCAAGCCCCCGCGCCAGACCGTATGTGATCGCAGCGACCATGCTGTCACCCGCGCCGACGGCGCTTCTGACAGGCACCTCGATGGGCGCAAGCCTTTCGTGCATCTCCTCTGTCACGAGGAGAGCGCCCTCCGCACCGAGGGAGATCACGATGATCTCGCAGATGCCCCGCCCGATCAGCTGCCGCACAGCCTCGATCTGCTGCGCCTCGCTGCGCAGCTCGCTGCCGGTCCATTCGCGCAGCTCGCGGATGCTCGGCTTCAAGAGATGAACCCCGGAGCGCATGTGCCTCAGCGCCTCGCCGGATGTATCCAGGACGAAGCGGATCCCGAGCCCTTTCGCAACATCGGCGGCCTTTTGATAGAAATCCGCTCCAACCCCTGACGGCAAACTGCCGCTCGCCACGATGAAGCGAGCATCACTCGCCGCCTCGGCGAGCCCATCGAGGCAGGCCTTATGCTCGGCCTCCGAGAGCACAGGCCCCGGCAGCACGAAGCGGTATTGCTGGCCGCTGCGCCGTTCGTCGACGGTAAAGCTCTCACGCGTCGGACCGAAAATCGGAATGCGGCGATGGGGAGCGCCATCCCTTTCGAGCAGCGTTTCGAGCGCGAGCCCCGCCGGCCCGCCCGCAGGATACACCGCAAGCGCATCGCCCCCGAGGGTCCGCACCACCCGGGCGACATTGATGCCCCCGCCGCCGGGATCGTGCCGGGGCGGCGAGCAGCGCACCTTGTCGGTCGGCACAACGGCCTCCGCGCTCGTCGCGATGTCGAGCGCCGGATTCATGGTCAGCGTCACGATGTCGGGCACGCATTCGCCTCCGTGGTGTAAGCCTTCTTCAGTACAGCAATATAGGTGCCATATAGGGTGGCCGGCAGCGGCAAGACGTCGGTCGCACTCGGACGTCTCAAGTTCTTCGCCAACTTCCGCTCGGGCGAGAATGCGGAGGAGTATGGGCTACGCCAGGAGGATTGGGCGGATTTCGATGCGAGCAATATGATTGGCTTCGTTTTGAGCCCGAGCCTGGTGTCCTATCTGCAGCAGACGGCGGAAAGCCTCGAGTTGAAGGGGATGAAGATCCAGGATTTCGAAGAATTCCTGAATCGCGAGCGAAATCAACGCGACATCTTCAGCAAGCCGTTCAAAAAATCGTCGGAGAATGGACATGGAGAGCAAAAGACAATCACTTGGCTGAAGGCGCTCGACATTGTCGTCGCGCGGTACCTTGCCGACGGTATTCTGGCGATCCAGGCCGAACCGCTGCTCCGGCCTGAAACCAATGATGGCGAGAGCATCACCGACAGCCGATGGCAGGATCTGGTTTCGACGTATTGGAAAAAAGGAACGCTTCCGGGGCGGATCAGAGGCCTGGCCAATGGTCTGACCGTCAAGCATTCGGTTGACCAGAAAGGGTTTCTTATCCGAGGCCTCGCGCGCGACATCGGCCAGAGCGTGCGTCTTGGCGACAACGAGGTCGGAACACTTAGAATTGAAGAGAGGCGCGCTCTGCGCGACGCCGTTGAGAATGTCCAACTTCGGATGTTTCGCCTCCTCAACCCGCAGGAGATGTTCCTCCAGGTCTTCAAAGATGACGCGTACCGGATCCTGCTGGAGGACCTCTGCCGCCAACACCAGGGCTCGGTCGCCGATGTGGTTGAGCCGATCCGTCGGCGGGTTAGCGAGAACAAGGTCACGGACGACGACATCATCAACGCCCTGTGCCTGAATGCCTTGTCCTGCGAGCGCTTCGTGCGCGACATCAAGGCCGTGCGTTACCTGCATGCGTTTGCCGAGAATGTCGGTGTGTTCATCGACGAGTATCAGGATTTCAGTGAGCTTCAGGTGCTCCTGATGGGGTACAAAGCCCTGTCCAAATATGCGCTTGTCACTGTCTCAGGCAACAGCAGTCAGCGCCTGCACAAGGGAGGCCTGGCCGAGATCACGAAGGCGTTTCCGCAGATCTCGTCACCGCCTCGCCAGATTCTCCTCGACCGCAATATGCGGCAGACCGAGCCCCTCGCGCGTCTGTCGACGTGTTTCCGCTCGTTGACAGACCCAACCGTTGCAATGCCTGACAGCGCCTGTCGCGCTCCGCTCGCGGTCTACGGACAGCAACAGCTCTTTGCCGATGCCACCATCGCGAAAATCCTCAATCTTCCTGAGGCCGCCAGCGTTGCGGTCATTTGCCCGAACCAAGACGAGGTGGAACGGTTTGATGCAGGAAGAGTTGGAGGCGGGCTTTCGGAATCCAATGATCTCCGACAGGGCGAAGCTCACGACGCGCTACCACACACATTTCATCACAGCCCTAGAGGCGAAGGGCCTCGAGTTCCATGCTGTCGTCGTACCCGACCTTTCCACCTTTGATTGCGCCGATCCGACCGGCTGCAATTCGCTGTACGTTGCGGTCAGCAGGCCACGACATGCCCTTCTTGTCGGCTGTCACAGTTCAGGGCTGGATCAGACAGAAATCAAAAGGCTCATCAACCTCGACCATCTGTCCGTGGTTATAGGCGAGAGCGAGGCTACCCCGGCGTATGCGGCATAACCCGAGACTATCGATTTCGGCATAGGGCCGGACGATGCCGCAGGGCCAATCGTGCTCTTCGACGCCACAGAGTGCGCTCCCCTGTTCTCGGTCTCGACCCGTTCCGTGAAAGCCGAGAGGCGGGTTGCTTACCTCTCCCTCCAGCGTCCCCGTGCACCGGGAGGCTGGCTGAAACGGTTTGCAGTCCGCACACGGACGAATTGGTCGCATGAATGTGCCGCCTTCATCGGCGTGCCGAGACGTGGCGCACTTCAAGTTCGGCACCTACTAAGACCTGTCGTCTCCGCAACCGACAAGGCCCGGGGAGACCCGGGCCTTCTTGTTTGCTTCTAGGACGTGCCTAACGCACCGCTAACCTTTCCCCGGTAGGTTGGCCCAAGCCGTGGAACGCACTGCGGCTGCCCCCACAAGGCCCCGTTCGGATCTACCGCGTGCGGCGCCTTTTCGCGCCGTCCTGTCCCAGCTACTTTGTACTTGGGCCGGTTACACATGCCCGGCCTCCCCTCGGAGCCCCGTTCAGTCCCTAGGCTGGGCGGGGCTCTTATGGCCGTTCACGTAGGCCTTGAGAATGTTGGACGCATGGAATGTGACGACTCGGCGGGGTTCGATGGGCACCGCTGCTCTGGTCTTTGGATTGCGGCCAACGCGCTGCCCCTTCTGGCGCACAGTAAAGACCCCGAACGAGGACAGTTTCACATCCTCTCCTGCTTCGAGCGTGGCGCAAATCTCTTCGATGACCTGTCCGATCAGTCCTGCCGCTTCTGCCCGCAAGAGCCTGACCTCCTGGTAGACGACCTCCGCCAAGTCCGTCCGGGTGATGTTCCTGTCTGCCACGTGCTCCGTTCAAGGAGAAACGCCCCGGCTCATCACCGAGGCGTTCCCCGAGGACCCAAGGGAGTGCCCCGCAGCCCTTCCACTTTGGACCGGAACAGAGTGCCCGGATTGCCGGGGTGTGGCTGTACCCGGAACGACACAGAGGCATGGGATGCGCGAGGTTCTAGGCGCTATCCCACATCACCCTCTTGCGCTGTCTCGGCGAGCCATGAGGCCAGATCCAAGGTTTGCTTAGGGGCACACGAGCAGTCCACCCAGCGCGGCCAGAACCTCGGCATCGGAGCACGAAGAGGAGACCATCCTCCCGCTCGCAGCCCTTACCTTCCGCTCGCGCCAAGAGGGCCGAGCCATACTCGAATTCTGAGGGCCGGGCCTTGAGCCACAGCCTTGAGCTCCTCACCCAAGCCGCGTTTCGCGCATCGACGGCCTTTCGTCGAACCTTGCATACCAGTCCCTCGCCGCCGGATAGCGGTCGCGCCATCCCAGATCCTCAAACCGCAAGTCGAGATAGCCGAGAGCGCATCCGGAGGAGATCGTCCCAATATCGACCCGCTCGCCCCAATCGGGAGCTGCTCTTTCGATGCCAGCGAGAGCCGAGTGGATCTTGTCGATCTGACCATCGAGCCACTCCTGCCAGAGCTTTTCCGGCGGACGGACTGCGCGCTCATAGCGGCCGAGAAGAGCCGCATCCAGCAATCCGTCCGCAACCGTCTGCTCGACCAAGGCGTCCCATCGCCGGGGGCCCGCAGGGAAGATCGAGCCTCCCGCCAGATCGTTCAGATACTCGCAGATGACGCGGCTGTCCGCGAGCATCCGCCCGTCCTCGAGCACCAGGGTCGGAACTTGGCCGAGGGGGTTGTGCGCAATGATTGACTGATCCCGATTGACCGGGTGGGCGGCGCAGGAGACGCGTGCGATCCTGTCGGCGAGCCCCAGTTCATGGGCGACCACGAGAACCTTGCGCACGAAAGGCGAGGTCGGAGAGTAGAACAGCTTCATCGCAGCAGGTGCTCCTTGATGGTTCAGGCAGGCGGGCGGGCCATTTCCTGGCCGGCAATATAGCCGAAGGTCAAAGCGGGACCGAGCGTGATGCCAGCCCCCGGGTAGGCTCCGGCCATGATCGAATTCATGTCGTTGCCGCAGGCGAACAGTCCTGGGATCGGTTCGCCGCCTCGGTCGAGCACGCGCGCCCTGGCGTCGACCTTGAGACCGGCCGCCGTCCCGATGTCTCCCGGCCAGACGCGAACGGCATAGAACGGCGCCGTTGCAATCGGGCCCAAGCACGGATTGGGCTCGTGAGCCGGGTCGCCGAGGTAGCGGTTGTAGGCGCTCGCCCCTTTGCCAAACTCGGGATCCTGCCCGGATGCGGCATACTCGTTCATGCGCCGCACCGTGTCCGACAGGGCATCGGGATCAATGCCCAGCTTTCCGGCGAGCTCGCGAATGGTGCCGGCTTCGACAAGGTAGCCTGCATCGATGAAGGGGCGCAGACGGCGCAGGCCAGGACGGACGAGGCCCAAGCCGTAGCGGCGGATGAAGCGCCGGTCGCAGATCAGGATGGCAGGAATCGTCGGCGCCGTTTCATGGGAGCGGTGCATCGCTTCGACGAATTCGTGATAGGACGTCGCCTCGTTCACGAAACGCCTCCCTGCGCCGTTCACGGCAACGAGCCCCGGCTTCTGACGGTCGAGGATGAGATGCGGGAACCGGATCTCCGTTCCGTCGGCTCGCCGGAGCGTCGAGACGGGCGCCCAGAATGCGTTTCCGATGTTGTCCTCCTCGATCACCCCGCCCGCTGCGAGGGCGAGCCTGATGCCGTCGCCTGCATTGGCGGCGGGCGCCATGGATCTGTGCGCGTCGGCAAACGGGACGAACTGCGACCGCATCGCGTCGTTGGCGGGAAACCCGCCCGCAGCCAGCACGACCCCGCGACGCGCGCCTATGGTGAGCATTCGCCCCTGGTGCTCTGCAACGAGCCCGGTCACGCGGCCATCGGCCAGCACCAGCTGCCTGGCGGCGGTTCGCGTGCGCAGGGCGATCCTGACGTCGAGGGCCGACTTCAAAAGCCGCCCCGCCAGCGCATTGCCCATGAGCAGGCGCGTGCCGCGCGGATACGAAAGCCGATCGGTGAAGTACCGGAGGAGGATCTCCATGCCATGGCGAAAGTTCGAAACCGACCTCGGCATCCCGAGCAGGGCATCGATGTCCTTCCGATTCACCATCATGCCGCCGAAGGCGAGGAACTCCTTCAAGGGAGGACGAAGAAGGCCGAAGTTGCGGCCCAATGCCCTGCCGTCGAACGGCACGGGATCGATGGTCCGCCCCCCGAGTGCGGCGCCTGGCACGTCGGGCTGATAATCCGGTGAATATGCGCGCGCCTGGAAGATGACGTCGGTTTCCCGCTCCAGGAACGACACCATCCGCGGGCCATTCTCAAGAAAGGCCTCGATCAGGTCCGGGCGCAGGCGGTTGCCGAGAATCGCGCGGAGATAGGCCATCACCTGTGCATCGTCGTCGTCGAGGCCGACATCGGCGAGATGCGGGTTCTTGGGGATCCACACGGCGCCCCCCGAGATGGCCGTGCTGCCCCCGATCCAGTCGGTCTTCTCAAGGACGATCACGTCGAGCCCCGCCTTGCGGGCCGCCAGAGCCGCCGCCATGCCGCCCGCCCCGGACCCTACGACCACGACATCGAAGACTTCATCGAACCTGCCGCTCTGATCATTCATCACGCATTCTCTGTTCAAAGACCCATGCCCCCGCCCAGGGACTTGCCCCCGTCCACCAGGAGAACCTGGCCGGTGATGAAGTCGGTTCCGGGCGCGGCCAGAAACGCCACGGCGTTTGCGATATCCTCCGGGCGCCCGGCCTTCCCGGTCGGCTGGAGCGCCAGCTGCGCGGCGAGCCGCTCCGGCGTGAGCGCCGCCAGCAAAGGCGTATCGATCAATCCGGGAGCAACCGCGTTCACGAGAATCCCGCGCCCGGCAAGCTCCATCGCCATGGCCCGGGTCGCCCCGACGACCGCAGCCTTCGACGCCACGTAATGCGTGTGGTTTTTCGCCCCCAGGAACGCCCGCGACGCAATGTTCACGATCTTGGCTCCGGCAGGCATCCTCTGCGCGGCGGCCTGCGACAGCGTGAACAGAGCGACGAGGTTGATCTCGTATGCCCGCCGGAAATCCTCTGGCGTCAGGTCGAAGAAGCCTCGCTCGTCAAAGATCCCGGCATTGTTCACCAGGGCCGAGAGCGCCGGCAGCCGCGCCACCAGGGCACGAACGCCCGCATGGTCGGTCAGATCGATGCATTCCGGCTGCACGGAAAACCCGCGCGCCTCCAGGTCCTGCGCGGCAGCGCCGGCCGCGGCCCCGTCACGGTCGAGGATCACGACGTGGAAGCCGTCGCCGGCAAGCCGTTCGCTGATCGCGCGCCCGATGCCGCGCGCGCCGCCCGTAACCAGGGCGACAGGCATCGGATCGGCCTTCATGCCGGTCATGCTTTCGCTCCGGAACCCGTGGGGGATGGCTTCATGGCGAAATCGGCGCCCTGTTCGCGGGTGAGAAAGCCCGCCGTCAGGCCACCGTCGACCGCGAGCACCGCACCGTTCACGTAGGCCGCATCGTCTGAGAGCAGGAACGCGGCCGCGGCAGCGATTTCCTCGGGCCGGGCAAGACGCCCAAGCGGCGTCCGATCGAGCATCACGCCTTCGAGGAAGTGGGCCGGGATGCCGTCCCGGATCATCGGCGTATCGACGCCGTTCGGCGCAACCGCATTGACCCGCACGCCGCGTCTGCCCCATTCCGTGGCGAGGGTCTTGGTCAGACCGATCAGGCCCCATTTCGATGCGGCGTAGTTGGCCCGGCCCGGCTGACCGCCGAGAGCCGTGATCGACGCGATGGTCACGATCGCACCCCTGCCATGGCTCAGCATCGCCCGGCCTGCGGCGCGGCACGTGAAGAAGACGCCCGTGAGATTGACGCCAATCACCGCCGCCCAGTCGTCGTCCGGCATGAGCTCCGCTGGCGACGCGCGCGCGATCCCCGCACAGGGCACGGCGCCCCAGAGAGGCCCCAAATCCCCTTCGGCCGCGGCGACGAAACGAGCGACGTCCTCCGGGCTCCTGGTGTCGAGCACCCGGGTCAGAACCGGCGTCCCCCGCGCATCGAGTTCCTCCTGCAAGCCGACCAGCCCCTGGTGGTCGAGGTCGGCCGCTGCAATGGCAGCCCCCTCCTCCGCGAGCCGCCGCGCTACGGCGGCACCGATCCCGCGGGCGGCGCCGGTCACCAGGAATGCTCGCCCGTCGAAGCGCCCCATCCTTCAGTGTCCGAGGTAGGTGCGCCGGACGCTGTCATCCCGCCGCAGCTGGTCGGATGCGCCCTGCAGCGCCATCTCGCCGTTCTCCAGGATGTAGGCGTAGCTTGAGCAGGTCAGGGCGACAGCCGCATTCTGCTCGACGAGCAGGATCGTGAGCCCATCCTTGTTCAGGCGATCGATGATGCCGAAGATCTGCTGCACCAGGACCGGCGAGAGACCGAGCGAGGGCTCGTCCAGAAGGAGGAGGCGGGGCCGCGCCATGAGCGCGCGGCCGAGAAGAAGCATCTGCTGCTCGCCGCCCGAGAGCGTTCCCGCCCGTTGCTGCAGCCGCTCCCTGAGCTTGGGAAAGTAATTGAGGACCCGCTCGAAATCCGCTCGGATGGCCGCTGCATCCTTGCGCCTGTAGGCGCCCATTTCGAGGTTCTCGCAAACGCTCATGTCCTGGAAGACTTCCCGGCCTTCCGGCACCTGCACAACGCCGCCTTCCACCACCTGGTGCGAGGCCCAGCTCTCGATGGGCTTTCCATCGAACCGGATGCTGCCTGAGGTCACGGGCACCAGCCGCGAGATCGTATTGAGGGTGGTCGTCTTGCCGGCCCCGTTGCTGCCGAGCAGCGCTACAACCCTGCCCTCGGGCACCCGCAGGGAGACTTCTGACAGCGCCTGGATGCGGCCGTAGGAGGCCGAAACTCCAGTCAGTTCGAGGAGATCAGGCATGGGCCATCTCCTGCCCCAGATAGGCTTCGATGACGGAGGGATCGTTCCGGACCTCCTCGGGCGTGCCCTCTGCGATCTTCGTTCCGAAGTTCAACACCGTGACCCGGTCGGAGATCGCCATCACGAGCTGCATGACATGCTCGACGAGCAGGATCGTGATGCCTTCGCGGCGGCACAGATCCGTCAGGAGCGCGTCGAGAGCGGCGATTTCCCGGTTGCGGAGACCGGCCGCCGGCTCGTCGAGAAGAAGAAGCCGTGGACGGATAGCCAGCGCGCGTGCGAGCTCCAGGAGCTTCTGATGGCCGAAGTCCAGATTGCGGGCGCTGGTGTTGCGATAGGGCGTGAGGCCGGTGCGCTCGAGCAGATGCTCCACGTGCTCGACAACGCCGGCCGGCCGCGCGGACAGGGCATTGCGCCATGTCCCGCCTGCATGAACATGCGCGCCGATCATGACGTTCTCGAAGACCGTCAGCTCCCCGAACAGCTCGAGGTTCTGGAAGGTCCGCGCAACCCCGAGCCTCGCCATGGTGCTGGCGGGCATGTTCGTTACATCGGCGCCGTCGAGGAGGATCCGACCGGTCGTCGGCTGGTAGAAGCGGGAGATGCAGTTGAACGTCGTCGACTTCCCGGCGCCGTTCGGCCCGATCAGGGCATGAATGGTACCGCGCTGCACGCTGATGTCGAACCGGTTGACTGCGGTCAGTCCGCCGAACTTGACCGTCAGGTCGTCGACCTGAAGCAGATGGTCAGCCACGGGTCCCTCCCCCCACCTTGTCGCGAATGAAAGCAAAGAGACCACGCGGCGCGTACATCATGAAGCCAATCAGGATGAGGCCGTAGATGATCTCCTGATAGGAGGGCGTCTGGCGCAGGAACTCGGAGATGAGCCCGAAGACGATCGCGCCGCCGACGGCCCCGGCGATCGAACCGAGCCCGCCGACGACGATCATCGTCAGGACGAGAATCGTGGTTTGAAAGCCGAGGCTGTCCGGATGGATGTAGGTGGAGAACGTCGCGAACATGCTGCCTGCGACGCCCGCAAAGAAGGCGGAGAGGCCAAAGGCCGTAATCTTGGCGCGGCGGACCGGAATCCCCATCGCCATTGCGGCCACCTCGGATTCCCGCACGGCCCTGAAGGAGCGGCCAAGGCGCGAGCGCGAAATCAGGATCGTCAGCAGCAGCATCAGCACGGTCATGACGACGACCACGGGATAGGCCTGCCTGTCGCTGAGAATCTCGAACGCGCCCAGGCGGGCCGGGCTGATGCGCAGGCCGTTCGGCCCTCCGGTGACCTGATCCCAGTTCAGGAAGACCCACTGCATGGCCTCGCCAAAGGCGAAGGTGGCAAGCGCGAGATAAATGTCGCGCATGCGCAGCGCGACCGCTCCGATGACCACGCCGACGGCGCCCGCGACAAGCCCGGCCAGAAGCATGGACAGGGGGAAAGGCCATCCGAAGGCGTTGCCGGCCAATCCGCTCGTGTAGATGCCGATGCCGTAGAATGCCGCATGCGCCAGGGCAAACTGCCCGCTTTCGCCGATGACCAAGTGAAGGCCCAGGCAGAGAACGACAAATACGAGAAGAAGATTGGCGATGTAGAGAACGTACCCGGTCACCGCGAAAGGCAAGAGGGCCAGCGTCGCAACGGCCAGAGCGAGCAGCGCCACGCGGCCCAATGGTACACTGCTGCGGGCCGACAGCCCCGGCAGGTCGGCTTCGGATCTCGGGAGCACGGCGGCCGTTTTGTCGCGCATGAGCTCAGACCTTCTTGATTTCGACGCGGCCGCCGAACAGTCCCTGGGGGCGGATCACGAGCACGAGCATGATGGCGAGGAATGGCGCAAGCACGATGGCGCGGGAGGTGATGAACAGGCCCACCAGGTTCTCGATGATGCCGATCAGAAAGCCGCCGACCACGGCGCCGGGCAGGCTCGTGAAGCCGCCAACGATGGCAGCTGCAAATCCCAAGGTTACAATGGAGCCCATGTCGGCGGTCATCAGCACCTTCGGTGAAATCAGCAGCGCAGCGACGGCGGAAATCCCGCCCGACAAGCCCCAGACGATCATGTGAATGCGCGTGAGGTCGACGCCGACGAGGCGCGCCGCCTTCGGGTTCATGCCGACGGCCCGCATCGCGCGTCCCGTCTTGGTGTACTTGAACATCCAGAAGAAGGCGGCCATGACGACGATTGCTGTTGCCAGGATCACAAGGTCCAGCGTCGTCACCGAGGCCTGCCCGATCAAGATGGACTCCGGCTCGACGACCGGCGGGAACGAGCGCGGTGTATCGCCAAATCCCGTCTGCCGGACGAACCCCCTGAGCACATAGGATAGCCCCAGCGTCGCGATCACGAGATTGACGGGACTCCCGTTCGCCCGCGCGACCTGGTTCAGGATCAGCCGGCGGAACAGGGCCGCCCCGGCGAAGGCAGCCAGGATCGTTGCCGGCATGACGATCCACAGGGGCAGGCTCTGGAAGACCAGCAGGTAAAGCGCGATGTAGCCCGCGGCCATCACCATCTCGCCCTGCGAGAAGTTCGGCACCTCGGACGTCTTGAAAATCACTACGATGGCGAGGGCAAGCAGCGCATAGACGCTGCCAACGATCAGACCGGACGCGATGCCCTGTTGCAGAAATAGAAATGCTACGTCGAGCGTCATGCGGCCCTCGCTGCATCATGGAAGGATAAGCCGCGGAAGCGATGCTGCTTCCGCGGCGGACAGGCGGCTTAGCCCTTGTATTTCCAGCGGCTCTGGAAGGAGCCGGGAACGAGCGTCTGCTGGTTGCCGTCGAACTTCAGGTAGATCGTCGATTCCTGCGCTGCGCGGTCGTTCGGCCCGAACTCGATGGGGCCCGCCATGACGCCGGAGTCGAACTTCTGGGTCCTCAGGGCCTCAGCCACCTTCTCGCGGGTCGGGTTGGGGCCGGCATCCTTGAGCGCCTTCACGACCGACATGGCCGGAGCGATCCCGTAGGGCATGTAGGCCTGCGGATGATCCGGCTTGGATGCCAGGTCGGGATAGTTCTCCTTGTACATGTCGTAGACCCACTTGATCTTGGACCCGCCGGGCACATCGGCGAGAACGTCCTGGACGTAGAAGTTCTTGAGTGCGTCCTTGCTACCGACATTGTCCACCAGCTGCGAGACGTTGGCAGTTCCCGTCACGGCGAGCACGATCGGCTTGGTGATGCCGAGCTCATGCGCTTTCTTGATAATCAGGGCCGCAGGCTTGGCGTAGGTCGTGATGGCGATCATGTCCGGATTGGCGGCCCGGAGCTTGATCAGCGGCGCCGTCACATCGGTGATATTCGGATTGATCGACTCTACGGCGAGATCGACCCCCAACTCCTTGGCCGTCGCCTGGGCCGCCTCGAGGTTCCAGGCACCGTAGGCGTCGTCATGGTTGATGTAGCCGATCTTCTTCGCCTTCAGGTGCTGCTTGCCAAAGTCCACGACGGAGCCGCCGACCGCATATTGCGAGATCGAATAGGCGCCGAAGATGTAGTCTGTGGGCGGATACAGGGCGCCGTCGGCGGAGGCGTTGAGCATGACCCACGGGATCTTGCTGCGTACGACGTAGTCCTTCGCGGCGACTGCCGCTGCGGAGCACGACCCGCCGTTGAGCATGAAGACCTGATCCTGCTCGACCAGCTTCTTGACCGCAGACACGAGATCGTTGGCGTTGCAGCGGTCGTCCTCGACGACAAGCTCGATCGTGCGGCCGTGAACCCCGCCCTCCTTGTTGACCTTGTCGTAGTACATTTTCGCCGCGTTCACGACGTCGAAGCCGTAGGCCATGTTGGCGCCGGACAGGGGCGAGAACATGCCGATCTTGATGGTCTTGTCCGTCAGGCCGGGTTCTTGTGCGCTCGCGGATGAAGCATGGACGAGACTTGCCGCCAGCACCGCCGCTCCCAGCCAAACCTGGGTTGTCTTGGATGTCATTTCTTCCTCCCGTAATCGGCCTTGCGGCCTATTGCATCCGGTAGCCGCCGTTGACGTCGATGGTGACTCCCGTGATGTACGAAGCCGCCGGCGAGACGAGAAAGCGCACGGCACCTGCCACATCGTCCGGGGTGCCGAGGCGCCCGAGCGGAATAGCGGATGCGGCTTTGGCGTCGTCGGCGGGATCAAGCGACAGGCGCAGCATGGGCGCGTCGATCAAGCCAGGAGCGACCGAGTTTACTGTCACCCGCTTCGGGGCGAGCTCACGGGCCAGCGCCTTGGTCAGCCCGAGAATCGCGGCCTTGCTGGCGATGTAGGACGAGCTGGAGCGATAGCCGCCAAGCTGCGCGGCAACAGATGAAAACGTCACCACCCGCCCATCGACAGGCGCAGGGCCGAGGCGCTGCGCATATTCGCGGCAGCAGAGGAACGTTCCCCGTGCATTGACGGCTTGCGTCATCTCCCACTCGTCGAGGGAGGTTTCGACCACTTCGTTGCGTGCCCCGTCTGGACGCAGCAGGAGAACGCCTGCGCAGGCGACGAGGACGCAAACCGGTCCGAGAACGCGCTCAACGTCGTCGTAGAGGCCCCGGACCGCAGCTTCGTCCGACACATCGACGGAAAAACCCCGGTGCGCGCCGCCGGGCAGTTGCCCTGCAAGCTCTTGCGCCACCGCAAGGTCCCGGTCGGTGACCGCAACGGTGAGGCCGTCCTCCGCCAGCGTCCGGCAGACGGCAGCGCCAATGCCTCCGGCGCCACCGGTCACCAGCGCAATTCGATGCGCGTGCAACGACAATGTTTCCTCCGCAGCTGGTCTAGCGCCAGTTATTGGATCCAATCCAGCAAGCTCCCAACCCCGTTGTCAATCGTTTTTCGCTGCTTCATGAGTCATTTTATCCAATCGCGCCGAACGAACCCAGTTGCGAGGCAAGAGCGTGGCGACCAGCTCGACAGAAATTAGCGACCTCCTGCGGGAGCGTATCCTCTCCGGAGAGATCCGGCCCGGGGAGCGGCTTCAGCAAATCCCGCTCTCCGAATCCCTCGGGGTGTCGCGCACCCCCCTGCGCGAGGCCCTTGCGATACTGACCAATGAAGGCCTCCTGATTTACGAGCCCAATCGCGGCTACACGGTCAGGTCCTTCTCGCTTGATGACGTGCTTGCCGCATTCGACGTCCGGGCCCGGCTGGAGGCCCTCGCCTGCGGACTGGCGGCACGGCGCGGCCTGTCCTCGGCGACTCGGCGGGTGCTCGCCGAGTGCGTCGTGCGCGGAGACCGCATCCTGTCAAGGGGAACTCTCGATCCGAACGATTTGGGCCCCTACCGGCAGATGAACGTCGAGTTCCATGACGCGATCATCCAAGCCGCCAACAACCGCTATGTGACAGACTTCGTGCGGCAGTGCCATAACGTGCCGCTGGCCTCGGACCGGATCTTCGTCTGGGAGGATTACGAGGTGATCAAGCGGTCCCATGACGACCACCGCCGCATCGCTGAAGCTTTATCGGAGCGCGATGGCGAGCGTGCGGAATACCTCATGCGCGAGCATGTCTACTTCGCAGGCCAGGTCCTGAAACACTCTCTGGACCAGGGCCTTCAGCAGAAGCGGGCGAAATTCAATATGGCGGCTGTCGAGGTACTATGACCTGGGAACCTGCTGTCTCGACCGTTTGGTGCGGAAGAGGCTGCGCTCCCGGTCTATGGGCAGTCGCGAACAGCGACAAACTCGCCAAGGTGTTCCCCGAGGATTACGACCGTCTCATCGCCCGAGGCTTCAGTCCAAACTGGTGCTGGAATGTCCGAACCGTGAAGGTGTCGGACTGGAGACACAACACTCCGAGGGTGGCCCGCCTCATCATGGATGTTCAAGGCCCTGCTATCCACGTTAGGCACCGTGACAAAGACCCGCTGAACATTCGACGGGACAACCTCATCGTGAAGCCCGTCAAAATACGGAAGTCGACCAACATAGCCGGAGATGGCTAGTGACTTCATGGGGCTATGTGATCGCACTCAGAGGAGGCAGTTTTAGGCTGCCTCTGGGGTGTTCTTTGCATCAAACTCCGAAGCCGCCTTGAGAATGGCCCTCAGCGCCTCGACAGACAGCCAAGGCTGACGCACATGGACCATCCGGTGACAGTTCGCACAGAGCAGAGCTAAGTCCTCAAGTTTGGTCTTATCTCCGGGCCGGAGCGTGTGGACTGGCTTGGTATGGTGTGCTTCGATAAAACCGCTGCCTCTCGCTCCATAGGCTACCTGGAAGTCGAAGTCACAAGCCTCACAAGCCAACCTTCCGGTCTTCTTCAGGATCGCGTCTTTCTTCTTATCGACGATCTTCTTGCTCCGCTCGCGATGTCGATGCACCCGCGTGAGTAACCGCCCCTCATCCGCTTCGACGGTCTCCTCATCGTCATCGACTGGAGCAAGGTTGCTGTCATCATTCAGCACATGCTCCGAGATGGCCGAGGCTACTTCCCGCAACAGTTCAGGCTTGTCTGCGAAGGTGCGCCAAACCTCTTCCTCAAGTTTGTTTCCCCGCTGCAATCCGACTTTTCCCGAGTTCTTGTAGGCCGGATCGAAGCGGCGGAAGTTCATGCACTTCATGTAAACGGCATTTTGCGTTCCGGTATTTCGATCCCGGCTTACCAAACTCGCTCCCCAACCTGTTGAGGAGTTGCGAGAGCATAAGGACTTCCTGGCTCGTCTTTCCGGGAGGGTTGCCCTTAAACCGGACGTACAGATCAAGAGCGAGGATCAACTCGTCCCTTGTCCAGTCTGGATTTCGTTCTTTGCCCTGCATCAGTTTCACCCCCTATCCCTGGCGTATTCTTGCATGGAGTTGCCGGATCACGAACTCGCAGGACACCTCAACTCCTTAGGAAGTCCTAACCCATCTCCCTGACATAAGACGAACCATCACTGCACCTCTCAACGGCCCCGTAAGCACACCCTTACGGGGCCATTTTTTCATCCCGCAACGAACAAAGCAGCAATGACTATCGAACTCACTATCCATCGGCACAAACTCACCTGTAAGGGACAGGTTTATGAAGCTCGGCTCAACGGGGTTCCCGTTTGCCAATCCCTCACACCTTTCTTCACCGCAGCTCGCGCCCTACTGGATGCTGGCCACTCGCCGGATACTCCCCTCGCGATGAAGCACGACGGAGCCACCATCACCTCTCTTCGCTCGACCATCGGGCAAGCTGCAAGGCTCACAGTGACGGAGGAGGATAAGAAAGGATTACGGATCAAGAAGCATCGTCCGCCCACCTTTGGTCTGTACCAGGAGAGGGGGAGTGTCGGGAGCTACAGGCCGATCAGGCGCCTCCCTAGCTGTGAGATCTGAGGAGGTTGTTCATCCCGTCTGAGGGCC
>NZ_JAJATX010000047.1 GCF_020866965.1 Microvirga roseola
AATCACACCTCAGCCCAAATTAATAGGTCCTGAGCCTAGCGAATGCGCCTGCATTGGTATGATGTATCGTATTGAAGGTGTAAATACACATTGCATTCTCTGGAATTTGTCAGATCCGCTTAATAAACATTTATTGATTCATACAAATACTTCTGCCTGTGAGTCGAGGGTTTATTTCGCGGGGGCGAACATCATGATCTTTTCATCTCGAAGCTGGTCCATCCGGACAAAGCTGCTCATGGTGCTCGCGATCCTTGCTGTCCTACTTATTTCATCGGTTGGTGGGGGCTGGATCGGGATCAGCTCGATGTATGCCTCCATCAACACGATTTACATCGACAGAGTTGTTCCCCTGCGCGACCTGAAAGTAGTCTCCGATCTCTATGCCGTTAACATTGTAGATGCATCTCACAAGGTCCGAAATAATAACATAAGCTGGACCGATGCATTGAAAGGAGTCGAGGAGGCACGAGCCGAGATCGACAAGCGCTGGTCAGCCTACAGCGTGACCTACATGGATGCAGAGGAGAAGGCTCTTGCACAGGATGCCGAGCGGCTGATGAGAACGGCCAATGTCGCCGTCGACAAACTCGTGGCTATTCTCAAGCGTCAGGATCATGCAGTGCTGGTCACCTTCACGGCTGTCGACCTCTATGCGGCCATTGACCCGGTCTCCGACGCCCTGAGTAAGCTCGTGAATATTCAGCTCGACGTTGCTAGGGCAGAGGGTGAGAAGGCCGAGACCCTTTATATCTTCCTGAAAAGTGCCTTTGTCGCGGTTGTGTTGCTCGCGGCCATCGCTCTCGTTCTTGCGGCCAGAACCGTGGTGGGCGGGATATCGCGTCCTCTAACTCGGATTGCCAATCAGATGCGGGTACTGGCAGAGGGCGACCTCGGTGTGACCGTCACCGGAGCTGAGAAACGGGATGAAGTGGGTACGCTCGCGCGAGCCCTCCAGGTGTTCAAAGATGCGATGATTGCAAAGAGGACTGCGGATGAGGTGGCAGCCTTGGAAGCCGACGCCAAGATGCGCCGTGCCGAGGCACTCGACCAGCTCACCAGACACTTCGAGGCGAATGTATCCGCTCTCACGAACGGGCTATCGTCCGCCGCCACGGATATGGAGGCAACAGCTCAGTCGATGACAGCTGTTGCCGACCAAACCACGACTCAGTCGGTCAATGTAGCCTCGGCTGCCGAACAGACCTCCGCCAACGTGCAGACCGTGGCTGCAGCAGCAGAGGAGCTGTCGATTTCTATCCGCGAAATCGCCGCCCAGGTGAACCAGTCTTCCAGCATTGCAGAGCAGGCGGTGCACAATGCCAAGCGCACGGATATCACCGTGCAGGAACTCATGGCCATGGCGGACAAGATCGGCAATGTGGTTCAGTTGATTCACACCATTGCGAGCCAGACCAATCTGCTGGCGCTGAATGCCACTATCGAGGCAGCGAGAGCCGGTGAAGCCGGCAAGGGCTTTGCCGTGGTGGCTACGGAAGTGAAGGAGCTCGCTAGTCAGACCTCCCGGGCTACAGAGGAAATCTCGGCCCAGATCGCTTCGGTGCAACAGGCGACACAACAGACGGTGGGAGAGATCCAGGAGATCGTGCGAACCATCGCCGAAATCTCGCAGATATCCATCTCGATTGCGGCTGCGATGGAGGAGCAGGGAGCGGCAACAGTCGAGATCGCCCGCAACGTACAGGAGGCGGCACATGGCACGGAGCAGGTGACGGGCAACATTGCCGATGTGCAGAGGGGGGCCGGAGATACCGGCGCTGCCGCCTCTCGGGTTCTCTCTGCTGCTCGCGATCTGGCCCGCCACTCCAGCAGCTTGGGTCTCGAGGTCGAGAGCTTCCTCTCTGGGGTGAAGGCCGCTTGAGTTCCCTAGGGCAAATGCGTCATGGAAAGCGGCGACCAGTATCGCCGGTTGAACTCGTCCGCTTCTCGATCGGGACTTGGCACGCCGTACGGTGGTCAACGTGACAGCGCCCTCGAACCCACGCACAGGGGACAGGCTGCACAACAGAGTGGATTAAGTCTCTGATCGGAAAACGAATGTCAGGCATGAAGTAGAGGATGACTTGGCTTCTGCCTTTAGGCAGTAAGCTGACGTCCAATGGAACGTTCGAAAGGACGGCCAATGACCCGGTGCAGAAATTGCAAAGCATCGGATCAGCCAACCTGACCAGGGCGTCGCTTTAGACATTGTGCACGGACAATCTCCTGCGCGGCAAAACGTCTGCTCCAGCATAGATGTGAGGCTGGTGGCGAACTCGCAGCCTGGCTGAGGTTTGTGCAGTCAGGTGTAGTAGATTGAGATTTTTCGTCCCTGAATCTCCTGGATTTCAACATCCATGTCGTAGACGTCCCGGATGACCTGGGTCGTCATGATCGCGTCGGGAGGGCCGTGGTGGATGACCGCTCCATCCCGCATCGCCACCATGTAATCCGAATAGCATGACGCGAAGTTGAGATCGTGCAGGACGAGGACGACGGTCTTGCCCAGGTCGTCGGCTGCCCGACGCAGCAGCTTCATCATGCCGACCGCATGCTTCATGTCGAGATTATTCAGAGGTTCGTCGAACAGCACATAGTCCGTATCCTGGCAGAGAACCATCGCCACATAGGCCCGCTGGCGCTGGCCGCCGGAGAGTTCATCGATGAAGCGGTCGGCCAGTTCCTCGAGCATGAGATAGCCGATGGCGGCGGTAGCCTGCTTTCGATCCTCCGGCGTTAGGCGCCCCTTGGAATAGGGATAACGACCGAACTCCACCAAGTCGCGCACAGTCAGCCGGGCCGGAATACGGTTCTCCTGCCTCAGGATGGACAGGCGCTTCGCCAGAACGTCCGACGGTGTCCGGGTGACGTCGAGCCCATCCGCCGTCACCGTTCCGGCCGACATTGGCAGGAGGCGGCTAATCATCGACAGGAGGGTGGATTTGCCGGCGCCATTGGGGCCGATGATGGAGGTAATGCCGCCCTGCGGAAACCGGAGCGACACATCCCGGACGACCATTGTATCGCCATAGGACTTGCTGGCGTTCGATACCTCGATCAACGGGCGGCTCCTTTCATCAGCAGGGCGAGAAACAGGAGCCCGCCAACGAAGTCGATGACGATGCTGAGCGCCGTGTCGAAGGCGAAGATGCGCTCGAGAATGAGCTGTCCGCCAACAAGACAGTTGATCGCCAGCAAGACCGCGGCAGGCAGGATGAAGCGGTGCTTGTGGCTGCCGACGATCTGGTAGGCCAGATTGGCGACGAGCAGCCCGAAGAACGTAACCGGGCCCACGAGGGCCGTCGAGACGGACACGAGCACCGCCACCAGCAGGAGAACGACTGTGACGACCCGGTCATGATCGACGCCAAGGCCGATGGCGGCGTCGCGGCCCAGGCTGAGCACATCGAAGCCGCGCAGGAAGCGCCAGCCTACGAGCGAGGCTGCAATGATCACGGTGCTCGAGATCGCAAGTAGTTCGCCGTCGATGCTGTTGAAGCTCGCGAACAGGCGGTCCTGCAGTACAACGAACTCGTTGGGATCGATGATCCGCTGCATGAAGCCCGAGAGGCTGCGGAAGAACACGCCGAACACGATGCCGACGAGGATGAGCAGGTGGAGGCTCCGGCTCGTCCCGGAGAAGAGCCAGCGGTAGAGGATGCTCGAGAACAGGACCATGGCGAGCACTTCGAGCGCGAACACCAGATACGGGCTCAGGTTCGCGACGCCGGCAGCACCGATGGAGAAGATCAGCGCGGTCTGAATGAGGATGAAGAGCGCATCGAACCCCATGATCGCAGGAGTGAGGATCCGGTTCTGACTCGCCGTCTGGAACAGGACCGTCGAGACCGCGACCGCATAGGCCACGAGCACCATAGTCAGGACCTTCGTGCCCCGGAAAGGCAGGATGAAATCCCAGCGTCCTTTCGCGCCGATCGTCATGAATGCCGCGATCAGCCCCGCGGCCAGGACCGCGAGGATCAGGAGCACGTGAAGAGGATGCAGCCGCTTCGTATCAGGCAAGACGCTCGCGCCTCCTGAGCAGGAGAGCCAGGAAGAGACCGCTGCCGACGATTCCCATCACGGCCCCGATGGGAATCTCGAAGGGGTGGTACACGATGCGTCCGATGATATCGCAGATCAGCACGAGGCCCGCGCCGAACAGGGCGATCCATGGCAGGGATCGCCGCATGTTGTCGCCCATCATCAGGCTGACCACGTTCGGCACGATCAGGCCAAGAAACGGCAACATGCCGACCGTTACCACGATGACGGCCGTCACCATTGAGACGATGACGAGCCCTAGGGTCATGACGCTGCGGTAGCGCAGGCCGAGATTCGTGGTGAAGTCCCGCCCCATGCCCGCAAGCGTCAGGCGGTCGGCCGCGAGATAGGCGAGCACCGTGAGGGCAAAGCCCAGCCAGAGCAGTTCGTAGCGTCCGCGCAGGACGCCGGAGAAGTCGCCCGTCGTCCAGGCATTGAGGGACTGGAGCAGGTCGAAGCGGTAGGCGAGGAAGTTCGTGGCCGCCTCGATGATCCCGCCGAGGATGAGGCCCACGAGCGGCACCATGAGTGCGGAGCGCAGCGGAACGAGACGGAGGATGCGCAGGAACAGGGCCGTACCGGCGAGCGCGAAGAGGGCCGCGACCGTCATCTTCCCTATGAGCGGCATGCCTGGGGCGACGAGCGCGACCGCAAGAAGGCCGAGGCTTGCGGATTCGACCGTGCCCGCTGTGGATGGCTCGACGAACCGGTTCTGAGTCAGCATCTGCATGATCGTTCCGGCGACCGCCATGGCCATGCCGGCGAGGATGAGCGCAAGCGTGCGGGGCACGCGGGAGACCAGCATCACCTGGGCGGCGCTCCCGCCGTCCTGTGCGAGCAACGTGCTGAGCGAGATGTCGCTGACGCCGATGAACAGGCTGGTCGCAGCCAAGGCCAGGACGGCGAGAAGAGCGGGCAGGAGGCGGATCACGGTCGTTTGGAAGGGCCTGAAAGGGTTCTGTCGGTTTCGTCTCAAAAGAGAAAGGCGGGTCGTCCGGAAGACGACCCGCGATACGCCCCTGGAGGGTGTAAGCCAAGACTATTTCTTGCCGATGGCCTTGGCGATCTGGTCGACGCTCGCCTGCATCGCCGTCAGGCCGCCGCCGACAAGATACCAGTTGACCGGATCAAGATAGACCACTTGGCCGCTCTTCCAGGCCTTGGTCTGGTTAACGAGTTCGTTGTCCAGCAGACGCTTGGCCGCGCCCTCGTTACGGCCCACGGCGGTGTCCCGGTCGATCACGAACAGCCAGTCCGGATTCGTCTTGAGGATGAACTCAGAGGAGATGGCCTGGCCGTGGTTCGTGATGGTGAGGTTCTCCACGGCTGGCTGGATGCCGAAACCCGTGTGCAGAACGCCGAAGCGAGAACTGGGCCCGTAAGCGCTCATCTTGCCACCGGTCGTGAGAATAAGAAGGCCCTTTCCGGCCTTCGGGGCCTGCTGGCGCAGATTCGCGATCGAGCCCTTGAGCTTGGTCACAAGCGCCTCGGCTTGGCTTTCCTTTCCGAAGACCTTGCCCAGGAGGCGTGCGTTCCGGATGACGCTTGCGACATAATCGTTCGGGTCCGTCGAGAGATCGATGGTCGGCGCGATCTTTGACAACTCGGGATATTTCACGCGCGAACGGCCGCCGACGATGATCAGATCGGGCTCAGCCGAGTTGACTGCTTCGAAATCCGGCTCGAATAGCGTGCCAACCTTCTCATACCGATCGGCGGAATATTTCGACAGGAAATTCGGCAGGCGTCCCGTAGGCACTCCGGCGATCTCGATGCCAAGCGCGTCGAGTGTGTCAAGGGAGGCCAGGTCGAAGACGAGAACCTTCTTGGGGCTCGCGGGAATAGCTGTCTCACCCTGCGCATGCTGGATCTTGATATCCTGTGCATGGGTAAGACCCGTCATGGCTCCAAGCGCCAGGGTGCTGGCCAGAAAGGTCACAAAGGTCAGGGAACGGCGTGTCAGTGCAAGTGGCATAGTTTTTGCTCTTCGATTATTGCTGTAATGAGCTTCTGTATTCAGTCTTCGACATGATCGTGGCCGCCGATGCGGCCCGGGCGCCAGTAGCCCTCGGAGGAGATCTGGTCACGTCCGAGGCCCTTTGCGATAAGCGTGTGGCGCTGGCGGCGAACATTGCTCGTCTCGCCGATAATGTAGGCGTGCCCCCTCCCAGGCGGCGGAGAGAAGTCCTC
This sequence comes from Microvirga roseola, assembly GCF_020866965.1. Lineage (GTDB taxonomy): Bacteria > Pseudomonadota > Alphaproteobacteria > Rhizobiales > Beijerinckiaceae > Microvirga > Microvirga roseola. Next base: position 6,235 of record NZ_JAJATX010000047.1, read on the forward strand.
GATCACGGCGGACATGAGCTCGCTCGGACCGGGCGGCGCATCGCCCCGGTGGACCCAGCGGACGGCGGTATCGGCCTTTGTGTCGATGGCGATCTCGGCCTGCTTGCCAGCGACCTCAATGAAGACGAAAGCCTTCAATCCGACGGTCATGGTTTCGAGGATATGCGCAATGGCCGGAATGCAGGTCTCATCCCCTGTCAGGAGATGCCAGTCGGCTTCCGAGCGCAGCACGGTTCCGCCGCGTGGACCCTTCGCTTCGATGGTATCGCCCGGCCTGGCCGCCCGCGCCCAGGTAGGCGCAGGCGTATCGCCATGCAGGACAAAATCGATGCTGATCGTTCCTGCCGCCGGATCCATGGAGCGGATCGTATAGTCGCGCCGCCCCGTCTCGCCGCCCGGCAGAGGAATCATCAGCACGAGCGCCTGGCCCGGCTTGTAGGCGAGTTGGCCAATATCGTCCGCCGTCAGGATGACGCGGCGCATGTTCGGCTCCACGTCGAAGCTGTCCACGACGCGCAGAGTCCAGCTCCGCATCGGAGGCCGCTGGCGGGGCTGACCGGTCGTGCCGGCATGGGTTATGTGCATGGTGCCATTCCTGTTGCGTTACTCCTGCCGCATCAGAAGGTTGCCGAAAGGCCCATCCAGAAGCGGCGGCCTTCGACCACCGTATTGTAGTCGGTCGGCTCGATCTCCTTGTCGAAAATGTTGTAAATTGCGGCATTCAGTTTCAGCTGATCCGTGAAGGCGTAGGACGCGCCGAAATCAACTGTCGCATAGGCATCATACTTCCGGCCCGGCGTGTTGTTGATGAGCACCGGCGTGCCGTTCGTGCCGATCCGCGCTCCAGCGACGATCTCGACGCCGTGATAGTTGAGCGCCGCCCAGGTCGTCAGGCCGGCAACCGGCGTAATCCAGTCCACACGCGCGTTGGCCATGTGTTCGGGGGTGCGGGCCAGGGGGAAGCCGATGAAGTCGCCGGTCTTCTGCTCGGAATGGGTGAAGGTGTAGGTTCCGCGCAGCGATATTGTGTCCGTCGCCCGCCAGGTAGCGGCGAGTTCGACGCCCTGAATAACGGCATCGTCGATGTTGTAGTTGTACCAGAGACGGTAGTTCGGATCCTCGGACCAGCGGACGGGGTTGCCTGCCGCATCCAGCACCAGCGCATTGGTGATCTTGTCCCTGAAGTCGGTGTAGAAATAGGTCGCGCTGGCGGTGAAACCGTCGAGGCTGTCCCACAGGGCAGCCACCTCGTAGCTCGTGCTCGTCTCTGCCCGCAGACCGGGATCGGCAATGATGACGCCGCAGGTTCCGAATGGCCCGTACGTACATCCTCTGCCGCCCGTCGTGTAGGCATAGCCCGGCGCAATCTGGCGGATTTCCGGCGCGCGGAAGCCTGTGGACACGCCGCCCTTCAAGGTAAGGTTCGGGGTCGTATGCCACACCGCATATGCGCGGGGACTGTAATGGGCACCGTAGATCTCGTGATGATCCATGCGCAGCCCGCCCGTGAGGGAGAAGGAGGGGCTGAATCTCCACTCGTCCTCGGCATACAGCGCCCACTGGTTAACCTCGAAGGTCTCGTCATGCCCGGTGCGACGGCCGGGGTTCTGGTCGATCAGCGTGGCGTTGAACCACTGGCCGCCGGTCACCAGCGTGTGGGTACCGAGCAGATCGAAAGGCGTCGTGAACTTGCCGTCGACCACCGTATTCCTGATCTCGGGCGAGCGCAGGTTCTTCGTGAACAGCGATGTGAAGGGATCCTCCGAATAGCTCCGCCGCTCGGCCCATTCCTGCTGAATGGAGAACTCTGAAGTCGTCCACCCCCAGCGGCCGATATGTGTTGCCGACCAGTGTTTGCGGTCGTTGTCGTTGTAGGTGTCGGCAGATAGTGGCTCCAGCGTTCCGAGCACTGAGGCGCTGCGTCGCACTCGCGTGAAACCGCCCTCGAGCAGGAAGTCGTGGTTCACATGCGGTGTGAAGGTGAGGCGACCGCCGATACTGCCTTCCCTTGCGCCGGTGATTCCACTGATGAACTCGTCCTCGGCGCGCCCGTAGCCACGCCCCCAGACCTGGAGCCCGAGCATTCTGTGAATGAGCGGGCCGCCAGCATAGAAGGTGCCCTGGGCCGAATTGCCGAATTGGCTGTGCTGCTGGAGCGTGGCGTCCGTCTCGACTGCACCGACCCAGGCGTCCGCCACCTTGCGGGTGATGATGTTAATGACGCCGCCCATGGCGTCCGAGCCGTAGAGCGAGGACATGGGGCCGCGAACGACCTCGATCCGCTCGATCGCAGAAAGCGGCGGGATGAAGCTCTGCTCGAAGCCCGAGTTGCCGTTGGTGCGGGCATCGCGCGTGCTCTGCCGCTTACCGTCGACGAGGATCAGGGTGTAGGTGCCGGGAAGGCCGCGGATGAAGATGTCCTTCTCGTTGGCGACGCCGGTGACGGCGACGCCTTGAACCTCCTGCAGAGCGTCCGTCAGGTCGCGGAATGCGCCTTTCTCGAGTTCCTCGCGCGTGATGACGGAGATGCTCGCCGGTGCGTCCTTCACGGTCTGCTCGAAGCCGGCGGCGGTTACGACCAGCTGATCGAGATTGATCACGTTGCCTGCCACCGGCGCGGCGCTTTCTGCCGTCTGAGCGAGGGCCGGAGCGAATTGCAATGCGGTCGAAAGGCTCGTGCATGCGAAGAGCATGAGGAGCGTCCGTCTCGCACGGCGCTGCACCACCATATTGCTTTGCTCACCGCAGCACCGTTTCCCGCCGATCCCCTCCACACAATACGGCTGCGCCACATGTCCGTGTGCTGCAAATACGGCTTCGTTGTTCTGCTGAAACGCGGCGGGAAACTCACTCATCTGTCCGAAACCTGTCGTTACAAAGCTGATTGGTGACGAGCTAGTAGGTTCAGCGGAAGACAAGGGTCAACGCCTATGTTTGAGAGCTATTCTGAGTTCAGAAAAACGCAAATTGTAATAGATCTAAAGTTTGCCCCTGCATCTTGAAAGATCTGTCGAACTGGGGAATAGGCAGGGCACTTGAAAGATCCCTACCGAACTCCCGGTTTTTCGTGAGTCGATGTTGAAGACGAAACGGTTTTGAGCGCTACGCCAGAAGAATCCATCCTGAAGCTTGGGCGTCTCCGTCTGCTGCTGGCACTTGATGCCTTGCTCATGGAGGGGAGCGTCAGCCGCGCAGCCGAACGGATGGGCATCGGTACGCCGGCAATGAGCAGGCTTCTTGGCCAGATCCGTGAGATTTATGGCGATCCGATCTTCGTGCGGTCGTCGCGGCGCCTGATCCCGACGCCCTTCGCCGAATCTCTGCGCCAGAGACTGCGAGCCCTGGCTGCGGAGGCGGAGGCCCTCCTTCAAACGCGCGACTTGTCACGGGAGAAGCCTGATATCGACCCTTCGACCTGGTCCAGTCCCCCACTCATTGACGCGGCACCGCTGACCACGCGACCAGGCATCCGACTCGAAGGTGAGCCGCTTCCGGAGGATTTTGCGCGCAAGCTTGCCGCAATCGAGAAGGCTGAAGACCCGCGAAAGCGGCTTGCAAAACATGTTGCGACAACCAGCGTTGGCATCGGGCAGAGCCGTCCACTGACGATAGACGAGGCGGAGGATGCGTTCTCGGTCATTCTCGACGGCAGGGCGGATCCCGTCCAGGTCGGCGCACTGCTCTCGGTGCTGCACTACAGGGGAGAAACTGCCGCAGAACTGGCGGGTATGGTTCGGGCTGGAAGGAAGCATATCGGCGTGCCGAATAGGTCAGTTCCTGCCATTGACCTGGATTGGCCAGCCTACGTTTCTCCAAAGTCTCGAAGGTTTCCGTGGTTCCTCCAGGCGGCGCTACTGGTTGCGCGGGCCGGATACAGGGTTCTGCTTCATGGAGGCGACGGCGGAGACGGTACGAGAGGCATGCTCATCTCCGCAGCCGATGCCGTCGGCATTCCCGTCTGCACGAGTTCCGTCCAAGCCGCCGATGCCATTGCCAAACACGGGATTGCGTATCTCCCCATTGCTGCGATGTCCTCGCAGCTTCATCGCCTGCTATCGCTTTACGGCCTGCTCGAAACGCGGTCTTCCGTGAACTCCCTCATGCCTATACTCAATCCGTTTGGTGCCTCTGCGAGCATCATGGGCGTGGTGCGTCCGGCGTATCGTGAACTGCATCGCGATGCAGGAGCCCTCCTCGGGAGCAGGAATCTGACTGTCATTGGCACGAGCCGCGATGCCGCAGAAGCAACTCCCTTCCGCTCGAGCAATCTCGTCCGGCTCGTCAATGGAAAAGACGACGATCTTTTTCTTCCTGCGATTGCCGAGCCGAAAGTCCTTCCTTTGGTGGGAATGACGGGCCTCGAGTACTGGCAGGCTCATTGGACGGGAACGGTGAGGGATGAACGTGCCGCGAAAATCATCAATGCCACTGCAGCTGTGGCACTCCTCACTCTCTCGGGTGGAGATGCGGCCCAATACGACAAGTGTCTGGCAAGGGCAGGGGAACTTTGGATGGCCCGCAGAAAGTAGTGAGCGGTTCGATTGGAGGCGTAGGACAATGAGAGAGACAATGACCAAATCCCATACCGAGCGTTCAGCCTTCGTGGCGCGTTGGCTTTCTGCCGCGCCGGGCACTATCGCGGCCTTACTGGTGACGATAAGCGCCGTCTCCGCTCAGGAGCCGGGGTCTTTCACCCCCGGCCAGCCTCCTGCAGTGGAAGAGCAGCGGGTATCCGGGAAGCCCGCATCGCTGGTAACGCCCCCGCCCGGCGAAGGCTTGCAAACCGTGCAACCCAGCCCTGTCGCAGCCGCCGAGGCAGAAAGCAATCCGCAGCCCTCCCTCCAGGTGCCGCACGATCTTTCCCCTTGGGGCATGTTCATGGCCGCCGACATGGTGGTGAAAGCCGTCATGCTGGGACTGGCCCTTGCCTCGCTTGCAACCTGGACCGTGTGGCTTGCCAAGGGACTTGAGCTGATGGGCGCCAAACGGCGCGCCCGCAGGTCTGTCGAGGCATTGAGCGAGGCCGGCAGCCTGGCGCAGGCAAGGGAGAAGGTGGCAAGCGGAAGGATCAGGCGCGGGCCTGTCGCCATCTTGCTCGAGGCGGCTTTCGCGGAGGCGAAGCGCTCCGAGACCCTGCCGCCAGACGGCATCAAGGAACGGGCGTCCATATCCCTCTCGCGGATCGAGGCCCGCGCAGGCCGGCACATGACCCGCGGCACGGGCGTGCTGGCGACCATCGGCTCCACGGCTCCCTTCGTCGGCCTGTTCGGGACCGTGTGGGGGATCATGAATTCCTTCATCGGAATCTCCAAGGCCCAGACCACCAATCTGGCGGTCGTTGCCCCCGGCATCGCCGAGGCGCTACTCGCAACCGCCATCGGCCTCGTCGCGGCTATTCCGGCCGTCGTCATCTACAACATCCTCGCCCGGGCGATCGCCGGCTATCGCAGCCTGCTCTCGGATGCCTCGGCGGAGGTGATGCGCCATCTCTCGCGCGATCTCGACCGGCGCACGCCGACTGTGTCTCCCGTAGTGGCACTCCAGAGCACGGCGGCCTTGCGGGCCCGCAAGGCGGAGTAAGCGCATGGGCGTGCGGCTCAACGAAGGCCCTGACGACGATCTCGCCGAGGTCAGCGAGATCAACGTCACGCCGTTCATCGACGTGATCCTGGTCCTGCTCATCATCTTCATGGTGGCCGCTCCGCTGTCGACCGTCGATGTCGCCGTCGACCTGCCGACCGCGAACGCCAAGCCCCAGCAGCGGCCCGACAAGCCGATCTTTCTGACCGTCAAGGGCGATCTCGCGCTCGCGCTGGGCAACGACACGGTTGCGCGGGAGGAACTGCAAGCTATGCTCGACCAGCAGACTGGGGAGGACCGGGAGCAGCGCGTGTTCCTGCGTGCCGACAAGGCGGTCGCCTATGGCGACCTCATGGAGGTCATGAATCTCCTGCGCCAGGCTGGCTATCTCAAGATCGCCCTGGTGGGGCTTGAGGCAGCACCGGCTTCGCCCGACGGAGCACCGCAGCCATGAGCACCGAGTTCGGCGACAGGAGAAGCGGGTGGCGCACATTCCTACGCTGGAGCGGCGCAGCCACGGTCGTGGTCGTCATGCACCTGGCCGGTGCCTGGGTCATTGCGCGTCAGCATTCAGATGAGCCGTCGGCAGGCGCGCCCGCGCCCGCCATCATCCTCGAGCTTTCTCCGCTCCCCGTCGCTCCTGCCGCCGAACCGCTTGACGTGCCCCCCGGACCCGAGATCAGCGAGTACCAGCCCGAGCCCGTCAGCGAGACGCCGGAGACGGATACCCCGGTCGAGACCGAGGAATCGCCCCCCCCCGAGCCCGAAATCGACCTGCCGGAGCCGGCCGAGCCGGTCTTCGCAGAGCCGAAACCGGTCGAACCCGTGGCACAGGCGGAGCTTCAGATGCCGGAGCTTCCGTCAATCCCGGAACCCGCCGAGGCCGTTCTTCCGCCGCCACCCCCGCCTGAAAGAAGGGTAGAGGAGAAGCTGCCTGAGCCCGCCAAACGGCCGGTACGGCAATCGCGTCGCTCGCCCAAGAAAAAGCAGGTTAGGCCGCAGGGCAAGGCGACAATGGCGCCGCCGCATTCGCAGGTGGCTGCAGTCCGGGCGCCGGCAGCGCCTGCTCCCGGAGTCTCATCTCCACTCTCCGGCTCGCCGGCGAACTGGCACAGGGCAATGATCGCCCATCTCAACCGGGCCAAGCGCTATCCGCCCGAGGCTAGGTCGCGCCGGGAGGAGGGAGTTGTGCGCCTGAGCTTCTCCATTGACCGGAGTGGTCGCGTCACCGGCTACCGGATCGTTGGCAGTTCGGGATCATCCGCGCTCGACCGGGAGGCGCTCGCCATGATCCAGCGTGCCTCTCCGCTCCCCGCCCCACCGCCTCAAGTAGCGGGCGCCCGCATCGACCTGATGGTTCCTGTGCGCTTCAATATCGATTGAGCCGCCGCCCCTCACACGCACGAGGCACACGATGAAACTGATCTTTCTGTCATGGCAGGCTTGGGCACTGCTCTCGGCCGCGTTTGCAGCCCTGACCGCCATCTTCGCCAAGGTCGGGATCGAGCACGTCAATCCAGACTTCGCCACCCTCATCCGTACGGTGGTGATCCTCTGTGCGCTCGGAGCCATCCTCGTCGGAACGGGACAATGGCAGCCGCTCGGATCGATTTCAGGTCGCAGCTACGTCTTTCTCGTGCTCTCCGGACTGGCAACGGGAGCGTCGTGGATCTGTTACTTCCGAGCTCTTAAGCTCGGCGATGCTGCGCGGGTGGCGCCCATCGACAAGTTGAGCGTCGTCCTAGTCGCCTTGTTCGGTGCCGCTTTACTTGGTGAGCGACTGTCGTTGTCCAACTGGCTCGGCGTTAGCTTCATCGCTGGCGGCGCGATCCTGGTCGCCTATAAAGGCTAGCATGTTCCGCTTCCCTACAGGCCCAGCCTGCTGCTAGCCCGTACTCCTCGAGCTCATGAGGGGGCGAGCCAGACAGGGAGAACAATCGAACAGAGATCGGCGACATGACCCCCGGTGAGCATGTGCCGCCAGATAGAAAAGAATAAGAGATCCGCCCCAACGGATGAGCTTGTTTAGTAGTTACGGCCTCTGCCTAGCGCTCGGAAATAAGGCTCTGATCATCACTTGGGAAACAGGATCGTGAGCAGCAGAGAGGCGTCCTCAAGTCCCTTGAGAGCATGCCTGACGCCGCCGTCGAGATAGATCCACTGCCCGGCGGAAAGCTCCAGGCTGCTGTCGGGAAGTTCCAGCAGGATTCTTCCCTCCAGGCAGTGCAAAGTGATCTGCCCAGGAACCTCATGGGATGCGATGTCCCGTCCGGCCGGAACGACCAGCCGGATCGCCTCGAAGGCTTCGGTCTTCACCAGAGCCGTGGTTTTTGCTCCCGCCAGCCCCGGCCCGAGCGGCTGCAGGTCAACGACATCTCCAGATCTCACGCGTTTCAGCGCCATGGGACTGTCCTTTTCACATCGGCCATTGTGGCCTCCTGCCTTCCACGTCGGCAGATAAACCTTGATAACTAGATACTTTGCTCCAGTAAGTGATGCGTCGGATACTCCGCTGGACGGCGCTGATGGCCGGAGTGGCATCGGTAGACTGTCACCCCAACGGGGCTCAGATGCATCCCGGTAAGCTAGGCGGGGACCGCCAGTGCGCTACGGATCTCGTCGAGTAGCGAACCATCCTCAAGCGGCTTCTCCAGCACCTGGCGGAAACCGGAGCGTCGGGCGTGCTCGCGAAGGTCCGGCGAGACCTTGGCCGTGATCAGAAGCGCCGGTAGGTCCACATGCTGGTGCCGCAGGCGGTCCACCAGGGTGATCCCGTCCATGCCGGGCATCACGTAGTCCACCACAAGGCACCCGCTCTGCGGTATCGCGGGGTCTGCCAGGAGCTGCCCGCCGCTTTCATAGACGTGCACTTCGAGCCCCTCCTGCTCCAGAGCGAACTTCAGCGACTGCCGGACGGCGGCATCGTCCTCAATGATGAGAATGATGGGTTCGGGGATCATCGGCATGGTAGGCCCTGCTGCACTGATTGCGGGCATCCTCCGGCCTGCATAGTTCAGGACCTGATATGCCCCCAGGAGTCCTTGTGCACCATTCAGGAATTGCCCTTAAGGATCCGGCGCTGCAGGGCCCGGCCACCCATTCAGACCTCCTCGACCGGAGGCTCTGAATCACACCTCAAACCAAATTGATAGGTCCTGAGTCTGATTTGATCCCGGCACGATCCAAATGGTCTAGGCCATCCGCCCGAATAGATCGGGCGCTCCCTGCTCATTATACCAGTATCACGCTGATGGGGTTTGCAGGATAAATTTACTATCCCACAATAAAATATGCAGTAACCGACCCGCTTACCTGCATAAAGTATTTTACGGTTAAGTGATGAATTTGCCTTAGCCTAATAAAATATCAGAACAGTATTGCACTTGGATGGTTCTATGCCTGTTGTTGCTTTCTACCGCTTGACCGGCGATGCCTACATCGATGGTGTTCTGGGCGACTGCAAATGGGGGGTCAACAACTTCAGCTACAGCTTTCCGACCAGCGGCTCTCTGTATGGCTACAAGTACGGCTCGGGCGAGAACGTCACTAATTTCGGGGCCTTCGACGCATCCCAGCAGGCGGCCACCCGCGACGCCTTGAAGATGTTTTCCTCCGTCGCTAACCTCAGCTTTACGGAGATCGCCGAGACTTCCTCCCAGCATGCGGACCTCCGCTTTGCCATGTCGGACAAACCCAGCACCGCTTGGGCATACTTCCCCAGCACGGCGGGGGAGGGTGGTGATGCCTGGTTCAATAAGTCCGGCGGCTACTATAACCAGCCTGTGAAGGGCGACTACGCTTATCTCACGTTTCTGCACGAAACCGGGCATTCGCTCGGCCTGGAGCATGCGCATGAGTGCTATGTCATGCCGCAGAACCGGGACTCGATGGAGTACACGGTCATGAGCTACCGCTCGTATGTGGGAGCCTCCACCACAAGCGGATACGTGAATGAGAAATTTGGCTATGCCCAGTCGCTCATGATGTACGACATCGCCGCCCTGCAGCACTTGTACGGCGCAAATTTCAGCACCAACCCCGGAAACACGACCTACTCGTGGAGCGCGACAACCGGCGAGATGGTGATCAACCGCGTTGGCCAGGGTGCGCCCGGCGGCAACCGCATCCTCATGACCGTCTGGGACGGCGGCGGCATCGACACCTACGACTTCTCCAACTACGGGACCAATCTGAAGATCGATCTGCGACCGGGGGAGTGGACGACCACATCCACGGCCCAGCTGGCCAAGCTGCGCTGGGATGGCTCGAAGATGGCTGCCGGCAACATCGCCAATGCGCTGCAGTACAAAGGTGACGTACGCTCGCTCATCGAGAATGCCGTTGGCGGGTCGGGCAACGATATGATCATTGGAAACCAGGTCAACAACTTCCTCAAAGGTGGGGCAGGAGATGACAGGGTGATCGGCGGAGCCAGAGATGATATTCTCGATGGAGGCTCGGGCTACGACACAGCGGTCTTCAGCGGGGTGCGCTCGAACTACACCGTCGCGAAGCTGTCGGATGGTTCCGTCCAGGTGACGGATCTGCGCTCCGGCGCACCGGATGGCAAGGACCTGCTCTGGAATGTGGAGGCGTTCCAGTTCTCGGATGACACCCGTTCCTTGGCCGAGCTGGGCAGTGACCATGTCACCATAGCCTCCACGCCTGCCCCGGTAGAGCCTGCACCGCAGAACCTGTCGCTGACGGGCACCAGCAGCAATGATAAGCTCTATGGTGGGGCAGGTAACGACAAGCTCTGCGGCAAGGCTGGCAATGATATCCTGACGGGCGGGGCAGGAAGCGACTATGTCAGCGGCGGAACCGGTACAGACACCGCCAGCTATGCGACCTCCGAGGCGGGCGTGCTGGCTGACCTGAAGTATGCGTCCCGGAACACCAAGGCTGCCGCCGGCGACGTCTATGCGAGCATCGAGGGCCTAGTCGGCAGCCGGTACGCGGACAATCTGCGCGGCAAGGATGCTGCGAACATGCTCAAGGGCGGGGCGGGCAACGACAAGCTCTATGGCCGCGGCGGCAACGACAAGCTCTGGGGTGGTGACGGCAACGACCTGCTCATCGGCGGAAGAGGGAAGGATGCGCTCTTCGGGGGAGCTGGCGCGGATGTCTTCGACTTCGACTCTATCAAGGGCTCCCTACCGGGCGCGCGGGATACGATCAAGGATTTCGAGCGCGGAGTCGACAGGATCGACCTGCGCACCATCGACGCCAACAGCAATGTGAGCGGCAATCAGGTATTCTCATTTGTCGGGAAGTCGGACTTCACCGGGAAGGCAGGTCAGCTGCAGTTCAAAAGCAGTGTATTGTCAGGCGATGTGAACGGTGACGGAGTTGCTGATTTCAAGATGAATGTCTCAGGCGTGTTCTCACTCGCCAAAGGCGACTTCCATCTCTGATACCTACAGCCCGAAGGAGAGCCGACATGAGCGAGTGGGTCGACTTTGACCAGTGGAAGGACTGCACCCGCCCGAAGCGGCCGGGGTACGTCTTCGAAGTGACGAACGGAGAGGGGCAGAGCCTGCTGACCGCCTGCACGACACCGCTCCAGTTGCCCTTCGACTGGAAGTCCGCCCCCTTACGCTATCGGCCGGTGGCAGAGCCCAAGCCGCACCACTCAATGCCTATCCCAAAGCCGCAGCAGAGGCCCTGATCCGAACCATCCGCGCAGGGGATCCGGTGCGCAGAGACCCGCTCATGATTCTAAGGGCCGCTTGGTCATGCCGTTGAACCAGAGATCTGTCCCGGTTCGCCATGTCGGGCACAACCTGGTATTTCCCCGCTCTGTTCGGCAGCGTCAGCCTCTACCCTCCTTCTCCGAGTGGCTTCTCGTGGAGCTCGGGGTGAGGGCTCAACTTCCTCTCGGCAAGATGTAAAGCATGGGTTCTGGCATCCGCTGGTGACCGGAATGATTGCGGGACCACGCACGATGGAGCAATGGCGATCCTATTTCGATGCTCTGGCTGTATCGTTATCCGTTGAGGATGAGCGCGCCGTCGATGCGGTCGCGCCCCCTGGGACCACGGCTATTCCGCGCTACACAGATCCGGCTTACCCGATCGAGGGACGCCCGCAGCGCACCGATTGAGCGGGCAGGTTGCTCCTAACATTTTCCGCTGCTAGGGGACTCAAGAGGTTAAGTTCGGCCACTCTCTTCACCAGTTGCCGGGATTCACTGTCGAATGTGGAGGCGGGGCGCCTGCAGAAAGGCCTCGAATGCGTGCTGGTCGGCTTAGATCTCGCACAAGACAAAGTTGCATCTTGGCTCACGTCGTCAGAGGGCGTCGGAGACAGGGTAGCCCGGCTCGTGCCGGAGTGGGGCTTTTGCCGCCGGGGTGTGTCACCTCCCACCTTACAGCCTGATCCCGTTGTTGTTGGCCTACGCATCGGGTGGCTGCGGGATCGCAGGTGCAGTGCCGGTATTCATCCGCCTGCTACCCAAGAGTGAGCTAAATCCGGACCATGCCCGATGCATTGCTCTTGTCCTGTCTTGGGGAACGGTGAACCGGTGACCAGCTAACCGACCTGCGCCTGCTGCCGCTGAGCCATTCCTCATTCGGGCGATTGAGCACCTGAGACCGCTTTCAGTCTGCCCGTGCTCCCGTTCGGCTGTCTCAGAGAGCTCCAATCTCTCGCAGGGCCTTAACCTCGCTCGACGAATATCCGGCTTCTGCCAAGACAGTATCTGTATCCGCACCGAGGTCAGGCGCCGGACGATTGATCCGGCATGGCGTCTTCGAGAGCTTCATAGGAAAGCCCGTCATCCGTACGACGCCATGAGCGGGATGCTCAACATCGATCACCATCTCCTGATGGAGAACTTGCGGATCCTCAAAGACTTCGCCAAGGGTTTGCACACGGCCGCAAGGAACGCCTTCCGCATTGAGCCGCTCGATCCAGTGGCCCTGCGTCCTATACTGCATCGCCGCGTCAATCATTGCATTCAGGTCCGCTCGGCGTTCAACGCGCTTAGCATTTGTATTGAACCGATCGTCGTCTAGAATGTGGGCAAGTCCAATGGTGCGTAAGAAGCGTGTCAGGGTTGGAGTTGTTGATGGAGCAACTGCAACGAATCCGTCGGAGGCGCGGAACAGACCATAAGGCGATGCAATCGGGTGATCATTTCCTGTCGGTGGGGGAGTTTTGCCAGTCGCCAGTTGTGCGGCGGAAAGATAGGCCATCATCGACAGCATACCATTCAGCATGGACGCCTCGACTTGTTGACCCTTACCACTTTGGTCTCGCACCCGTAGCGCCGCGAGTACACCAAGCGCGGTGTAGAGGCCCGCTACCAGATCCGTCAATGGCGGGGCGGCGCGAAGCGGTCCGGATTCCGGCGTGCCGTTGACTGACATAAAACCGGACATTGCCTGAGCGATGAAGTCGAATGCAGGACGTGAGGCATATGGACCTGTTGAGCCGTAGCCATTGACGCTACCAACGACAAGGCGGGGATTGATTTCCTCCAGAGCCTTGGGCCCGAACCCCATACTGTCCAGGACGCCGGGGCGAAAATTTTCTACAAGGACATCAGCATTGACGAGGAGCCGGCGCAGTACCTCCTTGCCCTGAGGTGTCTTCAGGTTAAGTGTAACTGAGCGCTTGTTCCGGTTGAAGCTCGCGAAGTACCAGGACATTCCTTGGATAATCGTGCCTTGCGTGCGAACGTGATCCCCATCCGGAGACTCAATCTTGATTACCTCGGCGCCCAGATCGCCAAGGAGCATTGAACAGAACGGTCCGGAGAGAATACGCGTAAGATCGATGACGCGAATTCCGGAAAGTGGCTGATCCATCTCGACTAACCCGCCGCTGTCGCAACAGCATCGGAGTCGAAGCGGCGTAGTCGCGACCCAGCTTTCATGATCTGCCCGGGCAACTCACGGCCAATCACTGCTTCAGTCTTCTGCGCAACAGCAATAACCTTCTCAAGATCAACCCCTGTTTGGTAGCCACTCTCCTCGAGGAGATACACTAAGTCCTCCGTGCAAATATTTCCGGTCGCTCCGGCGGCGAACGGGCAGCCTCCGAGCCCTCCTATCGAGGAGTCATAGCGTGTGACGCCTTCTGCCAGTCCGACCATGACGTTCGCGAGGCCGATCCCTCGGGTATTGTGAAAGTGCAGTGTCACTGCCATCTCCGGCACCGCCTCACGTAGAGCGGCGAGAACCGCTCGTACTGTCTTTGGTGTTGCCATTCCTGTCGTGTCGCCGAGATTGAGATCTTCGATGCCGAGATCCCGATAGAACCGGGCGATGCGGACAACGGAATCTGTTGGGACTTCTCCCTCAAAGGGGCAGCCGAAGACAGTAGCTATGCCGCCTTGCACGCGCTTGCCTGCAGCCCTAGCAATTTCGACGACGGGCGGAAACCGCTGCAGTGTATCATCTATCGAGGCATTGACGTTCTTTCGGCTATGAGTCTCTGACGCGGAACAGAAAAGCCCCATGATATCAACTTGGGTACGTGCTGCCCGTTCGGCTCCACGTGTATTCGGGACGAGGGCGGTCAGTGTCACATCCGGCCCGCGCTCTATTCCTGAAAGCACTTCTTCCGCGTCTACGAGCTGCGGCACGGCGCGGGGAGAGACGAAGGAAGTGACCTGGATTTTTTTTATGCCAGCATCGATCAGTCCGTTCACGACTGCAATCTTGTCGTCTGTTGGAATTTGCCTCTTCTCGATCTGGAAGCCATCACGTGGTCCAACTTCGCAGATTTCTATGCGCGCACCGGGCACGACTGGGCTCACGCTAGGACTAACACCCGCTTTGGCTAGCTCCACCATGTTCTTTCTCCCTGCACGCTAAAATTACTCAGGAACAAGTGATTTTCAAATCAATTGGTCACTTGCGGTGCAATTGACCATATTAGAGGCTGGAACAGGCCGTTTCAAATGGCTCTTTCTTCGCACCTGCACAATATTGAATATACGTATCGATCTGCACATTCAGGAATCCTTGGATGTGGAGACCATAAGTACTACTTTTGAAGCAGGGATTACTTGACTGTTGAATGGAAAGGGTGGCATCAGAAGGACAAGCGTCGTGGCATGCTGAAGATTGCATAAAAACTGCGCAGAAAAAGGGAGAACGTTAATGCTCACAAAACGCCTGCTGCAAGTTGCAGTCACTGTGGCTGTCCTTGCTAGTCCAGCCATGGCTTTCGAGCCCTCCAGCCCGGAATGCATCGCGCCAGCCGCACCCGGTGGAGGCTGGGATTTTACCTGCCGAACCGTAGGCCGGCTTCTAAGCGAGCAGAAGTTGGTGCCTGGAAATGTACAGGTCACGAACATGCCCGGCGCAGTTGGCGCGATTGCGTATGCTAATGTTGCCTCCAAGCGCAACAATGATCCGAATCTCATCGTCGCAACGTCGACTGTCGGCGTAACCCAGATCGCTCAGGGTAAGTATCCAGCCAAGCTGGATGCGGTGCGGTGGCTTGCGATGCTCGGCGCCGATGTCGGCGCTGTTCTGGTCAAGAAGGGGTCTAAGTACGATAGTCTTGATGCGCTTATGCAAGCGCTCAAAACTAGCCCGGATAAGGTTGTGGCGGGTGGCTCCTCAGGGATCGGTGGGTATGATCACCTACGCCTCCTCATGCTTGCGCAGGAGGCAGGGGTATCCAAGGAAGATCTCAGAAGGATCCGTTGGGTGCAGTTCGAGGGCGGGGGGGATGCGGTTACGCAACTCCTCGGTGGTCAGCTCGACGTCGTTCTAACCGATGTCGGTGAGATCGCCGGGTTCATCAAGTCAGGTGACGTGACTGCCCTCGGGGTGCTGAGTGACGATCGGCTGCAGGCCTATCCAAATGTTAAGACGGCCAAGGAGCAGGGGGCTAATGTTATAGGCTACAACTGGCGCGGCTTCTATGTCGGCGGCGACGTCTCGGACGAAGCCTACAATGGTTGGGTCGACATAATGCAGAAGCTCTACAACTCGGACGGGTGGAAAAAAGCGGCTCAGGATGCTGGGCTAACGCCGGTCTGGCGCGGGGGGAAGGAGTTCCAGAACTTCGTCCGGGAGTCCGAGGCGAGGATGGCGGACATCTCAAGGTCCATTGGCGTCATTAAGTAGGGTACGCATCGTGGATGCTCGCATGAGCGATCGAATTGCGGGGGCGATTTTCCTCGCCCTCGCAGTTTGGTGCTGGATAGCCGCCGGTGAATACGCTGTTGATTTCAGCGACCCTGCAGGTCCTGCCCTGTTTCCACGGATGGTCGCGCTTCCGCTTGGTCTGCTCTCGCTTTTCCTGATCATCAGGCCCGATCCGGACCCAGGGTGGATTAGGTGGCCTCAAGTAGCAGGTCAGATCGCCACAATCGCCGTTCTGTTCGTGTATCCGGCTTTGCTGGAGCCCGCAGGATTCCCGCTGGCCACAATGCTCGCGACAGTAGTGCTCGCAAAAATCCTGGGTGCAAGCTGGTTGCAGGCGGTGCTCGGCAGTATCGTGGTGAGCTTTGGCCTTTTCATTCTCTTCGACTGGGGATTTGGTCTTCCCCTCCCGATCGGCTCGATCTTCGGCTGAACAACGCCCAGTGGGACAATAATTCAAGGAGCTGCGGTGGAAACGGTCGGATTTCTCCTCAATGGTTTCCAGGAAGCATTAACCCCGCTGAACATCTTTCTTGCGCTGGTCGGCTGCTTCATTGGGACGATCATTGGAGCGCTTCCAGGGATAGGCCCAGTCAATGGTGTTGCGATCCTGATCCCGCTCGCATTTACACTGCAACTGCCGGCGGGTTCAGCACTAATCCTCATGTCATGCGTCTACTATGGTTGTATGTATGGTGGACGCATCTCATCCATCATGTTGAACATTCCCGGTGATGAACCGGCAATGATGACCTGTCTTGACGGTTATCCGATGGCCAAGAGCGGAAAAGCGCCAGAGGCGCTGGCGATATCCGGCATAGCATCGTTCGTTGGCGGTGCCACATCAACCGTAGGACTGATGCTCTTCGCTCCCATCCTCGTTCAATTCGCCATCCATTTTGGGCCGGCGGAATATTTCTCCTTATACGTCCTCGCCTTTGTGACGATCGGCGGAGTCACCGGGTCAAATCCGGCAAAGACTCTGCTCGCAGCGACAATCGGCCTGATGCTTGGAACCGTTGGCCTCGACCCACAAAGCGGTGTCGCTCGTTTTACCTTCGGGGACATTCATCTCTACGACGGCTTTCAGCCTATTGTTGCGATTGTCGGCCTGTTTGCCATTTCCGAAGTTCTGGTCCTGCTAGAAACACATCACAGCGAGCGCACTGGCGCGCTGCCTGTCAATCGCGCCTTCGCTCGCTGGGCTGATATCAAGGGAACATTCGGCACTATGATCCGTGGATCTGGCGTCGGCTTCATTGCAGGAGTTCTGCCCGGCGCAGGCGCATCGCTTGGTTCTTTTCTTGCCTATACGATCGAACGCCGCATTTCGGACGAAGGCAACACCTTCGGCACTGGAAATCCGAAAGGCGTCGCAGCACCGGAGGCGGGTAATAATGCAGCGGCAGGTGGTGCATTGGTGCCTATGCTCGCTCTTGGCGTTCCGGGTTCCGGCACCACTGCCGTGCTCCTCGCGCTCCTGATTTCACTTAATATCACCCCGGGGCCGCTCTTATTCCAGGACCAGCCGCAGCTCGTGTGGGGGCTCATCGCTTCTCTGTTCATGGCGAACGTCTTCTTACTCCTTCTCAACCTGCCACTCGTCGGCGTCTTCACGCGGATGCTATCGATTCCACTTTGGGCTCTCATGCCATTCGTAGTGATGATTTCGTTTGTAGGTGTTTATTCTATCAGCCACTCGACGTTCGATTTGGTGGTGATGGCCGCCTTTGGCATCTTCGGCTTCATCCTTCGCAAGCTTGACATCGCCTTGGTGCCCGTTGTGCTTGGCCTGCTGCTCGGCAGCGCGATGGAGGCAAATATGCGGCGTGCACTCGCGATCTCGGCTGGAGATCCATGGATCTTCGTCTCCAGCAGCATCTCAATCGGCCTTTATGTTGCGACTGCGCTCTTCTTGGTTGCTGCCATATACATGGCAGTAAGCAATCGTCCCCTTATAGATAAGCCAAACGAAGATGAGAAAGGGTTGAACGCCGATTAGGGATGGCTTCTTTTGCCATCTTGGTCACGCTGCAGTGCAACTCATCGGATTGCCACAGCGTCGGTGCGACAGTTCCCGATCTCATCTTTCTTTTGCAGCTCTCGGCGAGCAAAGATCTGCCGATTTTTAGGGGAGGGACACGTGTGCGAGCGGGGCTGGAGGTTGCGTTACTGTACTTCCTCGGTCCGGTATCCCCTATTCAGCCTTCGGTAAGTGCAGCAAGATATACTCGTCCGGAAGCAGTCATAACAATATTTCTTTTGGGCTCGGTATGTCATCGTGCGCTTTCGAATCTCACTCTCCTCGGTGGAAGGAGGATGATCGCCTTGCGGCACTCCGGAAGCTGGAGATACTCGACACACCCTCAGAGGCGGCCTTCGACGAGATTGCCACAGTCGCCGCCCGGGTGTGCAATGCGCCAATGGCTATTATTAATTTCATTGACGAGGGGCGGCAGTGGTTTAAATCCGAGCTCGGACTTGGCGTTCGTGAGACGCCGGTAGACGTTTCCATCTGCGCGTATGCGATACTGAAACCCGGTCTGTTCGTCGTGCCTGACATGACGAGAGACCCGCGCTTTTCGACCAATCCCCTCGTCACAGGCGAGCCACATCTTCGCTTCTATGCAGGCGCACCCCTTGAAACGGACGAAGGGCTGCCGCTTGGCACACTGTGTGTCCTAGACCACACGCCTCGTCCAGAAGGGGTGACACGTGAGCAGGGAGAGATATTGCTCGTACTCGCCCGTGCAGTGATGAGCCAGATCAAGCTCCGACAGGCAAACAGGGTCACTGCGGAGAACGAGCGCCGCTATCGTGCCCTTGTCGAGGCCAGTGCCACCATCGTCTGGCGGGCACTGCCAAATGGGTCAATCATCGAAGGCTCCCCGGAATGGGAGGATATAACGGGCCAGAACCCTGGTGCTTTCAAGGATTTCGGCTGGCTAAGTGCGATTCATCCCGATGACTGCGAGCGTGTCGTCTCGCATTGGCATGATGTACTAGCCTCTTGCTGCCCCGGAACGAATGAGTTCCGGGTCCGCCATGTCAGCGGCGATTATCGGTGGTTTGCCACGAGGGCGGTGCCGATCCTGAACCCAGAAGGCACTGTCCGGGAATGGGTTGGCACCATCACTGATATTCACGAGCAGAAGTTAACCTCTGAGCGATTACATGAAAGTGAGGAGCGCTACCGCGCCCTGGTCGACGCCAGCGCTGCAGTGGTCTGGCGGGCAAGTCCGGACGGAGCTATCGTCGAAGGCTCGGGTTGGGAGACGTTCTGTGGACAGAACCCCGAGAGCTTCAAGGGCCTCGGCTGGCTGGACAATGTCCATCCTGAAGACCGTGAGAGCGTCATGTCGAAATGGCGGGCGACGCTTGCATCTCAACAGCCTGGCACCGCCGAGTATCGCATCCGCCGGCTCGATGGTGAGTATCGCTGGTCTCTAACCAGGGCTGTCCCGCTCCTAAAGAGCGACGGAACAGTTCAAGAGTGGATCGGGGCCATCACGGACATTCATGAGCAGAAGGCGGCCTCTGAGTGCCTCCAGCAGCGTGAGGAACAACATCGTGCGCTACTTGAAGCGAGTTCAGTTGTTCTGTGGCTTGCAACGCCTGACGGAATGATCACCGAAACTCGGGGATGGCAGGAGATTACCGGTCAGGACGACAGCGAAACCGCTGGTCTGGGCAGTGTTGATACCATCCATCCAGACGACCAGGCGCGGATTACACAGGCATGGAAATCCGCAGTATTGCTAGGATTGCCATATGAGAACGAGTGCCGCGTACGACAGAAGAATGGCACCTACCGCTGGATGCTGACTAGAGCCGTTCCGCTTCGGAACCCAGATGGCTCGGTCAGGCAATGGGTTGGCGGGCTATCTGATGTCCACAACCGCAAACAGGCGGAGGAAATGCTTCGCGCCAGTGAGGAGTGGCTGCGCCTTGCTCTCAAGGCAGGTCGGATGGCCGTGCTGGAGCTGGACCTACGTACGAACGTCATTTCTCGTCGTCAGAATACAATCGACCTTCTCGGGATTGAGTCCAGCAGCCTTTCGGATTTCATGATGCGGGCGCACCCGGACGACCAGCACAAGCGGGAGCAGTTCTTCAGCGATCTTGAGGCTCAGGGCGCGAGTAGCCTCGAATTCCGCTATACATTACCGGATGGGCAGACCCGCTGGTTCAAGCTGCGCGCCGAGAGAACTGGTTCTGACCATGTGGTTGGGCTCATCTTCGATGTCACCGAGGCCAAGAATGCGGAGGATGCCCTCGCTAATAATGCGGCCCTTCTTCGTGCGACCCTCGAAAACATGGATCAAGGTCTCATTATGGCAGATACTGCCGATCGGGTGACGGTATTCAACCGACGCGCCTTGGACCTTCTTGACCTGCCTTTCGAGTTGATGGCGGACAATCCTCTAGTTCAGGAGGTGAAGGCATTCCAGGAAAACATGGGAGATATTGCGCCGGAAGACGATGATGGTCTCAAGGTAGCGCAAACCAGCAACTTCCTGTCTGACCCAATCGCCTATGAGCGAACTCGGTCCAATGGCACTGTGCTGGAGGTTCGGACAGTGGCATTACCGGGAGGTGGCGCGGTTCGAACCTACACCGACATCACGGCTCGGCGTCGCGCCGAAAGTGAGCTCCGCGCCAGCGAGGAGCGACTGCGGCTTGCCTTGCAGGCTGGGCGGATGGTGGCTTGGGAGCAGGACCTTACAACCAATTACATCACCCGATCCCAAAACTCCCTCGACCTGCTCGGGATCGGATCAGGGCCACTCTCAGAGTTTCTGGAGAAGGTTCATCCTGAATACAAGTCTCTGCGGGACCAGTTTCTTGCGCAGATCAAAGGCGAGGGGATTGGAACGATCGAGTTCCGCTACCAACTGCCGTCTGGAAAGACCATGTGGTTAGCCTCCCGAGGAGAGAAGGCCGGGCCAAACCGTGTTGTGGGGGTATCCTATGACATTTCAGAGCGCAAGGCGGCTGACCAGGAACTCTGGCGGCTTGCAAACTACGATCCGCTTACGAGTTTGCCAAACCGTAGCTTGTTCCAGCGATGCCTGGAAGATGCTCTTTCAGAGGCAAAACAGAAGGGAAGACGTGTCAGCCTGCTGTTGATCGACCTCGATGACTTCAAGGATGTGAATGACTCGTTCGGTCACGATGCGGGCGATGCCCTGCTCCGGGAGGTCGCGGTTCGACTCTCCAGAGCAGTGCGTGAGGGCGACACGGTCGCCAGACTTGGAGGTGACGAGTTCGCCCTCCTGTTTATAGGAGATGCGCAACTGCACCACGCCGTCAGCCGTGCCGAGGGCATCACAAGAAAGCTGGGCCAGCCCTTCTCGTATGCAGGCCTAAACTTACTCAGCCGGGCCAGCATTGGCGTGGCGTCCTATCCGGATCATCATGCCGAGCCTGCCGAGTTGATGAAGGATGCTGACATTGCGCTTTACCGCGCAAAGGCGGATGGACGGAATCGCGTTGTGGCGTATTCGCCCAGTATGCGGTTTGCGACCGAGCAGCGAGTTGCACTCAGGCGAGAACTGCGCGAGGCGATTTCACTGCAGCAGGTCGTGCCCTATTACCAGCCGAAGGTCTCCCTAACGACGGGAGCCATCGTTGGGCTTGAGGCGCTGGCGCGCTGGCACCACCCGACGAGAGGTCTCTTGACAGCTAGCAGCTTTGGAGAGGCCTTTGATGACCCGGAACTTGCAGCCCTTCTCGGCAAGCGCTTGATAGGCAAAGTCGCCGCTGACGTACATCGGTGGCACAGAGGCGGTCTGCACTTCGGCAGGGTGGCAATCAACCTCTCCCATGCCGAGTTTATCCAGTCCGGGTTGGCTGACGATGTCCTTCGCGTTCTCGATCTCGCGAAGGTTCCACCAAAGCATTTCGAGATTGAGATCACCGAGAGGGTGCTCCTGAACTTGCGTACAGATGCAGTCGCATCTGTTCTGGAGAAGTTCCGCATCCGTGGTGTTCATATCGCGCTTGATGATTTTGGAACCGGCTATGCTTCACTGGCGCACCTCAAGCAGTTTCCGGTCGATCATCTCAAGATAGATCGGAGTTTCGTGAGGGACATAGAGCAGGACCCGGATGATGAGGCCATCGTTGCGGCGGTGGTAAGCCTCGGACGTAGCTTGAACCTTGAGGTCACGGCGGAGGGAGTGGAGACGATCGGCCAGGCGCAGCGACTACGGGAGATGGGCTGCGGAAACGGGCAAGGCTATCTCTACGCTAGGCCCCTGGCGGGCCCGGACGTTCCGGATTTCTTGTTGGGCTGGGCTGCTCGTCTCATTCCGGAGCGCAATCTGCGCACCGTGGAGTGATATAAAACCCCAGGTTACGGCTCGCAATACTACGAAACGGAATTTAGCGGCTTTCGGTAGCAAAAGCCACCAGACTTGATCCTGCCCGTCAGGTACTCGAGGCCGGAGTTGATCGCCCAACAATCAACGCCTCGTTTCCGGCGACACGGCCCCGGTGACTGGGCTAAAAGAAATACATGCTCCTATCTTATGATGACGACACTCTCTTTGCCGCCCTGATCAACCGCGATCCCGCCTACGACGGCTTTGTCTATGTGGGTGTGAAAACGACAGGTGTGTTCTGCCGCCTGACCTGCCCTGCTCGCAAACCGAAACGCACGAATGTCGTGTTCTTCGCTTGCCGGAATGCAGCCCAAGACGCGGGCTTCCTGCAGGCCGCTCGATTTAAAGCGCCCCACCAGCGGTGCTCTTGAAACCTTCAGGGAGAAGGTCTGCGCCGAGCCCGAGAAGCGCTGGAGCGGCGGAGACCTGAAGGCTACCGGCTATGACCCTTCCACGGTCCGCCGTGCCTTCCAACGCGAATACGGTGTCACCTTCGCCCGGTATGCCAGGTCCCGCCGACTGGGCCTCGCTGCCAACACCTTGCAGCAGGGAGGTTTGGTCATGGATGCACAGCTCGATGCCGGGTACGAATCCGGCAGCGGCTTCCGGGAGGCGATCACCAAGCTGGTCGGGGAAGCGCCCGCCCGAACGACCTTGTGGCAGATCCTGACCGCCCAGTGGCTCGACACGCCCATTGGGGCCATGCTGGCCATCGTGGACGAGGTGGGCGTGCATCTGCTGGAGTTTGCCGACCGCAAGGCGCTGGCCGGGGAGATCACCCGCCTGCGGCAGAGCGTCGGGCCGATCTGCTTCGGATCCAACACGATGCTGGAGACCCTCGCCCGCGAGGTCGAGCAATACTTCTCCGGGCAGTTGCTGTCCTTCGATGTGCCCATCAGGCAGCGCGGCAGCGTCTTTGAGGCGGGTGTCTGGAAGGCCCTGCGGCAGATCCCGCTAGGGGAGACCCGCAGCTATGGCGAGATCGCCCGCGCCATCGGCCGCCCGGAGGCAGCTCGCGCGGTGGCGCGGGCTAACGGCGCCAACCAAGTTGCCATCATCGTACCCTGCCACCGCGTGATCGGCGCCGACGGATCACTGACGGGCTACGGCGGGAAGATCTGGCGCAAGCAATGGTTGCTTGAGCACGAGCGCCGGACCGCATTCACCCTTTCCAAGCAGTGAGGAAGACATGTCAAACCAGTCCATCTAGGCCCAGACCTTCCGGTCGCTCCATGTTCCCGGGCACCCACTCGTCCTGTTCGACGTTTGGGACGCAGGCAGCGCCAAGGCCCTAGCGGCCGGGGGTGCTCGGGCGCTCGCCACAGGGAGTTGGTCGGTCGCGGCCGCGCACGGCTTTACGGATGGTGAGCGGATGTCCCTAGACCTGTGTCTCGCCAACCTGCAACGGATTGTCGGGGTAGCCGATCTTCTCGTGACGATCGACCTGGAAAGCGGCTACGGAACCGATCCCACGGCGGTCGGGGAGACGGTTGCCCGTGAATTGCAGACTGGAGCCGTCGGCTGCAACGTCGAGGACAGTTTCCCGGAGAACGGATCACTCCGCGAGGCTTACGACCAAGCTGCCCAGCTCAAAGCGCGAGAGCCGCAGCGGATGCACTCGAAGTCCTGGCCTTCCTGAACGCCCACACGGATGTCTTCTTCCAAGGCGGACCGGACCAACACGACGAGAGCATGGTTGAGGCGGCCCTCGAGCGTGGTCGGATCTATGCGGAGGCGGGTGCTGACGGTCTATTCGTCCCGGGCTTGGTCGAGGAGAGGCTTGTTGCCTGCTTGGTGGAAGGCTCACCGCTCCCCGTCAATATCATGGCAGGCGAAAGTACGCCGCCTGCCGCAAGACTTGCGGAGCTGGGCGTGTCCCGGATCAGCCACGGGCCGGGTCCATATCTTCTCGCCATGCGCGCTCTGGAGAGTGCTGCGAAAGCAGCCCATGAGGAGTCCAAAACCTTTCTAGGTCAATCACTTGCCTAGCATCTGGTGGTCTTTGCGCCTAATGCCGGGAATTAGTGACCGTGGGACAGGGCTGGCGACGTCCTCTTCGACCGCATTCGGACCATAGGCATGGCTCCGGTACCTGACAGCAATGGTAGGGTAATTGCGGATGCGGAGTGCACCCTGCCGCGCCGGTTCAACGCCTGTGATTGGCATTGCTTCCAGGTGCTTAACGAGCGCCCCGATGTTCGCCACTTCGGCAGCCGCCCGGTTACAGAGAAATTGCGGGGGAGAGAGTCAACCGCTGCAATCAGTCAATTGTCTCAACCGGACGACAGCTGCGCAGGGGCATCGGGAGCGGTATACCGCTTTCCAGTGTCCATGCTCTGGTCAAAACCTCCGCAAAGAGGGCTCCATAACGCTGTTTCGCCAATAATGGGCGTCGTGCTTATGCGCCACCCGTACGAAGATAAGATCAGCCAGGATTTGGGCTGCACTCCGAACGTCCAGTGCTCTAGTCGCGAGGTTTCCGGTAGCTTTGCCGGAACAGCAGCCCTGCACCAGGTCCGCCGCGCAGCCAGAGCGCAGCAGTGCTCGGAGCGTGTGCGCTGCACTCCGACTGGTCCTAAGGTGATACACCTCCAGTAAAGAAGCCTTGCAATCCAAGCTGTTAGGACAGGGATTTTAGCGATTGACTTGATAAGGGCAAGCTCAGGCTGAGCTTAATGGTGACTGCTCTGGTGTGCCGAGTGTGCCAAGATTGTGCCAGCGTAAATTAAGGCTCCCACCGAGGGGCAGGCTGAACAAAGATTCCGGGGTGGGCTCAGAGATTTTTGGGGCGTTTGGCGGGATAGGTCATCAGTTACCACTTAAGTGACAGACCGAAGCCCGTCCTTCCCTATGGAGCAGGGTATCTCAAAGTCATTCGTTAACCATCCTGGACCGATGATGCGCCTGTTGTTTCATCGCCGCGCACATTGTCGAGGCGTGGCATGTAGGAGGGCGACATGAAGTTTGTTGCAGCAGGATTGACCGCCTCCGTCGCGTTCCTAGTATCGCACCTCCTCCTGGTTTCTATCGAGGACTCTGTTCTCAATCTGATGGGCTGGGCTGATCTTGATCCACCCTCGGACTTGAGATGGTGGCGAGCCAGTCTAGGATTAGCTACGGCGGCTTGCGCCTTCTATCTCACGATTGAGTGGCGTAACAACGCCGCCTTGAAGGTGCGCAAAACGTTGGCAGCACGGGCAAGAGCATAGTCGTGCCTGAGAAGTCGGATAACGCAGCCTCCTTGTAACTGGAGTTTCTCCGGCGGTACTGAGCTATTAACGCCCCAGATTGGCTCACAAGCCCAGCCATCCCTATCCCGCTCATTCTAAGGAGTATCCTGATAGCCCCCTATGAGCCGGGGTAAAGCCAACGGCGCGAGCAGCAGCACATTTTGGATAGGGGAAGGGACTGACGGTCGCTTGAAGTCATCAGTCGCCATGTGACCCCAGAGGAGCCGAACCGCAGCCACTGTGTCTAGAGCGGCAAAGCGAGAGGTCAGTGCGGCAAAGTAAGGTTCAAAACACCCAGACGGGCGTTGAGGGGAGAAGGCTCTCGCGCTATAACTAGTTTTTCAAGGCCCCTATTCCGCCTGTGTAAGATCGTAGGTCCTCCACGCCCGCAGAAATCCAATTTCCTAAGATTAATTGCCTTTGTGATCGCCCATTAGGGGTAGAGTCTATCCTTTGGAGTTAGGCTGCTTGGTCTAGGACTTGATCAATTCCTGATCCTGGCCCTCTTTGTAGGAAGATACTGAAACTTTGGTGATCTTCCTTGGAGGGCAGGTCAATGTCTCAAGTAGTAGCACAGTTGGCTAAGGGCGACCATGCAGCGGCCTGCCTTCAGCCGACAGCAAGGACCGTCCTGTTCTGCAAAAACTCTCTGGTCAGCATCGGCCTCAAACATATCCTGGCAGATACAACCTTTGTCGTATCCGGAGTTGCATCCGATCCTCCTTCGCTCCAGCACTGCTGCTCAGTTGCGGCGCCTGATCTCTTCATTGTGGATGGTAGCGACGCCTCTAGCGCGTTGGAGACTATCAGTTATCTGAAAGCCGAGTTTCCTCAGGCACGGGTGGCTGTAATCGGGGAGGGACTTGACTTGGCCTTTGTGCGCCTCGGATGCGAAGCCGGGGCCGACGGCTTCTGCCTATCAACCAGCGGCCGTGAAGTTCTGATCGGATCCCTTGAATTGATCCTGCTTGGGGAGGCGGTCGTGCCTTCTGCTTTGGTTCCCGCAATGTTCAAAGGCGTCTCGCGGCGCATCCACTCAGAGCCTCAGCTCGGGTTAGACAGGTCTGATCCCCGGATCGGAAGGCTCTCAAGCCGCGAGACGGAGATTCTCGGTTGCCTCACGGAAGGTGCGTCCAACAAAGTCATAGCTCGCAAGCTTGATGTTGCCGAGGCGACTGTAAAAGTCCATGTCAAGGCGATCCTGAGAAAGATCGGTGCGGCCAATCGCACCCAAGCCGCAATGTGGGCGACTGGAAACCTGCCAACAGGAGTTGCTGCCTCTCATCCCCATTGAAGCTAGTTTTGTTTATAATTAGCCTTTGTCCTCTCCCGCCGTTCATATCGTCCCTTGCCCTGTGCCTCACCCGAGGTCTTGTATGGGCGTGGACGCTCCCTCGGACATCGAGGATGCCACTGCTGACTGGGGCTCTCCCACATCGGGTATGGACCATAGTGAATGGTGGCGCTCTTGAATCGGACGGGCGGCTGCCCACAGCCGTCCGCCAAGGGTTCAAAATGCCACTTGAAACAGATCCACTGTGGTGGGCAAACCAGAAGCCTCTCTTCAGACCTCGGTTCTTGAAAGCGATGGCCCTTCACTTTTGTCTAGCGGCGGGCACAGCAGAATACGGAGGTGTGGTCATGATGAACCCATCCGAATGCTTTAACTTGAGTTGTCTAGGCTCAGGACTCGTTGATTGAGGTAGAAGGCCACTGAAGCA
>NZ_JAJATX010000044.1 GCF_020866965.1 Microvirga roseola
GAACCCTCCAACGTACTCGCCATCGTTGATGTAACGTGGTGACGGCCCAATGAGGACCAAACGGTCGAACCGCTCCGGCTCCCGTATGGCGGCCAGAACTCCGATCATGGCGCTGACCGAGTGGCCGACGAAGATTACGTCCTTCAGGTTCAGCTCAAGGCAGATCGCCAGCACGTCGTCAGCGTAACCATCGAGTGCGCCGTACCTTGTTTGGTCAAAGACAGAGCCATCCGACTGCCCGTGTCCCACATGATCGAAGAGGATGATCTTGTAGCGGTCCTCGAAGGCGGGGGTGATGAAGCGCCACATGTTCTGATCGCAGCCATAGCCATGGGCGAAGAGCATAGGCTGCTCCCCTTGGCCAATGACCTTGACATTGTGGCGTGTGAGAACAGCGGACATGGGCGCTCCGTGCAACCGAAGGACTGATGGTGGGGCGGTTCGCTGATGGTGTGAAGGTGAANGGTGAATTTTGCAGTTCAGGGGACCTATGTAAGCTCGTCGGTGCCTTCTTCAATGCACTAACTTGCTTGGACGCATCTTGATTGCCAAAGCGAGCGAAGCGCAGTACAACATCGCTGTTCAACAAAGTCACATAGTTCCCGGTAAAAATCTTTACACGACAATAGCTTAATTGCGCAAGGAGCTAGTCCTCTCCTGGGCACCATCTCTCTCCGAGAGAGTTGCTTTCTCAAGCGCTTAGCTTCCCGAACTTGCCCGTTGCCGGGGCCTGGATAAAAGATCCCGGGGTTTTGGGTTGTGCCTGATCCTTCCAGAAAACATAGGTAAGGCCGCCCACAGGCGGCCCTTCTTCCAGGGGCGAGAGCATTCCCATACGATTGCTGCGCCCGATTCGGTCGGCTTCAAGGGAACTCGCTTGCCGAAGATCTGAGCGGGCAGTCGCCTCATTTGAGTAAGGCTCCCGCCCGCTGCAGCTTTTTCCGCCCGCTGCCCTTAGATCACCAGCGCGTCGCCGACCTGGACGACGATCCTGTTCTGCGCCAGAAGAGTTCCATTCTCGGCATAGGCCTCGAGCACCACGTCGAACTCGCCCTGCCCGAAATCGTAGGGTTGGATCCCATCCTGTGTCGGATCGGCGTCGATCTGGCTCTTGATGAAGCCGAAGCCGATGTTCGACGAGCCCTGCACCAGTTTGCTGTAAATGGTGGTCGGGATCTCCACGAGGGTGACACCCTCAGACGCATCCGCATCGATCTTCAGCTTGAAGGTCAAGGCGTCGTCCGTGCCCTGCGGAAGGACCGTGGCGGCATAATCGAAGCTCCAATCGGCCCGATCGGCCTTGCCGGGAGAGGCTCCGGTGCTGACTTGGTAGTGAGCCACACCATCGACGACCGTCATGTTGCTCGGGCCGTAGTCGCCACCATTCGGGCCGAACTCCTTTGCCTTCAGGGCCAGCTCGACACCGGCGCCTTCATGGCGGACGATGCTGAAGGCATCATTGCTGTTGCCGGATCCGTAATACATTTGTTCGTCGGTGCCGTTGTTGTCCCGGTCCTCCGACGCGATTCCATCGACCTTGCCAAACGAGCGCTCGATATAGTCGGGGCGGTCCCACCCCTTGTCGTAGTCGAAGGCGCGAACCGCATCGTGCTTCGCGTTCCCGAAGCTTCCGTCATTGCCATCGAAGGTCGGACGAGATTCGTATTCGTCAGGGATGAGCGCCTTCAACTTGGCCAGGAGCGTCGGGTTGGACCCGAAGCGGTCATCAAGGGCCGGTCCCCAGAGATTGCCGAGCAGGTTGTCGTGCATCGACTGCGCACGCTCCGGCAATGCATCCACATCGCTGCCATCCGGGGAGAACTTCGCCACGAAATGCGTCAGCGGCTCGCCGCCGGCTTCGAGATATTCCACGTACTCGGCACCGAGGCGGACGAACGCCTCGTTGATCTCGGTGTTGTAGTAGGAGCCGCTGGTATAGGCGTCGTCCAGCAGATCCCACATGGTCTTGAAGTAGTCGGCCCTGCTGCCGTTGACCGTCTGGAGAGTGCCGCCGAAATCTATCTTCGACAGATCCACATTCGCCTCGACCGGCGCACCGATTATCGCCTCGGGAACGCTCACGCCATTGACGTTGAGATCGCCTGCGCCCGTGAAGGCATAGGACTTCCCGTCGAGAAGGGACGCGTGGATGTCCAGATTGGCGCCGGCATTCTTTAGGTCGAACGTCGTGACGGACTCCCATTCCGCCTTGGTCAGAACGGTCGTCGCGCCATCCGAGAAAACGATTCTCACCTTGCCGTTGGGGAGGAAGTCGAAGGAATAATCGCCTTGCCTGTTGAAAGTGAGGACGCCGTTTTTGAGCGATACCGGCTTATGCTCCTCGAACCTGTCGGCGAGCTTGTCGATGACGCGGTCGAGAGGGTTGCTGTCTGGGACGAACCGGTCGAGGAACGAGAGCGGTTTCAGCTTCACAGGTAAGAAAGGCATAGCTTCTCCTCTGATTAGGAGGAAAATCTATGCAGGAGAAGATTTCCCGTCAAGAAACCTTTAGATTTATTTAGTTATGTAACATATCATAAGTAATAGGGAATGGGCCGACCTCCGTGATCGGTACTAGACGGGCAACAACGTCTCACTCTTAAATGGATTTTCCATTGCAGTCGGCGAGATCCTCTCAGATCCCTATCGCTGTAGCTTCAGCGCGAAGCGACAAGTACAATGTTCTGAGCCGCCGCCTCAGATGTAGTAGCTCGAGATCCGGTATCCGCGCACGTCCTGGATCTCGACGTCCATGTCGTAGATGTCGCGGATGACATCCCGGGTCATGATCTCCTGCGGGGTGCCATGATGGAGCACGGCTCCGTCGCGCATGGCGATGATGGTATCCGAGTAGCAGGAGGCGAAGTTGATGTCGTGGAGGACGAGGACGACCGTCTTGCCGAGATCGTCGGCAGCCCGACGCAGCAGCTTCATCATGCCCACCGCATGCTTCATGTCGAGATTGTTCAAAGGCTCGTCGAAGAGGGCGTAGTCCGTGTCCTGGCAGAGCACCATGGCGACATAGGCCCGCTGGCGCTGCCCGCCGGACAGCTCGTCCAGATAGCGGTCGGCCAGGGCCTCCAGGCCGAGAAAGCCGATGGCCCGTGCCGCATGGGCGCGGTCCTCGGCCGTGAGGCGTCCCTTGGAGTAGGGATAGCGGCCGAACTCCACGAGATCCCGGACCGTGAGCCGCGAGGTGACCCGGTTCTCCTGCCGCAGAATGGACAGCCGCTTTGCGAGAATGTCCGACGGGGTTTGGGTCACGTCGAGGCCGTCGACGGTCACCGTTCCGGCGGTCATGGGAAGCAGGCGGCTGACCAGCGACAGCAGGGTCGACTTGCCGGCCCCGTTGGGCCCGATGATGGAGGTCACGCCCCCGCGCGGGATCCGCAACGACACGTCGCGTACGACGACGGTGTCCGCATAGGTCTTGCTGACATGGGCAATCTCGATCAACGGGCAATCCCTCGGATCAGGAGGACAAGGAAAAGGATCCCGCCCAGGAATTCGATGACGATGCTCAAGGCCGTATCGAAGGCGAAGACGCGCTCCAGGATGAGCTGGCCTCCCACGAGGCAGATGACGGCGAGCAGCGCCGCGACAGGCAGGATGAAGCGGTGCTTGTGGGTCCCGGCGACCTGATAGGCGAGGTTGGCGACCAGAAGACCGAAGAAGGTGACCGGTCCGACCAGCGCCGTGGAGACGGAGACGAGAACTGCCACCAGCACGAGCACCGTGGTCACGGCCCGGCCGTAGTCGAGGCCGAGATTGATGGCGGCGTCGCGCCCTAAGGCCAGCACGTCGTAAACGGGCACGAGCTGCCATGCGGCCAGTGAGGCGACTGCAACCATCCCGAACGAGACGAGGAGCAGGTCGCTCTCGACGCTGTTGAAGTTCGCGAAGAGGCGATCCTGCAGGATCGAGAATTCATTCGGGTCGATGATCCGCTGCATGAAGCTCGCCAGGCTGCGGAACAGGAGGCCGAAGACGATGCCGACCAGGACGAGGAGATGAAGGCTGCGGCTCGTGCCGGAGAAAAGCCAGCGATAGAGCAGCACGGCGAAGAGAACCATCGTCACCACTTCGAGCCCGAACAGCAGACGGGGATCCAGCGCCGTGAGCCTGGCCGATCCAAGGCTGAAGACGAGGCTGGTCTGGAGCAGGATGTAGAGGGAATCGAAGCCCATGATCGCGGGCGTCAGGATCCGGTTATGGCCCACCGTCTGGAACAGCACGGTGGACACGGCCACCGCATAGGCCGCCAGAACCATCGAAACCACTTTCATGCCGCGGAAGGGCAGGATGAAGTCCCAGCGGCCCCGGGCGTTCAGGGTCATGAACAGCACGATCACTCCCACCGCTATGGCGGTGAGGATCAGGAGGACGCGGATCGGTCTTGCCCTGGTCTCACGCAAAGCGGCCGCGCCCCTTGAACAGGAGGATGAGGAACAGGGCGCTTCCGACGATTCCCATGATCGTCCCGATGGGGATCTCATAAGGGTAGTACACCACGCGTCCGACGATGTCGCAGACCAGAACGAGGCCTGCTCCCATCATGGCGACCCAGGGCAGGGCGCGGCGCGTGCTGTCGCCGACCAGCAGGCTGACCACGTTCGGAACGATGAGGCCGAGAAAGTACATCATGCCGACGCTGACCACGATGGTGGCGGTGACCATGGACACGACGACGAGACCGAACGCGACGATCCTGCGGTACTTGAGACCCAGATTGGTGGTGAAGTCGCGCCCCATGCCGGCAAGCGTCAGCCGGTCGGCCGCGAGATAGGCCAGGATCATCAGCGCAAAGCCCACCCACAGCAACTCGTAGCGACCGCGCAGGACACTCGAGAAATCGCCGTTCGTCCAGGCGTTGAGCGACTGCATGAGGTTGAAGCGGTAGGCGAAGAAGTTCGCGACCGCGCCGATGATGCCGCCGAGCACGATGCCGACCAGCGGTACGATCAGGGGAGAGCGAAGGGGAACAAGTTTGAGGATGCGCAGGAACAGGGCGGTGCCTGCCAGCGCGAAGGCGGCGGCGACCAGCATCTTGCCGATGACCGGGACGTCCGGCGCGAGGAGCGTCACCGCCAGCAATCCGAGGCTCGCCGATTCGGCGGTGCCGGCGGTGGTGGGCTCGACATAGCGGTTCTGGGTCAGCAGCTGCATGATCATGCCCGCAACCGCCAGGGAGGAGCCGGCCAGGATCAGGGCCAGCGTTCTGGGAAGGCGGGATGCCAGCAGGACCTGAGCGGTGCCCTGCTCCTCTCGGAATAGGAGGAGGGAGGAGAGGGAAACGCTGCTGGCGCCGATCAGCAGACTGATCAGCGCCAGGGCCAGAATGGCGAAGGTGGCGAGGAGAAGGCGTTTCACGAGCGTTTCGGAGCGCGCGGGCGGGCCATGTCCTCGACAGAAGAATCGAGGCAGAACCCGACAGGCTCTTACTTCTTGGCGAGGGCCTGCCCGATCTGGTCGACGCTGGCCTGCAGGGCCGTCGCTCCACCGCCGACGAGGTACCAGTTCGCCGGATCGAGATAGACGACCTGACCCTTCTTCCACGCGGTGGTCTGGGCAACGAGGTCGTTGTCGAGAACCTGCTTCGCCGATCCGCCCGCCTGGCCGACAGCGGCGTCGCGGTCGAGAACGAAGAGCCAGTCCGGATTCGTTTTCAGGATGAACTCCGCCGAGATCGGCTGTCCATGGGTCGAGACAGCAAGGTCCTCGGCCGCGGGCGCGACGCCGAAGGCATCGTGGATGAGCCCGAAGCGCGAGCCCGGTCCATAGGCGCTCATCTTGCCGCCGGTGGTCAGGACGATCAGGCCCATGCCGGCGCGCTGCCCTGCCTGCCTGACATCCGCAATGGACTGCTCCAGCTTGGCGATCCTTGCCTCCGCCTCCGCTTCTTTACCGAAGATGCGGCCGAGGAGGCGGATATTCCGGATTGCGCTGCCCAGATAATCCTTCTGATCGATGGAGAGGTCGATCGTCGGCGCGATCTTCGAGAGCTCTGCATATTTCACGCGCGAGCGGTCGCCGACGATGATCAGGTCCGGCGCAGCGGCGTTGACTGCCTCATAGTTCGGCTCGAACAAGGTGCCGATCTTCTCATGCTGCCCGTACTTCGCGAGATGGGCGGGAAGAATTGTCTTCGGCACGCCGGAAACGGGAGCGCCGAGGGCATCCAGAATATCGAGCGCGGCCAGGTCGAAGGTCAGCACCTTTCCAGGATTGAGCTTGACCTGTGTCGTTCCCTGCGCATGGCGAGCCTCGATCGTTTGCGCCGATGCGGGGCCGGCCCATGCGGCCGGCGCGACAAGAAGGGCGGAAATCAGACCTGCGCGCAAGATGCGTGAGAACAACATAGTGCTTTCCAGTTTCAGAAAAGGGCGACGGCAATAGAACGTATCTCAACGGCATTTCAAGTAGATTTGCCGATAATGGTATCGCAAAGGCTAGTTTTACATTGGACTAATTCCAATCTGTTGCCGCATCCACGCGACATTGGGCTTTTCCCTGAATGCGAAACCTTCCAGATGCCGCTGAACGACATCCTGCACGCGCTCGAGCGAGGCCTCGTCGCACCCGCTGCACCGCAGGACGAGCTGTGTTTCATCGGCCTGCATTCGGCGTCTGCACATGAGCCTGGGAGCGCAGCATGTCTTTTGGTCTCCTGAAGCGAACAAGATTGCGGTAGGCCGTATGTCGTCGTGGCGGAGGAGAGAGGCGGCGCTGGCTGCCTCCCTCCTCGGTTTCTGCAGTCGGTGCAGGTCAGAACTTGAGGCTGGCCGACAGATAGAAGGAGCGTCCGGGCGAATAGACCGGTGTGACCGTCTCCGTCTGCGCATAGGTGCCTCGGCTGCAATACTCCTCGTCGAAGATGTTGCGCACGTCCGCTCTCAAGGTCAGTCCCTGGAAGACATGCTGGGTCGGCTTCCACTCGGCGAATGCGTTGAAGACGCTGTAGCCGTTGATCGGATAGAAGCCCGCAGCCCGAAGTGCCGGGTCGTCGACTTCGAGCGCGAACTCCGCCGATGCGCCGAGCGTCAGGCCATATTCCTGCCAGGTATAGGCGCCGCTCAGGGCGAAGATGTCGCCAACCGCAATGCCGTTGTTGTAGTCGCTCGGCAGCGCGATGCGGTTTCCATAGCGGATATCGGCATGGGTGTACTTGGCGCTGAGGAAGGCATTCTCCCAATCGTAGCGCAGTACGAGGTCGACGCCCTGGCTGCGGAGATTGTCCCCGTTGATGCGAACCGCATTGGCGAAGTCATAGGCAACCGGATCCAGCATCAGCGTATGGAAATACGCAGCCTCCGCCGAGAGGCCATGATAGGCGGCCAATCTGACTCCGGAGCGGAAGTTGTGAGCGGTCGTGGGCTCCAGATCGGCGGCATAGGTGTAGTTGCGCGCGTGGAAGAGCGCGGTTTCCGCGAGCTCGATCCCGCCGAAATTGTAGCTGTAGCCGCCAAAGACGCTGACGTGATCGGTCAGGAAGTATTCCGCCGACAGATTGGGGCTCAGGCCGCTGTTCTGGAAGGTGCGTCCGTCGACCGACTTGTACCATTGATGATCCACGCGCAGGCCGGTCGAGATGCGAAGGGGCTCGATGGGTTCAAGGCGCGCCTGGAGATGGGCGCCCACATTCGTGGATTCCTCGCGCACGTCGTCCGGGAAATAGAAGCGCTCCACGAAGGCGCGGGTGTTCACGAAATCGATGCCGGCCGTGAGGCTGCCCAGGCCGAAGCCGAAGGTGTTCTGGACCTTTCCGCCGATGCTCTTCGTGCTCGAGTTGAAGTCGCCGGACGGGCGCTCGTAGTACCCGCCCGGCCGCTCGAGGTCGTTCTGGTTGTAGTAGAACAGGACTTCCGGATTGTAGTAATCCGTCGGCTTCGTCATCAGGTAGCGGAACGTGGTCGTGAAGCGCCGCGCTTCGTTGTAGTTGAAGAGCGGGTTGACGAAGCCGAGATTGGGACGCAGGCGACGGAAGCCTTCATCGCGGATGTATTCCTGCGAAACCTGGAAACGGTGACCTTCCGGAGACTCGTAGGCGAGCTTTCCAAGGCCGCTGACGAGATCCGCCGCCGTTCCCAATTCCTCCTTGCCGGCGCCGTTCCGGTAATCCTGGCCCTCCTCCTTGGAGAGGATGCCGAGAACCTCGAAGCCGTTGTGAACGGCGTAGCCCGCTCCGGTCGCGTTGGTGGTGCGGGAGTTGGTGTCGAAGCCGGTCGAAAGAAAGCCGCCATAGGTACGGCCGGGCAGAACCAAATCGATGGCGTCCTTGGTCTCGAACTTGACCGTGCCGCCGAGCGCGCCGGGACCTGCATCCGCCGGCGAGACCGCCGAGTCGACGCGTACGGCCTTCAGGAACAGCGGATTGATGATGAGGTTGCCGTTATGGTGCCAGACATTGCTCTTCTGCTGGGCGCCATCGATCTGGACGTTCAGCTTGTTCTGATCGATGCCGTGGAGATAGAACTTCTGGGAGGCGGTGCTGCCGCCGGCCACCGCGATGGCGGGGTCGCTCTCGAAGAGCTGCTTGAGGTCGCGCGGGTTCTCGCGCTCGATCTCTTCCGCCTTCACGACCACATCGCTGGTCGGGTCCTTCTTGGCGCCTTCGACCGTAATCGGATCGAGTGGGATCGCTTCCTGCGCCATCGCCGGCTGCGCCTGGCAGAGAAGCAGGAGGGGTAAGCTCATTGCTGAGCAGAGAAGCGAGAACTTGAACTTTACCATGGCGAGCCCCGGCCCATTGTTGGAGGTTGCGGCGCAGGCCTTGTGTTGTTCCGGACAGAAAGGAGACGTCCGGCCTCGCGCCGATCGAGTGGGGCTGAGTTACCGTCTTTCAGATCAGCGGGCCAGAATGAATACTTTTGCCGGGAAGCAAAGTTCGTTTTGTGCAGCGTCAAAGAGGCCTTTATCCGGACGTTCGGCTTTGACGGATTGTTTAGATCCTTTCCAAAAAGCCAGTAATCGCTGTTTTAAAGTCTTCTAATCTGCTGCTTGTATTATCTTTCTCCTTGAGAAAGCGGAGAGCAGCTATTAACGGTGAGGCATGAATTCACATCAGCAGCCCTGGAACAGAGCAATCAGCCGCGCCGATCTGGCCGCGCTGACCGGCTACCGGCATGATCACTTCAGGTTTCTCGAGCCGACAGGCCCCTCGGAGACCGAGACGGTGCTGAGAGGCGACGTCCGCCACCTCCGCTTCCGTTCCGGTCTGGCGATGCACTGTTCCGACACGCTGGATGTCTGCAACCTGACGACCCAGGTGGTCCAGGAGGCCGGGACGTCGTTCTTCCTGTTCCTCGAGGGAACGGTGGACGTGAGGCTGGGTGATCGCTCCTTCACGCTGGGTGCGCCCGACGGCGCAAGGGGAAGGCAGCCTCTTCAAGGCACGATCATCAACTGCGCGGAGCGGGACGTTCTGACCCGGATGTCCGCCAAAGGGTGGCGCATCCGCAATGTGGTCGTCACCCTGCCGCAGGACTGGTGCGACACCGAACCGGATCTCGGCTCCGCCGACGAGAGAATCCTCCGGCGCTTTTGCGCCACGCATCTGGCCTCCGCGTCCTGGACGCCGTCTCCCCGGATCGTGTCCCTGGCCGAGCAGATCCTGCGGCCGCCGCCCTATCAGGAGCTCCTTCAGCGCCTCTATATCGAGAGCCTTTCCCTCGAAATCGCCGGCGAAGCTCTGTCCTGCCTCGCATCGGAGGCCGGCCCGCAGCAGACCGCCCTTCGCACGAGGGACTACGAGCGCCTCCGCGCCATCGCGGAGCAGCTGAGTTCGGGCGGCTCCCTGCCTGGTTCCATCGAAGAGATTGCGCGCGATGCCGGCATGAGCAGTTCGTCCCTTCAGCGGCTCTTCCGGGCGGCCTTCGGGATAACGGTCTACGAGTTCATCCGGAGCGCCAGGCTGGACGAGGCGCGACGCCTTCTCATGCAGGACGGCGTCAGCGTCAGCGAGGCCGCCTACCGGGCGGGATATTCCAGCGCAGCCAATTTCGCGACAGCCTTCAAGCGCCGCTTCGGCATATCGCCCAAGCACGTCAGGGCATAATCTGCCGGACCAGACCTGGAACTGGAAACAGAACCGCCGCGCCTGCGTTTTGCCCGGACGTGCAGATTCGGGAAAACTCCATGGCAGGCTTCAGGGACCGAGATCAGCTTTCGACCGGCGACATGGTACGGGGCCTCGCCGCGGGTCTCGTGGCGGGAATCGTCGCATCCTATGCGATGAACGCTTTCCAATCGGCGGTCAGCCGCCTCGGCGAGGACTCGAAGTCCAGGAAGCCGAAGAGGAAGACACAGGGCTATGACGAGTCCGACCCGGCCACGACAAAGGCCGCGGCCTTGATGTCCGAGCGGGTCTTCCGCCACCGCCTCTCCCCGCGCCAGAAGGAGATAGCCGGCCCCGCCGTGCATTACACGACCGGCGCGGCGCTGGGTGGCCTCTATGGCGCTGCAGCCGAATTTGCGCCTCAGGTCACTGCCGGGGCGGGTCTGCCGTTCGGAGCAGCCGTGGCCGCGGTTCTGGATGAAGGCATCGTGCCGGCCGCCGGGCTGTCCGGCCCGCCCTGGGAATCGCCTCCCTCGAGCCATCTCTATGCGCTGGGCTCTCATCTCGTCTTCGGCCTGACGGCGGAGGCGGTCCGCCGCGGCGCGCGCAGTCTTCTCCCCTGACCGCTGCCGGTCGAGATCAGGAACCTAGACCGGCATGGACCGTTAGCAGACGTTTGCTGTTGCATTTCCTGTCCGTGTTCTGCCCAGCCGCGCAGCCGCGGCCCTCTGCGTCCCAGACTGCGATGAACCCTGCCGGAACCGACCGGACTCGCCCCGAAGGAGGTTCGATTGAACGCAAGCCGCAAAGGCTCCTCCAAGCTTGAGACTGTTCCCGTCACCCTCACCGTCAATGGCGAGACCAAGCGCCTTGAGGTCCTGCCCTGGACGATTCTGCTCGATCTCCTGCGCGATCATCTCAAGCTGTCGGGGACCAAGAAGGGCTGCGATCACGGACAGTGCGGAGCCTGCACCGTGCTGGTCGACGGCAGGCGGCTCAATTCCTGCATGGCCTTCGCCGTCATGAAGGACGGAGCGCAGATCACGACTGTCGAAGGGTTGGCCCGCAATGGCGACCTTCATCCTCTGCAGCAGGCTTTCATCGATCACGACGCCTTTCAGTGCGGCTACTGCACTCCCGGCCAGATCTGCTCGGGCGTCGGTCTGATCGAGGAGGGACGGGCGCACACACGCGACGAGATCCGCGAATACATGAGCGGCAATATCTGCCGCTGCGGGGCCTACACCAACATCGTCGACGCCATCGAGCAGGTCATCGGGGCTGATGCGGAGGCTGGACGATGAACCGCTTCTCCTATCTTCGCGCCACGAGCATCGACGAGGCCATGCGCGAAGCGGCAGCCGACCCGACCGCGCGCTTCATCGCAGGCGGCACCAATCTCATCGACCTGATGAAGTACAATGTGGAGCGGCCGACAAGGCTCATCGACATCACGCGCCTGCCCCTGAACGGGATCGAGGAAACCGAGAGCGGCGGCCTTCGGCTCGGCGCCCTTGTCACCAACGACGAGACGGCCTTCGATTCCCGCATCCAGGACCGGTATCCCCTTCTCGCCAGCGCAATCCAGGCCGGAGCCTCGCCGCAGCTGCGCAATGCGGCCACGACCGGCGGCAATCTCCTGCAGCGGACCCGCTGCTACTACTTTTACGACCCGGAGACTCCCTGCAACAAGCGCGAGCCCGGCACGGGTTGCCCGGCGGCCTTCGGGCGCAACCGAATCCATGCGATTCTTGGCACGAGCGACCATTGCATCGCGACGCATCCCTCCGACATGGCCGTCGCCATGGCGGCTCTGCAGGCCATCGTTCACGTCAGGGGTCCCGGTGGAGAGCGGGCCATCCCGATTGCCGATTTCCACCGTCTTCCCGGCGAGCATCCCGAGATCGACAACACCATGCTGCATGGGGAGATCATTACCTCCGTCGAGCTCCCGCCTGACGGTTTCAGCCGGAACTACACCTACCTGAAGCTGCGCGACCGGCTCTCCTATGCCTTTGCGCTCGTCTCGGTAGCAGCTGCGCTGCGCATGGAGAACGGGACTATCGCGCAGGCAAGGCTCGCTCTCGGCGGCGTCGCCCACAAGCCCTGGCGTGATCCGGCAGCGGAAGCCATGCTCCAGGGCCAGCCGGCAACGGAGGACAGGTTCCGGGCCGTGGCCGACCACATCCTGAAGGATGCGAGAGGCTATCAGGACAACGCCTTCAAGATCGATCTGGCGCGGCGCGCCATCGTCACGGCGCTCTCGCAGGCGGCCTCGGGCACGCCGCAATCCCAGATCGACAAACGAATCCAGTAAGGGTGCAGGCGATGCTGCAGGAAAAGGGCTATATCGGCACTCCTCGGAACCGCGTCGACGGACGCGCCAAGGTGACGGGCGAAGCGAAATACGCGGCGGAGTTCGATGCGCCGGACCTTGCCTACGGCATCGTGGTGTCGAGCGCCATTGCCAAGGGGCGCATCGCATCGATCGATGCGGACGCGGCGCTGGCGGTGCCCGGCGTGCTGCAGGTCTTCACCCATGAGAACCGCCCTCGCACGGCCTGGTTCGACATCAACTTCCGCGACGAGACCGCTCCTCCAGGCTCTCCCTTCCGACCGCTCTACGACGATAAGGTGGTCTATAGCGGGCAGCCGGTCGCCCTGGTGGTGGCCGAGTCCTTCGAGATCGCCGCCTATGCGGCTTCGCTCGTGCGGATCGCCTACGAGCCCGAGACGCACATGACCGATCTCGATATCCAGCGGGATGAGGCCTATGTGCCGCCGCGCAAGCGTACGGGGGTCAAGCGGCCTCCGAGTCCCCGCGGCGATCCCGACGGAGCATTCGAGCAGGCGCCGGTGAAAGTGCATGGCGAGTACCGCGTCGCCATCGAGCACCACAATCCGATGGAGACCCACGCCTCCACCGTAGTCTACGAGGAGGACGGCACGCTCACTATCCACGACAAGACGCAGGGGTCGCAGAACAGCCAGAGCTACGTTTCGAGCGTCTTCGGGCTTTCCAGCGACCAGGTGCGCGTGATTTCACCCTTCGTCGGCGGAGCGTTCGGCTCGGGTCTTCGGCCGCAATACCAGCTCTTCCTGGCAGTCATGGCGGCGCTCGAACTCAAGCGCTCTGTGCGGGTGGTCCTGACCCGGGACCAGATGTTCACCTTCGGCTATAGGCCGCTCACGATCCAGACCATCTCGCTCGGCGCGAACCCCGACGGGAAGCTCGTGTCCATCATGCACGATGCGATCCAGACGACCTCTCCCTGGGAGGACTACCAGGAAGTCGTCGTGAACTGGTCGAACCTTCTCTACCACTGCGACAACGTCAAGCTGACCTACCGGCTGTCGCAGGTCGATACCTACACGCCCATCGACATGCGTGCGCCCGGGGCGGCGCTCGGCGTGACGGCGATCGAGACCGCCATGGACGAGCTGGCCTATGCGGCTGGCATCGATCCGGTCGAGCTGCGCCTGAGGAACTACGCGGAGATGGACGAGGCCGACAAGAAGTACTTCACGAGCAAGGAGCTTCGGGCCTGTTACCAGCTCGGCGCCGAGCGCTTCGGCTGGGCGAGGCGCAACCCCGAGCCGCGCTCCATGCGCGAGGGGCGCGAGCTCATCGGCTGGGGCATGGCGAGTGGCGTGTGGGAGGCCATCATGCAGAGGGTCGCCGCGCGTGCGGCCCTGACGCCCGACGACCGGCTCGAGGTCGCATCCGCCACGGCCGATATCGGCACCGGCACCTACACCATCCTGACGCAGATCGCAGCGGAGACCCTGGGGCTTCCCATGGAATCCGTCACCACGAAGATCGGGGATTCGAGCCTGCCGAAATCCCCCGTCGAGGGCGGATCATGGACGGCGGCCTCGGCAGGTTCCGCGGTGCAGAAGGCCTGTCTCTCCGTTCGGGAGCAGCTCTTCAAATACGCCCGCCGGATGGACGATTCACCGCTTGCCAATGCGAGCATCGAGCAGGTCACCTTCGCCGGCGGCCGGATTCATATGACGAACGACCCGAGCGCCGGCGTCACCCTTCAGCAGGCCATGCAGGCTGGCGGAGTCGACAGGGTCGAGGCGGAAGAGAAGTCGAGCATGGGCCTGCTGAAGAACATGCGCTATTCAGGATATTCTCACTCCGCCATCTTCGCCGAGGTCCGGGTCGACGAGGAGCTCGGCGTCGTCCGGGTGACACGGATCGTGAATGCGGTCGCCGCAGGCACGATTCTGAACCCCAAGACCGCGCGCAGCCAGATCCTGGGCGGGGTCGTGTTCGGGATCGGCATGGCGCTGGAGGAAGAGTCGATGCTCGACCACAATCTCGGGCGCTTCATGAACCACAATCTGGCCGAATACCACGTGCCCGTGAACGCGGATGTCTACGACATCGACGTGATCTTCGTGTCCGAGCACGAGGAGAGGCTCAACCCGCTCGGAGTCAAGGGCCTCGGCGAGATCGGCGTCATCGGAACGGCGGCGGCCATCGGCAACGCCATCTATCATGCGACGGGCAAACGCATCCGCGATTACCCGATCACAATCGACAAGCTGCTCGGCTAAGGCGCCGTGGATCGGGCGCGGCGCGCCCGCCCGCTCAGCGCCTGAGCTCACCCGGCGGCTGCACACGCAGATTGTTCTGCACATGCGTCACGCCTGAGACCGCTTCGGCGAGATCCTCCGCCTGGCGCTTTTCGAACCGGGTGGGGACTGTGCCGGAGAGCGTCACCTCCTGGTTCTTCACGATCACTTCCACCTCGGAGGCATCCACATAGGGATCGTCGGTGAGCAGCCGGTGAATATCGTCCGCGATCCGCTCGTCGGAGCGGCGGTAGTTGCGTGGTCCGCGCCCGCGATGGTGCCGCGGCTCGCCCTCACGCGGCTCCAGGCCAACGCTGCCGGCGAGATCCTCGTAGAAGTGCTCGGCCGCATGGACAAGGCTGCGTCCCGCCTGCCGGTCCCGCTGCCAGGCGTCGCCGGATTGGTGGTGTCGAGCAGGAGAACGCGGGCGGCGGGGCTCGACGCGATGCTCCCGCCGGTCATAGGAACGGTCGTAGGGTCCTTCGCCCCGGAGCGGGTATTCGGGAGCATAATCGGTGCCGGGCCAGGGCGCCCCGAGCGGGGCACCGGTCCCGGTCCGGGTGTAGGCCTCGTCGACAAAGTAGTCCTCGGGGATGCGCGGGCCCCAAAAGCGGGTGTCGGAACCCCTGTCGCCATACTGCTCGTAGGCCGGACGGCGCTCAAGATAGGCGCCTTCCTCGGCGCGGTACTCGTTGTGGAGGTATTCGTCGAGTCCCTCCCGACCCCGATAGTCCCTGATCGCCATGGATGAATCTCCCCAATACCGAAAGACAAGCTGTCGTGGGGTGAACCTCGACCTGCCGTCCCGGTTCCATCCGGGAGGATTGGGTTATTTGAGGCCAGGCACAGCACTCACGAGCTGCT
Source organism: Microvirga roseola (assembly GCF_020866965.1). GTDB lineage: Bacteria > Pseudomonadota > Alphaproteobacteria > Rhizobiales > Beijerinckiaceae > Microvirga > Microvirga roseola. The sequence goes on from NZ_JAJATX010000044.1 coordinate 15,503, forward strand.
GCACCTCCTTCATGCCTTTCAGTTCGGAGAGACTCACGGGCAAGGTGATGCCGAGCTTGCCCGAGGTTTTCGCGACCTTGACGATGGAGAAGGGCACCGGGATCCGGTCTCCACCCTGACCCTGAGGTACAAGAATGGCGGCGACGATGCGCCCGCCCGGAACGGCCACGAGATTGTCCACCGTGCCGACGGTATCGCCTCCGGGCCCGGAAACCTGAGCGCCCAGGAGATCCTTCACGAGAAGGCTGTCCTTGGCGCTCGACGTCAGGGTGTCGGCGGCGCTCTTGGCGGCGGAAGCGACATCGCCCGGCATGAGCTGCTGGGCTGCCTGCGCCGGGTTGGGCGTGCCCTGGGCTGTGGCCGGCTGACTCCCCATCGTGGTGGCGACCATGAGAACGGTCGGAAGGACGGCAACGACGATCCGCATGAAGAGCCTCCGATAATCCTAGGATGTGAGGGATGTGCCGCTCCAGTCGCCCGGAGCCTGCCGTGCCAACCCAGGGGACTGCATTTGGTTCAGATTTCCGACGGGCTCAGGCCGAGCCGAGGGTGGAAAGCACGAACTCGGACGTGAGGATCACCATCCACGGGAAGAGGAAGAACGCATTCAAGGGGAGGATCGCCGGCATCGGCTCGACCTCCCCGCGCTCATCGGTCGAGCGGCGCAGGAAGGACATGGCGACTGGCCCCCAGCCGGTCGTGACAGCAATCAGGACCATTGCGATCACCGCGCCATAATAGCGGTCGACGACCCGCGCGAAGATTGGAAAGACGGCCCATGCGAAGGCAGCGCTCGTCAGGATCGCAAGCAGGCCGGACGCGGCCATCAAAGGTGTGACAAGCGTTATCTGGTGCAGAGGAATGCTCATGATGGCGTAGGTGAGCACGAAGCTCATGGTCGGCCCGAGCAGGAGAACCGTGAGCGCCGCTTCGGGAAAGCGGTCGGGCCCTGCCACCCTTTCGAAGGTGAGGCGGCTCAATCCTCCGAGGAGATAGGAAATCACGATGACCGGCAGGATGTCCTCGCTGAAGCTGGGCATTATCGCCAGCAGGAGCGCCTGGATCGAGAAGGCGAGGGCAATGAGGGCGAGGATGAGCACGATCAGGTGAGTCATGCGCTGTCCGAAGACGCTCACGGCAATCGAGGGCGTCTTCTCGTCCTGCGCCGGAGGTTGCGGCGGCTCCTTGCCGGCCTTGCGGAAGAATCGACGTCCGCTCCAGGATGCCAGCAGAGGCCCGAGGATGATGCCGAGCATCATCATGCCGTGAGCCGTTGCCTGGGGATCGGCATAGGCCGGGCGCAGCAGGTCGGCGAGGGCCGGCGGCACTTGCGTTGGCGGATTGAGGTTGTAGGGCGCTCCGACATAGGCGAGCGGCCCGGTCATCACCGCCGTTTCCAGCGGATGATCCGTCAGCAGGGCGAGAGGAAGGGCGGCGAGGAGCATTAGCCAGTAGAGGCAGAATCCCGCCACCAGAAAAAGCCCGAAGACAGGAAGGCCGTTGCGGAGCACTCTGGGCGTGAGGTGCAGGCCCATATTGGTGGTGAGCAGCGCAATGAGAAAATCGACCTCGACACCATCGTGCGGCATCCGGACGGGAAAGCCGAATCCGCGCGGAAGCAACAGGGCAAGGGCTCCCAATAATCCTGCCGTGATCGGAAGAGGCAGGAAGCGCCGCAACCAAGGAAACGGCCTGTCGGCGAAATCGACAGCCGCGAAGGCGAGGCCTGCCAGCGCGACGGCCGCATAGAACGGGAGTTCATATTCCTGCATGAAGGACGGAACGTGCGGCTCGCCTGCAGGATCCATGAACCGCGAAACCGTTGCCTCCGCTCAGGGGTCTTGAAAATCCGAAAACCGCTTCCTAAAATCTGCATTGCCAAGGCTTATCAATAGCTTGGCATTTCGGGCGCCGGCGGGTGTCCGGCGCTCTCATGTCCATGTTGCTCAATGGAGGATGTGGTGATGAGAACAGCTTTCGATTTCTCTCCTCTGTATCGTTCGACTGTCGGCTTCGACCGGCTGTTCGACATGCTCGACCATGCGACCCAGGTCGAGCCCATGACCAACTGGCCGCCCTACAACATCGAGAAGGCGGGCGAGGACCAGTATGTGATCACGATGGCGATCGCGGGCTTCTCGACCGACGAGATCGAACTCACCCAGAAAGAGAACCAGCTTATCGTCACGGGCCAGAAGAAGGGCTCGGAAGAAGGCAAGCAGTACCTGCATCGCGGCATCGCGACCCGCGCCTTCAAGCAGAGCTTCAACCTCGCAGACCATGTGAAGGTCACGGGCGCAAGCCTCGATCACGGTCTGCTCACCATCGAGCTCAAGCGTGAGGTGCCCGAAGCGCTCAAGCCCCGCCGGATCGAGATCCAATCCGCCAATGGAGCGAAGAGCCTCGGACAGGGCAACCAGCCTCAGCAGATCGAGCACAGCCAGGCGGCGTGAGATTCAATGGCCGAATGCAACGGCACCGGCGACAGGCCGGTGCCGAACGAACCCGTGTGAACTGATGCAAGAGCAAGGAGAAGCGTCATGAACATGCGTGATCTCATTCCCTGGGGCCGCAGCCAGCAGGTCCCGAGCCGTTACCGCGAAGAGGGCGATCCCTTCATGACCCTCCATCGCGAGATGAACCGGCTCTTCGATGATGTCTTCCGCAACTTCGACATCGCGCCCTTCGGCGGCGTGGGCCAGGGAATGCGCTGGCCCAGCGTGGAGGTCATTGAGAACGACAAGGACGTGCGCGTCTGCGCCGAGCTGCCGGGCCTCGACGAGAAGGAGGTCGAGGTACTGATGGGCGACGGCGTTCTCACCATCCGCGGCGAGAAGAAGTCCGAAGTGGAGGACAAGGAGCACGCCTTCAGCGAGCGGTATTACGGCCGCTTCGAGCGCCGCATCCCGCTCCCCTGGGAGGTCCAGGAGGACAAGGTGGAGGCCTCGTTCAAGAACGGCGTGCTGACGGTGGCGATGCCGAAATCGGCGGAAAGCAAGCCGTCGGTGAAGCGTATCGCCGTCAACGGTGCCGATGCGACCAAACATTGATGTCTCAGGATGCCCGGATCTCCGGGCATCCCCTTCGCTGATGTGAGGAAGGGATGACGATGCACGAGCCGAACATTGCCGATACACGCATTCACATCGACGCCGGACGGACGAGACGGGATGCTCCCGAGGCCTGTTCTGCCCTTTTTCCGGAAGCCACGCTCGCGGAGGCGCTGGTAAACCCGGGCGGCATCTTCCGGGATCCGCACAAGGTCGCTGAACATCCGTCGTTCTCGCCCGAGGAGAAGCGGATCATCCTGCTCTCTTGGGCGCGCGACGAGCTGGTGGTGGAGCAGGTGGCGAGCGGAGCCCTGCCCGAGCTGCGGCGAAAATCGAAGGGCGAGGCAGTGATCGAGGCGCTCTCGCATTTCGATGCCCTCGCTGCGGCGGAATACCGTGCCGTCCTGACGTCGATCCGAGGCCTCGTGCCCGGTGCGGGGTCATGGATGCGGATGGCGCCGTCCGAACATCAATCGTCGGTCATCCGAGGAGGAGAAACATGCAGGAGCGCATGATCGGCATTGGCCATAACCGCCCGCCGCGGCTCTGTCCGATCGCAGGCCAGCCCTGGCCAGCGGATGCTCAGGCCGTGATCGCCTGCCGGGAGCGGCCCGTCACCACCTCCGGCAGTGCAGGCGCGAAAGGCTGGATCCTGCGCTTCGAGCGCCGCACGCCGCCTGTCGTCGAGCCGCTGATGGGCTGGACGGCCGGAGGCGATCCGCTGGCGCCGATGGAGCTGACCTTCGACACGCGCGAGCAGGCCGTTGCCTATGCCGAGCGGGAGGGACTGGCCTACCGCATGGCAGACGGGGCAACTGCACATGAACGCGATACGGATCGGGAAGCAGACGAGCGCACAGCCATGGAGAGCGCCGCGGGTGCGGTCGTATGGCTGTCCTTGCTGCAGAATCGCTACGGCCGATGCGATGCGCCCGATCTGCCGGAACTGGAGCGCGCCCGTGTCAGTCCTGCCGCCGTGTTCGAGGCGCCTGAAGATGTGGTGCATCACCCGCTCCTGACCCTCGATTGCAAGCGCGAGATCCTGTGGCGCTGGGCTTGGGACGAGTACCTGCTCGACATGGCCAGCACCGACGGGATGCCTGGGGGCGAGCCGTCCCGTCTGCCGGAGGTGAGGATGGCGCTGCGCCGCCTGAACAGCGAGTGGAGTCCCGATCCGGCAGCGCCTGCGGCCATCATCGTCCAGTACAGGCGCGAGGGGAACGCGCTCGCAGCCTGACACGGTATGGACTTCGGCCTCTGACGATCAGGCCTGGCGCCAAAGCCTGCGCCGGGTCCCGTTCACCCCGGTTTCAGGGCCCCGAATGCATGAAGAGGGCCGCTTTGACCAGCCGGTCGGGACCGAGATCGTCCTGGGCATCGAAGTTCAGGAATTCCGCCAGGCGGCTGCGGGCCCGGTTGATGCGGCTCTTGATGGTGCCGATGTTAGTGCCGCAGATTTTCGCCGCCTCCTCGTAGGACAGCCCCTCGGCCGCAACAAGGAGAAGAGCCTCGCGCTGGTCGACGGGCAGTTTGCTCAGGGCTGCGAGCATGTCCGTGAAATCGAGGCGTGCGCCCTGCTCCGGCATTACGGCGACCTTCTCGGCCCATGCACCTTCCGGATCCTCCACCTCGCGCTTGCTCTTGCGGGCCTGGGTGAGGAAATCGTTGCGCAGGATCGTGAACAGCCAGGCCTGCATGCTGGTGCCGGGCTGAAACTTGTCGAGGTTGTCGAGGCCCTTGAGCAGAGCGCTCTGAACGAGGTCGTCGGCTCGGTCGACGCTGCCGGACAGCGAGATCGCGAAGGCCCTCAGATGCGGAACGGCGGCGAGCATCTGGTCTTTCAGAGAAGTCTCAGCTGCCAATCTTCCGACCCCTACCAACTTTAAACCAAAGGAAATGCCGCTTTGTCAGCCCTTGCATTAACGTATGTGAAGCTAGGCAACCTTTAGCCTTTTAATCTTATGGCGGGAAATAACGCCGCGATCCGGGTGGGCAAGTCCTGCCCGAGTGCTCTTCACAACATGCTATCACGACTTCTAGCTGTGAAAAGCCTTCGACGGGCGAAACTTTACATGGGTGAATGAAACCTGTCCGAGAACGCATCAAAATTCTTCCTCGCGGAGGCGCGGGTGATTCGCCTTGGCAGTTCGGTCAGGTGCTTCCTGGCGAGCCTGTATTGTCACGAGACCTATGAGGGCGGCATCATGACCCAACCCTGCTGCATGATCGTCGAAGACCAGGCGCTGATCGGGATGTCTCTGGAGGCCTCCCTGGAGGACGCCGGCTTCAGGGTCGGCGGACCGTTCCCCAGCAACGCCCAGGCCCTGCAGTGGCTCGAGCGCGAGACACCCGCGGTTGCTTTGCTGGATGTCATGCTCAATGACGGAGCCTGCCTGCAGATCGCCAGCGCCCTGAAGAGCCGGGGCGTGCCCTTCGTCATCTATTCCGGCCTGCCGCCATCTGCCGAGAGGCCGCCGGAGCTGCGGGACGTTCCCTGGCTCGAAAAGCCGGTGCATCGCGAAACCCTCGCGAAAGTTCTCGAGGAACTGTCCGCGGCCGAGGTCTGAGGGCCTGCAACCGATGCGGGCGACCGGATCTGCGGCGGCAGCGGCCTCGAAATTGGTTCCACTTTTCCACGCAAGGCGCTAGAGCCGAGGCCGATATGTCTCGGATTTCTGGAACCACCATGACAACCCGCTTCCACCGCGGCGACCTGCCCGCGGATTACCAGCCCGGTTTCGCAATTGCCGTCGACACGGAGACGCTCGGCCTGAACCCGCATCGGGACCGGCTCTGCGTGGTCCAGATTTCGACCGGCGACCGCACTGCCGACGTGGTGCAGATCCTGAGGGACGGACCTCTGCCCGAGAACCTGGTCCGGGTGCTCTCAGACGAGAGCGTGCTCAAGATCTTCCATTACGCCCGCTTTGATCTCGCCGTTCTCTTCCACGCCTTCGGGGTCATGCCCCGCCCCGTCTACTGCACCAAGGTCGCCTCGCGCCTCGTTCGCACCTATACGGACCGCCATGGGCTGAAGGACCTGGCGCGGGAGCTCATCGGGGCGGAGCTTTCCAAGCAGCAGCAATCCTCCGATTGGGGCGCGGATACGCTGACGCAGGCCCAGCTCGACTATGCCGCATCCGACGTGCTGCACCTGCACGCCCTCAAGGACAGGCTGGACGGAATGCTGGAGCGGGAAAACCGGCTCGGCATCGCCCATCAATGCTTCAGCTTCCTGCCCACGCGGGCCCAGCTCGACCTCCTCGGCTGGGCGGAAACGGACATCTTCGCCCATTCTTGACGGGACCTTAAACTTTCCCGCATAAAACCCATATCCGTCATAACATCGCCACGGCGCTTGGGCATGTGGCGCCGTTCGCAAGGTTCAAGACGGACAAGGGTGTTCAGAAGTGGCGGGAATCCAGGGCATCGCGATGCGTGACGGCCCGGCGTCGAGGCCGGCTGCACGGGCGCGCGACTTCAACAAGGCCCGCCGTCACTCCCGCTGGGTCCGGTTCGCCAAGATCGCCATTCCCCTCGGCTCCCTGCTCGCCATGGGCGGGCTTGGGGTCGTGACCTATCTCGACCCTTTCCGAAAGGTCGAGGGCCTGACCGTCGGCCCCATTGGGGTCAGCGGCACCAACGTGACCATGGAAAGCCCGAAGCTCACGGGCTTCAAGAACGACAACCGCCCCTACGAGGTGACGGCGAGCGCCGCCACCCAGGACGTGCGCAACCCCAATTTCGTCGAGCTGAAGGATCTCAAGGCTCGCATCGTCACGGACGACAAGGGCAGCGCCGCGAGGCTCGAGGCCGCCATCGGCATCCTGAACACCCAAAAGGAGCAGATGAACCTGCGCCAGGACATCCGGGTCCGGACGGATTCTGGCCAGGAGGTCCATCTCAGCTCCGCCTTCGTGGACTTCAAGGCGGGCACGGTCGAGTCCAAGGAGCCCGTCACCGTGTTCCTCGGCAACGGCGTCATCAAGGCGACGGGCCTGAAAGTCACCGAAAGCGGCAAGGTCATGCAGTTCAAGGGCCGGGTCTCCACCGTCTTCGAGCCCTCGTCCGCCTCCGAGACATCCTCACCAGCTTCCGCCGACCCGGCCGCTCCGGCGCCTGCGGCCCAACCGACAAGTGTCCGCCCATGATGAGTCTCCGACATGCCGCGCTCGCGGGCGCGCTTCTTCTTTCGGCGATGGCGCCGGCGGCCCTGGCCCAGGTAGGCGGCAAGGAGCGCGCCGTCGGCTTCGGCAATTTCGGCGCCAGCAAGGAGCCGATCAAGATCGATGCCGACAAGCTGGACGTTTACGATAAGGAAGGCCGCGCGGTCTTTTCCGGCAACGTGGTGGCGGTCCAGGGCGACAGCACCATGAACTGCTCGCTCATGACGGTCTATTACGAGCAGCGGAACCAGGAGGGCGGCGCTCAGGCCGCATCGGCCGGACCCCAGACCGCAGACGACAGCGCGATCAAGAAGATCGATTGCAAGGGCCCCGTGACCATCGTGTCGAAGACCCAGGTCGCGACCGGCGACAACGCCATTTTCGACCGCATCGCCAACAAGATCTACCTGACCGGCAACGCGGCCCTGAGCGATGGGCCAAACGTGACGCGCGGCGAGCGGGTGGTCTATGACATCAATACCGGCATCGCCAATATCGAGACCGCCCCCGGCGGTCGGGTGAGGGCGCTGTTCGTTCCCGGCAGCGGCGGAGCGGATCCTGCAGCAGGCGGCACTAAGCCGAAGCCGCAGAAGCCAGCGACGAACTGAGGCGGGGCATCGTCCCGTCCACCTTCAATTCCATGCGATGATTGTCCTGTGAAATCCCTGTTCAACCGTTCCTCGACCGCTCCGTCCGACGTGAGCATTCTGGAGGTGAAGCCGTCTCGGCCGGAGCCCCGTTTCTATGAGCGCGTCGAGGACGAGCACGTCTTCGGCGGCCCGGGCATCCTCGCGGTCAAGGGACTGCAGAAGAGCTATCGCAGCCGCACCGTGGTGCGTGACGCTGGCCTGAATGTGCGCGCAGGCGAAGCCGTCGGCCTTCTCGGCCCCAACGGCGCGGGCAAGACCACCATCTTCTACATGATCACGGGCCTCGTCGCGGCGGATCGCGGCGTCATCAGCCTCGACGGGAACGACGTGACGACTCTGCCGATGTACCGCCGCGCGCGTCTCGGCATCGGCTACCTGCCGCAGGAGGCCTCGATCTTCCGCGGCCTCAATGTCGAGGACAACATCCGGGCCGTGCTCGAGATCGTGGAGCCGAGCCGGAAGGAGCGCGAGCGCAAGCTCGATGCCCTCCTCGACGAGTTCAACATCACGCGCCTTCGCAAGTCGCCCTCCATCGCGCTCTCGGGCGGCGAGCGGCGGCGCTGCGAGATCGCCCGGGCGCTTGCCGGCGAGCCCACCTTCATGCTGCTCGACGAGCCCTTCGCAGGTATCGACCCGATCGCGGTCGGCGACATTCAGAACCTCGTGCGGCACCTCACCCGCCGCGGCATCGGCGTGCTGATCACGGACCACAATGTCCGCGAGACGCTGGGCCTGATCGACCGGGCCTATATCATCCATTCCGGCCGGGTCCTCACAGAGGGCACGCCGGACGCCATCGTCGCCAACGAGGATGTGCGCCGCCTCTATCTCGGCGAGGACTTCCGTCTCTGACAGGAACGGCCGCCTTTGACGGCGGCCTGCCCGAAGGGTAAACCGGAAAAGGCATGCAAGAAGCATGCCGGAATGTTCCGGGTGCTTTCATGAGTTCGCTGCAACGGCTGGAACTGCGCCAGGGCCAGTCCCTGGTCATGACCCCGCAGCTCGTTCAATCGATCAAGCTGCTGCAGCTCTCACAGCTGGAGCTGTCGGCCTATGTGGAGGCCGAACTCGAGCGCAATCCCCTTCTTCAGGAGGCCGGCAGGGAAACGGATGTCCCTGCCCCGACCCTGGCCGATTTCCTCCAGGCCAAGGAGAGGAGCCGGACCGCCGGACCACGCCCGGCTCCCGGTCTTCCTCCGCTTCGAGGCGAGGCGGTCGGCTCGGGTACACAGGCCTCCGGCTCCGGCCACGGGGAGATCAAGCTCGAGCTCGAATCGACGCTCGCCCGCCATGCAAGCCTGGCGGAGCATCTCGAAGCACAACTCGATCTCACCACGGCCGATCCGCGGCTTCGCGCCCTCGGCGAGTACCTGATCCACAGTCTGGATGAGGCAGGATATCTGACGGAGGATCTCGAGGAGATCGCCGAGAGGATCCACGTTCCGCCTGACGAGATCGAGACCGCCCTGCATCTCGTCCAGAGTTTCGACCCGCCGGGAATCGGCGCCCGCAACCTGGCCGAATGCCTCGAAATCCAGCTGCGGGAACGTGACCGGCTCGATCCGGCCATGCGGCTTCTGCTCTCCCGCCTCGACCTCGTTGCCCGCCAGGATGTTGCCGGTCTCATGCGCCTGTGCGGCGTCGACCGGGAGGATCTGATGCAGATGCTCGGTGAGATCCGCGGCCTGGAGCCCAAGCCCGGCCTTATCTTTGCAGCCTCGACCGTCCAGCTTCTCGTGCCCGACATCTTGGTGCGGCCGAATGCGGAGGGCGGCTTCACGGTCGAGCTCAATTCCGAAACCCAGCCCCGGATCCTGCTCAACCGGTCCTATTACGCGGAAGTGGCGAAGCAGGTGCGCAAGGATGAGGACAAGGCCTTCCTCTCTGACTGTCTCCAGACCGCCAGCTGGCTGACGCGCAGCCTGGATCAGCGGGCGAAGACCATCCTGAAGGTCGCCACCGAGATCGTGCGCCAGCAGGAAGGCTTCTTCCGGGAGGGCGTCGCCTCCTTGCGCCCCCTCACCCTCAAAGTGGTGGCGGAGGCGATCGGGATGCACGAATCGACCGTTTCCCGGGTCATCACCAACAAGGCCATCGGCATCTCCGCCGGCGCGACCTACCCGATGAAGTACTTCTTCGATGCAGCGGCGGGGGAGGGCGGGCATGCGGCCAAGGCGGTCCGGCACCGAATCAAGCAATTCGTCGAGGATGAGGCTCCCGGCCAAGTGCTCTCGGATGAGGCAATTGCCCAGAAATTGAAAGCCGAGGGGATCGACATCGCCCGGCGCACGGTCGCGAAATATCGCGAAGCCCTCCGAATCCCCTCATCCGCCGAACGCCGCAGGGCAAACCGACTGCGATTGACGTGAATCGGGCTCTTCAAGGCTTGTCTTGCCTTCCGGAAGCATCATCATTCGTAGCGTCAACTCTTGAAGGTCGGCCTTTAGGGCGAGCGCAGTACGGGAGGACAGCGATATGGCTATGAGCGCACCGGGCCGGATGATCGCCACGGGCGAACCCCCTGGATCGCAGGTCGAGGACGGCGATTTCGACGAAGGCTGCTCCGGCCGCGTGGCCGCCGTTGCCTCCGCCAATGGTCTTAATTCGTCCGGAGAGGCCGCCCTCGTATGTATCCCTGCTAGCACCGCGCGCGTTAACGTCGTATACCGCCGCAGCGACGGGCGATCGGCTGGATCATCCCGCCGACCGCACGGTTTTGACGGAGGAGACGCCGTCTTGGCCCGTTTTTTGCTTGGAACGCTGCGAGGCCGCACCGGCTTCACAACCTATTGCAGTTGATCGATGCCTTTGCTTGATTTTCTAGATCCAAAGGCCGTTCTGCCCGCTCTGCGGGTCAGCGGCAAGAAACAGGCTCTGCAGGAGATGGCCACTCATGCGGCCCGTCTCACGGGCCTGTCCGAGACGGCGATCTATGAGGCTCTGTTGCAGCGGGAGCGCCTTGGCTCCACGGGCATCGGCGAAGGGATCGCCATTCCCCACGGCAAGCTGCCGGGCCTGAACCGGATCTTCGGGCTGGTGGCGAGGCTCGACAAACCCATCGATTTCGAGGCCCTCGACGGCCAACATGTCGACATTCTCTTTCTACTGCTCGCCCCAGAAGGGGCCGGGGCGGACCACCTGAAGGCCTTGGCCCGGGTGGCCCGCGTCCTGCGCGAGCCCGGCGTGATCGAGCGGGTCCGCGCCACGCGGGACGCGGCTGCTCTCTACGCCATCATGACCGAGATGCCTCAGGCAGCATGAATGCTGTCCTAACGTAAAGTCATCTTTAACTCCTGGTTGCCATCCTACCGGCCGAAAAAGACCTGGAGATTCGGCGGGATGGCGTTTGGTGATCGGTTGCGTCTGCCCTCGGTTCGGATGCGCGTTGCCGCCCTGAGCGGCGTGATGGTGCTTGGATTCGCCGTGATCGGCGCTGTTTTCCAGACCGGTCGGAGCGAGGTGGAGCAGGCGCTTGAGCTTCAGCAGGCCTATTCCGCCCTGGCCGAGAACGCCTATCGTTTCCGCAATCAGGCCGATGCCCTGAAGATCACGGCCCGCGAATGGACGTCGGCCCGTCTGGACCACCACGGCCAGGCCTTCATCGAGAAGCACCGCAGCCTCACGGCCCAGCTCGACGCTATGAAGACCACACCTGTGGCTGCGCTCATCACGCCTGAGATCGAACAGCTTCAGCAACATGCGGCGGCCCTGAGCGGACAGGCCGTCAGCCTCGACAAGCTCTACCGCGACATCGGCTATCAGGCGGAAGACGGTGCTCGCGGACAGCTCCTGACCGCAGCGGCGGAACTGGAAAAACTCGTCCGGCCCCTCGCGAGCGACGGCGAACCGGATCCCCTGCGCCTTTATGCGGCGATGCATGGCATGTTCCGCCAGGAGGCGACGGCCCGGCTCCTGCTTGAGGACAGCATCCTGGGCGCTTTCGACGTCGAACAGGGCCGCTTCACCAGAGCGCTCGGTCGTCTCGAGGCAAGCGCCGTCGAGACGAAGCCTGCGATCGGGACCGCCGGTGAAGCCTATCAGGCGGCCTTCCAGGCCTGGGCCGAACTCGAGAAGCAGGTCTCGGGCGAGGGCGAGCGCCTCATGGGGCAGTTCGACCTCCTCGTGCCGATCCTCGACCAGCTGCTCACCAAGGTTCAGGCCGAAGCGGCGGCGGCCGAGGCGCAGCTCACCGCTTCGCAGCAGCGCACCTTCACCCTCATCCTGTGGGCCATGGGCGGTACGCTCCTGCTGGGCCTGTGCCTCAATCTCCTGGTCGGACGCTCCATTTCCCGGCCGCTCGCCCGACTCCAGAACGCGATGCAGCGCCTGGCGGACGGCGATGCGAGCCTCGAGATCCCCTCCACCGCTGCCACGGACGAGATCGGGGCGATGGCCCGCACGGTTCTCGTCTTCCGCGACAATGCCCGTGAGCGCGAACGGCTGGCCGGCGAGCGCGAGGGAATGGCGGCGCTCGAAGCCGAGCGGGCCCATGCCATTGCCGGCGCCATCGGCGCTTTCGATGCCTCCGTCGAACAGATCCTGGCCGAGGTCCGGCGGGTCACCGGTGATCTCGCCGCTGCTTCCGGACAGCTGGAGGGTTCGGCGAACCACGTTACCGAGCAGGCGCAGATGGCGGGCGATGCTTCGAACCGGGCCTCTCAGGGCATGTCGGCCGTGGCGAGCGCTGCCGAGGAGCTGGACGCATCCCTCAATGCGGTGGCGGCCCAGACGAGCGCATCGGCCAAGGCCTCGGAGCGCGCCGTGGCCGAGGCCCGCGGGGCGTCCGAAAGCATGTCGGTCCTGTCCTCGGCAACGTCCCAGATCGGCGAGGTGGCGGACCTGATCCGCTCCATCGCGGAGCAGACCAACCTCCTTGCGCTCAACGCCACCATCGAGGCGGCGCGGGCAGGCGGGGCCGGCAAGGGCTTCGCGGTCGTGGCAAGCGAGGTGAAGGCGCTGGCGAGCCAGACGACCAAGGCGACCGAGGATATCGCCCGGCAGATCGAGGCGGTGCAGGCCGCCTCCCGGGAAACGCTCGTGGCGCTCGGCGGCGTCCAGGCCTCCATCGAAGATCTCGCGGGCGTGGTCTCCACGGTCGCCGGAGCCGTCAGCCAGCAGACGGACGCGGTCTCCGAGATCGCCCGCTCCGTCGCCCAGGTCTCCAGCGAGGCGCAGGCGGGCGCATCGGCCATCGGAACGACGGAGGACGTCGCCGCGAAGTCCCTCGACGCCGCCCGTGCGGTGGCGGATCTCTCCGTCACCCTGGAGCGCCAGGCCGAGCGCCTGAGTGCCGAGATCAACCAGTTCCTCGACAGCGTCAGGGCCGCCTGACGCTGTAGCTCCGGGCCGCTTCGACGGACCAGCGGGCGATCAGCTTCTCCGACAGGGTCGCGCCGATGGCCTTGTAGAAGGCCTTGGCCGGTTCGTTGTCGACGAGCAGTTCCCAGCGAACCATCAGGCCTTGCCCGGCTGCGATCTCGGAGAGTCGATGCATCAGGGCGCGGCCGATGCCGCGGCCCCGGGCGGCTTCCGAGACGAACAGGTCGTCGAGATTGAGGAAGTCAGACCCGCTCCAGATCGAATAGCGGATCATGTAGCTCAGGAATCCGAGGACCTTCCCATTGCTCTCGGCCAGCAGGACCCTGAAGCGCGGCTCGGGCCCGAAGCCATGCTCCCGCAGGCGGGCTTCGTCGGTCTGGATGGCGTAGGAGAGATTCTCGAACGCCGCCAGTTCCTTGATGAGGGCGAGGATGGCGGGCACGTCCTCGATGCTGGCCTCGCGCACGGATACGGTGCTGGACTTGGGATCCTGCTGAGCTGGTGTGAGTTCATCACCGCTTAGCCCAAGCTGCCAAGGCTGTCAGCTTTGCCGTTCGAGCCGGCTCATGCCCGGCGCTCAGGAATGCAGGAGGCCGGCTCGGTCTCCAGCGCTTTCCTCGGAACGGACCCGCGAGAGCACCGACTGGACGGCATCGGCGATCTCGTTCGGATGATCCTCGATCGTGAAGTGATAAGCGCCCTCGATGACCCGCAGATCCGCATCGAGCCTCCCTGCCAGCTCCTCAGCCGAGTCGAGACCCAGCGGATCCTTTTCGCCCCACACGACAAGCGTTGGGCAGCCAAGGGGATGGAGGTCATGCCCGATCCGTACCGTGTCCTGGTTGGAGAAGAATCCGAGCTGATGGGCGAAGGCGGACGGGCCGTTCTCCCCAGAATAAGGACGCCAGAACAGCTCCCGCGATTCTGCCGCGACGGCCTGATCGGTGTGCCCCAGATTGACGAGGGCTCCCTTGAAGACGGGCTCCAGCAGGCGCGGCGGACAATGTCCGATGGCGGACCTCATGGCCCTCGCAGCCTTGACGGCCGGAACGGGCCAGTTGTCGAAGGCGACGCTGTCCGTGAGCACAAGGCCCAGGAACAGGTCCGGAGAGGTCGTCGCAAGATGCTGCACGACGCCGCCGCCGTAATCATGGGCGACGAAGACCGCCTTCTCGATCCCGAGGTGCCGAAGCCATGCCCGCAGATAGGAGGCCTGGGCCGGAATCGACAGATCCCTTCCGAAACCTTCGCGAAGGGATCCTCCGAAGCCGACCAGCTCCCATGCCAGGCAACACACGCCGCTGTTCGAGACGCGAGGCAGGACATAGCGCCAGGCGCGGGGATTCGTCGGCAGGCCGTGAACGAAGACGACGGGAAGTGCGGTGGCGGGGTCGTCTCCGTGCTGCTCCCACCGCATCCGGATGCCATCGACCGTGGCGCTGCGGATTCGCTCCGGGGCGGCGGGTCCCGTCACCCGAGGAGCGGCCGAACGGGTCTGCGCTCGCGAGATCGCAACGGCGGCGCCGGCCAGGGCCAGCCCTCCGAGGAGGAAGGGCCACGTTTTCTGGGTGCGGGCTAGGCGTCGACGCTGCATCGGCTGTCCTCCTGACCGGGGCAACCGCACCCGGCCTGGTTCGTTCCTGCGCCGCGACGCCCTATTTGGTGAGCCGCCTTACTGCCGCCCGGCCATTTCCCAGACGAGCTGCACATTGGCCGTGTAGCGGATCGTGGCGGGCGGGACGATCGGGACCGATTCGGGACCCTTGGCCATGGCCATCGACATGCGCATGTCCTGCTGCGGCTCGAAGATCTGGGCGGATCCGTCCTTGATCTCCAGCAGGCGGCCGAGGGAAACGCCGGCGGCGGAGGCATAGACTTCGGCCTGGCGGCGGGCGTCGCGCACGGCGGCCTCACGGGCCTTGTCGCCGCCCTCCTCCTGCCGGTCGAGACCGAAGGAGACGGACTGGAAGGTCATGTCGCCG
Source organism: Microvirga roseola (assembly GCF_020866965.1). GTDB lineage: Bacteria > Pseudomonadota > Alphaproteobacteria > Rhizobiales > Beijerinckiaceae > Microvirga > Microvirga roseola. The sequence goes on from NZ_JAJATX010000044.1 coordinate 30,670, forward strand.
CTGGCGAGGATCTCGCCTGCGAGCCGTCCGACCCCGTCGAGGTCGCGGGTGGTGATGCGCAACTGGTGATGGGCCGAGAATTTCGGCACCTTCACCTGCGTGCCGTCCGGCCGCATCTCCTGCGGGGTCTGGAAGACCTGGAAGTTCGCGGTCCGGATGTCCTCCTTGGGAATCCCGAGGCTCTGGATCCGGGCCAGCACCCGCTCCGTCGCGGCGCTGTTGGCGGAAGCCGCCTGGGCCACCGTCTCGGCCTGGGTCGCGACCGTCACGAGGATGCGGGCGAAATCGGGTTTCAGCTCCGCCTCGCCGGTGCCCATCACGCTGATCGTGGGCTGGCGGGGTGTGTCGCTCTGGGCCAGGGCCGGAGAGGCGAGGGCGAGGGACGCGAGGGCTGCAAGGGTCACGAGGCGCATGGAAAACCACCTTCCGAAATGAGTGCTCCGCCCGGAGGCGGAGCATCGAGGCTTGGCGGATGATCCGGGATCGATCCTGACCGCCGGATTAACGGCCCGTCTTCACCCGGGTCCAGAGCCGGGTGACGGTGCGCTGGGCGCGTTCGTCATAGGCCGTGTTGGTGAAGAGGCGCTTCATGGTCGCCTCATCCGGATAGATGCCGGGATCGTTGAGGATCGCAGGATCGATATGCTTCTTGGCGGCGAGGTTGCCGGAGGCATAGGATACGAAGTTCGTGTTCCGGGCGGCGATCTCGGGGCGCAGCATGAAGTTGATGAATTCATGCGCCTCGGCCACGTTCTTGGCGTCCGCGGGGATCGCGAAGCTGTCGAACCACATCAGAGCGCCCTCGCGGGGGACCACATAGGCGATCTCGACGCCGTTCCTGGCTTCCTCGGCGCGGGAGCGGGCCTGGATGATGTCGCCCGAATAGCCCACCGCCACGCAGATGTCCCCGTTGGCGAGCGCGTTGATGTACTCGGAGGAGTGGAACTTCTGGACGTTGCCGCGGATGCGGAACAGGGCGTCGCCGGCCTTGTTCAGATCCTCGGTGCGCTTGGAATCGGGGTTGAGGCCGAGATAGGCCAGGACGCCGGGGAAGAGATCCTCGGGTGAATCCAGCATGTAGATGCCGCAGGACTTCAGCTTCGAGGAGATCTCGGGCTTGAGCACTAGGTCCCAGGTGTTCAGAGGCACGTTCTCGCCGAGGATCTCCTTGACCTTCTTCACGTTGATGCCGATGCCCGTGGTGCCCCACATGTAGTTCACGGCATGCTGGTTGCCCGGGTCGAACACGGCGAGGCGCTCGGTCACCTCGGGCCACTGGTTGGCGAGGTTCGGCAGCTTCGACTTGTCGAGCTTCTGGAAGATCCCGGCATTGATCAGCCGCTGCAGGAAGGGGCCCGAGGGCGCGACGATGTCGTAGCCGGACTGGCCCGCGAGCAGCTTGGTCTCGACGATCTCGTTGTTGTCGTAGGTGTCGTAGACGACCTTGATCCCGGTCTCCTTCGTGAACTCGTCCAGAACCTCCGGATCCACGTAGTCGGACCAGTTGTAGACATTGACGACGCGCTCCTGGGCGGCGGCGCCGGTGAGGAGGCTGAGGCCCAGAGCAACCGAGGCGAGAAGACGGAACATCAGGGGTGGGAACTCCTAAAAGTCAGAAAAAGCCTTGATCGGCGAAGCGGTTAATTGAAATCCTATTGCCCTGCGCGTCAAGGCCGTTCGGGATGGATTCGACTCTTCGTGCGGCTCTGGAGGAGGCGTTCGTATTCGGAGGTCGCTTCGTCATAGCCTCCGGAAGCGAGGATCTCGCTTGGATTATCGATACGTTGGCGCATTCCTGTCTTGAAGGTTGCGTTGTCGAAATCCGCATGCGCGCCGCAAAATGCCCGGGCGCAATACCCTCCCTGGTCATCGAGAGCGATCTCCTGGCCTACAACCTTCAGGGAGAAGTGACAGGCAGGCGTTGGATCGCCTTCTTCCGGGACGCTGCGATAGACCAGTCGGGAGCCTTCGACTTCGGCGATCCCGGTAAGATGACAGGCGTGATAGCCGTTGATCTCTGCAGTGATGTAGAAGCTCTTCTCCCGGTAAGGGACGATTTCAAGGACGTTCTCAGTTCTGAAAGGCCGCTCGGAACCGGGCATGGGGGCCTCGACCGGAACCCGGTAGATGCCGACCAGATATTCTATCGAACCCGTGTCGGCTTCATCCTTTCGGCGCTCGTATTCCGCGACGGCCTCCCGGTACTGCCGCGAGGCCCGGATGCGCTCCAGATAGGTGATGGGCCGCCGGGCGGATTCCTTGAAGACGAACTGGGAGAAATGCGCATTGGCGCCGCAAAGCCGCCGCTCGCATTGCCTGTCCCGGTCGTCGAACAGGATCTGGCCCTTCTCGAATCTCACGGTCAGGCTGCAGGGGGAGGGAGCTTCCCCCTCGTCTCCGGCGCTCCGATAGACCAGGCGGGAGCCCTGGATTTCCGCGATTCCCCATAAGCTGCACAGATTGCCGGTGACGGGGTGGTTCAGCCGGGTGCGGAGATAGGCTCTGGCCTCGCCATAGGGGACGATCTCAAGGATGTTCTCCGTTCGAACGGTCTCTCCGGGACGCCTGACGGCGACGGGGCTGCGATAAACCCCTGCGACGTCCTCAAGCCGGAGGTATTTTTCCTCGGCCGCGCCTGAGCCGAGCATCGCGAGGAGCAGGGCCGGCGCCAGGGCCTGTCGGAGCATCGTCATCGCGCCGCCCCCTCCCGTCACGCCGCCCGCTTCATGGCGTCGGCCAGCCGTTCGAGCCCCGCATCCAGGGTCGAATCCTTCTTGGCGAAGCAGAAGCGCACCACGTTCTTCACCGCGCCCTGCGCATAGAAGGCGGAGACGGGAATGGCGGCGACGCCGTGCTCCAGGACGAGGCGGCGGCAGAAGGCGACGTCGTCGGTCTCGCCCAGGGGCGTGATGTCGATATTGACGAAATAGGTGCCCTGGCTCGGGATCACATCGAAGCCCAGAATCTTCAGGCCCTCGGTGAAGCGGTCGCGGCTGCGGGCGAAGCCCTGGCGCATGCCCTCGAAATAGGCCTCGTCCTTGGCAAGCCCGTAGGCCACCGCGGCCTGCAGGTTCGGCGGCGTGGTGAAGGTGAGGAACTGGTGAGACTTCGCCAGCACCTTCATGATGTGCGGGGCGGCGCAGACGAAGCCGACCTTCCAGCCCGTGAGGCTGAAGATCTTGCCCGCCGAGCCGATCTTCACGGCCCGGTCCCGCATGCCCTCGAGCCCCAGCACCGGCTGGTGGCGGCGGCCGTCGAAGACAACATGCTCCCAGACCTCGTCGGAGATCGCGATGGCGTCGAACTTCTGGCAGAAATGGCTCAGGAGCGCCAGGTCCTCCTGCGGGAAGATCGTGGCCGTGGGGTTCAGGGGATTGTTGAACACCACCGCCTTGGTCTTGGGCGAGAAGGCCCTGGCCAGCGCCTCCTCGGTCAGCCGGAAATGGGGCGGCTGGAGGGAGACGAATTTCGGGATGCCGCCGGCAAGCCGCACGAGGGGCAGGTAGGCGTCGTACATGGGCTCGAAGAGCACCACCTCGTCGCCCGGCTCCACGATTCCGAGGATCGCGCCTGCGAGCGCTTCCGTCGCGCCCGAGGTCACCATGACCTCGCTCGTCGCGTCCAGATCGACGCCCTGCCAATGCTTATAGTGGGCGGCGATGGCGGAGCGCAGCTCCGGAATGCCCATCATGGACGGATATTGGTTGTAGCCGTTCAGCACCGCATCGGCCGCCGCGCGGCGCACGTCCTCAGGCCCCGGATCGTCCGGGAAGCCCTGTCCCAGATTGATCGCACCCGTCTCCCGCGCCAGGCTCGACATCACTTCGAAGACGGTGGTGGGCAGGTTGGCGAAAAGGGGGTTCATGCCGCTCTCTCGTTATTTGTGGCGCTGATCCGCTTCGTATCATGGAGTCGCGGGAGATCGAATGGGTGTCGTGAGGCCTTTTCGCCTCCCGGCCCGGAACGGCCGTCAAAGAGCAGCACCTTCGGGCCCGGAGCCTGTTGGCTCCGAGC
>NZ_JAJATX010000066.1 GCF_020866965.1 Microvirga roseola
AATCAACGAGTCCTGATACCTCAATTAACGAGTCCTGAGCCTAGGAAAACCCTTCGAGGATACGGTGCCATTCTCGCTCGGGGTCGTCTCGTCCGGACGCTATCTGCACACGGCCGGGATCACGGCGCGTGACCGGTCCGGGAAGATCGTAGGACCGGGGGATGTGGTGGCCCAGGTGCAGCAATGCTTCAACAATCTCTCCGATATCCTTGAGCATGTCGGTGCCAAGTTCGACCAGGTGATCAAATACACGATCTACGTCACGGACATTCAGCATTTCGACGAAGCCACCCGCAACGTGCGCTGGCCTTATTTCGTCGACCGGCCGGCTGCCACATTGGTCGAGGTCTCGAGGCTGATCGATCCCGAAATGATGGTCGAGATCGAAGCCATCGCCCACCTTCCCAACGAGTGACCGAGGCGGTCGATGTCCGGCATTGCCCTTGATCGGTTCTTCTGCGATGAGGCTTCCGGGATCCTGGATGCCTGCACAAGCTGCGGCGAGTGCGTGCGGGTCTGTCCCGTCGTTCCTTACACCTCTGCGGGTGACGAAGAACCACGCGCCGTCGTCGTCGGCATCCTTGATCTGCTTCGTGATCCTGGGACGGATCTGCCCAAAGCCTCATCCGACTGGCTGAACGCATGCAACGGCTGCGGCTTGTGCATCGAGGCCTGCCCGGAGAACGTCAACCCCCGCAAGATGCTCATGATCGCCGGAACCCGGCAGTCGGAGCGGGAGACGCGGACGCCGGAGCTTTTCAAGAAGATGTCGCGGGCGATCAAGATCATGGTCGCCATGCAGCTCGTTCCGGAGGAATTCAAGCGACTGCTCGTATCCTCGCGCACGACCAATCCTGAAGTGGTCTTCTATACCGGCTGCAATGCTCTGAGGACGCCGCACCTGCTCTTCAACACCATGTACGTACTCGATGCTCTTGATGTCAGCTATGACGTAGTCGGTGGCCCCTCCTCGTGCTGCGGTGTGATCGGTTCCAAATGGGAAGGGAAGCTCGCGACAGGGCAGCGGGTCACCGAGAATGCGGTGAGGCGTTTCGGATCGTCGCGCGCCGAGAAGATTCTGAGCTGGTGCCCGACCTGTGCCCTGCACCTCACCGAGAGTCTCAACGGCTTCGTCAATGCCGATCTCCAGTTCGACCATGTGACGGACTACATCGCCGCTGAGGTCCGTACACGCCCCTCTCTCTTCACCACGCCGATCAAAAGGCGCGTGGTGCTTCACGGTCACGTCGGCAGCCTGCAGATCACCCAGAATGTGGAGGCAATTCTCAATGCGATTCCCGGACTGGAGGTCGTCGAGACGGTCATGGAGTCGAGCTACACCTGCGGCGGCTCCGGCTCCAGCAAGACCCCGGAACTTGCCGCTCGCGAGCATGCCCATCTGATCCGGCGGACGCAGGATCACAAGGCGGATGCGCTGATAACGCTTTTCCATGGCTGCCACAGCATCTTTCTCAAGGAATGCATCGGGCTCGACTTCGAGGTGCTGAGCTTTACGGATCCTGATCGTCCAGGCCATGGGCGAGATGCCGCACAAGGATGCGCTGAAGGGCTTCCGGCTCCTGAACGACTGGGAGCTGATCGTCGATGAGGCGGCACCCCTCCTGGCGGCCAACGGGCTGACTCTCGATCGGGAATGGCTCATCGGGCTAGCCCCGCAGATTTTTCCTCCGCCGAGTTCAAAGGTGGGCTAGAATGTTTCGCAAATGCCTCGGCGGATGCGGTCTAGTAGGGGTGGCAGGAGTATTGGCAAGAGGGGATAACCGGACGTGAGCCATCCTGTTGCGGTCTCTCCCAAATGGGACCTCACCATTCGCGGCTTGGATGAGGAGGGATTGAAGGCCGTTCAGTCCATTCTCAACACGGCACGGTTTGAGCCCGGGAAGTGCTCTTTCGGGAGACCGAACCCAGCGATCGCCTCTTCGTCATCCGCGAGGGTCGGGTGCAACTCTACCAGACCCGTGAGAACGGAAGCGAGTTCACCTTCGGCATCTGTGCCAGCGGCACCCTGCTGGGGCTTGCATCCCTCGTTCTCAACCGCCCGAACGTCCTTCCCGGGCAGGCCATCGATCGGGTAATGGCTTCCGTCATCCGCAGGGCGGACTTTTTCAGGTGCATGGAGGCGGTGCCGAAACTCCAGGCCAACATTCTCGAACTTCTGGCGATGCTGGCCCTCGAGAGCATCGAGCGAAGCGTCCCGATGGCGCTCGATCCGGCCTCGGCCCGGCTCGGCTCCACCCTGCTTCGGCTCGCCAAGCCGGCCGCGAGCGGGGTGGAGCGGTCTCGATGCGAGGTCGTAGGGCTATCGCACGAGGAACTGGGAAAGATGATCGGCCCCAGCCGGACCTGGGTCGGACTCACGTTGGCCGAGTTCGAGCGCCGCGGGCTCCTGACGAAAACCCGCGGCCGGCTCACCATTCCCGATACCGGGCTGCTGGCCAAGGCGGTGGCCGAACTTCAGAATGCCGACAGATAAGACAGGAAAATCCGGGGGAAGCGAATGGGCGTCTATATCATCGCACAACTGAAATTCACGGATCGTGCATCCTACCGCCGCTACCAGGAGGCGTTTCACGGCGTCTTTGCACAGTTCAACGGCAGGCTTCTGGTTGCAGACGAAGAGCCGCGCCTCCTGGAGGGAGCCTGGGAGCGGGACAAGGTCGTCGTGCTCGGCTTCCCCTCGGGGGAGGAAGCCCTGAGGTTTCAGAACTCTCCGGAATACAGCGCGATTGCACGCGACCGGCGGGCCGGTGCGGAGGCAACAGTCCTCCTCGTCCGCCAATTTCCTGCAAATCTGACGTAAGAGCCGGACTCAAAGAGGTTTCGGCTTCTTAAGGTCGAATGAGCCGTGCTTCGAAGCTCCTCCTCCTGATGGACGGACGCTTCGGGGACGGCGGCTTTTTGAGCCCGATCAATGACGGCGCCTACGTCTGGTCTCAAATGATCGGCACAGGTTTTGCCTGGGAGAGCGCTGCGGGGCGGATCAGTTCATTTGTTAACAGACGGGGGAGCAAAACTGGGTCATCCGTGCCTCCAAGAGTAAGACAGGAGTGACGGATGGCCTATGTCGTTACGGAAAACTGCATCGGCTGCAAATATACGGACTGTGTTTCGGTGTGCCCGGTCGACTGCTTTCGCGAAGGCCCGAACATGCTGGTGATCGACCCGGACGAGTGCATCGACTGCGGGGTCTGCGAACCCTCATGCCCTGCAAACGCGATTATGGCCGATATCCAGCCCGGATCGGCCCAGTGGCAGGCCCCCAACAGGGAGTATGCGGCCCTGTGGCCGCGAATCGTTGCCGCGAAGGACCCCTTGCCGACCGCTGACGCCTTGAATGGCAAGGCTAGAAAGTTTAACGAGCACTTCCTGCCCCAACCCGCCCAGCCCTCAGCCCGTCCGGAACAGGTGTGAACGATGAGTTTGACAGAGTCGAGCAAGACTGCCGTCGAAGATCTGGAAACGGTCACCTCCCTCAGGCATTTCGGAGAACGCAATTTCTCGTTCCGCGTCACGCGGCCCCGTTCGCTGCGGTTCCGCTCCGGCGAGTTCGTGATGATCGGCCTTCCCGACGCCGAGGGAAAGCCCCTGCTGCGCGCCTATTCCATCTCCTCGCCTGCCTGGGATGATGACCTCGAATTCTATTCGATCAAGGTTCCAGGCGGCGCGCTCACGTCGCGCCTGCAGAGAATCGAGGTGGGGGACCAGATCATCGTCCGTCCGAAGGCTGTGGGCACGCTGGTGCTCGACGGCCTCCTTCCTGCCAAGCGGCTCTGGATGATCTGCAGTGGAACGGGTGTTGCCCCCTTCTGCTCCCTTTTGAGGGATCCGGAGACCTGGGAGCGCTACGAGGACGTCGTTCTCGCCCATACCTGCCGCACCAAGGACGAACTCGCCTACGGTCGCCTCGTGGTCGAGTCTCTGCCCGACGATCCTCTCGTCGGAGAAGCCTGCGGCGGCAGGCTGCATTACTACCCGACCAGCACTCGCGAAGAGTCGCCGCGCATGGGCCGGATCACCGATCACATCCGCACCGGAGACATCTTCAATCGACTTGGCTTTGCCTCCTGGACCAAGGAGGTTGATCGGGTGATGATCTGCGGATCGATGGAACTCAACACCGACCTGATGCAGATCTGCAAATCCTCCGGTTTGGACGAAGGCAGCAACAGTCGCCCCGGCGACTTCGTCGTCGAGAAGGCGTTTGTGGGTGAAGGCATGCAACCTCTTTGAAGATTGCATGAAACGCTTCGCACCAACTGTTAAGCCGGTACAGCGATGCGGATCGAGAATTCGCGCATTGAGGCCTCAGACTGCTTGGCAAGAGTGGTCTGAGGCCTTTCAAACTGCGCTATCCCCCAGGATGTATGAAGCAAGATCTGCCGGAACTGCTGTTGATCGATACAGGCCTATGAGCGCTTATATCACTGGCGAATGACCGCTCTCGGCCCTCGCTTGGCTAATTCAATGATTAGAAATCGTATTCTGGAAATTCTAAAAAGAATATAAAATGCTCGTTAAGACAGTGGCATAGGAGGTACTTTAGAATAGATCTGATGTTACACTGCGTAATTGACCGTAGAACATTGCACTTGTTAATAAGCACGTAACCGCAGCCGGTTTCCGGCTCCCATCCAGCCGCTTGGCCTTGAACCATGTGTGATTGGAAAATCCATGGCTATGCTGCTTCGCAGACAGGAAAGTGCGTGCCCGCATTCGCTTGAGGCGCACGCTGCGGCGCGCGCCTACTCTCCCGGCGAAGCCGTGTGCCATCAAGGTCGAACCTATCTGTATCCGATGGCCGATTGCTGCATGGACGATGCCGAGGCCCTGGCGCTTGCTGTCCTGCGCTTCGTTGCGGCCGGTTACATGACGAGCGATGTCGTTTGCTGGGATGCCGCCCATGATGCCGCGGAGCGTATCCTCGGCCCGCTTGAAGGGCCGCAGTTCGTTGCGGCCATGACAGGCGTTATACGCGCGGTCCGTCGCGCTCAGAGGAGCGATTGGCACTTCATGCCGGCGACTTGCGGCCGGGCGACCTCAGGCGAGAAAAGCCTCATTGGATTCATTCGCTGTGCCCGCTGTTCCCCGCTACATGAGCAAGCAGATGGCGCGGAAAATACACCGACAGGCGAAGAAATCGATACCGATCTGAATGCAGTTGTCTTCGCCGCGGCTGCACGAGTGGACGCATTGCAGAGGCGTATCGAACACCGCGGTCCATGGCCTGCTGGTACCAAACCCTGTGGAATCAAGCCGAAGTGCGACGGTTCGGGGATCATCGGTCCTCATTCGGTCAGGGACTGCCGGGGCGGAGCTGATCAGGACTGCACAGCCCCGGCAGTCCAGGATCCAGAAAACTCATCAGGACCTCTTCCGGTGTGCGATAGCCCAGGCACTTGCGCGGTGTCCCGTTGAGCCGATCACAGATCTCNACAGCCCCGGCAGTCCAGGATCCAGAAAACTCATCAGGACCTCTTCCGGTGTGCGATAGCCCAGGCACTTGCGCGGTGTCCCGTTGAGCCGATCACAGATCTCAAGCAGGGCCTCCTCAGGCAAAGCAGCAATGTCCGTGTCCCGCGACAGAAAACGGCGAACCCGGCCATTGGTGTTCTCCACCGAGCCTTTCTGCCACGGCGCCTGTGGCTTGCAGAAGTAGCTGTCCATCCCAAGCTTGCTCTTGAGCAGCGGTAGCGGGCGAACTCGGTGCCGCGATCGAAGGTCACCGATTGCCGGGCCGAGGCGGGCAGGGCCTTCAGCTTGCTAATCACCCCGGCCACCACTCCAATGGCATTCCGGTCCGGATTGCGGGTCAGGATCGTGTAGCGGCTCTGACGCTCCACCAGCGAGGTCAGGTTGTGCTGACCCAGCTCCCTGCGGAACATCATCAGATCACCTTCCCAATGTCCGAAGCTCGTGCGGGCTGCGATCTCCGGCGGACGCAGCTCAATAGTGTTCTCAAGCGGGATGGTGAGACCCCGCGGCTTGCGGGTGTACCGGGTTCGTCGGCGCTGGCGGGTCATCGGCAGATGCCGGAACAGCCTGAGAGCTTTGCCGTGGGGGCTGTAGACGAACGCGTAGATTGTCTCGTGCGTGACGCTGCCCGGGCCTGCAGGCTCGATCTGCAACCGCCCGGCAATCTGCTCCGGGGACCAGGCGGCCTGCCGCCGCTCAACCACATAGGCGGCCAGAGGCTGATTGCGAGAAAGCTTGCCCAGGCGAGCGCGCCGGCTGTGCGCCATCGCGTGGGCGGCGACATGAAAGTAGCCGCGGTACAGCGGCTCCTCATCCTGAAACCAATTCCGCTTGACCTCACGATAGAGGGTCGAAGGATGGCGGTTCAGACGTTGGGCAATGACCCGCATTGGGATCTTGGCGGAGCGCAGTCGGAACAGCTCGCGGCGCTCATCCAGGCTCAGGTGAGTGTAGGGTGGCTTCATCCAGGGTCCTCGTGCAAAGCCTTACTCTGTAACGCCTTTCGCACTTCAGATTAGAATCCAGCCCCATGAAAGCATCGGAATGGTAGATGCTGAAGAAACACGCGCTGGCGCTGCTGCTGCCCTTCCTGGCCTCCAACATGACGTTTGCCGTTCCTGGGCAGGCGCAGGAAGGAAAGCTCAGTATCGAACTCAACAGGCTGGAACCTGCAGGGGAGAACTGCCCGGCCTATTTCCTGATCAATAATTGGGAAGGGGGGCTGGCGTAGCCTGAAGCTCGACCTGTTCGCCCTCGATACGGATGGGGTTGCTGCCAAGCGCCTGGCAGTCGAGTTGGGCCCGCTTCCGGGAAAGAAGACGCTCGTCAAGCTCTTCGACTTTCCGGGGTTGGCCTGTCCCCGTTTCGGACGAATTCTCCTCAATGACGTGATGACCTGCGATGGACGCACGAGCGCCAGGGAGGAATGTCTATCAGCTATCGACACTGCGTCGAAGGTTTCCAATGTATCCTTCGAGAAGTGAGATCCACGATGAACGAGATTGCCGCCGCCGCTCCGCATGAGATGTCCTTCCTCAGCCTGTTTCTTCAGGCGGATCCGATCGTCAAGGGCGTCATGATTCTGCTCGTCCTGAGTTCGCTTGGGTGCTGGACGATCATCTTCGACAAGCTGCTGCGTCTTTCGTCGGTGCGGCGTCAGGCGCGCGTTTTTGAGGAAGCCGCGCAAGCGGGTGATAGGCTTCATCCGCAACTACCCGGTCCGGCAGGACGCATCGTGGCGGCTGGCCATGAAGCCTGGCGTGACCAGGATGCTTCCGAAAGCAGAGCCGAGCGGCGCGACAGGATCGAGCGCGCCATGCGGGCTGCCCTTGCAGTCGATATGCGCCGGCTTCAGCCCGGTCTGGCCTTTCTCGCCACAACCGGGTCCGCTGCGCCCTTCATCGGCCTATTCGGCACCGTTTAGGGCATCATGAACTCGTTCTCCGCCATCGCGAAAAGCCAGGACACGAGCCTTTCGGCCGTTGCCCCTGGCATTGCCGAGGCCCTGTTCGCAACTGCCATCGGCCTTGTTGCGGCCATCCCGGCTGTCATTGCCTACAACAAGCTAACGACCGATATCGGTCGCGTGCAGCAATCCTTCGCTGCCGGCATCACAACACTCGGCGACCGCCTCGCCAGGGACCGCAAGCCCCATCTCCGGACAGAGGCTGCTGAATAATGGGTATCGGACCACTCCGATCGAGCGAATTGGACGACGAATACGGCGCGGCTCCTCTGTCCGATATCAACGTTACGCCGCTCGTCGACGTGATGCTGGTGCTGCTCATCATCTTCATGGTGGCAGCTCCCCTCATGACTGCCGGCGTCCCTGTACAGTTGCCGAAGATGGCGGCTCCCAAAATGAAGCAGCCGAAGAAGCCCATCGTCATCAGCACTGACGAAAATGGGGAGCCCTACCTCGACAAGGAGCCGCTTCTGCGTGAGACGGTGGTCACGCGTCTCAAGGAGCTTGCAGCTCAGGACCCGGGCCAGGTCGTGCTTGTACGTGGAGACCGGAGCGTTTCCTATGGACGTATCATCGAGATCATGGGACAAATCAGCGCTGCTGGCTTCAGCAAGGTCTCGATGATTGCACAAGCACCCGGGGAAGTGCTGAACAGTGACATTTAGAGCCATGTTCCTATCCCCCCTAGTGGTGGAGCAGGCGGAGGTCAGGGGTATCTTGGCATCGCCTTCCTGGTGGCGCTCGCTCTTCATTCCGGAGTTGTAGCTGCCGCTGTCTTCTGGCCTCCGAAGAGCGCCGATAGCGCGCCCGGAGAACAGGAGATTATGGTCGATCTCGCCCCCGCTCTGGGAGTTGCGGAGCCTGTCAATGCAATCCAGGCGCCCCAGGCTGTTCCCGTTCAACCGCCCGATCCAGTGGTCGTCGAGGACCTTCTTCCCGAAGGGGTCACGGAGGCTATGGAATTGACGGAGCAGCCGAACTCGGTGGAGGAGGTGAGCGAGAGTGTTCCACCCGAGCAAACTGCAGAAGCCATACTTCCCGAAGCGGCGCCTATCGAAGCGACAGAAGCTTCTGAGGAGGAAGTGGTGACGGCAATTCCAGCCCCGGAAGCGGCCGTCGTTGCAAAAACTCAGAAGCAGGAGCCTGAGCCAAAGAAGGTTGAGCGCAAGCCCCCTCCCGCCCGGCGTCCGGCCGTAGTGCGGAGAGCGGCGCCATCCGTCGAGCAGAAAGGGCAGGCGAGTTCATCCCGTGAAAATATGGGCGGAGCAGCGGCGTCGGCCGATCCGAATGCGTTGAACCGGTATCGCACGCAGCTGTCCTCGGCACTGCGCCGCCGCTTCCGCTACCCGCGAGTTGCACAGGTGCAGGGAGCTTCTGGAACTGCGATTGTCCGTTTCACTATGACGAGGTCCGGACGGGTCGTCAGCGCATTCCTGGTGCGGAGCACAGGGAGCGGAGTCCTCGACCAAGCTGCGCTTGCCACTGTAGTTCCGGGAACCAGCCTTCCTCCGCCATCAGATACAGTGCAGGAGCTAACCTACACGGTACCTCTGCAATTCGACCTGCGCTGAGGAAAATGAGGGAAGAGAGTTCCTTCTATAAACCATTCAAAGGGAACAGCGTGGCTGTCAGCGCATTAGGCCTCAAAGCAGGAGGAGGTCAGGATGCGCGAGTATCTGATGGAAGCGACGAGCCCTGGCCTGAGTCCAAGGCAGTTGCGCGACCGGATCCAAAATGATCGCGGGCGCGAGATGAGATACCGGCGCGCCATTGTGAGCGTTTCGCTCATCGGCATGGCCAGCATGGCCGCCGTGACTCTGTTCCAGACCGGGATCATCAAGCGTCTGCCGGATCCGCCGGTTCGACGCCCACGCTTCGACACCGAGAGGGTCAATTCCTCCAAAGAGGCTTACAGCTACGGCATGCCGGACGGGCCGCTGGCGCTCGGAATGCATGCTGCGAATCTGGCGATGGCTGCTGCAGGTCCACCGCAACGCTACGAGGACCGCCCCTGGCTGCCGGTTTTAGCGACGGTTTCCTCTGGCGCACAGGCGGCAGTTGCAGCCAAATATCTGTTCCACCAGATGCCCTACGTGGATAAGGCATGGTGCCCCTATTGTGTTGTGGATGCTCTCACACATTTCGCGACCTTTGCGCTTACCCTTCCGGAGACGACCCGGGTGATCAGCGGGAGAAAGGAGCAGCGTGGGTGACAGTCGGCGGCCACATCGGTGGAGACCACCGATAGGCGGCCGCTCGCAATCCGAGACACACGTGTAGAACGCGTGTCCAAAGGGGCAGCGCTCGACCAGGACGGGTCAGCGGCTGCCCCGGTGTGGATCCTTTCCGGCGGCTTGGCTGCTCTTCTTGGACTGGTCATCCGATGTCTTCTGTGTGATGGCCCGCGCGATTGCCGCCATGCTTGGCCTTCTGCGAATCCTCGGGTCCGAGTCCCTGCTTGTCATATTCCGAGCGCTTCATTTTGTACCCTCCATCCTGCTGTGGTCGCAGCGTGGATCAACAGCAAGCCAACGGAGGGCTCGACACCTGGTTCCGAGAGATGCCCAGTCCGGTAGCGGAGCTATTTCTGCCTCCGGCACGAACCTCACCGTGTGGCCGGAAACTTGTCCGGGTGTCCGACATTAAAGCAAGAATCAACAAGTTTGGATGGAATCATGGCTGAGGATAAAAACGGACCGGATGCAGCGCCGCGCATTGGACTCGATCTGGGTCGGCAGGTGCTTGACAGTTCGAGGGACAGCAATCCTCCACAAGAGCAAGGCAAGCCGAGCGAGGAGATGATCCGCGAGAGAGCCTGTGAAATCTGGGAGCGGGAGGGGCGCTCTGGAGATCCGCAAGACCACTGGTACAGCGCCGAGCGGGAACTCGGCGAGCTGTCGCAGGAGCGCTCAGAAGCGACTGTGGAGGATGCACCTCCCGCAGCTGTTGTCGATGCGTTTGCAACTGTCGACAGCCAAACTGCGGAGGAGAACAAACGCCCCCAGAAGTCACGGCGAAAGCGGACGAGCTAGTGAATGGAGGAAGTGCGGCCGAGAGGCTGCAGACGCCGTCGTTTCTATGGGTTCAAGCAGTGGAGCAAGAGGATGGCCCGCCACCAAACAAAAGCACAAAAGGAAACTGTCGAGCGCGTGATGCACGAGTACAAGCATGGTAAACTGCGGATTCGTGGAAACGGCCCCAAGGTCCAGAACCCGAAGCAGGCAATTGCCATTGCTCTCCACGAAGCAGGAGCCTCGAACCAGGAATCTCCCCAGGCGAACCGGGAAAACTTGCGCCGGACGAAGGCAAGGGAGCGCCGGGGCAAAACGGCCGAGTCAAGAGCTGAAGGCAAGGAGACATCCCGTAACCGGGCCCGCAGTGGGAGAACAAAGGCGGAGCTCTATGACGAAGCCAAACATCGCCGCATCCCGGGCCGCTCGAGGAAGTCGAAAAGTGAACTCGAGCGCATTCTCCGCCACTGAGAACGAGGACACCAGTTGGTTCGGCAGATCCTAGAAAGTCTTGATCATGGCTCGAAGGCTGCAACTTCTGGCACCCGATCTTGCCGGCTGGCGCATGGCTGGGCCTGGCGGGTTCCGTCAGATTGCTGAGGGAGTGATCGAGAGCCATGGCGGTTCGGGTCTATTCTGGTACGCAAACGAAAGCTTCGACGACTTCGTTCTCACGGTGGATTGGCGCACCACCGGTCAAGAGGACAATTCCGGGGTTTTCCTGCGGTCCCCGCCTTTGCTCGACAATCCTCAGCCGGCAATTGAGCGAGGCTACGAGGTTCAGATCGATGATCGCGGGCTCGATCCGGAGAGGAACGTCCTGAACAGCCCGCTTTATCGGACCGGAGCTCTATACAAGCTGGCTCCCGCCTTCCGCCGGAACTCTACGCCGGTTGGGGTCTGGAACGCATTCGAGGTGACCGCGAGTGGGTCATGCATCTCGGTGGATCTGAATGGGGAGAACATATCTAGGCTCGAGGACGCCTCCCGCGAGATGCGCGGCCATATCGGTTTGCAGTGTCACCATGAGGGTTCTGCCGTGCAGTTTCGAAACCTGAGCGTCACGCCGTTGACGGCACAGAAGGACTAGATGTCCTTCCAGGCGTCTGAACCAGGTATAACGCCAGGCAAACCTGCCTTTTGCTCGTACACGAATCGGCAGACCTATGAAGTAGCCGCATCCGGATTGACGATCCGCTTTGCGAGACCCGTCAAGTTCTCGTCCGAATGTTTCTCTTCCTCGAGAATGGCATGCAGGGTACGAAGGTCCTCATCCAGGCCGAGCTGCTTTGCCCATCTGGCGAGAGAGCCGTATACGGCGATTTCGTAGTGCTCCACCCGTTGCGCCGAGGCGATCAGTCCGGCATCGCGCAGGTCCTGATCCTGAATCATTCCCGCCCATTTCTCCGCCTCGCGCAGAATGGCCTGCATGGATTGATCGACATGTTCACGCGGCTCGGCGCCGTGCCGGCGTAGGATTTCGTCCAGCCGATCTTGCTGGGACCGGGTCTCCTCAAGGTGGGTCTCGAGAAGGTGCTTGAGCTCGGGATGAACTGCCATCTGTACCATTCCTGGCAAAGCACCGATCAGCTGCGCCTCGACGGAACGCAGCTCCTGTAGCTCGCTCACATACATCTTTAGGAAATCATCGACTTTCATGCTGGTCTCGTTCCCAAGAGTGCATTCGCCGATCCTCAGACCATTCCGCAACCGTGAGCAGGGGAGGTCCACTTCTACTGTCTGGGATCTCCGAAGCCGTAACGCTCTCTGTCTCGTGCGTCCTGTCGGACAGGCATACTCGGGCAGATCTGCATCCCGACCGCCGGACCGCAAGTCGGTGCTCGTGAAGCGTTTTATGGAGGGTGTTGAGGCTATTCACGCTCATCACGTTACCTCCAGAGCCGGCCCATAGACGAAGTGAACTCATGCAATTCGACGTTGTTCCGCGGATTGCATAAAGGCTGTTACGGTCAATGCCTCCGAGTGGTGCCGTCAGCTGGCGGGAGGGCAAACGCAGGGCCGAGGACCTAACCGATGCGGTCTTGGGGTGTGGTCCGTTTGTAGAACAAACTGCGCATTCAGGCTGCTGTGTCATAGGGCAAAGGCGGCAGCCGGAACAGCAGGAAGCATAGGCAGCGCGGCTGGCGCTGATGCTGCGGGAGCTGTCGAAAGAACGCCCTGCCAAGGTCGCGCCAAGGCGGGAACTGTGACCTGTTGTTGCCGGACCTGATGGCCCGACCTTTGTCTGATGCAATAGGATTTCAGTAGCTTGGTTTCGTTAGATGTTTGAGGCAGTACGCTGTTTCCCGAGCGTTAGGCTTAACTGCCGATACAGGAAGACATCGGCCCCTCTTTACTTATCCTTGAGAGCGGCGACAGGCAGGACCTGAACAAGAATCAAAAATCTGCCGCGGGGATAATCATGCAACAAAATGCCGGCGGCAGGCGCTCCTCCAAATGGGTGGAAGCTGAGCGCCTAGCAGCCCTTCGTAGCTATGAAATCCTGGACACTGGGCCGGAGCTCGCTTTCGATGAAGTCGCCCAGATCGCTGCTGAGGTTTGCGATACGCCATATGCGGCAGTTGCCTTCGTCGATGGCAGCTGACAATGGTTCAAGGCCATGG
This sequence comes from Microvirga roseola, assembly GCF_020866965.1. Taxonomy (GTDB): domain Bacteria; phylum Pseudomonadota; class Alphaproteobacteria; order Rhizobiales; family Beijerinckiaceae; genus Microvirga; species Microvirga roseola. The sequence continues at coordinate 13,095 of NZ_JAJATX010000066.1, forward strand.
TCGGATTCCATGTCCGGGAGACCCCACTCGACGTTTCGTTTTGCGCAGCAGCAATCCATTGTCCTGATCTGCTGGTCATCCCCGATGTTGGGAAAGACCATCGCTTCAGACATATCCTTTCAGCCGGAGGCGAAATACAGCCGCACTTCTATGCAGGCGCGGTCTTAAGGACAGAGGATGGTCTGCCGCTCGCAACCCTTTGTGTCGCTGACTCCAAGGCCCGCCCGGAGGGGCTGACGCAAGGCCAGATCAGAGCTCTTCGGGCACTGGCTCGAGCCGTCATGCGGGAACTCAATCTCAGGCGGGACAACACCGTCCTTGTACAGAGAGAAAAGGAGCTCACCGCTACTATCGATGCCATGCCGCATATGACATGGGTCGCCAGCGCAGACGGAACGCAGGAGCACCCGAACCGACACTACTACGAGTTCACGGGGGCGGCTCCGGGCTCCATCAACGGTGAAGGTTGGAACACCGTCGCCCATCCGGATGACAGGGAGCAGACTCTGGCAAGATGGCGCCACTCACTCGAGACGGGGGAAGAATATTAGGCCGAGTATCGGCTCCGCCACCATTCTGGCGAGTACCGGTGGATTCTGGCTCGCGCGATTCCGGCCTACGACAGTCACGGCCGAATCGAGCGCTGGTTCGGCATGAGCACGGATATCCATGACTGGAGACAGGATAAGCAAGCCCTCGTGGAAAGTGAGGAAAGGCACCGCGCTCTCCTCCGGGCGAGTTCTGTCGCTCTCTGGGTTGCCACGCCGGACGGGATGATTACCGAGACCAAAGGGTGGCAGGAGGTTACAGGTCAAACCAAGGGCGAGTATCTGGGGCTTGGGAGCGTCAACACGATCCATCCGGATGACCAGACACGGATCGAGCAGGCGTGGCTGCAAGCGGTCTTAGCCGGAGAGAACTATGAGGCGGAGTGCTGGGTCCGGCAGGCAAATGGTGACTATCGCTGGATGCTGACCCGTGCGGTCCCGATCCGGAACCCGGACGGCTCCATCCGGGAATGGATCGGAGGCCTCTCGGACATTCATGACCGGAGAACGGCTGAGGAGCAGCTTCGACAGAGTGAGGAGCGACTGCGGCTTGCCATGCAGGCTGCCCGCATGGTCGCCTGGGAGCAGGATTTGCTGACAGGCCATATCACTCGTTCCTACAACTCGCTAGGCCTTCTCGGGATCGGGTCCGGGCCGTCATCTGAAGTGTTGGACAATATCCATCCTGAGGATCGTCCGCTGCGGGACGGCTTCATGTCGCAAATCGCGGCCACAGGCACTGCAACGATCGAGTTTCGCTACGTATCGCCGACCGGGAAGATGCTCTGGCTCTATTCGCGCGGCGAGAAGGCGGGACCTAACCGCGTTGTCGGCGTTACATACGATATTACAGACCGCAAGGCTGCCGAGGAGGAGATCTGGCGAATCGCAAACCACGATGCACTCACCGGTCTGCCGAACCGACTGCTGTTTCAACACCGCTTAGAGAAAGCCTTGTCCGAAGCCCAGAAGAGCGGGACGAGCGTCAGTCTCCTGCTGATCGATTTGGATGACTTCAAGGACGTCAATGACACGCTCGGCCATAATGCCGGAGATGCATTATTGAAGGAAACGGCCGCTCGACTTGTCCTGATGATGCGGGACTGCGATACGGTCGCGCGTCTCGGCGGTGATGAGTTCGCTGTCATTGTCGTGGAATCTCTGGAGCTCAAGCACGCGGCCAACCTAGCGCAGACGATCACGAAACGGCTCCGCCAGCCCTTCGCTCACGAGAGCCGAATGATTGTCAGCCGGGCAAGCATTGGGGTGGCCGGGTTTCCGGATCATGACTATGACCCGACCGAACTGATGAGGGATGCCGACATTGCACTGTACCGGGCCAAGGCGACAGGTCGAGGCCAAGTGGTCACGTACTCGGCGGGCATGAGAGCGGCAGCCGAGCAGCGGCTCCTTGTGGGGAAAGAAGCTCGTGAGGCGATCATCCGAGATCAGATCGTTCCCCTCTACCAGCCTAAGATATGTCTCACGGCGGGGCGCACTGTCGGTCTTGAGGCACTGGCCCGCTGGTGCCACCCAGATAAGGGTCTTTTAACGCCCGCGACATTCGGTGCCGTCTTTGACGATCCGGAGATTGCAAAAGCGCTGGGAAATCGTCTGATCGGCAAGATCACCTCTGATATCCGCAGGTGGATAGGCTCTGGCCTCAATCCGGGTCGGGTCGCAGTTAATCTGTCGAGCGCTGAATTCAGCCAGCCGGATCTGGCCGATGAGATCCTTCGCATTCTGGCCTTGGCGAGGGTTCCCTCGAAGCATTTCGAAATCGAGGTGACTGAGAAGGTCCTGCTCGAGGGGCGCTCTGGATTGGTCGCTGACACCCTCAACAAGTTCCGCAAGCGAGGTGTGCAAGTTGCTTTGGATGATTTTGGGACGGGATATGCTTCACTAACACACCTGAAGCAGCTTCCGGTCACCACCTCAAGATCGATCAAAGCTTCATCCGTGACGTGGAGCAGGATGCAGATGATAAGGCGATTGTGGCGGCCGTGATCAGTCTCGGCAGGAGCTTGGATCTGCTGGTCACCGCAGAGGGAGTAGAGGCACAAGCTCAGGCGCAGCGGCTTAGAGACATGGGGTGCCATTGCGCACAGGGCTATCTGTACGCTCACCCGATGGCAGCTGCCGAGGTGGCGGCATTCTTCTCCTCGCGGACTCTATTGTGATCTAATAGTCAGCTAATCGAGCGTTCGCCGCGCGGGAGTGCTTAGTATAGGCTAGGCGCTGATACGAAGAACATCATTGCGCACACCGCGCAGTCGACGTGCAATGCATTGCGCACGACAACCGTTTCATCGGGAGTTTGTGGTCCGACTTTCTAGGGATTGCCTTAGGCAGTTAACCATACTTTGTAAGCGTAAAGTCCGGTCACTATACACATTCAGGTTAATGGATCATTGTCATTCCCCAACGTTAGGTCGCCGGAGAATGTGGTGGCAAGCGCGCGGATTAATCTGATTGCCGCTCTTGCTCATCCAGTCTGTTCAAGGGAGTGAGAGAATGCTGTCCCCATTGGTCAAATTCGATGACCAAGAGATCACTGTATCTGAGCGCAGTGATTACCAGGGGATGGCGACGCCTGCGGATCGGGTGCGGGCTCCATCCCGAGAGGAAGCGACACAACTTGTCTTGCCGCACATCGACGTCAAACTCGATTTCCAAAATAAAACCTACTGGGCCTCCATGCGCCCAAGTCCACGCTCAAACGTAACAATGGAGCTGTTGCAGGATATGCTTTGCGTTCACGAGTCGGTGCGCCAGATCATGGAGGAGGGGCACCGCGAACAAAAGCAACTGCTCGAGTATTTCGTCTTCGGGTCACAGACTCCCGGCGTGTTCAATCTTGGCGGTGACTTGGCCTACTTCGCTGATCGCATTCGAGCAGGGGATCGAGCAAGCATGCAGGCTTACGCTTATGCATGCATCGATGTCATCTATGGCAACGCGATGGCGTTCCACACCCCGGTCGTAACGATTGCTCTCGTCCAGGGAGATGCGCTTGGTGGCGGATTTGAATGTGCTCTGTCCTTTGATGTCCTGATTGCCGAAAAGAGCGCAAAGCTGGGTCTGCCTGAAGTGCTTTTCAACCTCTTTCCAGGGATGGGAGCTTACAGCTTTCTTGCGCGGAAGATTGGGACGTCGCCAGCGGAAAGGCTCATCATGAGCGGCAAGGTCTACACTGCCGAGGAGTTACATGCCCTTGGAGTCGTCGATATCCTTGCTGAGGATGGTGAGGGTGAGATCGCTGTCAGGGAGTACATGGAACGTAACCGACGGAAGCACAACGCGCACCGGGCCATCTATCGTTCCAAACGACGCATCGATCCTATTTCATATGAGGAGTTGCGGGACATTGTCGACATTTGGGTCGATGCTGCCCTTGAATTGGGCGAACACGATCTGCGAAAGATGATGCGCCTAACAGCGGCCCAGGGTCGCCGCCTTTCAGCAATATAAGAGTCTGACTCAGAAAGACCGGTCTGGTTTCAGGGCCTTACAAGCCTTCTGGTCAGTATCCGGATATGGGCGATGAAGACCCAGGCCACTGCGCTTTCAATGGAGGCTTCGAAGGCCTTGGCCAATCGGCGCCAGCGTCCAAGCCAGCCGAATGTTCGCTCCACCACCCAGCGGCGATCGAGGTGAGCACCTCCACCGCACCATCACGGTCCTGGATGTCGGCGGTGTGAACGCGCAGCCCGACGAGATGGCCTTGCGTATCGGTGATGATGTGGCGCTTGCGCCCCTTGATCTTTTTGCCGGCATCAAAGCCGCGCAGGCCTTCGGCTTCCGTTGTCTTGACTGACTGGCTGTCAATGACGCCGGCCGAGGGGCTCGCCTCACGGCCGGCCTTCTCGCGGGAGGTAGCAACAAGAGTATGGTTGATCCGCTCGAAGGTGCCGTCCCGTGACCAAGCATAGAAATAGCCCTGAACGGTCGAATACGGCGGAAACTCCTTGGGCAACTGGCGCCATTGGCAACCGGTCGAAGCGAGATAGAGGATGGCCTCAACCACGGCCCGCAGACAGGTGGTGCGGGGACGGCCGATCCGCCGGGCGGCGGGCATGAAGGGTTCGATCAGCGCCCATTCGGCATCGGTGAGATTGCTTGTATAACGCAGTCCGTCTCGCCGATACTGTCGGCGAGTGGCTTCGGTCCATACCATCGTGAACTCCATCGAGTCTTCGCAAATCCGACGGACTCACAAGGGCTTGAAGCCACTCAACCTTTTTCAGTCAGCCTCTAAGCTGGAGCTTGGCCATTTCAGGCGGGGAAGCATGCGGCGTCTGTTAGGCGGTT
>NZ_JAJATX010000039.1 GCF_020866965.1 Microvirga roseola
CTCCACCGCGACAGGACGGTGGTAGTAGCTGACCGTGTCCCGGCCGCCCCCACCGTCCAGGCGATCCGCACCCGCACCCCCGGACAGCTTGTCGTCGCCCCCTTCGCCGCGGAGGTGATTGATGGCCTGATTTCCGATGATGGTATCGTTGCCGCTGCCACCGATGGCGTTCTCGATCAGGGATCGCGGGTCGCCATTGCACTGGAAGGCATTGTAGACATTGCCGGAAACTTTCGACTCGGATCTCCTGACCGCCAACTGCTCTGTGGAAAAGCGCGAGAAGCCGCCTGGGCTCAGGTCGATCAGCCCCCCCTCGCTGTATTTCGACATGTCATAAGTGTCGATGCCGCCACCGTCCCAAATCGTCAGAAAGATGAATTTATCGCTGGTGCTGCCCTGGCTAACACCGTTGACGAAGGTTTGGCCCGTATCTGGATTCCAGCTGTAGACGGTATTTCCACTCTGCGTCGTGAAATCAGCACCATACATGTACTGCAGCGCAGCAATGTCATACTGCATATAGCTTTGGGGCCGATTGGCCGTCTCTTTGTAGGACATCACCGTGAACTCGGTGGAGTCGAGAGACGATGACATCAGCGGCAGATTGCCGGCAGAGTCGTGGGGATGCTTGAGGCCAAGGGAATGCCCCAACTCATGCAAAGCCAAGAAATAGTCCCGACTACCCGTCAGAACGCTCGTGCTCGAACCTGTAGTTAGCCACGTATCGCTACCGAAGAGCGGCACTCCCGCGTACATTCCGTGGCTGCGATTGATGATATCGCCATGCTCAAAACCTGCCACCTGAATAGTCGCATCACCTCGCCCGGCATAGTTGACGCCGACCGACACATAACCGGCGAAGGAACCCATGATTTCATGAACGGCCGCCTCGTTCTGGGCCGAAAGAGGCTTGTAACCCGATGCGCTCGGATTAATTATTTCATAATCGTCCTGAGAGTCGGGCAGCGCAAAGGTGATAGTCGAACCTGCCCATTTCGAACCTGCCATCAACCCATTGACATCATTGTCGCCGTGACTCGGTGTGAAAGACTTTACTCCGAGAATATTCACCGACGGAAACAACTGCCCCATGAATGAAAAGAAGTGCAGCGGCAGTCCCGAGATGTTGTCGGACAACCATTCATAGCCGTCTTCGACCCTGTCGCCCAGCCAATCGCCGACGGCTTCGGCCCGACCTCCAAGATACTCCCCTGCCTCTTCGATCCAGCCCCAGAACGACATCGCCCATCTCCGGTAACATTACTTTATTACAGATAGGATTTGCGACCTGTCGCGTCAAGCTGCCGCAGGGGCAGAGCCGGAATGACAAAACCAGAAGGTAAAGACCGGCGGTCGGAGGCAAAAGCGCTGTGCTCCTGGACGAGCGGTATCGAGCATGAAACCGCGTGAAATCGGACCGCGGAACTGGTAGAGGTCCGCTCGCTTTTGACCCGAACCGACGAGAGAGACGCGATGAACGCGCCAAAATCCGACTTCCTGAAAGTGCTGACCGAGCGGGGCTACATTCATCAGACCTCCGATCTGGAGGGCATCGATGCGGCGGCGGCAGAAGGGCGTCTGACCACCTATGTGGGCTATGACTGCACCGGCCCGTCTCTCCATGTCGGGCATCTTCTCTCGATCATGATGCTGCACTGGCTGCAGAAGACGGGCGCGGGCCGGCCGATCACTCTCATGGGCGGAGGCACCACCCGGGTCGGCGATCCGTCCGGCAAGGACGAAAGCCGCAAGCTCCTCACCGTGGAGCAGATCGAGGCTAACAAGGAGAGCATCAGGACGGTCTTCTCCCGCTTCATCGGCTTCGGCGACGGTCGGCAGGACGCCACGATGATCGACAACGCCGAGTGGCTGACCAAGCTCAACTACATCGAATTCCTGCGGGATGTCGGCCGGCACTTTTCCGTCAACCGGATGCTGTCCTTCGACAGCGTGAAGCTGCGCCTCGAACGCGAGCACGAGCTGTCCTTCCTGGAGTTCAACTACATGATCCTCCAGGCCTACGATTTCGTGGAGTTGAACAAGCGCTACGGCTGCATCCTGCAGATGGGCGGCTCGGACCAGTGGGGGAACATCGTCAACGGCATCGATCTCGGCCGCCGCCTCGGCACGCCCCAGCTCTACGCGCTCACCTGCCCGCTTCTGACGACCGCCTCCGGCGCCAAGATGGGCAAGACCGCCTCCGGCGCCCAGATGGGCAAGACCGCCTCCGGCGCCCAGATGGGCAAGACCGCCTCCGGCGCCCAGATGGGCAAGACCGCCTCCGGCGCCCAGATGGGCAAGACCGCCTCCGGCGCCAAGATGGGCAAGACCGCCTCCGGCGCGGTCTGGCTCAATGCCGACATGCTGAGCCCCTACGATTACTGGCAGTTCTGGCGCAACACCGAGGATGCGGACGTAGTCCGTTTCCTGAAGCTCTTCACGATCCTGCCCATGGACGAAATCGAGCGTCTCGCTGCCCTGCAGGGAGCCGAGGTCAACGAGGCCAAGAAGGTGCTGGCGACCGAGGCCACCGCCCTCCTCCATGGCCGCGAGGCGGCGGAGCTCGCCGCCGAGACGGCGCGCAAGACCTTCGAGCAGGGAACGCTGGCGGAAAGCCTTCCGACCATCGAGGTCCCCTCCAGCGTTCTGGACGCAGGCCTGGGCGTGCTGACCGCCTTCGGGCCGGAGTACGCCAAGCTCGTCCCCTCCACCAGTGAGGCGCGGCGTCAGGTCAAGAGCGGCGGACTGAAGGTCAACGACCAGCCCGTCGCCGACGAGCGCGGAGTCCTGAGAGCCACAGACCTGACGGCTGAAGGCGTAATCAAGCTCTCATTCGGAAAGAAGAAACACGTGCTCCTGCGCCCCGTGTGATCCCAGCATCTCTATAAGATTGGAGGTCGCCTTTTCGAAGGAGCGGCTTCCGGCCAGGCACTCGCCTATCGCTCGGGCAGAGTCGGAAGGGAGCCCGTCTGCGGCTCCGCACTCGCTCCGACGCCGAAGAGCTTGCGCAGGAAGCCAGGCGCGACGGCGGAAAGCGGATTCACGTTCAGGGTCGGCGAGCCCATCTGTCCCGTCACGCGGAAATTGACCGCGAAGAGCCCCTCGTACTGTCCTCCCCCCAGAAGCGGGCCGAACAGCGGCACCTGCGAGAAGGCGTTGTTGAGGCCGTAGGCCGGCACGAAGGTTCCTGCGATGTCCATCGCGTCGCGCGCGTAGTCGATATAGCCTGCGAGCGTGAAGCCGATCTGGCTGCCGAAGATGGCGGCGTTCTTGAAATCGACGCGCCCGGAGCCGCGGGTGAAGTCGACGCGAGCTTTGTTGAAGAAGACCTCGTTGACGTCCACGCGGATGGCCTGCGGATTGCCCGCGCGATCCTGCCCGGCGATCACCTGCGTCTGCGTCGGGATGATGCGGCGCAGGGCCGGTTCGTTGACCAGCGTGAAGGACCTGAGCATCGCGAACCCGTCCTGAGGGCCGTCTCCCGCCGTCAGCTGAACGATGAGATCCCCGCCGGCCATCCGTCGGTAGACATCGACGAAGCGCAGCACTGCACCGGCATCGTCCGCCTGGATGACGATGGCGCGGCCGCCGCCGCCCTGAGACAACGTACGGCCGATCACGTCGGTCGCGCCGAGACGTCCCTTCATGTCCAGATGCCTGATGTTGTCCTTGCGCATCGAGGCCTTGAGCGAGACGTTGGTGAGCGCCTCACCATTGAAGCCCGTCAGGATGTTGAGCATGAGGTCGAGGTCGACGTCCTTTCCCTCCTGCTGCGCAGCATTGCGGCCGTTGGAAGCCGGCGCGGTCCCGCTGCCTTTCACGAAAGGACGCGCGTCGCCCACGTTGCCGCGAACCGTCACCTTGTAGGCGCCGTTGGAGCGCTCAATTTGGGCCTTCATGTCGTCGCCGGGCGAGAGCTTGAAGGTCGTGAGCTCCGCCTTTTCGAGGCTGCCCTCCCCCGACAGGGTCGCCGTCCCGCGGATCTGCACGGTTCCGCTGTCGAGATGCAGGTCATGGATTTCGCTGCTCGGCCCTTCCACCAGGGTGAAGGTAAGCTTGCCGGGCTTTCCGGCAGGCTTCACCCAGCCTGGGATGAGCTGGTCCACGCCCGCCTTGGCCAGATCGGCCTCGACGGCAATCCCCGGCTTGGAGGACTTGCCGAGAGGCATGGTGACCTTCAGCGGAATCGCCCCCGTGAGCTGCGAGCCGAAGGAAAGGCCACGCCGGTTCCTGGCGGCCTCGTCGAGGGTGAAGGCGACGTTGGCCTCGCCGCCCTGGCGGGTCTTCTGGACGGCAATGGAAACGGGGCCTCCCCCCAGCTTCCCCTCGCCTTTGATCGACAGATCGCCCTTGTCGTAGGCGATGGTGAGATTGGCGTTTTCGAGCGGATCCTTGCCGAAGATCTTATCGACGCCGAGTTCGCTCACCGTTCCGTTCACCGTCAGCGGCAGGTCGGCGAAGGCGGGAATGTCGTTAACGGCAAGCCCGATGCCGACGCGCAGGTCGGCCATACCTTTCATGGTCGCGGGATCGACCTCGAAACCGGCAATCTCCTTGATGCGCGGCTCCAGCAGCAGCGCGCCGAGCCCATCGGCCCCGCCCTTCAGGCTGAAGACGATCCGCGCCAGGGCGTCATCGTCCCAGTAGTTGCTGAGGGCGAAGGAGCCGTCGGACGCCGCAAGCGCGCGGCCGTCAGCCATCTCGACCCGGCCCGAAGGGGCACGCACCAGAACCTTCGTTCCGGTCACCCGACCGGTGACATCCATGCCGGAGACAGGCGGCAATCCCTCCGCGGCCCGGAGGGTGCCTTGCTTGATGGCGAAGTCGATCTTCAAGGCCTTGTCCGGGATCGGACCGCCCGAGATCGCCTTCGCGATGTCCTCTCCCGTCATGGCGACCTTGAGGTCGATGGCTTCGAGGGTCCCGGCTTTGAGGTTCTCGACAAGGAACCTGCGGACCGGCGGCGCGACAGCCTCGGGCCAGATGCGCAGCGCGGAGCGAACGCCGGTCTGCCGCGCCCCGACGTCGAGCTTGAGCCCTTTCGGATCCGCGGAAGTGCCCAGAAGGCCGCTGATCTCGGCGGAGAGCTCCGGTCCCTTGAGCGTGAGGGAATTGATGGCGACACCGTCGGGACCTGACAGATCCGCAGCAATCTCGGAGATCCGAACGGGGCCGTCGCCGTCGGCGGCCCCGGGCAGCACGAGATCCCTGCCGTTGAGCACCAGGCGCCAGTTGTTGTCTGCGGCGAGCGCCATAAGCCGGCCCTGGAGAGCGACCTGCGTTTCTCCGCCCTTCAGCTCGAACCGGCGCAAATGGAGGGTCCGGGCGGCTTCGTCCCAGTCCATATCGATCCCGGCTCGCTCCACCCGAAGGGGAGACGTATCTCTGTCGTCGATCTGGATCATGCCCGTATTGCTGGCGAGCTGAGCCTTCAGTTCGGTGACGCGGCCATCCGCGAAGGCGGCGTTGACCTGGCCCGAGAATTCGAGGTCGGTAGTCGCCGGCAGAGCCGAAAGGCCGGTCAGCAGGAGAATGTCCTGGATCGGCGCCCCGTCTGCGGCAAGGACGGCCCGATAGCCGCCTTGAGCGTTGCGGACGGCGTCTCCACTGATCTGCCAGGGCCCCCGACTGCCCTCGACGGTAGCCGAGAAATGCCGCCCGCCATCCTCGGTCCAGTCGAAGGTCGCGTCCAGGCGGCGGAAATCGGCCCGGATGCGGGCATCGGCGTCGATGAACACCAATCGGGCATTGGTCAGCTGGGCCGTGGCGAGGGAGCTGAGGATGCCGCCTGGGCCGACCACGATATCGAACAGCGATCCGACGACCCCGGAGACAGGGGACGGCCCCTGAGCCTTCCTCTGCAGAGAAGCGGCGATCTCGGCGGACGGGCTGACGGGAACAGGCGCCGGCGCGGTCGGCTCACCTTCACCCTCGGCGCCCTGGACGGGCGAGAAGGCCAGCGATCCGTCGCGATTGACGAGGACCCGCAGCTGCAGGTCGCGGAACTCGATGGATTTCGGCTGGAGATTGGCGGTGAGCAGCGACAGGCCGTCGACGCTGATGATCGCATGGGGCGCCCGCAGCACGAGATCCCCGTTGGGGGCTCTGACGTCGAGACCGCTTGCCCTGAGAGCCGGGGCGCCGTTCTGCAGTTCAAGGGCGGTGCTGCGCAGCGTGACAGACCAGCCGGGACCGATCCGGGCTGCGAGCGCCTCGGCAACCCGGTCCGGCAGCCGCCCGAAGCTGAGCGGGGCTGCGGAGAGGCGCAGGTACAGCGCGCCGAATCCAATCCCCAAAGCGAGAATGAGGCCAAGCTTCACATAGAGAGCGCCACGAAGCATGCGCCGTATGGCACTCCGCTTCGCCGGTTTCCGCCGGCGCGATATGGCACTGATGAACAGTTTCATTCTTGTGACGCAGAAAACCTGGCTCTTGCACGGGGACGACAATGAGGGAATCAGATGGAGAACCTTAACCGTCCCGGAGCTCTCTCGCGACCGCCTCTTTCATCCCCGCACATAAAGAGATCTCCAACCAGCACATTCCGCCAAAAGGAAGGCGAATTATGCCACTGACACCTGGAACCATGGCTCCATCCTTCTCACTACCTGCGACGGATGGACAAGTCGTTACTTTGAAACAGATGCGAGGCCGGAAAATCGTTCTCTACTTGTACCCGAAGGACGACACCAGCGGCTGCACGCTGGAGGCGCAGAACTTCCAGGCTCTGCGCCAGGATTTCGCCGCGGCCGACACGGAGATCGTGGGAGTCTCGCCCGACCCGGTAAAGAGCCACGACAAGTTCCGCGCCAAATACGACCTTACGTTTCCCCTCGCCTCGGACGAGGCAAAGACGATGCTCGAGGCTTATGGCGTGTGGGTGGAGAAGAGCATGTACGGCCGCAAGTACATGGGCGTAGAGCGCACCACCGTGCTGATCGACCGCGAGGGAAGGATCGCGCGCGTCTGGCCGAAGGTGAAGGTGCCCGGCCATGCGGAGGAAGTGCTGGAGGCGGCGCGGGCGCTGGATTAACGGCCTCTCATGCGAAAAGGCCGCTCGGTGAGAGTGGCCTTTTGCTGTTCTTAATCGATGTCCTCGACCTCTTCGCCGCCGCCATAAACGCGCTGGGCGAGAGAGGCTTCCATGAAGGGATCGAGATCGCCGTCGAGCACGTCCTGCGGGCTGGTCGATTGCGTGCCCGTGCGCAGATCCTTCACCAGCTGATAGGGCTGCAGCACGTAGGAGCGGATCTGGTGGCCCCAGGCGATATCCGTCTTGGCGGCAGCCTCGGCATTCGCCTTCTCCTCGCGCTTCTTCAGCTCGAGCTCGTAGAGGCGGGCGCGCAGCATGTTCCAGGCGGTGGCCCGGTTCTTGTGCTGTGAGCGCTCCTGCTGACAGGCCACGACGATGCCGGTGGGAATGTGCGTGATGCGCACAGCCGAGTCGGTCGTGTTCACGTGCTGGCCGCCTGCGCCCGACGAACGGAACGTGTCGATGCGGCAGTCCGATTCCTTGACCTCGATATTGATGCGGTCGTCCACCACCGGATAGACCCACACCGATGCAAAGCTCGTGTGGCGGCGCGCGTTCGAGTCGTAGGGCGAGATGCGCACGAGGCGGTGCACGCCGGACTCGGTCTTGAGCCAGCCATAGGCGTTGTGGCCTTTGATCAGGAGCGTGGCGCTCTTGATGCCGGCTTCTTCGCCGTCGGTCATTTCGAGAAGCTCGACCTTGTATTTCCGGCGTTCGGCCCAGCGGGCGTACATGCGCTGGAGCATGTTGGCCCAGTCCTGGCTCTCCGTGCCGCCCGCGCCGGAATGCACTTCGACATAGGTGTCGTTGGCGTCGGCCTCGCCCGAGAGCAGCGTTTCGACCTGACGGCGGGCAGCCTCGGCCTGAAGGCCGCGAACGGCCTCCTCGCCTTCCTTCACCGTGCCCTCGTCCTCCTCCATCTCGCCGAGATCAATGAGGGTGATCGCGTCTTCGAGATCCTGCTCCATCCGTTTGATAGCGGAGATCTGGTCTTCCAGCGAAGTGCGCTCGCGCATGACCTTCTGCGCAGCCTCCGCATCGTTCCAGAGGTTGGGATCTTCAGCCTGGGCGTTCAGTTCCGCGAGGCGGCGCTGGGCGTTGTCCCAGTCAAAGATGCCTCCTCAGCAGCCCGACTGACTGCTTGGTCTCTTCTACGAGGTGTTGAATTTCGGCGCGCATCGTTTCTGCTGCTGTTCGTGCCTGATGATGGCGGCGTCTTAAGGTGAGCGCCGCACGGTGTCAAAGGAGAGCCCTCTTCCTGAAACTGTCTCACCCTTGCGGCCGCAAGCGCGGCTGCCGGGTGATCAGGTTCATGGGGTGGAGGACCCTTCCGATATGGGAAGGGGCCGGGCCTGGATCAATACAATCCGCCGGTTCCCGCGCCCACCGCCCGCGGGGGCGCGGGCACGTATTCCGCCTGCGGAATCATCTCCGGCTCGATGGGCGCGTAGGTCTCGGGCGGAGCGGTACCCGGCTTGAAGGCCTCGAGGATCCCGCCGCCCTCGCCTGCGCGGGTGCCGGTGGACGGGTTCACGCGGATCAGCTTGATGCCGGGCGGCACGCGGAACGGCGTCGCGGGCTTGTCCTTGAGCGCCATCTGCATGAAGTCGCGGAAGACGGGCGCTGCGTACTGACCGGCGGTTGCCGCGTTGCCGAGGGATTTCGGCTGGTCGTAGCCGAGGAACACGCCCACGGCCAGATCGGGCGAGAAGCCGACGAACCACACGTCCTTGGCGTCGTTGGTGGTGCCGGTCTTGCCGGCGAGCGGCTTGCCCACCGCCTTGACGCTCTGGGCGGTGCCGCGCTGCACGACGCCTTCCAGGATGGAGGTCATCTGGTAGGCCGTGAGCGGATCGAGCACCTGCTCCCGGTTGTCGTTGAGCTTGGGCGGCGCACCGCCGTCCCAGGCCTGTGCGTCGCAGCCCGAGCACTTGCGGTTGTCGTGGCGGTAGATGGTCTGGCCGTTGCGGTCCTGGATCTGGTCGATCAGCGTCGGCCGGATGCGACGCCCGCCATTGACGAACATGGAATAGGCCGCGGTCATGCGCATGACCGTCGTCTCGCCCGCGCCCAGCGACATGGAGAGAAGCGGCAGCATGTCGTCATAGACGCCGAAGCGGCGGGCATATTCGGCGATGGTCGGCATGCCGACCTCGTTCGAGAGGCGCACGGTCATCAGGTTCTTGGAATGCTCGATTCCGTAGCGCAGGGTGCGCAGGCCCGCCGACTTGCCGTCGTAGTTCGACGGGGCCCAGGCAGGCTGGCCCGGCCCCATGTCGAGCACGAAGGGCGCGTCCATGATCTGTGTCGAGGGCGTGTAGCCGTTGTCGAGGGCCGTCGCATAGACGATAGGCTTGAACGAGGAGCCCGGCTGACGCATGGCCTGGATGGCCCGGTTGAACTCGCTCTGGTCGTAGGAGAAGCCGCCGACCATGGCGTGAACGCGGCCCGTCTGGGGGTCCATGGCCACGATGGCGCCGGAGATCTCGGGGATCTGGCGCAGGCGGTACTGGTCGTCCTTGCCGGAGATCGGCTCCACATAGACCACGTCGCCGGGGGACAGGGCCTTGTCGACGCTGCGACGGGTCCATTTCACGCCCTCGGCCGTGATCACGCCCGTTTCGCGATCCCGAGAGACCTGGCCCGACACTTCGCGCTTCGGCTGCAGGCCGATCTTGGCCTGGCCGCGCCCGACCTCGAGCACGACGGCAAGCTGCCAGGGCTTCACGTCACCAAGAACCGGTACCTCGGAGAGGGCGATGCCCCACTCGCGGCCCTTCAGGTCGAGCTTTTGCTGGGCCCCGCGCCAGCCCCGGGCCTCGTCGAAGCGCACGAGACCGTCGGTGAGCGCCTTGCGGGCCATGGCCTGCATCTTGGGATCGAGGGTCGAGCGGATCAGGAGGCCGCCCTCGTAGAGGGCTTCCTCGCCGTAGCGCTCGGCGATGTCGCGGCGGACGCCCTCGGCGAAATAGCCGGAGGCGATGGTGTTGGGCGACACGACCCGGGGCGTGACGTTGAGCGGCTCCTTCTTGGCCGCATCGCCCTCCTCGCGGGAGACGTAGCCGTTGTCGACCATGCGGTCGATGACCCAGTTGCGGCGCTCGATGGCGGCCTGTCGCTGGCGGAAGGGATGGTAGTTGTTCGGGCCCTTGGGCAGGGCCGCGATATAGGCGACCTCGGCCAGGGTCAGCTCGTGGACGGACTTGCCGAAATAATCGAGGGCTGCGGCGGCGATCCCGTGCAGGTTGCGGCCCGGGGTCAGGGTGCCGAGGAAGATCTCGTTGAGGTAGAGCTCGAGGATCTTGTCCTTCGAGAAGGTCGATTCCATGCGCAGGGCGATCAGCGCCTCGCGGATCTTGCGCTCGTAGCTCTTCTCGTTGCCGACGAGGAAGTTCTTGGCCACCTGCTGGGTGATGGTCGAGGCGCCCTGCTCCCGCCTGCCGCCGGAGCGGACATTGGCCACGATGGCGCGCACGATGCCCTCCGGGTCGATGCCCGGATGCTTGTAGAAGTTCTTGTCCTCGGCGGAGAGGAAGCCTGCGATGACCCGCTTCGGGATGGACTGGATGGGCAGGTAGAGGCGGCGCTCGCGGGCGTATTCGGCGATCAGGCTGCCGTCCGAGGCATGGACGCGCGTCATCACCGGCGGCTCGTAATTGGCCAGCTGAGCGTGATCCGGCAGATCCTTCGAGAAGACCCAATATCCATAGGCCAGCCCGACAGCGCCGATCAGGAAGAAGATCGCACCGATGCTGAACAGGAAGCCGAAGAATCGTACGACAAAACGCATCCGAAGGTATTCCGTTATCGGCGCAAAGGCGCCCGGTTAGCAGCAGATATTGAACGCAAACTCATTCGACAGGCAGAGCCAGGATACCCTGTCCCGTTCTGTTAACCGAGGAATCGCGCCCCCGCCACCCGGTATCGACACCGCATCTATGGTAAAACTACGGCAGTCCCCTGCTTGGCGAGCCTCGCGGCGAAGAAGCGGTCCACCGCCGAGGACATGGCGGCGGCCATCTTGCCGCGCCACTCGTCCGACATCAGCAGGTCGAGATCCTTCTGGCTCGACAGATAACCCAGCTCCACCAGGACGGACGGCACATCGTGAGCCCGCAGGACCATGAAACCAGCCTCCCGGCGGGGATTCTTGTTGAGGCGGGCGACCGGGTCGAACTCGCCCACGAGGCGGTTGGCGAAGCCGTGGGAGAAGGTCCGGGTCTCCCGGCGGGTCAGGTCCTGGAGGATGTCCGAGATGTCGTCGGCCACCTCCCGCGACTCGATGCCGGCCACCGCATCGGCCCGGTTTTCCCGGTCGGCCAGCCGGGCGGAATCGGCGTCGGAGGCCCGCTCCGACCCGGTATAGACCGTGAGCCCCCTGACGTCCTGCCCTCCGGAGATCGAATCCGCATGGATGGAGATGAAGAGGTCCGCCTTCGCGGCCCGCGCGGCGCGCACCCGGTCCCCGAGGGAGACGAACACGTCCTGGTCTCGGGTCATGAGGACGCGGTATTGCCCTCCGGCCTCGAGCTTTTTCCTGAGAAGCTTGGCGAAGGCGAGAACGAGGTCCTTCTCGACCGTGCCCCCGCCTGCCGCCGCTGCGCCCGGATCGATCCCCCCGTGACCGGGATCGATCATGATCACCGGCCGGGCATCCACATTGGCCTTCGGCATGGGAGGCTCGGGAGCGGCCTTTGCCGCCACAGTCCTGCTTTGGGCAGCTGCGCGCCGGAACTCCTCGCGGTCCACCCGGGACAACTCGATGGTGAGCGTCGCCATGGTGCCGGCGTCGTTCGGCGCAGCATGAAGGGCGGAGACGACGGCGGCGTCAGCCAGATCGATCACGACCCGCGAGCGGCCGGGCGCAAAAAGGCCGTAGCGGTAGGAGGCGATCAGCCCCTCGCTCTTGCGGCCGGTATCGGCGGGAAGATGGAACGTGACCTCCGGCAGGTCCACGATGACCCGGTCGGGGCGCTCCATGAAATGGGCGTGGGCGTTCACGGGCTTGGACAGGGCAACCTTGAGGCGTGTCTTATCCCCAGCGACTTCAACCGTGACGCCGGCGGCGATGACGGCCGCACCGCCCCTGCTCTCCTCGCCCGCCGCCCAGGCGCGCAGGCTTCCCGAGGCGACGAGAGTCAGCAGGAGAAGGGCGCTAAAAAGACGGACGAACAAGGTGTTTTGCATTTTTGGCCGCTGGAATCAGTCGAGCGTCCCTCCTATCTCATAGGCGGCATTGGGTTAACGAAACCTGATGCCTCGCCTTATAATGTCGAGACTATGTTGCACTTACGGCACAGTATCTCTGCATCTTGCCAAAAGGCATAATCAATCTGTAATGATCTTGATCCCGTCCGGCATGGCCGAATCTGACGGCGGATCCGAGGAGACGGTTGTGTTGACCGATCCTCCGGCTCCCCCGCCACCCTCGACAGGCTCACGGACAGGATCACATGGCGATGGTTTCGCCTCTATGCCGGTGGCCGGGCATGCCCGCCCCACCGATTCCGACGAAAGGGCCGTGTCGAATGGTTGCGCACACGAAGTCAGTCCTGACTCTCGTTTCTGCACCGTTCGAGTCGCGCAATCGTTCCCGCGCTCGCCCATGCCCCACCTCATCCGGCATGGCGCCGGCCCAGTTCAACCCAGAATGCGCCCCGATGCGGCGCACGATGGCGATCGACAGCAATCCGAACGCAATTTCAGCCCGCCGCCTTCGTTTGCGGCGTGGAGTTCCGCCTTCAACGCGGCCCCTGCCTCAGGTCCTGCCCTCGGTCGCCATGTCGAGAGTTCAACATGGCAAACAAGATGCTCGTCGATGCCTCCCACCCGGAAGAAACCCGGGTCGTGGTGGTGCGTGGTCAGAAGGTCGAAGAATTCGACTTCGAATCCGCTAACAGGAAGCAGTTGCGGGGTAACATCTACCTCGCGAAAGTCACCCGCGTCGAACCGTCCCTGCAGGCGGCCTTCGTGGAATATGGCGGAAACCGCCACGGATTCCTCGCCTTCAGCGAGATCCATCCCGACTATTACCAGATCCCGGTCGCCGACCGTCAGGCTCTGCTCGAGGCCGAAGCCGAGGCTCAGGCCGAGGAGGAGCGTGAGGAGGACCGCCGCCGTGACCGTCGCCGCCGCCGCTCTTCGCAGAAGCGGGCCTCCAGCGATGAGACCGTCGCTTCGACGGAAGCCGAGGCTGGACCGGTAACGGAAACCGAGGGAACCGAAGGCGCAGAGACCGAAGCTTCCGCCTCGAACGACGCCGAAGGCCCTGCCGAGCCGGTCGAGGCCGTATCCTCCGACGAGATCGCGGCCGAGGCCGCCGTCGAAGCCGCCGAGGGATCGGCCGCTGAGTCCGCGGAAGACGACGAGGATTCCGAATCCGACACGGAGGCCGAGGCCGACGAGGATGAGGACGAGAACGGCGAGGATGACGAGGAGGAGCACGAGGTCGTCGAGCAGCTCGGCGGCGGCGATGCCCTCGAGGACGTGCCCCAGCGCACGCGCGTTCCCCGCAAGCAGTACAAGATCCAGGAGGTCATCAAGCGCCGCCAGATCCTGCTCGTGCAAGTCGTCAAGGAAGAGCGCGGCAACAAGGGCGCGGCCCTCACCACCTACCTCTCGCTCGCCGGACGCTACTCGGTGCTCATGCCCAACACGGGCCGGGGCGGCGGCATTTCCCGCAAGATCACCAATGCGGCCGACCGTAAGCGCCTGAAGGAAATCGCCCAGGAGCTGGAGGTGCCCGAGGGAATGGGCATCATCCTGCGCACGGCCGGCGCCTCCCGCACCAAGCCCGAGATCAAGCGCGACTACGAATACCTGATGCGCCTGTGGGAGAGCGTGCGCGAGCTAACTCTCACCTCCTCGGCCCCGGCCCTGGTCTATGAGGAAGGCTCGCTCATCAAGCGCGCCATCCGCGACCTCTACAACAAGGACATCGACGACGTCCTCGTCTCCGGCGAGGAGGGATATCGCGAGGCCAAGGACTTCATGCGCATGCTCATGCCGAGCCATGCCAAGATCGTCCAGCCTTACCACGATCCGCAGCCGCTCTTCGCGAAATACGGTGTCGAGGCCCAGCTCGATGCGATGTTCTCGAACGTCGTGACGCTCAAATCCGGCGGCTATCTCGTCATCAACCCGACGGAGGCGCTGGTCTCCATCGACGTGAACTCGGGCCGCTCGACCCGCGAGCACAATATCGAGGACACGGCGCTGCGCACGAACCTGGAGGCGGCGGAGGAAATCGCCCGCCAGCTTCGCCTGCGCGACCTTGCCGGCCTCATCGTCATCGACTTCATCGACATGGAGGAGAAGCGGAACAACCGCGCCGTCGAGAAGAAGCTGAACGAGTGCCTGAAGAACGACCGCGCCCGCATCCAGGTGGGCCGCATCTCGCCCTTCGGCCTGCTCGAGATGTCGCGCCAGCGCATCCGCACGGGCGTCCTGGAATCCTCGTCCATCCCCTGCCCGCACTGCGCCGGCACCGGATTCGTGCGCTCGACGCCGTCGGTGGCTCTCCATGTGCTGCGCTCCATCGAGGAAACGCTCATCAAGAATGCCGGCTACAACCTCATCGTCCGGACCCGGACGGAGGCGGCGTTCTACATCCTGAACCAGAAGCGCATTCACCTGCGCGATCTGGAGACCCGCTTCGGTGTCGCCATCTCCGTCGTCGCCGACGACAGCCTCACCGGCACCACGAACTACGCCATCGACCGGGGCGAGCCCGCCCTGAGGCTCGAGCACAAGGCGGCCGCCACCGGGATCCAGATCGACGCCATCGCCCCTGTCGACGAACCCGTCGAGGAAGTCGAGGTCGAGATCGAGGCTGAGGACGAGGAAGCCGAAGAGACCGTCGCCCGCGAGGAGCGGAGCGAGGAAGGCGAAGGCAATGGCCGCCGTCGCCGTCGCCGCCGCCGTCGCCGCGGTCGTGGCGACCGCGAGGGTTCCGCCGCCAGCCAGGGTGAGGACGAGTCCCTTGCCGAGGAAGGCGAGGAGCAGGATGAGGCCGAGGAAGCCGAGGCTTCCGAGACCGAGACCGCTGAGGCTGCCGAGGGTACAGAGGACGAAGGCCGTGGCGGACGCCGCCGCCGTCGTGGCCGTCGCGGCGGCCGTGGACGCGGCCGGGACGAGGCTGCGGAGGAATTCGCCGCTGAGGAGGGCTTCGTCGCCGTGACCGAGGCTGTCGCCGAGGCCGTGGCCGCGCCGGACGAGGCTCCGGTCGCGGAAGAGCCCAAGCCCAGCAACGCCGAGGAGCGGATCGAGACCGCGCCGCAGCCGACAGCTGAAGCCCCTGCTCCCGAGCCGCAACCGGCGGCACCCGAGCCCGAGCCGGTCGCCGTCGTGCTGACCCCGCCGGACCCGGACCGCCCGAAGCGCGCCGGCTGGTGGTCCAAGGCCAAGTCGGTCCTGAGCGGATCGTAAGTTCCAAAGAAAATGCCCGGCTCATGGCCGGGCATTTTTTCTACCCTTTGTCGGGCATCCCCATGTTTTTAGAAATATGCCTATATATCAGTATCTTACTGATTTGACAGGCAAGCTAAAATCAGCATCTATATTTCATCCCCTTTAGGCGTGTGCTTTTGTCCTCAATGGAGCACTGCGCCTATGTCAGCCAATCACCCGAAGGTTGTTGTGATCATTGCCAGCTTGACCGGGTTTATGATGGCAATGTCTGGCCTTCTAACGGAACTCCGGCATTGGATCTGGTAAGCTGACCTTCCGAGTAGGTCATGCAGACTGCAATAGCTACCAACTATATCCCTGAGAGCTTCTCTCCTCCTACTTCAACCAGCCCTTCAGGCGGGCAACCGTCTCGCGGCAATCGTTCTCGGAGCCCGCGAAGGACAGGCGCAGGTAATGCGAGCCCTCGATGGGGTCGAAATCCAGGCCAGGCGTCGCCGCAACGCCCGCCTCCTCCAGCATCCGCTTGGAAAATCCGATGGAATCGTTCGTGAAGCGGGCGATGTCGGCATAGATGTAGAAGGCGCCGTCGACCGGATGCATGTCCGTGACGCCGATCCTGGGCAGTTCCTCGAGCAGATAGGCCCGGTTGCGGGCATATCCCGCCTTCACGGCCTCCAGCTCCTCCACCGCATCGAATGCGACGAGCGCCGCGACCTGCGAGAGGTAGGGCGGCGAGATGTAGAGGTTCTGCGCCAGCCGCTCGATGGGCCGCACGAGGCGCTCCGGCACCACGATCCAGCCGATGCGCCAGCCGGTCATGCAGTAGTATTTCGAGAAGGAGTTGATCACGAGGGCATCGTCGTCCGAAGCCAGCGCCGTCGAGGCAGGCTCGCCGTAGGTGAGGCCGTGATAGATCTCATCGGAGACGAACCACAGCCCCAGGCGGCGGCAGGTCTCTCCGAGGGCCGCAAGGGCCTCGCGGCCGATCATGGTGCCGGATGGATTCGCCGGGCTCATGGCGAGAATGCCGTGCAGAGGCTTTTCCGCATGGGCTTTCTCGATGGCCTGCGCGGTCATGATCCAGCCATCGGCCTTGGCGAGCGGAATCGTCACCGGCTCGATGCCCAGCGCCTCCAGGATGTTGCGGTAGGCCGGATAGCCCGGCGCCGTGATCGCCACCCGCTGGCCGGGATCGAGGAGGCTCAGGAACGCCAGCACGAAACCGGCCGAGGACCCCGTGGTGACGACCACCCGCTCGGGGACGACGCTCACGCCGTAACTGTCCCGGTAGTGCCGGGCGATCCTCTCGCGCAGGGCGGCCATCCCGAGGGCCTCCGTGTAGCCGATGCGGCCGAGATCCAGCGCCGCCTTGGCCGCCTCGCGGGCGGCCCGGGGCGCGGGCGCGGAGGGCTGGCCGACCTCCATGTGGATGACGCTGTCCCCTCGCCTTTCCTTGGCGGCGGCGGCGCTCAGCACGTCCATGGCCAGGAAGGACGAGACGCGCTCCATGCGGCGCGCGATGAGGGGCGAATGCGGATCGGCGGGTGCTTTTGTCATGGGAAGGCTCGTATCCGCTCGGGCGATTTGCCTCAAGCCAGTTCGTGGGATCAACGAAGCCGTGAATTGACGCTCTGCCCTCCGACCCGCTAACTGCCACGACAGAACGCTCTCGGCGGCTTGAGCCGATTGGACGGGCCGTTTCCTCCAAAGCCTCCGAAAAGGACCGGATATGCGCTTTTCGCTTCTCAATCTCGGCCGGGCGGCCGCCCTGATCGGCGCCCTGGCAGTCGCGCCGGCGGCCTTGGCTCAGAATGCGGTCTTCAACGAGCAGCAGAAGCAGGCTATCGGCGAAGTCGTGCGGGAATACCTTCTCAAGAACCCCGAAGTCCTGACCGAAGTCATCGCCGAGCTCGAGAAGCGCCAGACCGAAGCGCAGCAGGTCGCCCAGGCGGCGGCCCTGAAGGAGACAGAGCAGGTGCTCCTGAACGCGCCGCATTCCTTCGTCGTCGGCAATCCCAAGGGCGACGTCACCCTTGTCGAGTTCTTCGATTACAATTGCGGCTACTGCAAGCGGGCGATGACCGACCTGCAGGCCCTCGTCAAAAGCGATCCCAAGCTGCGCGTCGTCCTCAAGGACTTCCCCGTTCTCGGCCCCGATTCCGTCGAGGCGAGCCAGGTCGGCCTTGCGGCCGGAAAGCAGCTCAAGGGCGACAAGCTCTTCGACTTCCACACCAAGCTCATGGAAACACGCGGCCGCGTGACCGGTGAACGCGCCCGCGAGGTCGCCAAGGAGATGGGCCTCGACATGGCCCGCCTGCAGAAGGACATGGAGAGCCCCGAGATCCGCTCCGCCCTGCAGGAGAACATGAGCCTCGGCGACAAACTGAGCCTCACCGGCACCCCGGCCTTCATCGTCGGCGAAGTGGTGATCCCCGGCGCCGTCGGCCTCGATCCCCTCAAGCAGGTCGTCGCCAATGTCCGCCATTGCGGCAAGGCCACCTGCGGGTAAATGAGCGTCGCCGGGCTTGTCCCGGCCATGACGTGAGAGAGCACTCTGGAGTCTCCTGAAAGGGGAACCAGCCGCTTATCCCCCCTGCGGAACTCCCGCCAAGCTTGGGGAAGGGCCGGTTTTCCCCTTCCCCCATGCTCGCCTTTTGGCTAAGAGGGCGCTTCGGCTCCACCTTGTGGAGCTTTTCGGAACGCTCTTTTCGCGATGATCACCATCCACGTCCTCAACGGACCCAACCTCAACCTGCTCGGCCGCAGGGAGCCTCAGATCTACGGCAGCGCCACGCTGTCGGACGTCGAGAGGCTCGTGCGCGAGAAGGCGGAGTCCCTGGGGGCGTCGGTCGTGTTCCGCCAGTCGAACCACGAAGGTCAGTTGGTCGACTGGATCCAGGAAGCGGGAGCGCAGGAAGCAGGCATCGTCATCAATGCCGGCGCCTACACCCACACCTCGATCGCGCTGCGCGACGCCATCTCAGGCAGCGGCGCTCCGACGGTCGAGATCCATCTGTCGAATGTTCATGCTCGCGAGGGCTTTCGCCACCGTTCGCTCATCGCGCCCGTCTCCGTCGGCGTGATCTGCGGCTTCGGACCCCTGAGCTATCTGCTCGGGCTCGAGGCCGTCCACCGAGTCATGGTGGAGCGGGCGCGGCAGGCAGTTCCCTCCAAGCACTAGCTCCTCAGGAAGTAGAGGTAAGCCCCATGGCCAAGGAAAACCCTTTCGATCCCGATCTCGTCCGTGAACTGGCGGCTCTGATCACGGACACGGATCTCAGCGAGATCGAAGTGGAGAAGGGCGACCTTCGCATCCGCGTGGCGCGCACGGTCACGGCGACCGTGACCGTGCCGGTCTCCGCCCCCGCTGCCGTTGCTCCCGCACCTGCGCCGGTGATCGCGCCGCCCCCGTCCCAGACCGAAGCCCCCGCGAAGGCCGGCGCGCCCCATCCGGGCGCCGTGCTCTCGCCGATGGTCGGCACCGCCTACCGCAAGCCCTCGCCCGACGCGAAGGCCTTCGTCGAAATCGGCTCCAAGGTCCAGGCGGGCGAGAAGGTTCTCCTGATCGAGGCGATGAAGACCTTCAACGAGATCGTCGCACCGCGCGCCGGCACCGTGACCGCCATTCTGGTCGAAGACGGGACGCCCGTCGAATACGGCGAACCCCTCCTCGTCATCGAATAATCCTTGTCATCGCACAGATTGATTCAGATTGATGTTCGATAAGATCCTCATTGCAAACCGTGGCGAGATCGCCCTGCGTATCCTACGCGCGGCGAAGGAGCTCGGCATCGCGACCGTTGCGGTCCATTCCACCGCCGATGCGGACGCCATGCATGTGCGCCTCGCCGACGAGAGCGTCTGCATCGGCCCGCCGGCCGCCCGCGACAGCTATCTCAACATCCCGGCCCTGATCGCCGCCTGCGAGATCACGGGAGCGGACGCCATCCATCCCGGCTACGGCTTTCTCTCCGAGAATGCGCGCTTCGCGGAAGTGCTGGAGCACCACCGCATCGCCTTCATCGGCCCCAAGGCGGAGCACATCCGCATCATGGGCGACAAGATCGAGGCGAAGCGCACCGCCAAGCGCCTGGGCATCCCCTGCGTGCCCGGCTCCGAGGGCGGCATTTCGGACGAGTCCGAGGCCAAGAAGGTCGCCAAGGACATCGGCTATCCGGTCATCATCAAGGCTGCCGCCGGCGGCGGCGGACGCGGCATGAAGGTGGCGCGCAACGAGGAGGACCTCGTCCATGCGCTCCAGACCGCCAAGACCGAGGCCAAGGCCGCCTTCGGCGACGATGCGGTCTATATCGAGAAATATCTCGAGAAGCCGCGCCATATCGAGATCCAGGTTCTCGGCGACGGCAAGGGTGGCGCAATCCACCTCGGCGAGCGCGACTGCTCGCTTCAGCGCCGCCACCAGAAAGTCTGGGAGGAAGGCCCCTCGCCGGCTCTCAACGTCGAGATGCGCCAGCGCATCGGCGGCGTCGTGGCGAAGGCGATGCAGGAGCTGAAATATGCCGGCGCCGGCACCATCGAGTTCCTCTACGAGGACGGCGAGTTCTACTTCATCGAGATGAACACCCGCATCCAGGTGGAGCACCCGGTCACGGAGATGATCACCGGCATCGACCTGGTGAACGAGCAGATCCGCGTGGCCGCGGGAGCGCCGCTCTCGGTGAAGCAGGAAGACATCAAGATCGAAGGGCACGCCATCGAGTGCCGCGTGAATGCCGAGCATCCCTCGACCTTCCGTCCCTCGCCCGGAACGATCAGCTACTTCCACCCGCCGGGCGGCCTCGGCGTGCGCGTGGATTCGGCCGCCTATCAGGGCTACCGCATTCCGCCTCATTACGACTCGCTCGTGGGCAAGCTCATCGTCCATGGACGCACCCGCAACGAGTGCCTCATGCGCCTGCGCCGGGCTCTCGACGAGTTCGTGGTGGACGGGATCGACACCACGCTCCCCCTCTTCCGCACCCTGGTCCGCAACCCGGAAATCCAGAATGGCCTCTACGACATCCACTGGCTCGAGAACTTTCTGAAGACCGGCGGATTGGGCGATACTGAATAACTTTTCATCGCAATAGGGTTGCGGTATCACTCGGGGCAATGTGAACCGGGAGCAGCCGCGCCTATCGGCGCGGCTGGCAGGTCATGCCTCGTTTTCTTCATGTCGGCTGCGGCGGCGCGCGCAAGAACAGGACCGTGAAGCCCTTCGCCGATGCGAACTGGGAGGAGGTCACCCTCGGTATCGACGAGGCGGTTGCGCCGGACATCGTCGATAAGATGCNCATGCCTCGTTTTCTTCATGTCGGCTGCGGCGGCGCGCGCAAGAACAGGACCGTGAAGCCCTTCGCCGATGCGAACTGGGAGGAGGTCACCCTCGGTATCGACGAGGCGGTTGCGCCGGACATCGTCGATAAGATGCCTGAGCTGGCCAGGGTCGAGAGCGGCAGCTTCGATGCGGTCTATTCATCCCACAACGTGGAGCATCTCTACCCCCACGAGGTGCCGCTGGCCTTCAAGGCCTTCCACCGCGTTCTCAAGAGCGAAGGGCTTGTCGTCGTGACCTGCCCTGACCTTCAGGCGATCGGCGAGAGGATCGCTTCGGGCGACATTCTGAGCCCTCTCTATACCAGCGCCGCAGGACCTGTTTCTCCCATCGACGTCCTCTACGGCTTCAGGCCCGCCATGCAGAAGGGCAACCTCTACATGGCCCATCATACGGGCTTCACGCTCTCCGCCCTCAAGGAGGCCTTCGCCCGTGCGGGCTTCAAGGCATTCTATGGGTTCCGCCGCCCCAATCGGCACGATCTGTGGGGGCTCGCGACGAAAGCCTCCGTGACCAAAGACGAGCTCCGTGAGCTTGGCAAAATCTATCTCACTCCCGTCTAACTTCTTATAATGGCCGTTCTATCTAGGTAAGGCGACCTGCCTTGGATCGGATACGCCATCGGATGAACCGGTCTTCCGACTACACAATCGACATCACACCCGAGATCCTGCTGAAAGCCTATGCAGCGGGCATTTTCCCCATGGCGGAAGATGCCGATGACCCGTCCCTGTTCTGGGTCGAGCCCCGCGAGCGGGGCATCATCCCCCTGGATCGGTTCCATATCCCGAAGCGCCTCGCCCGCACGATCCGCGCGGACCTGTTCGAGATCCATGTCGACCGGGACTTCGACGCCGTCATCGCCGGCTGCGCCGCGCCCGGCTTCGACCGGGAGAAGACCTGGATCAGCCGGCGCATCCGGGAGCTCTACGGGGAACTCTTCGACGCCGGCTACTGTCACACGGTGGAGGTCTATCGGGAGGGCCGTCTCGTCGGCGGCCTGTACGGGGTTCGCCTGAAGGGAGCCTTCTTCGGGGAGAGCATGTTCCACACGGAGCGGGACGCTTCCAAGATCGCCCTCGTCCATCTGGTGGCGCGCCTCCGCCGAGGCGGGTTCTCGCTCCTGGACACGCAGTTCGTCACCCCTCACCTCGCCCAGTTCGGCGCGATCGAGGTTTCGAGGCGCAGCTACAAGCAGATGCTCCGCGCGGCCATGGACCACGAGGCGGACTGGCATTGCTGGCCCCGCGGTGCGGTGGTGAGCGGCGAAGAGGCGCTTGCCGCGATCTGACCCTGTTAATCGTTCGGCCGGTCCGTATTGATGATCGGCGCCTCGAACGCTCCGGGACGCCGGACGGGCTGGCGCCGCGGTTGCCGCGGCTGCTGGCGCAGGGGCGCGGTCTCGACCGCGGGCGGCGGCGGCACGGGCTGGATCGCCGTGGGCGCCATGATGTCTCCCGGCGCGGCGTCGCCCGGTCCGGTCGCAGCATCCTCGATCGGCGCCGGCTCCTCGGGAGCCTCCTTGGGCTCGGCGATGACCTCCACCTCCCCTTTGCAGTCCACGAGCCAGATGTCGTAGACCGGGTGCTCGATGCCGTGCAGGCCCGGGCTGGCGGCGAACATCCAGCCGGAGAAGACCTGGCGATTCGCGCCCTCGGCGGTGTCCTCGACCTCGACGAAGGAGGTCGTGTTCGGGTTCTCGGTCGGCGGCTTGGTGAAGCAGACGCGGGGCGTCATCCGAAGGGCGCCGAACTGCACGGTTTCATCGATTCCGACCTCGAACGAGACGATCCGTCCCGTGATCTTGTCGAGTCCCGAAAAGACCGCCGTGGAGTTCTTGATCCGGTCTGCCTGGGCCGCTCCGATACCGCCGATGAGCAATGCGAGCGCCACAGCCGTCCGCGTCCATCCGAAATTCATAATCGCCTGTCCCCGCCAAGGATGACTTGGCCATACTTCTTCGGCCGAGCCTGGCCTTATCCATGGTCCGACACGCGATAACACGCCAACCATGATGGAAAAAGGGCAAGGGCTGAAAGATGCTCTCCCGGCCCTATGATCGAGGCAACCCGCCTGCCCTTTCGGATCCACCGACGAGACCCGTATGCGTCCCCTACTGAAAGCTGCGGCCGCCCTCGTGAACGGCGCGAGCCTGACGGCTCCGGCTGTATCGGAGCCCGGCCCTCATGCGGTGATCAACGCCGCCGAGGCGCTGCTGCGCGCCTACAAGGCCGAGGACCCGGACGCCTTCCGCCAGCTTCTGGCCCCCTCCCTGCAGGACAGGTATTCCGGTGACGACCTGCGCGGGATCCTCGCGCGATGCAGGGCCCTGACCTACGAGATCGACCGCTTCAGCATCCCCTCCTGGGGGACGCGCTATTTCGGATTCTTCGGCGTCTATGCGGAAATGGCGGTGCTCGAGATGATTCTGGAGATCGACGACAGCGAGAGGATCGTCCATTGGGTGATCACGAATGACGTGAACGCCGGGGATCAGCCTTGTCGGGTCGGTGAGACCGAATAGCCCCCTCGAGCCGGCAGACTGCAGGAGGACCAGCGCTGAGACCGATCGTCCGGTCAGGACAGCAGCGCAGCCAGGCCCCATGCAATGCCGAGCCAGGTAAGAGCACCGAGGACGAGCATGGCGCCGGCGGACACGCCCGAGTTCCGGTCCATCCAGAGCGCCACCATCGGCCTGCTCGGCTGGTCCGATGCGCTGGCGGCGATTTCGGTGGATCCCTCGGAGCCGGTGGTTGAGCCCGCGAACAGAACCGTTCCCAAGCCCCCATACCGAGCGCCACATAGGTTGCGGCATCCAGCCACTCGGCGACGGTACCGGCCTCCCACAGCCAGCCTGCCGCCACCGTGAGCACGAAGGCGGCGGCATTGAGGACCAGCAATCCTCGGGCGATGCTCGTCACGTTCATCGCATGATCCCCCGGACGACTTGCCCCCAACCCTTGCCTGCGGATCAGAGGGAGCAGGTGATGCGTCAACGCAGCATCGGCCGATAAAAACCGAGTGCGGGGGCCCAGCCCCTCGTATTTCCCGCCCGGGATTCTGGATTCTTTTCGTTCCGGAAGATAGCCCGTTCCGTAACGGAATATGGGGGCGATCATGACTGCTGCGATCTCGGTCACACCGAGCGGGAATCCTTCGATTGACGGAATGTTGTATGGCACCCGCTGGGCCGCGACCAACCTCACCTTCAGCTTTCCAACCGCCGCATCGGACCTGTCCGACTACTCGACGCCGCTCAATTCCTCCGACTTCACCGTTCTGACCAGCACCGAGCGCCTCGCTGTTGAGGCGGCACTGGCCTCGTGGAGCAGTGTCTCGGGGCTGACCTTCACCGAGGCTTCCTCCGTCAGCAGCTCGGATCTGCGGATCTACTGGTACAACTCAGGAGATAACATCACCGCCCGCGTCCTCGACTTCCCGGGTGACCGGCCTGAAGCCGGGGACATCCAGTTCGGAGCTGCGCTTGGCCCCACTTGGGATCAGGGCACCTACACAGCCCTGACGGTGATGCACGAGATCGGCCACGCCCTGGGCCTGAAGCACCCCCATATGGCTGCGAACAGATTCCCTGCCCTGGGCGTCACCGAAGATTCCATCGAATTGTCGGTGATGAGCTACCGCAGCTATCTCGGAGGCGCGCTCACAGGCTACAGCGTGACCGACGGGCATTTTCCCCTCGCGCCGATGCTCAACGATATCGCAGCCATCCAGCATCTCTACGGTGCGAATTGGGCCACCAACGCAGGCGACACGATCTACACTCTTGATCCGGGAGCGCCTGTCGTTTTCAGGGCTGTCTGGGATGGCGGCGGCGTCGATACGTACAATCTGGCGAATTACAGCACGCCTCTTATCATCGATCTCCGCCCCGGCGCCTGGAGCGATTTCGGCATGCAACACGCAGTGTTGGACTCATCGTCCAGCAAACGGGCCATCGGGAACCTGGTCAATCCCTATCTCTATCAGGGCGACCTGCGCTCGCTGATCGAGGACGTCTGGGGCGGATCCGGCAACGACCGGATCACCGGAAACTAGATTACCAACGCCCTTACGGGAGCCGGTGGCGACGATACGCTGTCGGGCGGCAGCGGCGACGATGTGCTGGACGGCGGGCCCGGCGCCGACCTCGTCCTCTATGAGGGCCTGCGGGGGCAATACAGCGTTGTCGTCGCTCTGGCGGACGGCTCATTCGAGGTTACGGATCTTCGTACAGGACGGCCGGACGGCAAGGACCTGGTACGAGCGACGGAAGCGTTCCAGTTCCTGGACAGGACCTATTCCATCACGGATGTCGTCCTGGGACAGCCGATCTCCCTGGCAGAGCCGCATCTGCCCAAGGCCTGGGTGAAGGAGAACGGGAAGACCGGAACCGTCATCGGAACACTTTCGGCGACGGAGCCCTATCCCGGCGACACCTTGCGCTTCAACCTGATCGGCGATGCCGGCGGCCGCTTCCGCATCGACGGCAACCGCCTCCTGGTGGCGGACGCCCTCAAGCTCGACTACGAGCAGGCCTCCTCGCACAGGATTACCGTGCAGGTGACGGACGCACGCGGTCTCACCCTCGCCAAGAGCTTCACGGTCGCGATCGGCGATGAAATCTCGGAGATCATCCAGGGTACGTCCGGCGGCAACATTCTCCGGGGCGGCCCTGAGCGCGACGTCCTGTCCGGCGGCAAGGGCAAGGATGTCCTGACCGGCGGCAAAGGCAAGGATGCCTTCGTCTTCGACACCAAGCCTGCCAAGTCCAACGTCGACAGGATCACGGATTTCAATCCGAAGGACGACTCGATCCGCCTTGGCAAAGACGTCTTCAAGAAGTTCACCAAGAAGTCCTCCTTGGAGAAGCCGGCGAAGCTGAGCAAGTGTTTCTTCGAGTTCGCCGACAAAGCGGACGACCGGACCGACTACATCCTCTACAACAAGAAGACAGGCAGGCTCTATTACGATGCGGACGGGTCGGGCTCGAAGGACCCGGTTCAGTTCGCCCAACTCAAGAAGGGCCTGAAGATGACCTACAAGGATTTCTACGTCATCTGACAGGCGTGCCGGACAGGCTCAGGGCGAGCCGGCTGCCTTCCTCGTCAGAACCGCTCCCGCTCCAGCGGGTTGGGGGCGGGCTCCCGCATTGGATTGCCCTCCTTCTCCCGGCGCTCGAAATGGGCGGTGGAGCAGGCATGGGAGCAGAGGAGCCCCCGGTCCGACCAATAGGCCGGACCGTTCTCGATGTGGCCTGCATGGTACTGGAAGTCGGAATGGCCGTAGGGCAATCCGCATTCGACGCAGGTTCGCGCTTGCGGGCGGGTCAGCACGCCCTATTCCCCCGGCGTCCAGGGAACGTAGTCGCCGGTCGCGGCGGGGCGCTTGTTGCTCGACAGCGAAGAGCCCGTGGGGCGGTAGGCCTGCGTCGTGCCGGTCATGTTGGGCACGTAGGGCTTCTCCCACGGGTGCGGCTTATAGTTCTCCTCGCTCGGAGGCACGTCGCCGTTGTGGCAGAGCCAGGCGCGCCAGCCGGGCGGCACCCGCGAGGCGTCGGCCTCGCCGTTATAGACGACCCAGCGGCGCTCGGCGCCCACATTGGTGTCGATGGCCTCGCTCTGGACATAGCGGTAGTACGTGTTGCCGAACTCGTCCTGCCCGACGAAATGGCCCTTGCGCCAGGTATAGAAGCGGGTGCCGAGGGTCTGTCCGTTCCACCAAGTGAAGAACTGGGCCAAAAACTGTTTCATCGCTACGGTGCCAGGGGTTTGTGAAATGGTGCCAGGGGTTTGTGAAATCGCGCGGAATATGGCTTTTGCCGGCCCCGAAGTCCAGCCTCCCGAAGCGCATGGCCCCAAGTGATTCTTAGGCTCGGCCGATTGAGGCGATTCTGCGGCGGTTTTCCTTTATTCACGCCATTTTCCGGCCTGCGGGGCTCCCCGGAGCCGGTCCGCAGGGAACCTGGATCTTGGGTGCGCCGGCAAAGCATTAAGCGTCCGTTCAGCATATCCTCAGGTGTAAATCGTAGCCGGCCGAGCTTGGCCGTTCAGGAATCTCTGTTTGGATTCTGGAAGGAGTCTCCGAGGCTTAGCGGGAGGCCCGATTGTTATCCACAGTTCACACAGTTACACACAACATCTAGTTCGGAACCCTGAGCCGCGACACTAGTTCTTGACGTGAGGCTCGCAACACGACTAGCTTGCCGGGGTGCCGATCCGAGACCGGCGGCCGACCTGAAAGGCCGGTTGAGTTCACCCGAGAGTAAGCGTCAGAGTCCCGTGGCCCATATGCTGCCGCGCGATTCATGACGTCCGGGGAGCGCCGAAACTCGGGCGTGTTGCGTGTGGCGATCCGCGAGAAGGATCGTTGGGGCGTTAAAACAAAACTGGGGCTAGGAGCCGCGAGGTCGTTTCGCGGCCCGGGGACATTTGTCCCTAAACTGAAGGAATTTAACGATGCGGATCGAGCGGCGTTACACCAAGCCGGGGCAGAGCCCCTACTCCTCTCTCTCCTTCCGGCTCGCCACGAGCGAGATCCGCAACCCGGACGGCTCCATCGTCTTCAAGCTCGAGAACATCGAGGTGCCGGAGACCTGGAGCCAGGTGGCCTCCGACGTGCTGGCCCAGAAGTACTTCCGCAAGGCGGGCGTGCCCGCGCGCCTGAAGAAGGTGGAGGAGAACGACGTCCCCTCCTGGTTATGGCGCTCCGTGCCGGACGAGGCCGCGCTCGGCGAACTGCCCGAGGACGAGCGCATCGGCTCCGAGATCTCCTCCAAGCAGGTCTTCGACCGCCTCGCCGGCTGCTGGACCTATTGGGGCTGGAAGGGCGGCTATTTCTCCTCCGAAGAGGACGCCCAGGCCTTCTATGACGAGCTGCGCTTCATGCTCGCCAACCAGATGGTCGCGCCGAACTCGCCGCAATGGTTCAACACCGGCCTGCACTGGGCCTACGGCATCGACGGTCCCGGCCAGGGCCACTATTACGTGGACTACAAGACCGGCAAGCTGACCAAGTCCAAGTCGGCCTACGAGCACCCGCAGCCCCATGCCTGCTTCATCCAGAGCGTCGAGGACGACCTGGTGAACGAGGGCGGCATCATGGACCTGTGGGTCCGCGAGGCGCGCCTGTTCAAGTACGGCTCCGGCACCGGCTCCAACTTCTCGAAGCTGCGCGGCGAGGGCGAGAAGCTCTCCGGCGGCGGCCGCTCGTCGGGGCTCATGTCCTTCCTCAAGATCGGCGACCGGGCTGCCGGCGCGATCAAGTCGGGCGGCACCACCCGCCGCGCGGCGAAGATGGTGGTGGTCGACGTCGATCACCCGGATATCGAATCCTACATCGACTGGAAGGTGAAGGAGGAGCAGAAGGTCGCCGCCCTCGTCACCGGCTCCAAGCTCGGCAACAAGCACCTCAAGGCCATCATGAAGGCCTGCGTGAACTGCGAGGCCGAGGGCGACGCCTGCTTCGACCCGGAGAAGAACCCGGCCCTCAAGCGCGAGATCAAGATGGCCCGCCGGGTCATGATCCCGGACAACTACATCAAGCGCGTCATCCAGTTCGCGCGCCAGGGCTACACCGACATCGACTTCCCGATTTACGACACAGACTGGGATTCGGAAGCCTACCTGACCGTCTCGGGCCAGAACTCCAACAACTCCGTCTCTCTGACGGACGACTTCCTCCGCGCCGTCGAGAACGATGCCGACTGGCATCTCACCGCCCGTAAGGACGGCAAGGTGGTGAAGACCCTCAAGGCCCGCGACCTGTGGGAGCAGATCGGCCATGCGGCCTGGGCCTCGGCCGATCCGGGGCTGCACTTCAACACCACCATGAACGACTGGCACACCAGCCCTGCCGGCGGACGCATCCGGGCGTCGAACCCCTGCTCGGAATACATGTTCCTGGACGACACGGCCTGCAACCTCGCCTCCGCGAACCTGCTGCAGTTCTACGATCGCCAGACCAAGGCCTTCGACGGGGCATCCTTCGAGCATGCCTGCCGCCTCTGGACGGTGGTGCTCGAGATCTCGGTGATGATGGCGCAGTTCCCCTCCAAGGAGATCGCGCAGCTTTCCTATGAGTACCGCACGCTCGGCCTCGGCTACGCCAATATCGGCGGCCTGCTGATGACCATGGGCCTGCCCTACGACTCCGCGGAAGGCCGCGCGCTCGGCGGCGCGATCACTGCGATCATGACCGGCGTGTCCTATGCCACCTCCGCCGAGATGGCGGGCGAGCTCGGGCCCTTCCCGAACTACAAGGCCAACGCGAAGCACATGCTGCGCGTGATCCGCAACCACCGCCGCGCGGCGCATGGACAGGCGGAAGGCTACGAGGGCCTCTCGGTCAACCCGGTCCCGCTCGATCACGCCTCCTGCCCGGACCAGAACCTGATCGCCCACGCCAAGCGCGCCTGGGACCAGGCTCTCGCGCTCGGCGAGAAGAACGGCTACCGCAACGCGCAGTCCACCGTGATCGCGCCCACCGGCACCATCGGCCTCGTGATGGATTGCGACACCACCGGCATCGAGCCCGACTTCGCGCTGGTGAAGTTCAAGAAGCTCGCCGGCGGCGGCTACTTCAAGATCATCAACCGGGCCGTGCCCGACGCGCTGCGCGCGCTCGGCTATCGCGAATCCGAGATCGCCGAGATCGAGGCCTATGCGGTCGGCCACGGCTCCATGCGCCAGGCTCCCGCCATCAACCCGGGAACGCTGCGCGCCAAGGGCTTCACGGACGAGAAGATCGAGGCGGTGGAGAAGGGCCTGAAATCGGCCTTCGACATCAAGTTCGTCTTCAATCGCTGGACTCTCGGCGAGGACTTCCTGACCGGCGCGCTGAAAGTGCCGGCGGACAGGCTCAACGATCCCTCCTTCGACCTCCTGTCGTTCCTCGGCTACTCGAAGGCCGACATCGAGGCCGCCAACATCCACATCTGCGGCGCGATGACGCTCGAAGGCGCGCCGCACCTGAAAAAGGAGCACTACCCGGTCTTCGACTGCGCCAATCCCTGCGGCAAGATCGGCAAGCGCTACCTCTCGGTGGAGAGCCACATCCGCATGATGGCGGCGGCGCAGCCCTTCATCTCGGGCGCGATCTCCAAGACCATCAACATGCCCAACGACGCCACCGTCGAGGATTGCAAGAACGCCTACATGCTCTCCTGGAAGCTGGCGCTGAAGGCGAACGCCCTCTACCGCGACGGCTCCAAGCTCTCGCAGCCGCTGAACTCGGCGCTGATCGCCGACGAGGACGAGGATGCGGAGGACGCCGCGGAGGCTCTCGCCGCCCTGCCCGCCGCCGCCAAGGCCGCGCAGCTGTCGGAGAAGGTGGTCGAGAAGATCGTGGAGCGCGTGGTCGCCATCCGAGACCGCGAGAAGATGCCCGACCGCCGCAAGGGCTACACCCAGAAGGCGGTCGTGGGGGGCCACAAGGTCTATCTGCGCACCGGCGAGTACGACGACGGACGCCTCGGCGAGATCTTCATCGACATGCACAAGGAGGGCGCGGCCTTCCGGGCGATGATGAACAACTTCGCCATCGCGATCTCGCTCGGCCTGCAATACGGCGTGCCGCTGGAGGAATACGTGGAGGCCTTCACCTTCACGCGCTTTGAGCCGGCGGGCTTCGTCCAGGGCAACGAGCGCATCAAGTCGGCGACCTCGATCCTCGACTACGTGTTCCGCGAGCTCGCGGTCTCCTATCTCGGCCGCAACGACCTCGCCCATGTGGACCCGTCGGAGGCAGGCCCCACCACCATCGGCGCGGGCGAAGCCCAGTCGAAGGCGCCGGAGCCCGCCACCGCCGTCGTCTCCCGCGGCTTTACCCGCGGCACGGTCGACCGCCTCATGCTCATCGCAGGCGGGGCCGGAGGTCCGGGCGTGACCCAGCGCACGGGCGGCATGACGGTCGGCGCGAACGCGCTCAAGAGCGAGCTCGCCCAGCCCTCCGTGCAAGAGAAGCCGGTCGGCGAAGCCGAAATGTCCAAGCTCGCCTTCGCCGCTCCCGCAGCCGCCCCGTCGATCGCCGACAAGCGCGCCGAGGCCAAGATGAAGGGCTATGTCGGCGAAGCCTGCCCCGAATGCGCCAACTTCACGCTGGTGCGCAACGGGACGTGTCTGAAGTGCGATACGTGCGGTTCTACTACCGGGTGCTCTTGATTATTCCGAGTGTGCTTGTGGCCGTCCGCATAGGATGGCCACAATCCAGCAAAGTGCTTCCTCGATGTTCTCGTCAGTTCGCCTCACCTGAGTCTCGCAAGAACCGGCGCCGTGAGGCGAATTGGAAGTTGCTCAGAGTGTCAGACTTGTGGATGCACTACCGAGAACCGGTGGAACGCCTGGAGTTGCTGTGTCTGTGGCGGCACGGATAGTTCTTCCCTTCTGAGGGGGTAGTCTTCCCTTCCGCCACCCACAAGGCTTCCTCATGTGCCGAAGAACAGCCATCGCCGTAGCGGGCCCGCCGCGGCGGTGGCGATTACAAGAACCAGAAACGGATGTTGCGTTGAGTCTGCTTGTGGCTTCAGGAGCCTTTGGATTGTGTCGCCTCGGTGAAGGTATGTTCTCACCTCTGAGGCAGATCCTTAGTACTGGCTAAGGATTCGGGACGAAATCCGTCCCGGCGGATCTCATAAGGATTTTCTCCAGGGCGCCATGGGATTACCGCAGTCAAAAGAATAGGCCTCGATAACGAGGCGCCGGCTGTCTCCCGCAGAATCAACAGATCAGACAGCGGGGCAGATACATCCTATGGCGCGGATCCGAAAAGTTGAGATCAGCAACTTTCGTTGCATCAAGCAGCTGACGTGGCTTCCTGATTCAGGCGTCAACTGCCTGATCGGGCCTGGGGATACAGGCAAATCAACAATCCTCGACGCCATCGATCTTTGCCTAGGTGCAAGGCGTTCGCTGCAGCTGACAGATGCCGACTTCTACCGCCTCGATGTCGAGAACCCAATCTCGATCACGCTCACAATCGGCGACCTCGACGATGCCCTGAAGAACATCGATTCCTACGGCTTGTACCTCCGGGGCTTCGATCCCGCCACGGGGACGGTCGAGGACGAACCCGAGAAGGATCACGAGGTCGTCCTTACTCTCAGTCTCACCGTGGAGGGTGATCTCGAGCCGGAATGGTGCTTGGTGTCGGATCGGGCTAGGACCCAGAACTCGGCACGTGGCCTCGTGTGGAGTGATCGGGTCCGTCTTTCCCCTACTCGGATTGGCGCGCTGGCCCAGGCAAACCTCGGATGGCGACGCGGATCGGTTTTGAACCGTCTCACGGACGAGAAGGCCGACGCGACTGCTGCCCTGACAAAGGCAGCCCGAGATGCGCGTGCTGCCTTCGGGGATGACGCTGACAGTCAGCTTTCAAGTACGCTTACCATGGTCCAGGACACGGCAAAGGACCTTGGCGTAGCCGTTGGCACGCGTGTGCGCGCCATGCTCGACACGCACTCAGTGTCTTTCTCGGGCGGGACCATTTCCCTACACACCGATGAGGGCGTGCCGCTCGAAGGCCTCGGCACCGGCTCGACACGCCTCCTGATCGCAGGTCTTCAGCGCAAGGCTGCTGCAACTGCCTCCATCGTCTTGGCAGATGAGCTGGAATACGGCCTCGAACCACATCGGATCATGAGGTTCCTTGACTCCCTGGGGGCAAAGGAAACGCAGCCGCCCCTACAGGTCTTCATGACGACCCACTCGCCCGTAGCTCTCCGGGAGCTGTCGGGTGACCAACTGCTCATAGTGAGAGAGGTAGCGGGAGAACACCAGATCATGCGCCTCGGCTCGGAGAGCGATGTTCAGAGCGCGGTTCGCCTCTATCCAGAGGCATTCCTGTCCAGAACCGTCCTGGTGTGCGAGGGGGCGAGCGAGATCGGCTTCGTCAGGGGCATCGATCAGTGGGCCTACGCAAATGGATATGGGTCGATAGCAGCCAGCGGCGTCGCGCTGGTTGATTGCGGCGGTGGTGACGCCGACAAGCCTTACACCAGAGCGTTGGCGTTTCAACGCCTCGGCTACCGGGTCGGGGTGCTCCGGGACGATGACAAGAAGCCCTCAGCGGAGATCGAGCGCCAGTTCAAAGATTGTGGTGGAGCAGTATTCCACTGGACCAACGCTCGAGCCCTTGAGGACGAGTTGTTTCTCAACCTGCCTATCTCGGCTGTCGGTAGGCTGATCGACTATGCCGAGCAGCAGCACGGTGACCAGCAGGTCGACAGCCAGTTGAGGAGCGAAAGCTCCAACCGGGTCAATCTGGCGTCGGTTCGGCATGATCTTGAGATGGACGCCCTCTCCCTGGAGACGCGAGCCTTCATCGCCAAGGCTTCCCGCAAACGAAGGGCCGGTTGGTTCAAATCGATCACCTGGATGGAGGAGATTGCTCGAGAAATCGTCGGAGATGCTCTGGAATCTTCATCCGGCGAGCTTCGCAACATTGTCTTCGATGCCTTCGGATGGATGCATAATGCCTGAGCCTAGCATCGACCTCCTTGCGATTGAGCGTGGAACGGTCACCGCCCCGGCGGGATGCGGCAAGACCCAGCTCATCGCAGATGCCTTGAAGCGTCATGCCGAGATAAAGCCTATCCTCGTCCTGACCCATACTAATGCCGGCGTCGCGGCGCTCCGTGCACGCCTCGATCGGGCTGGGGTCAGCCCTAAAACATACCGTCTTTCAACTATTGATGGATGGGCCCTGAGGCTCCTGTCGCTCTTCCCTGTGAGAGGTGGCATTACCCAGGAACAGCTACAGCTCACAAATCCAAAAACGGACTATCCTGCGATACGGAAGGCTGCAGTTCGCCTTCTCCGGGACAGCCACATCGACGATATCCTTAAATCGAGCTATGCCCGGCTCATCGTCGATGAGTACCAGGACTGCTCGCTCCCTCAGCACGCCATCGCGGGCCTCGCGGCCCGGACTCTCCCGACCGTTGTTCTCGGGGATCCTATGCAGGCCATCTTCGGCTGGCAGGGCAACGAGCTAGCCGATTGGGAGAAGCAGGTCTGCACCTATTTTCCGTTGGCGGGAGAGTTGAATGTTCCGTGGCGCTGGAGGAACGCCGGTACTGAGGCATTCGGCCAGTGGTTGCTTCATCTCCGGAGGCTCCTCATGAGCGGGACCGCGATCGACCTGCGGGATGCCCCTGGCGAGGTTGTCTGGATACAGCTTAATGGAACAGAAGATCGCACTCTCCAGCTGCGAGCCTGCCAGACCAAGGCGCCGTCCGCCGACGGGAACGTGCTCATCATCGGGAAAAGCACGAGCCCTCCCAGCCAACAGGAGTTCGCCAGCCAGACACCCGGAGCGGTCACGGTCGAGGCTGTCGACCTAAAGGATCTGGTGAACCTGGCCAAGGACTTCGACTTCCACGCGGCAGACGCACTGGACAAGGTGGTCAGCTTCGCGGCCTCTGTCATG
This sequence comes from Microvirga roseola, assembly GCF_020866965.1. GTDB lineage: Bacteria > Pseudomonadota > Alphaproteobacteria > Rhizobiales > Beijerinckiaceae > Microvirga > Microvirga roseola. Next base: position 34,200 of record NZ_JAJATX010000039.1, read on the forward strand.
ACGAATGTCGGTGCGCCTGATCTCCTGCGGCGTGTCGGGGTTCTCCAGCGAGGAACCGAGAGACGCGAAGCCTCTGAAGTTGAGAGGGCAGCGTTACGCTTCGTTGCCGAGCGCTCTCCCCGCACCATGGTCGACCTCCTAGTCGAGATCGGGAAGGATGCTGGCGTGAGAACCTATCGGCCTGCCGTCCTCCGGGCCTGCATCAAGGCTCTCCAGTCGTGTGATGGCGGCACAGGAAACACGTTCTACGACTCCGCGGTCCGGGCCCGCGAGCAGAACAGGCTGCTGGGCCGGCCCCTTCCGCGCCGGGCGGTTGGCAGCACTCTTCTGCTCAAGGGCCTAGAGGCGGACGTAGCTGTTGTCCTCGATGCCAGTGAGCTCGACGCTCGGAACTTCTACGTAGCAGCGACGAGAGGTTCAAGGCAGTTGGTCGTGTGCTCCCGGCAATCGATCCTCACACCGAGAATATAAGACCCCGGAAGGGCCTCACCCACCTCCGATTTCCCAGGTCAGATACGCTCCGCATCACTGGCGTACTGTTACGTTGCCGTACGCCTGCTTCAAGTGATTCCCTAGATCAGTTCAGACGAGCCGCAGCCGCCATCAGATCGAACTCGGTGATTTCATCTCTCCTGGCCTGGGCTGTCCGCCGCGCTGCTTCGTTCACCACCCATTCTACATCGCTCATGGGGCGTCCGGCGAGCTTCGTAGCGATATTGGGCAGGTTCGGCATGTCCGCGTGACGCCGCTCCGCCAGCATATGTTTCAGAGCCAGCTGAACCTCGTCCGGTCCTGGGTAGCCGATCTCAATCGAATGATCGAAGCGGCCACGCCGGAGGATGGCCGGGTCGAGCGCATCGCGGCGGTTCGTGGTAGCGATCACGAGGATCCCGTTCTGGGATGCCTTCTCGACCAGCTTCAGGAGTTCGGTGATCTCCTCGATCTTGTGGTCATGGCTCATCGGTCCCCGGGCGGCCGCCACGGCATCGATCTCCTCCAGCACCACAAGTGAGGGAGCGGCGACCTTTGCCTCGTCGAAAACCTTGCGGAGCGCGACACTCGTCTGGTGAATAAAGGGGCTTCCGACCGCGCCCAGGTCAATCTCGAAGACTGACCAACCAAGCGCGCGCCTGAGCTTGTCAACGGTGTAGCTCTTCCCGGATCCGGGCGGGCCGTAGAGAAGGATGCCGTTCGGCATCCTCACGCCGAGAGCCTCATAGCGCTTCGGATCAGAACTCGGCTCGATGACGTACTCGTTGAAGAACCTCTCAAGCTCAGGCCGGCCAGGGAGAGAGAACGAAATGGGTGTCTTGGAGTGATGGTCCCTTCCATCGGACATGGACTGGATGTGTTCGCCATCAAAGGCAGCCAAGAAACGCTCGATCTCCCGATCGGTGACACTGCCGTTGAAGGAGCGGATCTCGTCCTTCGACAGGCTGGCCAGAGCGACGCCTCCGGTCAGGAGGGCCACCGCCAGTTCCCGACGACCTCCCCTGCCGTCGCCGCTCCGCGTGGAGAGGAGCGCACGACCGGGGAGGATGAGGGCGGACGAGAGATCAACATCTGGCTCGCGCTCCAGGAGGTCCACCGTGGCGGAGGCGATCTCCTCGATTGCATCCGGCTCATTGACTGGTCCCTGCTTCACGCGTTCCCGCAGGGTGACCACCTCTTCACCCGATGCAAACAGCGCAACGAGGAAGGTCTCTCCGGCGTAGTCGAACTCCTGGAAAAGCTGGCGGACATGCGCTGGCTGCCTGGCCAGGTCAATCCCTGCCGGGTCATCAGGCCTAAGTACAAGGGCGGTGCGAGCGTCCTTCCGGCTCGCCACCACCTGATAGCCTGATCCCTCCCGGATGAGACGCCCCACCTCGAGGGCGTCAGAGAGTACGCAGCCGATCGGGAACCACGGAAAGGAATGCATCTGCCTCACCACCGCATCAGGCTGGCCAGGGCGGAAGTCTGTGCTGCCGCTCCGACCCTGAACATGTTGTCGTGCATCCGCGACATGGCGCGGCGCACGCCGTCAATGTCCGCCTGGCTGATGGCCTCCTCGCCGTCCCGGACGAGCCGGTCGTGCAGGTCCTTGTCTATGGCGAAGTGCCTGTCGCCAGCCATGTCCCGGAAGATCGAGACGATGAACTCGGGGCGCCTGTACAGATCCGCCTGGGCCAGAGCCACGGCCTCGCGGAGCGAGGCCTGAGCGTCCTTGATCGCGTCCGGAGTGCCGCGGGCGACGGCATCCTGCGCATGCGCGAAGAGACGATCCGCCTGGGCGTTGAGCTTGGGATCGGTGGTCTGCCTCCTGAGAAGTGATCCTCCCTGAAGTATGGCTTA
>NZ_JAJATX010000158.1 GCF_020866965.1 Microvirga roseola
AGCTGTTGCGTTCGGCCTCGGTCGTAGCATCTCCCGGCCGATGAACAAGCTGACAAGCAATATGCGCTCGCTCGCCGACGGTGATCTCAACGTGGCGATTGACGGCACAGGCCGCCGCGACGAGATCGGCGTCATGGCGAACACAGTCCAGGTGTTCAAGGAGGCCATGATTGCCAAGCGCCACGCGGACGAGCAGGCTGCAGCCGAGGCGGATGCCAAAATGCGCCGGGCCCAAGTCCTCGATCAGCTGACGAAAACCTTTGAGGCGAATGTCTCAGTGCTGACACACGGCCTGTCGAGTGCCGCAACCGAGATGGAGGCAACGGCGCAGTCCATGACGGCGGTCGCCAACCAGACCAACAACGAGACGGTCAGCGTGGCCTCCGCCGCCCAGCAGACCTCGGCCAATGTGCAGACTGTGGCGGCTGCAACGGAGGAGCTGTCCATCTCGATCCGGGAAATCGCCGGACAGGTCAGTCAGTCAACGCAGATTGCCGGGCGCGCGGTGGAGGATGCCCAGCGCACCAATGTGACGGTGCAGACGCTGGCGACCTCTGCGGAGAAGATCGGCAACGTTGTCCAGCTGATCAATAACATCGCGGGCCAGACAAACCTGCTGGCGCTCAATGCGACCATTGAGGCGGCGCGAGCGGGCGAGGCCGGCAAGGGCTTTGCGGTTGTAGCCTCCGAGGTGAAGGAGCTGGCGACGCAAACGGCCAAAGCGACGGATGAGATCTCCCAGCAAATTGCCTCGGTGCAGCAGGCGACGGATGAGGCCGTCGGCGCCATCCAGCAGATCGCCCGGACCATCTCCGAGATGTCGCAGATCTCTGTCTCGATCTCGGCCGCTATCGAGGAGCAGGGCGCCGCGACCGGCGAGATCGCCCGCAATGTGCAGGAGGCGGCGCGGGGCACGGAACAGGTGACGGGCAATATCGCAAGCGTGCGGCATGGTGCGAGCGAGACGGGCTCGGCGGCCAGCCAGGTTCTGGGGGCATCTCAGGAGTTGGCGCGACACTCGGAGGATCTGAGGCGCGAGGTCAACGCGTTCCTGGACGGCGTGAAGGCCGCTTAAATTCAGTCCTAAGTTATTCTGCAGAGCCGGTGCTGCATAAGGCGGCGCCGGCTTTCTA
>NZ_JAJATX010000083.1 GCF_020866965.1 Microvirga roseola
GACGTCGCCGTCTGTCTCGCTCCGGCTTCCCCTCACGACCGGGATCGTCACCACCTGTGAGACTGAGCCGTCGCCATTGACGGTCTCAGTGCGGCCCACGTCCACACCGTCGATCACATCCGCATCCTTCGTGCCGGTAACGACGACGGTCACAGTGTGCATCGTGCCGTCAAGCGACTTGACGGTGAACGTCTCCTGCCGGACCTCTCCCTCGCGCAGGGCCTGCACGGCCGCGCCGGCATTGTCCAGGGTATAGGTCCATTGGCCCGTGGCTGCATCGAAGGCGAAAGTGCCGTAGGTGCCCGTCACGTCCGCCTGGGCCTGGAAGCCTGCCTCGCCGTCCTCGGCATCAGTGACCGTCAGGGTGCCGCTTGCCACCAGGGCAGCATCCTCGACCACGGCACCCGTCGCCGTGCCGGCAATGACGGCAGCATCGTTCACGGGCGAGACGGTGATGGCGAACGTCTGGCCCGTTCTGACGACACCTGCGGCATCGGTAACGGAGAAGCCGAAGCTGTCGGAGGAAGCCTCGGCGCCGCCATGGGTAAAGGTAATCAGGCCGCTGTCGATGTCCTGCTGGGTGAACGTGCCGTTGAGACCTAACGCAACGCCACCCTTGTGCAGTACGCCGTGAGACGGAAGCGTCGTGAGCGTGAAGATGATCTGGGCCGGATCAGGCGTCTCGACATCGGTCGCCGTCAGCATGCTCGCGCTGATCACGGTGCCGGTTGACCCTTCGGCCACCGTGGCCCCCGTGTTGGTCGACACCGTCGGCAGGCTGTCGATCAGCAGCATCCGTTCAACCACGATGCTGTCCTGGGTGGCGGCATCGCCGCTGTCGTCCCGCTCGGAGAAGGTGATGGTCCGGGGCGAGGCGTCAGGGGACGAGGCATCGTTGTTGTAGGAGATACCCCGTAGTACCTGCTCGTACGCGGCAACGGAAGCCGTGCCCGTGACCGTCAGGACGCCAGTCGCACCATTGTAGACCACGGTCAGGCCATGAGCGAGGGCCACACTCACTGCCGTCGAGGTCAAGCCAAGCAACTCGCTGGTGCCATTGGGGCGGGAGGACAGCGTGATGATTGCCTGCGTCAGGTTCGCGCTGTCGGTGTCCGAAAGCTCGATCGCCGGGTCCAGGCTGGCCGGGCCCGCACCAGGGGTGAAGACGGCCGGGCCGGTGGTCGGCACTGCCACAGGCCGATCATTGACACCGGTCAGCAGGATGGAGCTGGGGAGAGGCGCAGAGGTTTTGTTCTCCGTCCCGTCGTCCGTCACCCGGATCTCGACCAGGCGCGTGTTGTCCGTCCCCGCTGCCGTCGGATCCTCGCTGGTGGACGCGAAGGTGACGGAGCGCAGCGCCGTCTCTATCTGCGCGCGGGATCCGGTGCCGGTCAGCGTCAGCACGCCGGTGGCGGCATCATAGGACGCAGTAAAGGGTCCGGGCGTGCCGACCGCAAGCACGTCGCCCGCTCTGAAGTCCGAAAGGGTGACGCTGGCGCCGATGATGTTGCTGCTGTCCACGTCCGAGATCGTGAGGCTCGCGGCCACCGCGACAGGCGCGTTCCCCTCGGCCCAGCTGACTGTGGCAGCCCCCGTGAGAACCGGTGCATCGTTGACGGGAGTGATCCTGACGATGAGGTCGTCGCTGTCCGCCTGCGCGCCGCCAGAGCCGGTATTCCCGTGGTCACTGATCGATACGTGCACATTCACCTCGCCGCTGGCGTTGAGCGCGCCCGTGTAGGTCAGGTTGCTCGCGGCGATGTAGGCGTTGATGTCGGCCACGGTGCCCGTCAACGTGATTGCGGCTGCAGTGCCACCTATGGTCACGCCGCCGCCGCTCGCCCCGGCGAGCATCCCCTCGGGCACGGAGAAGGTGACGGTCACCGATCCTGATGCGGCATCGGCATCCGACACGGTGATCCCCGTCAGGGCGACCGGCACGTCCTCTGAGGCCATCATTATCGCGGGCACCGTGACGGTGGGCACGTCATTGACTGCGGTAATGCCCAGGTTGATGGTGGTAGTGTCGCTCAGTGCGCCACCGCCGGAATTCCCATTGTCATTGATCGAGACCGTCAGCACCCTGGTGGTGGTGTCGTTCGGAGCCGGCGCATAGACCACGCCGTTGGCCGCAAGGAAGGCGTTGATGTCGGTGATCGTGCCGGTCAGCGTCAGGGCCGATGCGCTTCCGCCGACCGTCACTCCGGGGGCGCTGATCGCGGATAGCGATCCCGCCGGCACGCTGAAGGTTACAGTGACAGGGGCCGAACCCGCATCGGCATCGGAGAATGAGATGCCGGTCAGCGGCGTCGGTGTGTCCTCCATCACCGAGATGCTGGCCGGCGCCGTCGCCACCGGCGCATCATTCACCGGGGTCGCACTCAACGTGATGGCCCCATCCTCCGGACCCATGCCGGCGGCATCGCGGATGCGGGTGGTGATGGTGACGTCCTGATCCCAGTTGGGTGCAGGCGTGAACTGCACGGCAGCCAGCGCATCGTTCACATCAGTGACAGACCCGGTGACCGTCCACACCCCGATCCCGGCGTTGAAGGTCGCGGTCGCGGAGCCGTAGGTTCCGACGGACAGGAAACCTGCCGCAGGGTTGCTCAAGGTGAGCGTCGCCGTGATGACCTCGCCGGCATTGGGATCGGTAACGACGATGTCGCCGAGATTCACAGAGGCGCCGTCTTCGGTGAAGCCAAGCGCCTGCGTCAGGTTCGTGGCCGTCGGCGCGACAGGAGTATCCGCAACGACGAAGTCGTAAAAGGTGCCCGACACGTTCACGGCCACGAAGTTGCCTGAAGCGTCCTGGAAGACGCTTCCATCCCATCGAACAGAGATCGTCTTCCCTTCAGGAAGGAGGACGCTGGGATTGATCGTGATCGCGTCGGTTCCCCATCCGGTGATGGCCGGAGAGTTGTAGGGGATCAACTCGAGGACCGTGCCGTCCGTCTGGTTGTAGAGGATGATGTTCCCGCCAGCTCCTGTCACGACAGGCTCGCTGAAGCGCAGTGTGATGTTGTCCCCGGGCTGAACGGTGGTCGAGTTGTCGGCGGGCGTCGATGCGGAGGGGGTTGCGGCCGGGGCTGTCGCATCGATGGTGACGGTCGTCCCGGAGGAGACGGGGCTGAGGTTGCCTGCTGCGTCCTCGGCCCGTGTCGTGAACGTGTAGGTCCCGGAAGACAGGTTGGATGCCGTGACGGTCCAGTTGCCTGCCCCATCCGCGGTCGCCGTGCCGACCAGCAGGCCATCGGCATAGAGCCGGACGGTAGAACCTGCCTCTGCCGTGCCGGAGAAGGTCGGGGTTGTGTCGCTGGTCAGGTTGTCCGTGCTGGACGCTCCGGCATCGCTGCCGTCTACCAGATCCGGGGCGGATGGTGCGGCGGGGGCCACGGTGTCGATGGTGACGGTCAAGGCCGCCGATTCGCTCACGTTCCCGGCAGAATCGGTTGTGCGAACAGTGTACGCGTGGGTGCCTGAGATCGGTGTGGATGGCGTGATGGTCCAGTTGCCGGAGTCATCCGTCACGCCGCTGCCGATCTCGACGCCGTCGGCATAGAGCCTGACGACTGATGCGAGCTCGGCACCCGAGCCGGTGAAGGTCGGGGTGGTGTCAATGGTGATGTTGTCGGAGTTGGACCTTCCAGTATCACTGCCCGAAACGAGGTCCGGCGTGGCAGGCACGGCAGGAGGGGTCCTGTCGACGGTCAACCACAGAGTGGCCGACACCGGCCCGAAGTTGCCTGCCTCATCGAGACCACGAGCCTTGTACACCCGGGTTCCCTCATCGAGGTCGGAGGTCGGGGTGATGCTCCATGTGCCGTCGGACCCAACCGTGAAGGTTCCCAAGAGGTCGTTAAAGGGATCCGTGGGATTGCCGTTGCCGACATAATCGATGAACAGGTACACGACCGTACCGGCCGGTGCCGTACCCGTGAAGGTCGGCCTGGCGATGTTCGTGGTGTTGTCGGTGTTCGAGTCTCCGGTGTCGGATGCCGTTGCCAGGTCCGGGGCCGAGACGGTCGGTCCCGAAGTATCGATGGTGACGGTCGTGCCGGGAGAGGGATCGCTGAGGTTGCCCGCCGCGTCCTGGACCCGGGCGCTGTACGTGAACGTTCCCGCCCCCAGGGACATGGCCGTGACGGTCCAGTTGCCGGAACCGTTCACCGTCGCGCTTCCGACCTCGAGACCGTCGGCGTAGAGATGGACGGTCGTACCCGGCTCCCCCGTTCCCGAGAAGGTCGGGGTGGCGTCGTTGGTTAGGTTGTCCGTGTTGGAAATTCCAGTGTCGCTGCCTGCCGCAAGGTCGGGAACCGACGGTGCGACAGGGGCAATGGCATCGACGTACACCCCGGCTGTGGCGGGGATGCCGTTCAGTGTCAACGTCGCGTCGTTGCCTGCCGCATCCTTGAGCGTGCTGCCGTTGAGTTGGAGGGACGAGGTGCCGAGAGCGATGCCGTTCGAATCCACGTCCCCGGTCTGCACGACGTACCGGAACGTCAGTGTACCCGTCCCGGAGCCTGACTGGTAGTTTGCGTAGACGGTGACCCCTCCGACGTCGATCGCAATGCGCGGAGCACCGCCAGAGGTATCGACCGTCACGGCCTCATCAAAGTTGACGGTGAAGTTGAGCGCCTGACCTGCGGCGTAGGTGCCGTTGGTGGGGGCGGAAACGGATATGACGGAGGGGCCGACCATATCTGCTGGCGGCACTGGAGGGCCGATGACGATTTCATCGAGGGCAAGATAATTGACCTTGCCTAGGCCATCGATCTCGTCAGGGTTCGTGATGCGAATCTCATCGACGTACTGGAAGATCGAGGACGTGAGTCCATTGGAGTAGCTAAACGTCTCGTTATAGACGCTTGTGTCGATTTCAAGGGTAACCGAACCCAGGCTATCACCATTCAGGAAACCCTCGATCGTTACCCTGGACTGGACTCCCTGGTGGTCGATCAAGTCTATACCCTGGAATGAGAACTCGGATCCGTCCGCACTCCTGATAACGATGACCGGGTCGCCGGCTTCAAGGTCCCCGACGATCCCGTCGAGAGGCGTCGTGATCACTCCCTCAAGGTGTTTGTCGCTGTATATCCAACTGATGTCCCTCTTCTGAAGGCTTTCGTCCGCCGAGTAAATCTCAATGGTCCTGCCCGGGATGTCCGTGGAGCCACCTGTCCCATCCGTCGGGGTAGTGCCGAGGTCCGTCTCGTTCACGGTTTGAAAATCGATGGTGTCGCTCGCCATTGCTGCCCCAGCTGCGTCCTGTAAGACGCCAGTTCCTTCAAAGGGACATAGTCCCTTGGATCCAATTTCTCAGTTTTCGGGGCGCATGCTCAACACGCCCCTGACACAAGGTCAACGCGTCCTAAGCCGCAGGGAAACATGTCAGACGTTGCGTGGTACTAATTGAAACCATTCCAAAGGTCGTGAATTCCCTTTCCATTCTATAGGCGTAGGTTCCTAGTCGCACGTTGTGAGCCGGCTATCTCACGTCCGCGCCTCAGCAATTTACAGACTGCTTGTGGTAAATGCGCCACGCCCTGGAACGCAGGCGGACCGATAGAACCGAGCCGTGCAATCCGCCGGCCTCGCTTCCCGCGCCATGAGTCGGCCCATCCTCAAACCCTGTCTCCAAGACTGGGTCCTCCCCGCTCGCCACCAACGAGTTTCCTCCTGTGAGCGGGTCCGGTCCAGAGACAGGATGAGGCGCCGGTCGGGCAGATGTCCGGTGCGGGTCAATCCTTCACCTTCCGACCTCTCAATGAAAGTCGGCCTTCCCCGGCGAAGCGGACTAACCTCTTTGGTCCGGGGAGTGCCATTTGCCGACCTACAAAGGATCTTTACAGATACCCGAAAGGTGACGTTCATCCAGGCTTGCTGACCAGGGACGCGGGTCCGGTCACTCATGTGCCTCCTGCCAGTGCGGNCATTTGCCGACCTACAAAGGATCTTTACAGATACCCGAAAGGTGACGTTCATCCAGGCTTGCTGACCAGGGACGCGGGTCCGGTCACTCATGTGCCTCCTGCCAGTGCGGATATGTGACGTAGGCAGTGATTGCCCCCTCCTCGTGCGACCGGATGGTGACCGCCTCGCCCTGAGGCATATAGACGAACTCGCCCGGACCGGCGGTGACCGAGCCGGCACTCGACGTGACCGACAGGCTCCCCTCAAGCACCACCATGACATCGTGCACGGCAAGGGTTTCGTCGATGCTCTGGTGGGGTCCATAGCGGCCGTAGCCGATGGTGATCGGCCCACCGTGGCGCTGGTCGATCACATTGCCCGCGAACACCTCCCCATCTTGGCCAGGCGAGCGCTCGAACGATGCGTCGGCGATTGAGAACTTGCGAACAGTCATGGGAATCGCTCCGTTTTGGGCCAGGAGTTTGATAGGTCACGATACTTGCCCACTGAAGGACGTATTTGAATCAAACGCGTGATCAAAATCCGGTGGTGGTTTAGGCTGCCGCTGGGATCCGCGCAATTGCCTTGATCTCGAAATCAAAGACTGCAAGCCAGTTCACTCCTACTGCGGTCCAGTTCGGATAAGGCTTCTCAGGAAACACCTTGTCTTTGACAGACATGACATCCTCCAACGATGTCAGGTGCAGGTGGCTCATAGTGTGGCCTCTCGCTTGATGCCGCTTGGCAATTGCCTCCAGGCCAAAGCTCAGCAGGTCCGATTCCATCGCCGTCAGACCTATGAACGACGCAATACGTCCTGCCATTCCGGATGTCGGCCAATCTGCGCCTTCGCAAATGGGCAGAGTGGAATGATGGCGACACCTTCGCGCCGGGCATCCTCGATCGCCTGTCGCACCAGTCGTTCGCCGACTTTGCGGCCACGCAAGACCGCGGGAACTTCGGTATGGTCGATGATGATCAGGCCATTACCAGCCCGGCTGTAAGTCATTTCGGCTTCAGCACCGTCGATGACGATCCGGTAGCGCCCCTTCGATGCGCTATCTTCCCGCTCGATCGTCCCGTCGATTATCGAAGGCGCATCCTTCGCCAATTCGGCATCGGGCGGGCGCACTTGGCGCGGCCGTCCTTGCGCACATTCCAGCAGGTCGCGGTCCCATCCTCCGAGGTCGGCCGCAGCCTCGTAGGTCGAGACTAGGAATGCCATGAGGGCTTCGTCCGGGTCGGAAGCTGACTGCACCGCTTGGTAGGGGAGGATGAACTCCGATAGGCCGTCGTGCCAGAACGCGGCATCGGGTCTGACTGCCGCGCTCCTGAAGCCGTTCGGCGCTGGATAGGCGTAGGCGTAGAAGGCAGGATAGTCGATACCCCCGCCGCCCGGCCAGAATCCGGCTGATGAGACCTCACGGTCATAGGCCTCCTGCGCCACATCGTCGGGCAAGGCGGGAATGCCGCCGGGGTGGAGCGGCGCGCGGCGTCCCGAAAACCGGGTGACAGCCAGATCGAAACTGCCCCAGAAGAGGTGAACTGGGCTGGATTTGCCAAGAAAGGACGTGCGGAACCGATTGAAGACCTTATCTACCGCCACAGACGCCTGATGAAAGCGTTGAACAGCGTCGCGGTCATAGGGCCTGTCGCGATGATCTTCGGCGAAGGGTACCGGGTTGGGTACCTCGTTCGGTTGCCCGTTGAAGGTCGGCGTGCCGCCGAGTTCCGAAACCAACTGCACGAAACTGCCGTGGAACGCCGCGACCGTGGTCGGCCCTAGCGGGATCGAAGCGTTGCGGCCTTCGCCGCTGGTGCCGACGACCTTATGTTCCAAAAGGTCGAACAGGATCTCGATGCCCGGGCCGTCGGGGATCGGCGAGGATGCCAGGCCACTAGGCGTGACATAAAAGGTCGCGTTCCACGAATGGTTTAGCCACGGTGAATGAGCAAGCCGGTATTTGCCGGCAACCTGCAGGTAGAGATGCAGGGCGGAACAGGTTTCGCGCCAGCTGAGATAGTCGAGGTGAGGCCACTTGTTAGTCATTCCGCTTTTTCTCCATCCAACATCTGCTCTGTACGGGAGCCGGCATAAGCGCCGGTCAGTCCGGCAGAGGAATGTGCTCGTCCCGGTCATCGATCGGCAGATCGAAGCGTCCCTTGCCCCAGTTCTGGGCGCGCCATTCGGCCTTGGCCTCTTCGATGCGCTCCTGGGACGAGGCGACAAAGTTCCACCAGATGTAACGCGCTCCGCTGAGCGTGGCGCCGCCTAGGATCATCAACCGCGCGCCTTGGTCACCGGCCGCGACCGTGATCCTGTCGCCGGGGCGGAAGACTATCATCTGCGGTGCATGGAAATCCTGACCGGCGATCGAGATCGAGCCCTCGACGATGTAGATGCTCCGGTCTTCGTGATCGTCCGGCATCGGCAGCCGGCGTCCGGGTTCGAGCTTCACATCAGCGTAGAACGTCTCCGAGAACATCCTGGCCGGCGCGACCTTGCCGTAGGCGTTGCCTAGGATGAGCCGAACCGAAACCCCGTGGTCTTCGATCATCGGCAGCACGTCTTTGCTATGGTGCTCGAACGTGGGTTCCATGTCCTCGTGTCTTTCCGGCAGAGCCAGCCAGGTCTGGATCCCAAACAAGCTGTTCGGGCCGGTTCGTGCAGCCGCGGTGGTGCGCTCCGAATGCGACACGCCGCGCCCGGCAACCATCCAGTTCAACTCACCCGGACGAATGATTTGGTCCGCTCCGGTGCTGTCGCGGTGATGGAAGTCGCCGCGGTAAAGGTAGGTGACCGTGCCAAGGCCGATATGCGGATGAGGCCGAACATCGATGCCGTGGCCGGTCAACAGCTCGGCCGGCCCAGCCTGGTCGAAGAAGATGAACGGCCCAACCATCTGCCGCTTCGGCGCTGGCAAAGCACGCCGAACCTCAAAGCCGCCAAGGTCGCGGGCCCGGGGAACGATGAGGGTTTCAATTGCGTCAAAGCCAACATCATCGGGACATCCCGGTTCGATTGCTGGGTTCCAGCTCATGCTCATGATCCTCTATTGCGTTGGTCGTACGGTGGTGGCGAAACGTACGCGCTGGTGGATGATACGATCCACCATGATGCCCTTGGGAAGGGTTGATGAGCGCCACTTGGGCAGATTTTTCGCAAAGCTCCTGCTTGGCACTCATCACCTGGATTAGATCATCATGCGCTCTTAGGAACGGGCGTGTTGAGCAACTGCTGTTCCCACAGGAACGCAATGCCGCTGCCGCCGGCATGCTGCACGACTACGTCCGTTATCTTTGCCGCAGTGTCCATTCGTGCCCAATCGCGCTGCCATTCAGACGCAACCGCCAGCCACGTCATCATGTTCGCGCCGGCCGCGATCATGCGGTGGATGGCGACCTCATGCGCTTCGACCGATGTGCCGCCCGATGCGTCAGTTACAACCGTTACATCCCAGCCTTCGCCAAGGGCTTGGATCGTCGGCATGGCGACGCAGACTTCAGTCCAGAGTCCGGCGATGATCAGCTGTTTGCGGCCGGTCGCCTTAACCGCATCCACTGTCGTCTTATCTTCCCACGTGTTGATGAACGTCCGGTCGATTATCTCCTGGCCTGGGAATACGTCTGCGATGTGGGGGAACAGGTTACCACCCCGCTCGGCGATCACGGTGGTCAGGATCGTGGGCACGCCGAAAGCCTTAGCTGCCTTAGCCAAACCCACAGTGTTGTTGATCACCATCTGCGGCTCGTGGCTGTTCAGGTTCGCAAGCTGGTAAGGCTGGTGGTCGATTAAAACCAGTACCGAATCTTCCGGGCGAAGGAGCGATGCGAGGCCGTTGCGAAAGTTCATCGAGCAATCCTCTACTGTCACTTGTGTGGTGAACGAACTGAACGGCTCGCGCTGACAGCGGCGCTGCCGGTGGCGCGAACACTCGCATTCCGCTCCATGATGCGGTAGTGCTCATTTTTGGTGAGCTGTGTCGCGAATCGGGGAACACCAACTTGGACATCGAAGAGCTGCATACTTTCGTCGAGGTTGCTGACGCCGGAGGTGTTTCGGCTGCCGCGGTGCGGCTTGGCGTCTCAAAGTCGATGGTGAGCCGGCGGCTCGTCCGGTTGGAAGAGGAACTGGGTGTCCAGCTTCTCGCAAGGACGACCCGAGGGGCGTCCCTCACTGAAGCGGGAAGCACGTTCCGGGATTATGCAGCCAGAGTCTGTGCGGAAATCGATGTGGCAAAAGAGACGATCCTGCCCGCCGGTGAGCTTCGCGGGCGCCTGCGCGTTGCTGCGCCGCTGTCATTCGGACCGACCCACTTCGCTCCCGTGCTGGCGGAAATGGCGCGACGCCACCCGCTCCTGCAAATCCAGACCTGCTACAGCGATCAAGTTGTCGATCTTGTCGCTGAGGGGTATGATTGCGCCATCCGGGTGGGTTATCTTCAGGACTCAAATCTGATCGCCAGACGCGTCGGGCCGATCTACGGGAAGCTCGTTGCGAGTCCTGACTATGTCGAGACACATGGTTCTCCCGAAAAGCCCGAGGATCTTGCTGCCCACCAGGCACTCATGCAGGGAACCGAAGCGTGGCAGTTTATGGATGGCGAGAAAATCATCACGGTCAATCCGCGAGGGCGCTTCAAGGCTGACAACGCTGTCGCTCTCGTAGCAGCCGCCGTAGCGGGCCTTGGGATCGCATACCTCCCCGATGGTATCACGGATGAGTACGTTGCTTCCGGCGCGCTTCTACCCGTTATGAAGCGCTATCCACCACCTCCGGCAGGGATCTATGTTGTTCGCCCCCCCGCTCAGTATCCCGTCCGTAAGGTGCGTGTCCTGACCGAAATGCTGATCGAGTGCTTCGATCATGGTGTGACCTCCGGAGGGTAACGCGCCGATAGCTCTACGCTGGGTTCGGAGTGCCGAGGCCGACGCAAATGATTTCTTCCTCAAGTTGACGGCATCATCACGACCCGGCCGAGAGGCTTCCCTGTCTCTGCATATTCATGAGCCTTCGACGCACCGCTCAGCGGGAACACCCGATCTATGACGACTTGAAAGCGCTTTTCGGCAGCGCTTTTGAGAAGTTCATTGACCGCGCTGTGCACGGCCGACCTCTCGCAAAGCGGACCCATGAACACGCCGAGCAGGATCTGATTGTTCTGCATCGGTTGCCACGTTTCGACTTGGAGTGTGCCGCCGGCATTACCAACGAACACGAGGCGGCCCTCGGGGGTGAGTGCTGAAAGTGAGGACTGCAGACTTGAGCCTACAGGAGCGATAACGAGGTCAGCGCCCCTGCCCCGGGGAACTGGTCGTTCGGTTCAATTGGGATTGCTGCCTTCGGATCTAGGTCTCAGGCGTGTCAGGAGCGGCCGCTTCGACGCTCTACGTTCCGGTGGATTGCGCGTCCTGCTGATTGCGCAGACTCAGACCGCCGCGCGATCATCCTGTCATGAGCATAGATTCGATCAAGATCGCCGTGGCCCAGAGCCTGATCACACCTGATGTCCGCGCCAATGGCAGCCACATCCGAGATCTCATGGCCCAGGCTGCGACGGAAGGGGCACGCTTGGTGTAGTTCACTGAGGGCGCTCTTTCAGGCTATAGCAAGGCGCAGATCCGGGATTGGAATGATGTCGACTGGAAGACGCTGAGCCAGGAACTGGAGCAGGTGGCGGCCCAAGCGCAGCGCCTTGGCATCTGGGTCGCACTGGGCTGCAACCATCAGCTCCCTCCGCCGAACCGCCCTCACAACAGCGTCCATGTCATCTCGGACAGGGGCAGGCTCGTCGGCCGATATAACAAGCGGTTCTGCTCGCACAGCGAGGTGACGGATTAGTACACCCCTGGATCCGCGCCCCTTGTGTTCGAGGTCGACAGCTTCCTGTTCGGCTTGGTGCTTTGCATCGAGGTCCAGTTCCCGGAGCTCTTTGCTGAGTACGAAGGGCTCGGTGTCGATTGCCTGCTGTTCTCGGCGTACAGCAAAGACCCGATGTATGGAATCCAGGCACAGGCTCATGCGGCCACGAACTGCTACTGGATTGGATTGGCGACACCTGCCCAATGCAGCAAGGGCTTGCCCAGCGCGGTGATAGGCCCGGATGGGTACGTCAGCTCACAGGCTCCGGCCACGGGCGAGGCTGCCGTTGTCTATTCGGTCCTCGACCGCCAAGATCAGCGTTATGAGATTGCGCTGACGAAGGCCCGTCCCTGGCGGGCACTGGCAAGGCGTGGCGACATATATCGGACAGGCATCCTCACGAATACTGGACTTACTGACAGGCATTCACTGTGAAGGATGCGGAGACCAGGGGAAGGTGGACATGGTTTGTCACTCCCCTGGCACAGGTTAATGCTTTGGTAGGTCCGAAATGGGTCAATCCTTCACCTTCCGACCTCTCAATGAAAGTCGGCCTTTCCCGGCGAAGCGGACTAACCTCTTTGGTCCGGGGAGTGCCAGAATCAGTCGTTCCGAGGTTAGTGAAATCTCGAATAAGTCAACGGGCGGAGCACTCAAGGCGGCCTATTGCTTCGCTCTTCAAGCATTGCTTAGGCTCAGGACCTATTAATTTGGGCTGAGGTGTGATTCAGAGTC
>NZ_JAJATX010000023.1 GCF_020866965.1 Microvirga roseola
CAGGCTCTCGCCGGAACAACCTGATCAGAACTCACAACTAGGCGGCCTGACCGAATGGCCCCAGTCCCTGCGAACTCTCGTCGGTGTGATGCTTGGCTCGCATCAGCCGATGTTCATCGCCTGGGGACCGGAGCGCCTCATGCTTTACAACGACGACTATGCTCCGATGCTTGGGCGGCGGCATCCGCAGGCGCTGGGGACGCGCTTCGACGAGGTCTGGTTCGATATTCTTGACCAGGTCGGCCCGATCATGGACCGCGCCTATGCTGGCGTGGCCACGCACATGGACGACATCTGCTTCGTCATGCACCGCCACGGTTATCCGGAGGAGACCCACTTTTCCTTCTCCTACACCCCCGTGCGCGACGAGACCGGAGCGGTTGCGGGCATGTTCTGCGCCTGCAACGAAATTACCGAGCAGGTCAAGAACCGCAGGGCGCTCCAGGCGGAGAAGGATCGCCTCCAGGCTCTCTTCGAGCAAGCGCCGGGCCTGATGGCGATGCTCGGCGGCCCCGAGCACATTTTCGAGTTCGCGAATCCCTCCTTATCTTGCTCACATCGGTGACCGGGAGGTGCTCGGCAGGACCATCCGCGAAGCCCTCCCCGAGCTGGCGGGCCAGGGCTTCTATGAGCTTCTGGACGAGGTCTACGCGTCGGGGAAACCGTTCATCGGGCGTCAGATGCAAGTCATGCTCCAGCGGCGCTCCGACATTGCGCTTGAAGCACGCTACGTCGATTTCGTCTACCAGCCGATTCGAGACAGCGATGGTGAAATCACCGGCATCTTCGTCGAGGGGCACGATGTCACCGATCAGAAACTCACCGAACTCGCCTTGCGGGACAGTGAAGCAGAGTTTCGCGGCATCGCCGATATCACGCCTGCACTGGTCTGGGTCTGCTCAGAGAGCGGTGAGAACATCTTCGTGAACGAGCGCTGGTACGAGTACACGGGACAGAGCTTCGGCGAAGCCTCTGGATTGGGCTGGGCCAAGGCCATGCACCCGGAGGATGCCGAGCGGATCATGCCCTATTGGCTACGTTGCCAAGAAACGGGCGAGCGGTATGTCGGAGAGGTGCGTTATCGCCGCCGGGACGGCGAGTACCGCTGGCACGCCTTCGAGGCCTTGCCGCACCGCAGTGAGAATGGAACCGTTGAGAAATGGTTCGGCGTCAGCGTGGATATCCACGAGCGCAAACGCTGGGAGGAGCACCAGCGGCTCCTCATCCACGAGCTAAATCACCGCGTAAAGAACACCCTCGCGATCGTGCAGGCCATCGCTCGCCAGTCCTACAGGCCCAGTCGGGATGGCGGGCAGGCTCTTGAGGCACGGCTTCTGGCGCTTGCAAGCGCCCATAACCTCCTTACGAGCGAGAACTGGGAAAAGGCCGAACTATCGCAGATCGTGGAACAGGCAGTGGCCCCGTTCCGGCGCGGCGACGGCAGCCGGTTCGATGTGGAGGGGCCGCAGATTCACTTGGACGCCAAGATGGCCCTGGCATTGGCAATGGCCTTGCACGAACTGGGAACCAATGCGGCAAATTACGGGGCACTGTCTCTTCCTTCAGGACGAGTGATGATACACTGGGCAATCACATTCGGCGAGATGTCGTGCCTCGCCCTGTCCTGGCAGGAGCAGGGCGGCCCGCCCGTGACGTCGCCAACCCGGAAGGGCTTCGGCTCCCGGCTGATCACGCGCAGTCTAGCTGCTGAGCTTGGCGGAGAGGTTCGGCTCGATTTCGAGCCGACGGGACTGGTCTGCACGATCAGCGCTCGCGTGCCTGCACTCAGATCTTAGCCGGAAGCAGTCGGCCTATCATCCCGGACCCGCCGAGATGGCCGGCGATCCCGACAGGGATTGCACAGCCGGTCTCAGGTCCGTCCCAGCGAGGCGATCCTCTGGCAGCCACAGCACGAACAGACCAGGCCCGCACCTCCTGCAGGAAGATCCTGTCCATCCGGCCGCGGCCCTAGAATATGGCCGCGACGCCAAGAAAGCCGAGTAGCAGCAGGACCGCCACGATCACGATCAGGATAAAGAAAATGATCTTCGCGAGCCCTGCCGCGCCGCGTGCGACACCGGTGAATCCAAGCGCGCCAGCGATCAGGGCGACCACGATTAGAAAGATAAGAAGCTCAAGCATCCTTCTGCGTTCCTCAATGAGTAGTCCCGGTCAGACCGGGAGTTTCCACGCTGATCGGCCAAGCGGCTTACCGCAAAGCTGACAACCTTCGGTGCAACGGGGGTACCGGGAGAATGTTGCCGAGCGCCGGCTCCTTCGGTACGGTCGCGGACACAGTTCCGCAAATCCATAATCGAGGAGCCTGCTGACAGAGGCCACCGCGCTCGCTCCACCTGCACCCGCCCCGAGCGCTCCGGCGACGCCATCAAGTGCGAGCAAGCCTCCGCTCCGGCACTTTCGCCCTAAACTGAAACAAGCATCTTCCGCCCTGTGGCTACTGCCTTCGACGGCTGCAACACGAGGCTTGCTGCCAATGCGCCGGCGGAACGGAGTCGGACCGTAGGCGTCTGAAGTTCATGAAGTCTAGGACAGCCGCCCCGGATCCCCAGCCAGCCGCAAGGCCTGATGTCGCCGAAGATGAGCATGTCACCGGCACAAGGCTCACAGGCGCGGTTGTGGTTTCGATCCATGTCTGCGCCATCGTGCTCGGCACGGCCGCCCTCTATCTCGCCAAACCGTTGATCCTGCCGATCATCATCGGCCTGCTCATCGCGCTGACGCTCATCCCGATTGTGCGGTGGCTCGAAAGGTGCGGCATTCCTACTGGCCTGTCAGCCATCGCCCTGGTGCTGCTCCTCGCGCTCACCGTTGGGTCAGGCATGTACCTGCTGAGCGCTCCCGTGACGGAGTGGGTCCAGCGGGCGCCCACGATCGGGAGGCAGGTCGAGGACAAGCTCAGCAGGCTGCGCGACTCGGTTGAGGCGGTCACCGAGGCGACTCAGACGGTGGAGGATCTTACCAATGCGACAGCCGATCCACAGGTTCAGGAGGTTGTGATCAAGGAGACAGGATTCTTGTCCTCGGCAACATCCATCCTGTGGAGCGCATTGACGACGATCGGCATTGCCCTGGTCCTCGTTCTCTTCCTGCTCGGTTCGGGCGATATGATCTACGAGAAGATCGTGCGCGTGCTCCCGACCTTCCACGACAAGAAGACCGCCGTGAGCATCGTGCACGACATCGAAGCCTCAATCTCGCACTATCTGCTCACCATCACGCTGATCAATGCGGGGCTTGGTGTTGCTATCGGACTGGCGATGTGGGCGATCGGCCTGCCGACGCCCTACCTCTGGGGGCTTGGGGCCACCTTTCTCAACTTCCTGCCCTTCATCGGAGCGATCACGGGCGTCGGTCTGGTCGCTGTCGTCGCGCTGATTTCCTTCGACTCGCTCAGCTATGCGATCCTGGCGCCGCTGGTCTATTTCGGCCTGACGGCACTCGAGGGAAATATCGTAACGCCCCTGGTTCTCGGGCGCCGGCTTGAGCTCAACACCGTCGCCATCTTCATTGGTGTGGCGTTCTGGGGCTGGGTGTGGGGGCTCGTAGGAGTGCTGATCGCAGTGCCGCTCCTCGTGGTCGTCAAGCGGTGCTGCGATCACCTCCCCTCCTGGAGCACTCTGGGTGAATTCCTCTCCCTCACACCACCCAAGTCGGAGGTCGAGGCACAGCAGGAGGAGCCTGATCTCAATCCCGTGGCGAAGACCTGACGACTTTTGGCTTGACGGGGAACCTGTGCAGGCGCATCTGGCTTGTCATTCGCGCGCTGCTCCGGCGGCCCGCGATCTCACAGGAACCCAGAACTCAATGCCAAGCGACAGTCACAGTCGATTGACCACGCCGTCACCGGCCCACGCGGACGCCTGATCGCTTGATCGGCTCACCCGACCGGCCTCGTGACGGCTGGTCGAAACAAGAGGTGAGCCTATGACCCTCAACACCCTTCGTCTTCGCGCGGCTCGCCGCGCACCTGCTGAGGCCACGCGCAATGCTCAGGACCACTCCCTGACATATGCGCTCTGCCTGATCCTTTTCCTCGTGTTTGCCCCGCTCATCGGCGCGCACATCGTGTTTGCGCTGCTCGCCGAACCCGCCCGGGCACAGGCGGAGCAAGGCGGCCAAGCCGTTTCTCCCCTGGCGAGCATGGGCGAGCGGAGCCCGTCATGATTCGGGTCTATGACTGCTCCAGCAACAGCTATGACGCGCTCACGACGGAAACCCTGACCAGTCTGCCCGAGAGCGCCGTATGGGTCGATCTCGACCGCCCCTCCCATGCCGAGGAGCGTGCGGTCGAGAGACTGCTCAAGCTCGACCTGCCCACGGCCGACGAGATGAAGGACATTGAGCCCTCGTCCCGCCTCTATGTCGAGAACGGCGCGACCTACATGACGGCGGGCGTGCTCTGGGGTGTCGAGGTCGGAGCGGCCGAGGTCACCCCGATCACCTTCGTCCTGAGCAACGGGCGCTTGGTGACGATCCGCTATGCCGAACCGCGCTCCTTCCGGACGGTGGCGGCCTACATCAAGACCCAACCTGATCTGTGCAACAGCGGGGTCATGACCCTGGTCACCCTGCTGGAGGCCATCGTGGACCGCACCGCTGAGGTGCTCGAACGGGTCGGGACGAGCGTCGATCAGGTCTCGAAGCAAATCCTCGAACGCAAGCGCCGGGCCAAGCACAAGGCCGCTTCAAGCAAGGGACTGGAGGAGGTGATGGATGCGATTGCGGTGGATCACAACGTGACGGTGAAGGCGCGAGAGAGCCTTGTCAGCCTGGGCCGGATGATCGGGTTCTTGGCTCTGGCCCAACAGGTTCGGGCCAGCACGGATGCTCGCGAGCACGTCAAGAGCCTGGCCCGCGACGTGGCTTCGCTCACAGACCACGCTACTTTCATTGCCAGTAACATCAACTTCCTGCTCGATGCCTCGCTTGGTCTGATCAACCTGGAACAGAACCAGATCATCAAGATCTTCTCGGTGGCCGCGGTCTGCCTGATGCCGCCGACCCTGGTGGCCTCGAACTACGGCATGAACTTCGAGCACATGCCGGAGCTGGATTGGGTAGGCGGCTATCCAGCCTCCCTGGCGCTCATGGTGGTCTCGGCCATCATCCCGTTCGCCTACTTCAAGCGTAAAGGGTGGCTGTAAGACCTGTATCAGCTCGCGAGCCCGCCCAGCGGGAGTTCTTGGGT
Organism: Microvirga roseola; assembly: GCF_020866965.1. Classification (GTDB taxonomy): domain Bacteria; phylum Pseudomonadota; class Alphaproteobacteria; order Rhizobiales; family Beijerinckiaceae; genus Microvirga; species Microvirga roseola. The sequence goes on from NZ_JAJATX010000023.1 coordinate 5,210, forward strand.
ACATTGTCTCAGGCCCGTCTCCGGGTGTAAGATCGCATCTGTCGGCGGACGACATCCTTCGGAGGAATCGAGAGTTCATCTCGGGGGCCGAGCGGTGCTCCCCGGAGGACAGGATCGCCCTCGAGCGAAGTGATGAGGCGGAGAAGCGACCATGAGAGGATCGAAGCGGCATCGTCACAGGCGCCTCTCCTCTACGTACATATCGGTTCTCATGTCTCTTTGCGTGATAGCCGCCGGATCGGGTCTGACGGTTTCATTTCCCTATTCTCAGGAATTGCGAGCGGGCAGCTGGGTGCCGCCGAACGTGGACGCCCTGCCGGATGACGACCGGGGCCGGCTGGTACGCCGCGGTCGCAGCCTGATCACTGCCACATACGCGCATATTGGGCCCGAGGTTGCAGCCCCAGACAAGCGGTATGCCGGCAACAATCTCAGCTGCAGCAATTGCCATCTCTGGGGCGGAACCAAGAAGTTTGGATTGCCGATCTTCGGCCTGGCAAACCAGTTCCCGCAATATAGCAGTCGTCAGGACCGAGAGATCAGCGTCGAAGATAGAGTGAACGCGTGCATGACGCGGAGCATGAATGGGCGCGCCCTTCCGGATGATGCACTCGAGATGCGGGCCATCGTCGCCTATATCGATTTTCTCTCGTCGGGACTTCCGCCAGGCGAGACACTGCCAGGCTACGGCGCCGGATCGATGCCGGAACTCTCACGTGCGGCCGATCCAGACCGAGGCAAGGCAGTCTATGCTCAAGCGTGCACGATCTGTCACGGCACGGACGGCAGCGGAATCCGCCGCAGTCTCCCGACGACCGACCTCGGCTACATGGTTCCTCCATTATGGGGGCCCGACAGCTTCAATACCGGCGCGGGCATGGCACGCCTGAGCGTTGCGGCGAACTTCATCCATTTCAACATGCCTCACGGGACGGACTATCTGAATCCGCGATTGTCCGTGTCAGATGCGTGGGACGTGGCGGCCTATATGCTCGCCCAGCCGCGGCCTTTGATGCCTGGCGCTGAAAAGGACTTCCCCGACCTGCTCTTGAAGCCGGTCGACACGCCTTACGGCCCTTATGCTGACGGTTACAGTCAGGAGCAGCACCGCTATGGCCCATTCGCACCTATCCGGGAGGCGGTCGACAAGCTGAGGCAGCAGCGTGATCACCCCTCATCGCGCTGAAGGCGCCATGCCGAACGCCTGTCAGAAGAATGACACTAATAACCGGTAAGCCCGGGCTCCAGGGCGAAACGGCGCACCGAGGCGCGCAAGCAGGTTGTCGGCCTATCAATGGCTGCATCTCCGCGCTCTTCGGGAACCGTACCCTCCGTTGACGCGGGTCGCTCGAAAGAGTGTGGAGCAGCAAGGCTGTCGCAGGTCCTAGCTCCCGAGCCCGCCGATGCTAAAATACTTTGGTCTGATCGCCCCCACAGCCAGGACCGCCGAATTCACGCCGCGTGGCCTGCCGGTGTCCTTGGCACAACCTTCCCAGAGGTGACAACTTTGAAATGGGACTATGACATGAAGGAGATCATCGCCGATGGCATCGTCCATGCCGTCGGCGTGACAATCGGCGTTGTCTCCATAGTGGCCCTGCTCGTAATGGCTGCTCCCGCCGTCGGAGCGTGGGAGTTCACATCCCTTCTGGTCTATGGCGCCGGTCTTCTGACGGTGCTCACCGTCTCGGCGCTCTATAACCTTTGGCCCGTTTCGCCCATCAAATGGATGCTGCGGCGGTACGACCATTCGGCCATCTACCTGCTGATTGCCGGCACCTACACACCGTTCATGACGCAAATGAAGGCCAGCGCAGAGTCTCTGGTGCTGCTCGTCGGTGTCTGGCTCACTTCTGCGGTAGGGATTGCCCTCAAACTCCGCTTCCCGGGCCGTTTCGACCGCCTGTCAATCCTGCTCTACCTGCTCCTGAGCTGGAGCGGCGTCATGGCCTACGAATCCGTATTCGGCACCCTTCCCGCCAGCACCCTTCGGCTTCTTGCCGTCGGCGGCATTCTCTACACGGCCGGCGTGGTGTTCCACCTTTGGGAGAGCCTGCGCTTTCAGAACGCGATCTGGCACACCTTTGTCCTCGTCGCAGCCGGCTGTCATTATGGCGCCGTGCTTGACTGCATGGTGCTTGCACGGGCCTGATGGGGCTTGATGGACCGCATGCCGAGGCGCGGTCGATCCCCTCATGCGCCGGTACCCGGCACCGCACAGCCCTGGCGCAGGTACTCCTTCTGGCCCGGTGACCGCCACCGGGCTGCCAGGGCCCGGTCACGAAGGGAAGGTCTGTAACGGGTCGGACCACGAAATCCCCTGCCCTTCGGGAGCAATTCCCGTCAATCGCCGCGGGCTGTTGCGGTTCACCGTGCCGGAGGTGCGGCGTCTGCTCTGGCGCCTTTGGGAGCGACTGCCTTCGGTTGAGGCAGTGGAGCACTGGTCGGTGTGGCCGGCGGCATCAGCGGCATGCGCGAGAATGCCATGGGCGCAAGTGCACCCGGCGCCGACGCAAAGCCTGTAGTACTAGGACGCCAGTGACCTCGACGCCGTGTGGAATAATAGAGCGGCTTCAGTTCGGTTTCTTACTCCCAACTTGGTCAGAATTCTTCGCACATGCATCTTCGCCGTGTTCTCAGAGATGCTCAGATCACGAGCGATGATCTTGTTTGCGCGGCCGCGGCAAATTGCCAAGAGCACCTGCTGCTCGCGCGCTGTCAGTCCGAGATCGGCCAATTTGATATAATTTTGTGCCTCTGGACACACCGAGCCGAGAACTGCACCAGTTCCGTTTGGGCTGGCGCTATGGGATGCTACACTCGAACGTACGAAAACAGGCTCCGGATAATAGAATCCGCCTGCAAGTACCAACTGAATGGCAGCTACGGTAACCTCTAATGATGTCGCAGTCGAAAGGACCCCCTTGATCCCGTTCGCAAAGGCAATTGAGGCGATTGCGCCGCCTTCCTGCTCATACAGGAGCATGATCGCTGCGTCTGGAAAGGCATCCTTTATAAGCGCGGTCTCATGCGCAACCTCTGGCTCACTCGAACATTTCGGCCCTATGCTCAAAACGACAAGCCTGACATCGCTTTTCAGAATGTCACGGGCCTCACTGATGCTCGTCAGACCGACCACATCGAGCTTCTCCAGCCTCTTAACCAGAGCCTCTCTCAGCAAGGAGCGCACAAGCACCTGAGGGTCGACTATGAGGATTGCGGGGTGGCGCTCCTGCACCGACGGGCTTCTCTCTTCCTGCACATACGACATAAGCTTCTCCCAATCAGCTTACGTATCAACAGCCATTCGCTCGGATGGTCGACTTCGCTCAAGCGTACTGATTACAGAACCAGATCTTCACACTCGAAGCGCTACGCCAGAGACTGACACGCTGCAGCATAGAGAGATCAATTAATACAGGAATAACAGCAGAAAATACCCTGTGTTAATCAGTATATAAGACCATTTTGCCCATGTGAATCATATTAGTCACCACCTTTCATTACTGCAATGCCCAAGCTTAGAGCCAGCACCATTCGAATATGTATTATTTCTTGAGATCAAGGTCACATAGCCGTTGTGGCCTAGTGGCAAGAATACTATCTGTTTATGCGGCCTCCATTCACATCAAGTCATGAACAATCCTTTGGCAGGGGGATAATGGCCACGACACGTCCTGTCTCATCGACAATCTCCAGCTGCCATCCCTCCCACTCGCGCTCCTGGCTGGACAGAAGCGTTCGGAACTCCTCGATTACGTCCCCTGCAGCCCGGCGCGCAGCCGCATCATCAGGCGCATCGACGCCCTCCGAGTCCGGAAGAATTTCTCCGCTCCTAACGAGATTGAAATAGTACCTGGGCATCGCCTGCTCTTTAGGAGTTCATGCTGATCGGCCGGGGAGAAAAGTCGCACTGCTCGCCAAACTATCTGAGTGCATTTTGCCGTACGTGAACATCGTCATAGCGGGCTAGCCCGACTCCACGCCCAAGATATCTCGGCGGATAGAATGTCCTCACAGTAGGCAAACAATACACTGCTCAGGAGGTGTCACAACGGATAGATGCAAGCAGCGCAAAAGCTATTGTGACGCAGGCACAACGGCCCATGTCCACAGCAACGTTTATTGAAGAACTCGCCACGACCCACGGCGCAGGCACTGCGGGCACCATATCGGGTGTCTCCGGCTGACACTCCTGGACAAACGGATGCCACTCATGAGGTCAGCTAGCATTCCAGTCTCCTCGCTGAGAAGCTTCTCGCTGCAGGGCTGGTCTCGACACTCGATACCAGCGGACTGCTCAACAGGAAGCAAGCGTCATGAACACCAACTTCACCGATATCCTGCAGGGCAACTACAACGTTAGCGACCATGATTCTACAGCAGCCTCGGCGGCCGACTCCGGCGACAACGGCGTTGTTGGTGGTCTGCTCGCTCTCAATGCTCTCAATCCCGCCACGTCAACAGCGGCCGGAGTGAATCTCTCTCCTGTGACCCAGGCGAATGTCGGCTCGGACATCGATGCCATTCTCGATGCCGACATCTTTGCGGATCTCCTCTGAAGTCGCTGCTCAACCGAAGCAACTAACCCTCAGTGGCTCTATGCCACCGCGGGATTGAAAGGACACTCCATGTCGAATGGCATATTCTCGCTCCTGGAGCAGGGCAACTGGAATATCAGCGATCACGACGCAACAGCCGGATCGGCAGCGGACTCTGGCGGAAACTTCGTCGCCGGACTGATTGCCATCAATGCCGGCAATCTGGCTACCGCCACGGCTGCAGCAGTGAATGTATCCCCTGTTACTCAAATCAACCTCGGCTTGGATCTCGACTCGATCGTCGATGGAGACATCGGCGCTGATATTCTCTGAACTGCGACTGACGCCGACTCCCCGAGCGCAGCCTGCAAGAGCAAGGGCTGTGACCTACAATGGAAAAGGAAACGACTATGGCGAACCTCAATTGGTCTGATTTCGATCAAACTAACTATAACTACAGCGATCATGATGCGACAGCTGTATCGGGAGCCGACTCGGGCGGCAATGGGGTCTTTGGAGGGTTGATCGCAGCGAATGCTCTCAACCCTGCAACGGCCACCTCTGCCGGGGTGAATCTCTCACCGATCACGCAGGCGAATGTGGCTTCGGATATCGACGCCCTGGCCGACGCAGACCTCTTTGCTGATCTCCTCTAAGAAGTAGACCTCCTCACCTCGGGTACAGCAGGCAGGGGCCGGAGCTGCCGGATTCGGCCCCTGTTTTCCAGCTTCAGATGTCTGGATCTGCCGCGAGATGATCCTGCCTATCGGTTGGATGCGGTTTCCTCAAAGCAATAGGCCAGCAATGCCGTCAAACGCAAAGCTCACAGATCTTCAACGGGCCCTGAAGGCGTGCCGTGGATCTCTGGCGTTGGTGTTCATCTATAGCTCAGGATACAATATCCTGCTATTAGCGCCCTCGCTGTATCTCCTGCAGATCTATGATCGCGTTCTGTCGAGTCGCAGCCTCGACACCTTATTGATGCTGACGCTGATTACCGCTGCGGCGGTAATGGTTGATGGCCTCCTCGACACCCTGCGACGGGCAGCACTGTCTCGGATCGGGGTTTGGCTCGAAGATCGGTTGCGTCCGAGCGTCTTCAGCGCGGCGTTTGAATATGCCCGACAGAAAGATGCGGGCATTGCAGCGGAGGCCTGCCGAGATCTTAGCACGTTGCGTCAGTTCATTGCTTCGCCTGCGAGCATCGTTCTATTCGACTTGCCCTGGGCGCTCATCTTCTTTGCGGTCCTGTTTCTCGTGCATCCCCTGTTAGGGATCATTGGCGGCTTCGGTGCACTGATCATGCTCGCCTGCGCACTCGCGAGCGAGCTCCTTACCCGTGCGCCGCTGAGTCGCGCTCAGGCCGCCGATATGGCGACATACCAGCGTCTCGGTGGCGCCTTGCGCAATGTTCAGGCGATCCGCGCCATGGGAATGCTCGATGGAGCCGCTCGGCTCGTCTATAAAGACGTAGGAACAGCCAGCGAAGCCCAAGGCTCGGCAGCGCGGCGCAGCGAAGTGCTCCAGGCAATTTCGAAGTGCACGCGCGCCCTTGTTCAAGTCTCGATAATGGGAGCAGCAGCCTGGCTTGTCCTGCAGGATCATCTCAATGCAGGCATTATCTTCGTATCTTCGCTTCTCCTTGGACGCGGCCTTGCACCGATCGACGGCGTTGTCGGCAGCTGGAAGGCCTTCGGCTCGGCACGTCTCGCTTACCGGCGCCTGAGTGAAGTGCTGTCGTCTGTCGACGCAAACGAGGGCGGCCATGCATTTCCGCTCTCGCGGCCTGCAGGCTCCCTCACGGTTGATAACCTGACATTCGTCCCACCCGGCTCGACCAATCTGGTGCTCCAGGCCGTATCGATCCGACTCTCCCCCGGGGAATGCATCGGCATCATCGGACCCTCCGGTGCCGGCAAGTCGACGCTGGCGCGCATGATCATGGGAATCTCGACACCCACGATGGGTCGCGTACGTTTAGACGGAGCCGACATAGCGCTGTGGCTGCATGGGGGCGGAGCAAAGTATCTCGGGTATTTGCCGCAGGAGATCGAGCTGTTCGAAGGAACTATCAAGGACAATATTGCTCGCCTGCGTGATGCAGAGCCGGAGGAGGTCATTCGAGCAGCGAAACTCGTGGGGCTACACGACACGATCATGCAATTGCCTCGCGGCTATGACACGCAAATTGGCGAGGGTGGCTTCAGGTTGTCAGGCGGCCAGCGCCAGAGCCTTGGCCTCGCCAGGGCATTCTTCGGATCCCCCCAGCTGGTCGTCCTCGACGAGCCGAATGCCAATCTCGATGACACTGGAGAGCAGGCGCTTTACCATGCTGTCGAGCAAATGAAGGCTGCCGGTACATCGGTCATTATCATCACACATAGGTTCGGAATTCTCAACGTTACCGACAAAATTGCGGTCATGCGTGGCGGCACCGTCAGTGCGTTTGGCACGAGTGATGAGATCTACCAGAAATATTTCCGGAAGATGAGAGCTGAACCAGGTCCGAGCGAAACCGCCGCCGCTTCAGGCGCTGTAGGATTGGCGCCGGCGAAGAGCGAACCGACCACGGATGTCGCGCAGAAGCTGCCGCGGGTTGCGCCACTGCAAGTTTCTGGCGCCCCCCTGTCTCCCGGAGGATTGATGCAATGGCTGTGATCTCCTCGCGCGCGCTAGCGCAGCAGTGTGAAGGCGCCTTGCCGAGTGTGCCCTCGACGCCTTTCCCGCGCTTGCGCCACGTCGCTCTTGCAGGCAACAGCCTGATTGCAATCTTCATGGTTGGCTTGGGTGCCTGGGCGATAGTCGCACCCCTGAGGAGTGCTGCGATTGCGGCCGGTATTGTCGAGGCGGAGACAAGCCGAAAAACTGTCCAGCATCTGGAGGGTGGAATCGTGCGTACAATCCTGGTTCGCGACGGCGACAGGGTTCATGCCGGGCAGGCCCTGCTTCGCCTCGAGGACACTCGCGCCAGAACCCAGTTGCAGGTACTGCGCAGTCAGCTCTGGGATGCTCAGGCGCGGGAGGCTCGCTTGCTGGCCGAGCGAGGAGGACTCGAGAACATTGACCTTCCGGACGAGCTTCACACCGCCAGTCAAAGCGATCCCGCCGTTCGCGCCATCTTGGCTGGCCAGCAAGCGATATTCGAAAGCCGGAGGCAGGTCATGCGTTCCCAGAATGCAGTTCTGATAGAGCGTAGCATCCAGGTCGAGAAGGAGATCATTGGCTTGAAGGCCCAGGAGGCCGCTGCCGGGAAGCGGTCGCAAATCATTCGACGGGAAATCGATACAGTTCAGGCATTGGTAAATAAGGGTCTTACACCACGACCCCGCCTGCTCGCGCTACAGCGCGAGATGGTTGAAATAGACGGTCGAAGAGGTGAAACAGCGGCTCGCATTTCGCGGGCCTATCAGGTCATTGCAGAAGTAAAAGCCAATTTGCTGAAGCTACAAAGCGATCACCAGAACGAGGTCGTGCAATCCCTGCACAAAACCCAAAACCTGATGATGCAGTTGGCGGAGAAAATCCAGGCGGCCGCGGACCAACTCTCCCGCACTGAAGTCACGGCTCCCGAGAGCGGTGTCGTTACTGACCTGCGTGTCCGTACGCCGGGCGGCGTGATCAGTCCCGGCGCTCCTCTCATGGATATCATCCCGCAGGATGATCGCTTGATTGTCAATGCGCGCCTCCGCCCGGAAGACATTGATGTGGTCCGCGTGGGCCAAGCCGCCGAGGTTCATCTTCTGGCCTACAAGCAGCGACGAGTTCCACCCTTGAAAGGATCTGTCGTCTATGTGTCTGCCGACCGTCTGGTGGACCGGCGTACTGACCAAGCCTACTTCGCCACGCAGATTCGGGTGGACGAAGGTCATCCAGAGCATGTCAGCAATGTCGAGATGGTGCCCGGAATGCCGGTCCAGGTCTTCATCGAGACCGGCGAAAGCACGGCAGCACTCTATGCCCTCGGCCCGCTCCTCGACTCATTCCACCGTGCGTTCCGAGAGGACTAAAGTGTGAGAGTACAAAGGCATCGTCGCACACACGAGAGAGCTTCGCTTCCATCACTGAAGATTTACGGAGCTTCGGAGCAAGTTCCTTGGAGATCGCCATGTTGGGAAACAGCCTTGGATTTGAAGGCCGGAGTGGGGCGCGGTCTCACAACAACCTTGATCTCCACCTGAACGGAGGCCCCTCCCGGGCCAGCAGCCCTGAGGAACGTACTGACGGTTTGCGCAACAACTGGCGCCTTTCTGGCGAGACCCACGACACCCTAGCACCTGCCGGTATCCTGAGTCCCGTCCAGGGGGGCAGTCCGAGTGTTTCGCCTCAAGCTTCACTGGGCACAAGCCTCCCGTTACCCAGTAGTGATCTCTCCGACGGGGCGACGGCTCCGGCGTTGGACGATAAAGGAGAGGATCTCGCCTTTGCATCATCCTGGCCCCCAGGCGCTGAGACGGCCAGTCTTATGGAGCATGCGCCGGCAGATACGGATGATTTGATTGCCGCCAAATTGCCGAGCCCGCCGGATCCTGCCCCAATCGAGCATGGTAATTCCACTTCCGAAGGACGTCCTACCGGCTCCGGGCTCGAGCAGGAGGCTGTTAAGCACGGTACATTCCTTGGATATCTGACAAGCGGGCCGGAGCAGGAGACCCATGATAGTCCGGGCAGTGTCGAAAATCCGCAGGTTCCGAAGTTGTCTGGGGAGGCTTGGATCCAAACTAGCCCAGTTGTCTCTGCAGTACAGCAGACGAACGCTACGGTCGCCGATCACGATGCTATCGCCTCTGCCACAGCCAATACGTTCATAGACCAAATCTACGAAAGCATTGTGTTCGTGGGAGGAAACACCGCTGTTGCAACAGCGGTGAACATCGCACCTGTCGAACAACTCAACCAGAATGCCGCCTATGCCAGCGGTTTGTCAGAGAACTCCTATGGGTCGCCGCAATTTAATGTCACTGTAGCCGATAACGATGCCGTCTCGTATTCAGAGGCCGGAACGTACATCAACTACAGCTATAACAGCATAATCGTTGTGCTCGGAAACACGGCTGCGGCTGACGCACTCAACTATTCCCCTGTCGAGCAGACGAACCAAGGCAACAGGCCAACCGCATCAAGCGCGTCCTCGTTCGACGAACTATCGCAGGCGAACTGGGCGACCGGGGATAGTGATAGCGACGCGACGGCCAATTCGCACGTCGTCATCAACAGCTCAGTCAGTAGCATGATTCTGTCCTCAATTCGTGGGCCGGCCTCCGAGGGAGTGCAAAGAGGCCCTACAGATGGCGTAATGGATCACCCTCTATGGGACGACTTCGCAGAAGCTTACGGAGACGCCCTCGCATGAGGCAGTGTTTTAGAGGGGTTGAGCGAGTGCTGTCACTGCGGGCAGCATCGTGACGGATCGGAACGGTTCAAACCGTTGGGCATGATCGAACTGGCGAGCCCCCGCCGATAGGAGTTGACACCGACCAGATGTCGTCATCCTTCGATGCCTTGAACTTGCACGTGTCACAAGGTGTACAGACGGCATGAATATCCGTCAGGAGACCATTCATGACGGCCAACATGCAGGAACTGGAGGTTCTCATCCTGATGGCTCTCAAGCGAGCCGCCGCTCAGAACAGGCCCGATATTGTAGATTGCCTCCTGAGGGCTCTCGAACTCATCACGGAGGAGCAGCGGGTGTGAACTGACGCGCCGTTTTGACGGGGACGGAAGAAATCGCGCCGCAAAGCCGGAGATGAGTAGGCAAGCAAGTCGAGGTTGACGACGAGCGCGGCAACCGCATCTCCAAGACCGGTACCGCGGGCGACAGGCGCTAATCTGCCCGCACCAGATGCACCCGGGGCTAGTCTGCCCCGGGTCCCCATCCTGAGCCTCCAGGAACGCCACGAGCAGGCTGGCGACCTGTTCTTGGTACGCCATCAGACAATCCGCCCGGCGGATCTGAAACCGGAGCGCTCGCCAAGCGTCACCTCTTCGACGGACAAGCTGTGGGCTAGTCTCAGCAGGAGGTGCTGTTATGGACGAGAAACGTACTCCCGGAGCAGAGCGGAACCTGAATGCGCAGAGCGCCACCGGAACCCGTGGTTCTGACGAGGCATCCAGGGGGATTGCCGGTCAGGTGCAGGATGCCCTGAACCAGGCGGCCGGAGCTGCCTCCGAAACGGTCCAAACAGCTTACGGCCAGAGCCGAAAGTATGCCCGCCAGGTCGGTGAACGCTATCCCCAAGCTCGGCGCTATTATGACCGCGGCTCAAGGGCGGTGAACTACGGCCTCTCCGAGGCCCCTCTCCTGTCGCTGCTGGCGGTGGGGGCCGTGGGGTACCTGTTTGCCTGGGCCATTCACGGCGGCCATGGTGACCGTCAGGAGCAGATGATGCGCCGGGCCAGGAAAGGGGATTATCCGGGCTTCCGCTCCGGCAAGCCCCTAATCGAGAGCGACCGCGTGGAAGGAACGGCGGTTTACGACTTCGACGGCAATCACATCGGCACGATCAAGCGGGTGATGATCGAGAAGGTCAGCGGTCGCGTTGCCTACGCAGTGATGTCGTTTGGCGGCTTTCTCGGCCTGGGCTCGGAGGAGTATGCCATTCCCTGGAGCGTGCTCGACTACGACACAGAACTAGAGGGCTACCGGACCGCCCTCACGGAGGAAGACGTTCGGCATGCCCCGAGCTTCTCGCGCGATCAGGGCTCTGACTGGTCGGACCCGCAGCGAGATCGGGAACTGCACGACTACTACGGCGTGACCTACTACTGGCTGTCGTCCTAGCGGCACCAGCTACACGTCCGATCAATCGCCGGTCCTGTTGCAAGAGCACCCTCAGGTTAACCGGCGGGGGCCGGACGAAGGCCTAGGTGAGGCCTGAGGAATCCCCCTCGCCATGTCAGCCACCGCTTTCCTGCGGAAGTGATCAGTCGTGCGTCTGGTTATACTTTCTGTTTCCACTCGGCCTGCGCATGGTCGAGAAGATGCTCGCCGCCCAAGGTATTCTGGTCAGCCACGAAACCGTGCGGCAGTGGGCACTGAAACTCTACCAGAGCTTTGCCACCCGGATCCGCCGCCATTCTTCCAGCGCCCCGGGGGATAAACTGGCATGTGGATAACGTTTTCGTCAGAATCGCTGGGAAAAAAATTGGTTGTCGCGGGCCGTGGACCGGTACGGGCTGCGCTCGATAACCTGGTCCGTAGAAGCGCAGATCATCGATGAGGATTTCAGCCTCGCGCGGCTTGCCTAGTCTGTCAGGTCCCCTGCAAGCACCAGGACATTGGCCTCTCGGAGACCTCTGCAAGGAGGTCGCGATGGGAGTGCTCTGCATTTCCTTGATGTGCAGGCCCGCCATTGCCGCGACCGACAGCGGCTGCTGCTAGCTTCCATGACAGATCTCCTCTTCACTGACAGGTCTCATGTCGGACCTCCACGGATGTTGGTTGAGGTGCTGTCCCTAGCAGTCGTTGATGATCCGAGTCGCGCGCGGCGGAAAATCGATGTGCGACCGATGACGTCGAGCAGATCAAGAAGCTCTGGACCGGCTGTTCCAGGCCATTCGGTACAACTCGGTCCGTGGGGAAGAGTCCAACGGGAGTAGCTCTTGCGACGGGGTTGCGCGCGTCCGCAAAGGCGTACAAAGTTGAATACTGTGGCACAGGATATGAGTCTGTGAACAGAATCTATCTCGCCCTTCGCCGGAGACATTGTTCTCCATAGGCCGACTGGTCCCCAGGATTAATGTTGCTCGCCTGAGCGAGCCCTCCTGCGAACATCTATCCCACCCGTGACTGTACGGTGCATGCGCGCCAGGCAACGAGGTCGGCTACATGAAAAAGATCAACACTGGATCTGCATCTAGCTCTCTCCCCGTGTTCTCGGAAGGTCTTGCAAGCTTACGTGGATTGGCGGCTGCAATTGTCGTTGTCTTCCACGCCCTGCTGGTCTTCCAGGTGGATGGCCATAATGATCCGCATAAACTCCTGCTGAACATCGATGATGGATGGTTGACGGCCCAGCACATGCTGATTGCGATCTTTAACGGTCATGCAGCCGTTGTTCTGTTTTTTGTCCTGAGCGGCACGGTACTCACCCTCTCGCTTGCACGAGTCAAACATCTCAAAGGGCAGGAGATTATTGCCTTCTACATCCGCCGGGCACTTCGTCTAATTCCTCTCCTTATTGCTGTTACTCTGGCCTCCGCCTGGGCACACCATTTCTACTTTGAGGACGTAGAGTTTGCTTCAGCAACAAACTGGATGAATAGATATTACAAAAGCGATCCCGGACTGACAGAAATCCTGCACAATGCCGCAGGCTGGAGCTCCAGCCTGAACTCCCCGGCCTGGACAATAAGGATTGAGATTGCCGCGTCGGTTGCTTTCCCGGTTCTGTACTGGGTGAGCAACGGCACTTGGCCTGTTGTCATCACGGTCGGCTTGGTACTGCTCACGATGATGTTCGCCCCCGGGCTATCGATTGGGCATCTTGAGACATTCCTTTTCGCCTTTTACCTCGGTGCCTTGATCCCTCGATGGAGTGGTGCTCCAGCGCAAGCCTTCCTGCATCTTGGTACTCCTGCACGCCTGGCCATCATTTGCATGGTTCTTATTGTGATGGCAGGAACCGAGCGCCTATACACTCCTACGACCTTCAGCGATCCTAGATCCGTTCTGATTGTAACGCTGTGCGCTGCCGTTCTGGTTTCTGTTATTTATTACAACCCACGAGGTGGGTTACTCCGTCGACCTAGCCTTGTCTTTTTGGGCGAGATTTCTTATGGCCTCTACCTTATTCATATGCTCGTGCTGTTCATGTTGGCACACGCCATTGCACCTTCGGCCGCATCTCTCGATCCAAGTGAGGCAGTTGCGTTAAACATCGGACTTGCGATTGCAACGCTCGCATTGACAGTTCCGCTCGCAACTGTAGCGTACTACGGCTTCGAGAAGCCGTGTCAACGGCTTGGCCATGGGTTTGGGGCTATCGTTGGCGAGAGGATAGGTGCCTTTATAACCCTCAGGCCGAAAGCCAAACGCGTCCACCCGTAAGAAGCTGATGCAATACAGCGGTGCGAAACGTCATCCGAGTTGAGTAAGCCTATGAACAAACTGGAAGAGACGGCCATCGCATAAGGCCTTTGCGGTCTCGAACTGATCCATTTTGCGGTCGAAGGTGCACCAGTTGACGGTGCCCAGGAGGGGCCAGTCGGGGGCCGCGCCCCAAGCAGCTAAGCCAGACAGAGCCCTCCGGTGGATCTCGCCGCTTGTGATCGGGCTGACTCTTGTCGGCTTCGGCACCTCCACTCCCGAACTCGTGACCTCCATCCAGGCCTCGCTTGCAGGCGCACCAGGCATTGCGCTCGGCAATGCCAGACGTGGCGCCAGTGATACGATTGTTTGCTCGGCCAAAGGCTTGAGGTCGATTGACGTAGAGCATTCCTGGTTCGAGGGCGGAGAGCATCCGCCTCCGCGGATCAGCCAATAGCGATTTAACAGGCTCACATAGGAACCGTTCCACCGCGGCATCGGTGCGCATTGCCTGCGTTGCACGATGACTAAAGCATCGGACCCAAAAGTGGACTTGCACTTTTGGGATCCCATCCGATGCTTTCTCTTATGATGAGAGCATCGTTGATGTGCGGAAAACCGGATCCACTTTTCCGCACGATGCTCTAGGTGATCGCCAACCCGTGAGCTGAAGCCGTTCAAGAAGTGCTGGATCCATCGGGAACACGGAACTCGCCGGTTCGTCTGTGGGGGAATAAGGCAACAGCGCAGGGACATCTGGACCGCCGGTATCATCCGCACGATCGGCTACGCCCCCTTCGATCGTGCGATCGTGACCCCGCGCCAAGTTATGGCAGGTCTGATCAGGATCCAGCTTTGTGCAGATTTCCCTAACTGCCGGTCCTCCAGGCTCGAGCCAAGTTTGTTCATGTGCATCACCGCTCCTGCTGCGGGCCGCTCCCCTGATACGAAAGGACCTTCCCTGATGGCCACAGATGATCGCTCGACTCCTTCCCGCCGCACGGTGGTTAACAGCCTCGGCACCGGCTTGGTGGCGGCCCCGGCTTTGTTCGCCTCCGGGCAAACCCTTGCACAGGCCAACCAGCAATCGGGCGCATCCGGTGGATCAGCACCGGACCTGCAGAATCCACGGACTGAGTTCCCGCGACCACCCTTCCCACGCCAGGAGCAACCTTGGCCCGGCCTTGCCTCCAGGATGGAACCACGTCCTGATCACGGCGAGACGAGCTACAGGGGCACGGGCCGGCTGACCGGTCGGCGGGCGCTCATCACGGGCAGCGATTCCGGTATCGGCCGCGCGGCCGCTATCGCTTATGCGCGCGAAGGTGCCGATGTGGCCATCAACTATCTCTCCGTCGAGGAGCCGGACGCCCGCGAGGTGATCGAGCTCATCCGGGCCGAGGGCCGCAATGCGGTGGCGATCCCCGGCGATATCCGGGATCAAGACTTCTGCCAAAGCCTCGTCGAAGAGGCTGCGGACGAGCTCGGCGGCCTCGATATCTTGGTCAATAATGCAGCGCGCCAGACCGCGCAGCCTTCCATCGAGGACATTTCCACCGATCAGTTCGACGCGACCATGCGGACGAACCTCTATGCAATGTTCTGGATCACCAAGGCGGCGATCCCGCTCCTGCCCGAGGGCGCGTCGATCATCAACACCGCTTCCGTGGTGGCCTATGATCCGCCGAAGATGCTGCTCGATTACTCCACCACCAAGGCTGGCATCATTGCGTTCACGCAGGCCTTGGCCAAGCAGCTTGCCGAGAGAGGAACCGCGTGAATGCCGTCGCGCCCGGGCCGTTCTGGACGCCGCTTCAGCCGAGTGGCGGACAGCCACCCGAAGCAATCCCCACCTTCGGCGCCGATGTCCCGCTCGGCCGATCGGGCCAGCCGGTGGAGCTGGCTCCGGTCTACATCATGCTCGCCTCGGCCGATTCAAGCTATGCGACCGGCGGGGTCTTCGGCAGCACCGGCGGTCGGCCTGGGCCATGATACCTCACTGAGCGAGGGTAAAGATCGAATGGCTGCGCTGAAACCCCGATTTTTCGCAGCCGTTGACTCCTTGAAGGGCCGAGAACTGCGGTCCGGCTATTCCGGCTATGAGGAGAAGATCATGCGCCTGGATTGGAAAATTGCTCTTGTTGCTTCTGCCATCGCATTCCCAGGAATGGCATTCGCAGAGACGGGTGGCGCAGCTGCGGGTGCTGCTGCAGGCGGTGCCGCCGGCGCAGCTGTCGGCGGCCTGGCCGGCGCCGCCATTGGGGCCGGTGTCGGCGGTGCTGCCGGTGATGCAGCCTCAGGTCCAGACCAAGAGAACGTGACAATCGAGCGGCGTGAAATCGAATCGACAGGAAGCGTCGGCTGCGAAACCGTAACCACCCAGAGAAGCGACGCTACAGGTGATACGGTGACGCGGCAAAGGACCGACTGCTAATCCAGTTTGACCGATAGGCCAGTCTGGGAGCGCAAGACTCGTTCCCAGACTGACTGCCTCTGATTTGCCGTAGAGTCTCTATCGCTCAAGCAGAATTGTATGCCGGTTGAACAAACACATTCGGTGTCACATCGGCTGCGGGATCGATCCCGACGGAAGCTCAAGTCAACCTGGATCCGGCAAAGCGCGTCAGTAGCGGGCCTGCGAGGCAGGTCATGAAGATGACGACAATAACGGCATCCTCGACCATATCCCCGATCAGTTCCATTTCCCGCCCGACAACAATCACCGCGAGTGTCGCGGCCGCTTGTGGCAGAGTGAGCCCAACGACGACGATCCTGTCCATCGTGCTGTAGCCGTACATGCGGCCTGTCAGGATGGACGCGACCGTCTTCCCGAAGACAACAACCGCCAGGAGGCCTGCGGCCAGCATCCACGTCGTCAGCTGGCCGAAGACGGCGAGGTCGAGCCGCATGCCGGTCTTCACGAAGAAGAAGGGGATAAAAAGCATACGGCCCACGAATCGGGCATGCTCGTGCAGCTCGGACCGGCGCTTGATGGGCTGGTTGAGGCACAAGCCCGCGAGGAATGCGCCCAGGATGTCCTCGGTACCGATCTCGTCCGCGACAGTTGCGAGGCCGAGCAACACAACGAGGAGGAAAAGCGCCTTTTCCGCCAGCGTGGTCTTCTCGTCATCGAGAAGCCGGGCGGCAATTCGTGGAACTACGGCCAGTGAAACGGCGGCCAGGATAGCCAAGAGGGCGAGCGGGAGCGCCCAGGCC
The DNA here is from genome assembly GCF_020866965.1 of Microvirga roseola. GTDB lineage: Bacteria > Pseudomonadota > Alphaproteobacteria > Rhizobiales > Beijerinckiaceae > Microvirga > Microvirga roseola. The sequence continues at coordinate 21,995 of NZ_JAJATX010000023.1, forward strand.
ACCGAGCTGCCGCCCTCACTGCCAGGCTGCTGGACGAGAATCGCGAGGAGGACGAGGGCGAGCGTATCCGTAATCAGGGTGCCGCCGATCGCCGCGACGACTGGCTTGCGGTCGACAATTCCAAGGCGCTCGACCATTGGGTAGGCAACGAGCGTGTGCGATGCAAGGGCTGCGCCGAGCAGAAGCGCACCGGTCCATTCCAAGCCGGCGAGAAGCCCCACGCCGACGGCCGGAGCCAAGGAGAAGCCAGACGCGAGAAGGCCGAAGGAGATCGTCTCGCGCTTATGGTGACGTACCACGTCGAGGTCGATCTCGAGGCCCGCCATGAACATGATGAAAAGCAGCCCGATGGTCCCAAGGAGATCAATGACCGGCTCCTCGGGCAGGATTGCGAGCCCGTCGGGTCCAACGAGCATCCCGATCAGGAGAAGGCCGACGATGCCCGGAACACGCGAGTGCTCGAGCGTGAGCTGAATGATGAGTGCGATCGAGACAATGATCGTGAACTGGAAGACCACGTCGTCGACAGTGAGGTTTTCGAGCATCCGGCACCGCAAGAGGAGACGCCGCGAACACAGCGCCGTGCGCTCGTTCAATAGGTGCACCGCCGCGATGGTTCCCGGCCGCTTAACTATGGCATTGGGTTCAAAGGTGGATTGACACTTTCGAGCCCAATGCTTTCTTCGAGCGAGAGCCTTGTTCAGAGTGAACTGATGGTCGGCATCAGCGAAAACTCGGATTCGCTTTTCCGCACATGCTTAGATCCTGGTGTGCCGTACGGAATCGCCAGCGTCACGCTCCAGCGGATTTGAAGGTGAAGCCATTGAGCTGCTTACAGGGATTTCGGTCCCGGCTAGGCGGGTTGCCTGCGCAAAGAAGAGACAAAGGGTCAGTCGCACCTCACAGGCACAGCGAGGTCACGGCCACGGGGAGCAGGGTCCAGGCCGTAGCGACGAGCGCCACGCCAGCCAAAGCCAGGCTGACGCCCCGGACAAACCCAGAGGGCGAAGCGAAACGCGTTGAGCGGAGAGCGAGCAGAAGGACGATTTGAAGCACGATGGCCGCGGCCCAAGCCATCAGGAGGGCGCCGCGACCCGCCTGGGCCCAGCGATCGGAGCAGACGAGGCCCTCAAGCCCGTAGACGGCGCTGAAGGACGCGAGCCAGATCGTCAGCGGAACGGAGATGCGGAGAATGTCCCTCACGTCAGCACCCCCGGCAGCCAGGACACGCCAAGGCCGAGCAGCGCCACGGCCGCAGTGTAGTCGATCCAAAGCCGCACGATCTGCACCTCCCCGATCCGGCTACCCGAGACGTAGCCCGCGGCCGCCCGGAGGGCGAGGAAGATAGTCATCGCGCCTGTCAGGCCCGCATGGAATAGGACGTAGCCGCCGATCACCCATACTGTGGCATCGTAGGCATGGGCGTCGTGCGAAGTTCCCAGAAGGAGAGACGCCGCGGCTACCCCCACCGCGCCGGCACCGGCCAAACCGAGAAGGAGGCCCAGCCAGGGGCCGGTTCCTCGCCGCAGCCTCCGATCGGCGAGCCGTATCCCCGCCATAGACAGGGCTATGCCCGCGAGCAAGAGAACCGGGCCCAGAAGGTCGGGCTGCAGATAGCCGGGGGGCGGCCAGTTAGGAGCAACCGTCCACAAGAAGGCGTACCCGAACAGCAGGGAGCCGAAGAACGTCGCATTGCCGAGGAGCAGAACCAGCGATCCCCACCAGCCGGGCGGGTCCGCGACCTCGGTGGCGAGCGGCAGCGCAAGGCCTTGACCTACCTCCTGCGGACCCTCGTCGTGCCTGGAGCCCAGAACCCACACCCACCGTGCAACGAGCGCGGCAACGCCCGACGCGGCGAGAGGGACGAGCCAGTAGAGCTTCAGGAGCATTCCGACGAAAATCCCTCCGGTGACGAAGGCCATGACGACGGGCAACGCCGTATTTTTGGGAAAGATGACGAGATAGGCGGGCTTGCCGCTGGCAATCTCCAGGGTGAGCGTCTCGCGGCGGTCCCGCGAGGGGTCGCCCAGGTAGCCCTCCCCGCGGGCGAGGCGGACTGGCAGGTCCGGGTCCTCGTAGAGCGGATTGCGCGATCCTATCAGGGGGAGACTCGCGAAGTTGTACGCCGGTGGCGGCGTCGGCATGGCCCATTCGAGAGTGCCGGCGCGCCACGGATCGCGCGAGCCGCGGATCGCCACAGCCGCGTTGACGGCCACGTCCACGATCACCAGGGCGAAGCCGATCGCGGTGACGAAGCCGCCGATGGACGCGATCAGGTTGATGACTTCCCACCCCTGTCCCTCGTCGTAGGTATGGATGCGGCGGCGCTGGCCGAGGAGCCCGACCCAGTGAACGGCAAGGAAGGTGACGTGAAAGCCGAGCGCAATCAGCCAGAAGGCTGTCTCGCCGAGCTTGAAGAAGCGCTTGCGCCCCGTGACATGCGGCATCCAATAGTAAAGCGCGGCCAGCATCGGGAACACGAAACCGCCCACGAGGACATAGTGGAGGTGGGCAACAATGAAGTGGGTGTCGTGCGCCTGCCAGTCGAAGGGTACTACGGCCACCATAACGCCTGTGAGGCCACCGATAACGAAGGTGACGAAGAAGGCCAAGATCCACATCATCGGGAGCCTGAGCTGCGGGCTCCCCTTCCAGATCGTCCCGATCCAGGCAAAGACCTGTACTCCCGTGGGCACCGCGACCAGCGTCGAGGCCGCAGAGAAGAAGGCAAGGCCCATATGCGGGATGCCCGTAGTAAACATGTGGTGGACCCAGAGCCCGAAACTCAGGACGCCCAGCGTAACCGCCGCCGCCACGACCCAGCCGTAGCCCAGCAGCGTCGTACGCGCCATCACCGGCAGGATCGTCGAGACCACCCCGGCGGCGGGCAGGAAGATGATGTAGACCTCCGGGTGGCCAAAGAGCCAGAAGAGGTGCTGCCACAGCAGGCTGTCGCCGCCGTGGTCGGCCTGAAAAAAGGGCATCCCGAAGGCGCGCTCGAGTTCGAGCAGGATCGAGCCCAGGATCAGCGGTGGGAATCCCGTCAGGATCATCACTGCGGTGACAAGCGCATACCAGGCGAAGATTGGCATCTGGGGCAGTGACATGCCCGGCGTACGGTAGCGCAGGACTGTCACGGTAATCTCAACCGCGGCGCAGATCGCGGAGATCTCTACGAAGGTGATGCCGAGGAGCCAAAAGTCGGTGTTGATGCCGGGGCTTGCGATTTCCGAGGAAAGCGGCGGGTACATGAACCAGCCGCTGTCAGGCGCGATCCCCGCAACGAGGGAGAAGATCAGGAGCGAGCCACCGAAGACATAGCACCAGAAGCCATAGGCGGTGAGTCGCGGGAAGGCTAGGTCGCGGGTCCCCAGGAGCTTGGGCAGCAGATACACCGCGAGCCCCTCGAACAGGGGGATCGCGAACAGGAACATCATGATGGTCCCGTGCATCGTGAAGACCTGATTGTAGATGTCAGGCCCCATGAAGGCCGAGCGCGGGGTGGCGAGCTGGGCGCGGATCAGCATGGCCAGAATGCCGCCGATCACGAAGAAGGTGACCGCCACAAGCAGGAACATCCGCCCGAGGTCGGTATGATTTACTGTCGTGAACCAGCCTTTCCAACCCGGGTCCGAGGCCCAGATCCGCGTCAGCGCGCGATGACGGCGGAGTGCGCTCATGGCTCCTCCCCTGAAAGGAAAGCGATCCACCCGTCCTCGTCATGAGCGCGGACGGTGAAGACGTGATCCTTATAGCCAGGACCGTTGTATTCCGAGCTGACGCCCGCGTAGTCGCCTGGCGTCCAGGCCTCGATCCGCAGGACGTTCACATAGCCTGGGATCGCGTCGAGCTTGCCTGCGAGCCGCGGCACCCAAAAGCTATGGATCACGTCGGCGCTGGTGATCTCGACGTCCACTGGCCGCCCGGCCGGGATGTGGAGGATGCCCTCGGTCACACGGCCAGGGGCGTCGGCATAGCCGAAGGACCACTTCCACTGCCGTCCTTCGGCACGGACGGTCACGACCTCCGGCCCCGGTCGAGGGAGAAGCCTCTCGCCCACAATGAGGCCGTAGGCCAGGAGCGCGGCCAGAACCGTGAGCGAGAAGCCGAGACCGAGACCCACGATCCAGACCTTCTCCCGCCCCTCGTCCGCTTCATCCGAGGCGGGCGCGGGTCCACGGAGGAAGGCCAACACGAGAAGCGCCATTACGAACAGGAAAATCGCGGTGGCGCCAGCCAGCATCACCCACCACAGGGTGGCGATGACGTCGGCCGCCGGGCCAGCCGGGTGGACGGTTGAGAGCCGCTTCTCGCAACCAGCCAGGGAGACAAGCGTTGTGGCTCCGATGGTCCAGCGAAGGAAACGGCCGCGATGGCGCAGGAAATGGTTCAGAATGAGGGTAGCGAACTCATTGACCCGATCGAACAACATCCAGGCTATGAGGAAACCGAGTCGAAGATCGGCCTCTGGGGGCACCCGCTTCACGCCATGACCGTGGCCTTCCCGGTCGCGCTGACGTTCTGCAACTTTGGGGCGGACGCACTCTACTGGTTGTCGGGCGACGTGTTCTGGGCACGAGCCGGGGTCTGGGCTGCGGGCACAGCTTTCCTGTTCGGGCTCGCGGCGGCTGCGACGGGAACCATGGAGCTCCTGATGGTGCCCGGTATCCGCATTCGCGTGCCCGCTTGGACGCATGCGGTCATCGCGGTTCTCCTGCTGTCGCTGCTCGGTGCGAACTGGGGCTACCGGCTGTATGGCTACGAGGCGGCAGTGCTGCCTTACGGCATCCTGCTGTCCGGGTTCAACGTCCTGATGGTCTCGGCAACGGGGTGGCATGGCGGCAAGCTTGTCTTCGATTATCGCCTGGGGACATCGAAGGGGAGCTGAACTCCCCGCGGCTCCTCGAGCCAGTCCGGCATCGGAATCTCGCTCAACTCCGGCTTAGCGAGAACAAGCGTGAGGATGGCGAGAATCGGGACAGTCAGCAGCAGCGTGGGCAGGAGCGGCTCGGGCGGCGTGTGGGAACCCTCGGTCTCGGCTACGGCGACGATGATATAGCTGACCCAGGCATGGAAGGCCACGAGCAGCGCCACGAAGACCAGCTTGGCGAACATCCAAAGGACGAAGACCTCGCGCAGAAAGATGAGCAGCGTCCCCGAGGCGATGGCGATCACGGCCGCTGGGGTGATGACGAAGGTGTAACCGTAATGCGTGGCACGCCGGATGCGGGCGTAGTCCGACTGGCTGATGGCTGGGTCGTGCCGCGCCAGCATGAGCGGCAGGGCAAAGAGCCCCGCGCACCAGAGACCCAGCATCGCGATGTGAAGCGACTTCAGATATGGGATGGTAGGCTCCAGCCACCAGATCATGCGGAGCGCCCTTCCATCGCCCGCCAGCCACGCCGCGCTATCATGGCTCCCCAAGCTAAATAGGGTAGTCCCGCCGGCACCCACATAAGGAGACCTCCAAGTTGCTGGTCTCGCAGGGGCGAAAGGCCCCAGTCGAGCGGCGCCACTGCGTGGATCGCGTAGAGAGAGGCGGGCGCGAAGGTGAGGAGCGCACCCAGAAACGCCATTTGCATGTAGCCGCCGAGGATCAGGAGGAGGGCGTGGCCTCCGCTTTGGCGCGGGTGGAGGACAGCGCGCCAGAAGGCCACCGCAGTCGCAATGAGCGACACCTGCATGGCCCAGTAGGCTGGCACCCAGGACAGTGCGAGATCGTAGGCCGGAGGCAGATGCCAGGCCCAAAGCACTGCGGTCGCAAGCAGGAAAGACACTGCTGCCGGTCGGGGCTCGCGCATGGGCCATGCTACGGCAATCAGCGGTGCCGCAACTGCGACTAGGAGGATATGGTGGACGACGCGTGCCGAGAAGAGCGACGCAGAAAGCGCGCAGAGCGGCGACACGAAGGCCAGCGCCAGCACCGCCACGGCCAGCGCGCCAGACCGGCTCCGGCCGATGGTGAAGGCAAGGACGCCCAGCGCCAGCAGCAGGACCGGGTCGAAATTCCAGCGCAGCCAGATCTCTGCCGGATCTGCAGCAGGGCCGCAGTAGATCCGGTTCCAGGCCTCCAGGCTCATCCTGCCGCCCTCATCGCTCCCAGCCGCCTCCCCGGTTCCTGACCAGACACGCTTGCAGGCTGGCGTCTCGGACAGCCCGCTGCGACATTGCAGCCATAGTAAGGGATTGGTTTCCAGTCAGCAGGCTGCGGTGCATCATATTCTCCAGCGCCTCCATCATGCGCCTGTCGCGTCAGCTCGGATGCGAACGGGCACGCCTTTGTAAGCAGGCGTCTTGGCCAGTTCGTCATGATAGCCCACAGGGATCAGGGGATTGGCCTCGGGGTAGTAGGCTGCAACGCAGGCGTTGGGCAGATCGTAGGGTGTAATCCTCAGCCCCGGCACTACCCGCTCGATGCCATCCTCCACCGCACATTCGAGCGTCACCACCTGCCCTTCCGAGAGCCCCCGCCGCCCCATCTCCTCGGGATTAATGAGAAGAATGTCGCGCGACCCCGAAAGGCCGGTTTATTCTGGCGCGTCGGCGTGCGGAGGGTGCCTAAGGTAGGCCTCTGGTCGGCAAGGATGCGGCTGACCCCTTTGAGCGATCCCCAGCCGCCGGTGGCGTTCTCGTAATAGGGCGGGTCGGTGCGCTGACCGGTTTCGTCGGGCTTACTCATCTGGTCCTCCCTGGGCCACGGCGGTCATGCCATGGACAGACGTGGCTGTTCTCGGAACAGGCCTGGAAGCCAGAAGTTCCATTCGCCGGAGCGATCCGCTCCTTCCGGACGGAAAGAACCAACCTGATCTGTACGGCGGCGCTCTGACGGCGGCAGGAAGAGCAGATATGCCGCGCCTGTCTCCTGCTCATTGAGCTTCTGAACGCGGCACGGGCGATGGGGTCCAGAATGCGGTGAGGTGATCATGGAGCCCATTGATGGCTTGGTTCTCAGGATAGGACCGGAAGAAAGCAGCAATCATTCGCTGTTGTCTGGTCTGATAGATCCGGTCATGGGCGCCAATGTCCGAGAGTCCGTGTTATGCAGGGCCCGGTCGGCATAGGTTCCCCTCACTGCCTCCACGCCTCCAAACTCGTAAAGGTCGAGAACGAGAGCGGTCTGCAGAAGTCCGAGATGGGTGAAGGCTTGAGGATAATTGCCGAGGAAGGCTCCGTCCTCACCCATCTCCTCTGCGAATAGGCCTACATCGTTGGCCACACCCAAAATTTCCTCGAAACGCTGGCGCGCTTCGTCCCCACGGCCGAGCGCCAGGAGCGCATCGATCACCCAGAATGCGCACACCAGGAATGTCCCCTCCTCCCCCGGAAGCCCGTCATCGCTCTTGTAGCGATACACGAGGGGCCCATGCCCGAGTTCCTCGATGACAGCATTCACTGTGCGCTCCAGCACATCGTCCGCAATGGGAAAATCCACCATCGGGGAAATGAGGACTGCGGCGTCTAGATTTTCGAATCCAATGGCCTGGGTCAGGTATCCCCCACGCGGATGGATGCCGCTTGTGCAAACGTCTTCTGCAATTGCGTCACGCGCCTCGACCCATTCGGGCCGCTCGCCGAAGAGACGGATGGCTCGCTCAACAGCAACCTAGGCCATAATGGCGCTGTGAGTATAGCGCCTCTCGTCGATCCTCGGCTCCCATAAGCCTGCATCCGGCTTGCGCCACTGCTTGGCAACATAATCGGAAAGTCTGACACCGAGTTCACGCACCTCATCATCAAGGCGACCACCAAGACGGCAAGAGGAGTACATAAGATCGAGGAGCTGACCATAGACATCCAGCTGGTGCTGTTCGACAGCCTTGTTGCCGATACGCACCGGGCTGCTGCCTTGATAGCCTTCGAAGTGCTCGACCTCGTATTCCGGAAGTTCGGTTTCTCCGCCAATTCCGTAAAGTGGCAGGAGACGCGGCAGGGTTTCCTCTGCTGCTTGCATGACGAAGGAGAAGAAGGCTGTCGTTACGTCCAACAGACCGAGCTTCTTCATGGCCTAAAGCGCAAAGCACGAATCGCGCAGCCAGCAGAACCGATAGTCCCAGTTACGCACACCGCCGATCTCTTCCGGAAGCGAAGTTGTTGCAGCGGCGACAAACGCTCCGGTCGGCGCATAGGTTAAGGCTTTGAGGACCAGACTGGAACGCAGGACTTGGCTTCTGTATGGGCCATAGTAGGAGACGCATTCGCTCCAACTCGTCCAGAACCCCTCTGTCTTCGTCCGGCATTCCTCGACCGCCGCCTCAAGATCCTCTACAGGCGGCACTCTCTCGCCAAGAACAAAAATGCGCCGCTCGCCTTTGGCAATGTCGAAGCGCGAAACAGCCAGCCCGTCCTCAAGGGAAAAATCGGTTTGGCTGGTGAGGGGTGGGCAATCAGCGGCAGTGACTTGCCCTCCTCCGATGTCCAGCTCAGGAAAAGTCTGCGCATATCCAGGCATTGGGCGGTAGAACGCCTCTATGGGCATGCTCCCTTGCACTCCTTCGACGATCCGCACCAACCAGTGCCGAGCCTTGAGGCGCGTATAGTCGTCCTCGCCCGCATCGTCGGCACGCTGAACGGGCATGAAATCGACAATTCTGGCCGCGTTGCCATCCGCCTCGCAGACAGTCTCGAGAACGTTCGTCTCTGGTCTGTATCTGCATCTGCGTCGCTTCTGAGCACCTGCAGCCGGAGCGATCTGGAAAAACCCTTCCCGTTGCCGGTCGAGCAGACGGCTGAAGATCGGGAGCGCGTCGAAGCGCTCAAGACAGCACCAGTCGATTGAGCCATTGCTCGCCACAAGCGCGGCTCCATGGCAGTCGCCGATGAAGGCATAATCGCGGATGGGGCGGTAGTCGCGGTCGCGGACTGAGGATTCCTGCATGGCAGGAGCATCCCGATGCATCAGCGTTCTCCAAGCATAGCGATCTGGCGTTGCATCGGGAGCGAGATGGAATTGCAACACTCACTCCCAACGGGAAAAGCGTGGCCTTTGTTATGGTTCCCGAGCTGCATGCCAAGTTATTAAGTTACACAGGAAAGAGGAACCGGGATGGCAGGCAGCGATTGGAAAGAGTGAACTTTTGAAACCCCAATGCGCTACGAACTGACTTCACAAGGACACACGCGTTGAGAATGCTCGCTTGGCTTTCCCTGGCTGCCATCGCTATCCTGTCGCTCCTTCCGAGCGAGGTTGAGATCAGGACAAGGATGTCTCCGACCCTGGAGCATGCCGCCGCATACGCGGTTACCGCAGCCATTTTCGCCCTGGCATACCGCGCGCCCGGGCAGCGCGTTGCGATTGGTGTTCTGCTCATATTTGCTGCCGGTGGTCTCGAGTTCGCCCATATGCTTCGCACCGACCGGACGGCCAGCGTGGCGGACTTCTTGGGGAGCGCGTGCGGCGTGGCGGTGGGCCTGATTGCCGCTGCCTGGATCGGCTCCTACTTTCGACCCTCAGCCACGAGGACCTAGTCTCGGTGGCAAAGATTCGACTGTTGAACTCCGCAAAGGCCCTCTTCACCGCAATACGATCTTTGCTGTTCTGGCTACTGCTAGAAAGGCAAACTTTGTGCTCCCGCCTGTGTTTTACAGGTGTCCTAACCTCTACACGCATCCCTCCGTGTGGCGTCCTCTCCCTCTATAGCGCGTGAAGAGAATGCTTATCTCCGAGCCGACAAGGATCACCAGTCCGGCGATGTGCAGCCACAGCATAAGGATGACGACAGCACCGATGCTGCCATAGGTGGCGTCATAGCTGCCGAAGTTTTTCGTAGAACGAGAACCCCAGCGAGGCGACGATCAGCATGCTCACACCGAATACACCGCCAGGGGTCAAGAACGCGAATTTCAGCCGAACGTTGGGCGCATATCGGTAGATGAGTGCAAAGCCCGAAAGCATTGCCAGAACTATGATGACCCATCGGAGTGCGGCGAAGAATGTGAGCAGTGCGCTGGTGAATCCGAATCGATTGCCGATCCAGTCCTGGACGATTCCGCCGACCACGATCAGCGAGAACGCACCAAGAATCAACAGGCCGAAGAGAAGACTTAGGACAACGGCTGTCGCACGCGCGCGTATGAAGCTGCGTGCCTCCTTTACGCCATAGGTGATGTTGAGCTGCCACATGATGGCGTACATACCGGTCGACGCCGCCCACAGCGTCGCAATCAGGCTCAATGACAGCGCACCGCAGAAGCTCCACATCGTGCAGGCGCCGCAAGCCGACTCCCTCGCTCCAGAGGTCGACCCGCAGCTCTACCCCCAGCCTTCAAGGTCCACAGGATCGATTGCATATCCGCCACTTGGTGAGCGCCCGCCGGAGGGCTCCGCGAGTGTCGGTAAGCCCGACATTCCCGTAAAGCGATGAGCGCTGCGGGACACCGCATCCCTGAACAGAGGATGGTTCATTGCTCAGACTTTATAGCGAAAGGGGCTTCACGCCCCTTTCGCCTTTGCGTAATTCCTCACGGAGGAAGAGTCCACCTGACGCCTCTCCTCTCTTGCAGCCTATCGCGCGTAACGAAACTGCGGCGCGTTCTCGAGCTGCTCCTTCGTAGCGTTTGGCAGGACTGCACGCTCAGGATAATCGCGCATCTGGTCGCCCGGAGTCACGGCCATACGAGGGTCCGTGCCCACCGCGCCGGTAGTCGTGGGCTGCTCCATTGTTCCTGCGCCCGCAGCACCCGTTTCAGCCGTGGTTGTTCCTTCAGGACGAGGAATTATGCCACCCACGCCTGGCGCGCCTGTCATGCCGCCAGCTGCCGTTCCGGTTACGCGGCGCTCTCCTAGCCCAGCCGTTCCAGTGACTGCGTTTGTAGCCATGCGGTCATCCTGAACCCACTCAAGGGCATTATAGGGAACAGCCACATCGCGCTCGCCGATCCCGAGAAAGCCGCCGACGCCGATTACCACAGCCTCGACCTGACCCTGGCTGTTGACCAGAACCTCACGGATATCGCCGACCTTTTCATTGTTCTGGTTATAGACGTTCATACCTTCGAGGCGCGAGGCACGCCACAGGTCCGGTCTATTCTCGATAACATATTGAATGCTGCCGCCCTGCATCGGCGTCACGGAGCCCTGCGTCGCCATGTTGGGAGCCATTGTACCGCCGGAAGGCGCTGCCGGTTGAATAGTTATCATGTTGCCCTGATCGGCAGGAGCAGCGGGCTGGCTCGTTTGCGCCATTGCAGGGGCTGCGACTAGTACTGTTGCAAGCAGGCAGCCTGAGATCTCGCTCTTCAACATCACGCTCTCTCCAAGAAAAGGTTGTTTTTAAGCGTCAGCGACTTCAGTAACCCTGGTAAAACGCCCAAGGTTCGAGATCGTTCTGGAGGTCTTTCCGTTGTTAGGTGAGATCGCGCGTGTGACTATTCCTGCCTAAACGCGAGCAAGCAATGGAGTTTACGTCCTTGTCTACTCGTCGAGGTCTACTCGTCGAGCGGATTGCGCACCGCGCCCCTTTAGCTGTTTGGATCAGGTTTATCGAACCCGGGCTCAGGGACCCGGATCTAAATTTGGGAGGGGGATCGCCCGTTCACTCGAGCTTGCTTCCCATACGCTTCCCAAGCCGGTTTTCTGGGAAGCAGGACCAAACCCCGACAGCAGCTAAGCGCTTGAGAAGGCTTGGTGAGCGCGCTGGGACTCGAACCCAGGACCCTCTGATTAAAAGTCAGATGCTCTACCGGCTGAGCTACGCGCTCCCAGAGGTGAGCCCGACATAGGGGCTCTCCGCTGCGGGGTCAATCGAAAAGCCCCCGCCCGGGGTTCATTTCCACGATTGGGCGCGGGAAAAACGGGCCTTCGCCTATCCTTCCGAGACCATGGCGGTGTTGTCGGCGTGCTGGCCCGCCTCGGACTTGCCGTCCCGCTCGCCCTTCTCCCAGCCTTCCTTGACCTCGCCGATGTAATCCGCCAGTCGCCCCTCGGCGATGGCCTTGCGCAGGCCCGCCATCAGGTCCTGGTAATAGGCCAGGTTGTTCCAGGTCAGCAGCATCATCCCCAGGATCTCGTTCGACCGGACGAGATGGTGGAGATAGGCGCGGGAATAGGCGTTGGAGGCGACGCATTTCGAGGTCTCGTCCAGGGGGCGCGTATCCTCGGCGTATTTCGCGTTGCGCAGGTTCATGCGGCCGTGGCGGGTGAAGACTTGGCCGTGGCGGCCGGCGCGGGTGGGCATGACGCAGTCGAACATGTCCACGCCCCGGCGCACCGCCTCCACGATGTCGTCCGGCGTGCCGACGCCCATCAGGTAGCGGGGCTTTTCCTTGGGCATGTGCGGCTCGACCGTCTCGATCATCCGCAGCATGATCTCCTGCGGCTCGCCGACCGCAAGCCCGCCGATGGCGTAGCCCTTCAGTCCAAGGGCCGCCAGTTCCTTCGCGCTCTCGATGCGCAGGCGCTCCACCGCGCCGCCCTGGACAATGCCGAACATAGCCTTGCCCGGCTGCTCGCCGAAGGCGACCCGGCAGCGCTCCGCCCAGCGCAGGGAAAGCCGCATGGCCTTCTCCGCCACCTCGTCGGAACAGGGCAGCTTCACGCATTCGTCGAGCTGCATCTGGATGTCCGAGCCGAGCAGTCCCTGGATCTCGATGGAGCGCTCCGGCGTCAGCACATGGGTCGAGCCGTCGATATGGGACTGGAACGTGACCCCCGTCTCGTCGATCTTGCGCAGCGCCGCCAGGGACATGACCTGAAACCCGCCGGAATCGGTGAGGATCGGATAAGGCCAGTTCATGAACTTGTGCAGCCCGCCAAGCCGCGCCACCCGCTCCGCCCCAGGGCGCAGCATGAGGTGATAGGTATTGCCGAGCACCACGTCGGCCCCCAGCGCCTTCACCTGGTCCGGATACATGGCCTTCACGGTCGCGGCCGTGCCGACGGGCATGAAGGCGGGTGTGCGGATGACGCCGCGCGGCATCCGGATCTCGCCCGTCCGCGCCGTTCCGTCCGTCTTGTTGACGGTGAAGGTGAAGTTCTCGGTGGTCATTCAGCACTCTCGTTGTCATTCCCGGCCACAGCGAAGCGGAGGGGAAGGGAAACCATACTCCATGGCGTCCGGCGATGGATCCCCTTCCCGGCTCTTCGAGCCGCCGGGGATGACAGCGTGTCAACGCCGGAACAGCAAGCTCGCATCGCCATAGGAATAAAAGCGATAGCCGCTCCCGATGGCATGGTCGTAGGCCGCCCGCATGCGCTCGAGACCCGAGAAGGCGGAGACCAGCATGAACAGGGTCGAACGCGGCAGATGGAAATTGGTCATGAGCACGTCCACTGCTTTGAAGCGGTAGCCGGGGGTGATGAAGATCGCAGTATCGCCGGAGAACGGAGCGATGGCTCCATCCTCCTGCGCCGCGCTTTCGAGCAGGCGCAGGGACGTGGTGCCGACCGCCACGATCCGCCCTCCCCGCGCGCGGGCCTCGTTGAGAGCCTGCGCGGTCGCCTCGCTGACAGTACCCCATTCCGCGTGCATCCGGTGCTCGGCGGTGTCCTCCGCCTTCACGGGCAGGAAGGTCCCCGCGCCCACATGGAGCGTCACGAAATGGCAGGCGATGCCGCGCTCGTCGAGGCGGCGGAGGAGATCTTCCGTAAAATGAAGGCCCGCGGTCGGGGCCGCGACCGCGCCCTCGTCCTTGGCATAGACGGTCTGGTAATCCGCCCGGTCCTTGTCGTCGGTGGGGCGCTTGCCGGCGATATAGGGCGGCAGGGGCAGCTTCCCGAGCCGGGCGATGGCCTCGTCCAGGACAGGACCCGAGAACGAGAAGCGCAGGGTCACATCGCCCTCCTCGCCTTTCTCGACGACCTCCGCATCCAGGCGCACGAGCTCGCAAACCGTGCTCTCGGCCTCTTCGCCGAAGCGGATGCGGTCGCCGATACTGAGCTTCTTGGCCGGTCGCGCGAAGGCGCGCCAGCGATCCGCCCCTTCCCGCTTGTGGAGCATGATCTCGACCCGCGCCGCCGTCTCCTGGCGCACACGCAGGCCGTAGAGGCGGGAGGGAATGACCTTGGTGTCGTTGAGCACCAGCACGTCGCCGGGCTGCAGGAGGTCCGGCAGGTCGCGGACGATGCGGTCCTCGAACGCCCCCTCGGGGCGCACCACGAGCATGCGTGCGCCGTCGCGCGGCTCCACGGGGCGGAGCGCGATACTGCTTTCAGGCAGATCGAAATCGAAGAGGTCGACGCGCATATACGATCTGTCTCAACCCTCATCCTGAGGAGCAGACGCAGTCTGCGTCTCGAAGGAGGATCCAGTGTTCTCTGGAGGCGCCCTCGTCCTTCGAGACGGTGCTACGCACCTCCTCAGGATGAGGGCTTAGGGTGACTCGGTTTATTTGAGAACGTGGATGCCCGGGACGAGCCCGGGCACCGCGGTGGACGTAGGTGGAGCTTAGGCAGCGTCCGCCGCGACCTTCATGGAGACGATGCGGTCGGGATCGCGCACGGGCTCGCCGCGCTTGATCTTGTCCACGTTCTCCATGCCCTCGGTCACCTTGCCCCAGACGGTGTACTGCTTGTCGAGGAAGCGGGCGTCGTCGAAGCAGATGAAGAACTGCGAGTTGGCGGAATGCGGGGCGTTCGTGCGCGCCATGGAGCAGGTGCCGCGCACATGCGGCTCGGCGTTGAACTCGGCCTTCAGGTCCGGCAGGTCGGAGCCGCCGGTGCCGGTGCCGGTCGGATCGCCGGTCTGGGCCATGAAGCCCTCGATCACCCGGTGAAAGGGCACGCCGTCGTAAAAGCCCCGGCGGGAGAGCGTCTTGATGCGCTCCACGTGACCCGGGGCGAGATCGGGGCGCAGCTCGATGACCACGCGGCCCTTGGTGGTTTCCATGATGATGGTGTTTTCCGGATCGGCCATCGGGTTCTCCTGTGCTGGCTGGGGTGAAGGGCTTGCAGCGTTCCGGCTTCACATAGGCCGGGTGTCGCTGAAACGGAAGATGAAGGGGCGTCCGGCAATCGCCCTGCCGAGGCCCTCCGTGAACGGAAGCGGCGTGCAGCGCTCGAAAGTCTCGCGGACGGATCGGGTGAAAGCCTCCCGCATCTCCGGCTGGCTGCCTGGGTTGTAATAGGTGATGCGGGGCTGGCCCAGCACCTCGCCGCTGCGCTTGAAGCTGAGGCGGATGGTGACCTCTTGGCCCGAGAAGCCGCCATTCCTGGGCGGACGCCAGCAGGCGCGGATCGCCTGGAAAACGTCCCGGATGCGGTCGACGCGCCGGACCGGCGTCTCGTCCGTCGGCGGCTTGACGGTGCCGATGGAGCCTTCCGGGAGCGGCAGCGGCGGCTCGAGCTGCCTCTGGCGCTCGTCCGGATCGCCGAAGGCATCGAGCCCCTGGGCTGCGAGCGGCGAGACGGCTGCCGCAATGAGCAGGAGCGCGGCGGCTGCCCGCCGCGCTCCGTATGCCAGGCCTGAGCGCATTACTTCGCGTCGGCGGCGAGCTGCATCTTCACGATCTTGTCGGGGTTCTGCACCATGCCGTTGGCGGCGGCATTCCCCTTCTTGATCTTGTTGGCCACGTCCATGCCGGACACGACCTCGCCGAAGAGCGTGTACTGGCCGGTCAGAGGTCCGCAGCCCTCGTAGCAGATGAAGAACTGGCTGTTGGCCGAGTTGGGGCTCTGCGAGCGCGCCATGCCGACGGAGCCGCGCTTGAACTGGGTCTGGGTGAACTCGGCCGGGATGTTCGGCAGGTCGGACTTGCCGGTGCCGGTGCCGGTCGGATCGCCGGTCTGGGCCATGAAGCCCTCGATCACCCGGTGAAAGGGCACGCCGTCGTAAAAGCCCTGCTTGGTCAGGGTCTTGATCTGCTCCACGTGCTTGGGAGCCAGGTCCGGGCGCAGGCGGATGGTGATGCGGCCGTCCTTGGTGTCGAGATAGACCGTGTTCTGCGGGTCGGCGGCCTGCTGGGCCGCAGCAGGGACGAGGCCGGCGAGCACGAGGGCTCCGGCAACGAGCAGACGCTTCATGAGTGCTGTTCTCCTTGGAATGAGCGGCTTTATTGCCGCTTGAATTTGGCCTTCAGGCGCTCCGCGACAAGGGCGGGCACGAAGTGCGAGACGTCGCCCCCCATTCCGGCGATCTGCCGGACAAGCGTGGCCGTGATGGGGCGGACGGGCGGCGAGGCCGCGAAGAACACCGTCTGGACCTCCGGCGCCATGGCCGCGTTCATGGAGGCCATCTGGATCTCGTAATCGAAGTCGGTGCCGTCGCGCAGCCCCCGCACGATCAGGCCCGCCCCGTGGCGGCGGGCGGCCTCGACCGCGAGATCGCCGAAGGTTGCGACCTCCAGCTCGACCCCTTGCGCCTTCAGGACCGGCCCGCAGACCTGCTCCAGCATCTCGGCCCTTTCCTCGGCCGAGAAGATCGGGGCCTTGGAGGAATGGACGCCGATGGCCACGACGATCCTCTCCGCCACGCTGCAGGCCTGACGGAGAACGTCGAGATGGCCGTTCGTGACGGGGTCGAAGCTGCCGGTATAGAGGGCGGTGCGTGTCATGAGCCTATGGCGTAGCCGGAGAATCGCACGGGAGCAAGCGGTGCGCCCGCACACAGAAGCCCGGGCGGGGCCGTGGGATGGATCCATCCAGCCTGAAGTGCAGGCTCATGGAGAGACTCCCATGGTCTTCCGTCTGTTCATCGTATTCGCCACCGCCGCCGCGATCTTGAGCCCGGCGGCGCTCGCGAGCCTGGCTGTTTGAACCCCGACTCTTGGACGCAAATATGCGCCTCGGCATGATCCTGGCCGCTTCGCTTCTGATTGCGGGCATCGCCCAAGCGGAGGGATTGACCTGCCAGGGTCCGTTCACGCCCGATGCGGATCACAGGCGACTGGTCGCCGCCTTCGGTCGGGCGAATGTCGCGCAGGAGACCGTGTATGGCCCCGAAGGGCTGGAGTTCACGATGACAACCTGCGACGGCTTTCCATCGCAGGCCGTTTCGGCTTTCATCGGCGGGGCCCCGCTAGATGACGAAGAAGTCCTTGGAAGTCATCCTCAGCTTCTTCCTGAGGGTGGCGATCTCGACGGCCTTGTCCTTCCCCGACCCGTCGGCATCGTAATAGAGCACGCCCTTTTTCTTGTCGTAGATCAGGTAGTCGTTCTTGTCCTTGGCCTTGTCGCCGACGGTGAAGAACTTCTTGTTCAGCTTCGCCGGCTTTGCCTCAGAGCCCTTCTTGCCCAGCTTCTTGAAGTATTTGTTGTCGAGCCAGATCGAGTCGTCCTTGACCTTGAAGTCGAGGATCTTGTCCTTGTTGCTCCTGCTCGCCTTGGTGTCGAACACGAAGACGTCCCGGCCAGCCTCGCCCTTCAGGGTGTCCTTGCCCGAGCCGCCCCAAAGNAGTCGTCCTTGACCTTGAAGTCGAGGATCTTGTCCTTGTTGCTCCTGCTCGCCTTGGTGTCGAACACGAAGACGTCCCGGCCAGCCTCGCCCTTCAGGGTGTCCTTGCCCGAGCCGCCCCAAAGCTTGTCGTTTCCAGAGCCGCCGTAGAGGCTATCGTTCCCGGCCAAGCCCTTTAGGATGTCGTCGCCAAGCGCCCCCTTGATGACATCGCGGCCGCTCGAGCCCTTCAAGAAATCGTTGCCGCTCGTGCCAATTGCAGGCTCCGAGCCGAAGTAGATGGTCGTAACCGCTTTTGCGATGCGGCCACCGGCATCCTGCACGGTGAATTCAACCTTGAGAGAACCAGACGATGGAGGGAATGAAAAGTCGTAAAGGTAGCTGACCGATCTGACGGCCTCCTGCACGTGCTCGGCCGTAGCATTTCCATTGAAGCTGAAGTGCAAGCTCCCCGTTACGGATTCACGGAAGACGCTGCCAATCTCAACGTTATCGTAGAAGAGCCTGTTATCTCCCTCGGAATTTGTACCATCGACCTTGAGGCGTGCGCCTAACTCGAGATCAAGAGTATTGAAGAGGCTGTCCATTCCGGTGAGCTTGACGACCAAGCTTTTTAGATGGCCTTCGGCTGTGAGAGTTGCATTGGAACCGACATCGATCATCACCTCGCCAGCCTTATAGATAAGCTTGTCGCCGTGAAGTTCTCCTAAAACCGGTCCGGCAGCCGTTGTCGTCACGCCCGTGGCATCGGTTATCGCATCGATTCCCTGGTCATAAAGCGCGACGCGTTGTTCTTGGGTCAGCGTACCGTTCTGAATTCGAACATGGGTTCCCCGAACCGCAGGCTTGATCAGGCGGGCAGCGGCCAAATCGGACACCTGAATCTCTGCATTGGCGGTCTCAGGGAGGATCTCAAGATTTCCAACGAAGGTCTTGCCCCGCAGATCGATGTTCTGCCCGACAATCGTAACCCGATCGAGATGCTGAGTCTCGACACTGTCGATCGTAGTGACACCCGCCAGTTGATCGGCACGGATGCGTATCTGGGCCACTTCGATGACACCTTTGATGACCTCAATATTCCGGAAGGTTGTCAGGTTCGTGAAGTCGAAGATCTGTGGGTAGAAGAATTCCCGCAGCTCCAGGATGTCGACTCCTCCACCGCCATCGATGACCCCACTGGTCAGTTCACCTCCCCTTACCGAGAAGGTTTGAGCGGCATCAGTTCCTACAATATTGACCGGCATGTCTTACTCTAAAAGTTCAACCCTCCATTGATTTATAACTATATAACATATGGCACAACCCTTGTTAGAGCGGCTTGCGGATTGGTGGAAAGTGCAAACCGCTTTGCCTGTCCTCTATATGCCGCCATTCCGGACAGCCCCGAAGGGCCACGTCAGTGAAAACCGGTGCCCAGGTTTCCTGAATTGGCTCCAGCATTCGGGGGGCGGCACAGCATCGAACGCAAAAACCCGCCGACCTGAGCCGGCGGGTTTTGAATTTTTGAAGCAGCAGGAGAAGCCTTACTCCTCCGTCGCCTCGCCGCCCTCGGCTGCGGCGTCGTCCGCGCCCTCGACCTCCTCGGCGTCCTCGCCCTCGATGTGCTCCACCGAGACCACCTTCTCCTTGTCGCGGGTGGAGAAGATCGTGACTCCCTGCGAGTTGCGGCCGACAACCCGGATGCCGTCGACCGGCACGCGGATCAGCTGGCCAGCATCGGTGACGAGCATGATCTGGTCGGAGTTCTCGACCGGGAACGAGGCCACCAGCTTGCCGTTGCGGCTGTTGACCGCCATGGCCGTGATGCCTTTGCCGCCGCGCCCGGTGATACGGTACTCGTAGGAGAGCGTCCGCTTGCCGTAGCCCTTCTCGGAGATCGTCAGGATGCACTGTTCCTGCGCGCTCATCTGAGCATAGCGCTCCTGCGAGAGGGAGAAGTTTGCGCTCTCTGCCTCCTCCGCCTCGTCCGCGGCATCGGCATCCGAGCCCATCTGCTCGCCCGTGACGGCGCGGCGCATCTTGAGATAGGCCGCGCGCTCCTCGCCCGTCGCCTCCACGTGGCGCAGGATCGCCATGGAGATGATGTCGTCGCCTTCAGCCAGGTTGATGCCGCGCACGCCCATGGAGTCGCGTCCCTTGAAGACGCGCACATCCGTGACAGGGAAGCGGATGCACTGGCCCTTCGCCGTGGTGAGCAGCACGTCGTCCTGCTCCGAGCAGATCTGCACGTCGACGATGTGATCGCCCTCGTCCAGCTTCATGGCGATCTTGCCGCCGCGATTGACCTGCACGAAGTCCGACAGCTTGTTGCGGCGGACCGTGCCGCGGGAGGTGGTGAACATCACGTCCAGCTTGTCCCAGGACGCCTCGTCCTCTGGCAGCGGCATGATGGTGGTGATGCGCTCGTTCTTGTCGAGCGGCAGCATGTTCACCAGGGCCTTGCCGCGGGCGTTGGGAGCGGCCAGCGGCAGACGCCACACCTTCTCCTTGTAGGCCTGACCCGCGGAGGAGAAGAAGATCACCGGCGTATGGGTGTTGGCCACGAAGAGACGGGTGACGAAATCCTCGTCGCGGGTCGACATGCCGGAGCGGCCCTTGCCGCCGCGGCGCTGAGCCCGGTAGGCGGAGAGCGGCACGCGCTTGATGTAGCCGGCATGGGACACGGTGACGACCATGTCCTCGCGGGCGATCAGGTCCTCGTCGTCCACATCCGAGTCCCAGTCCACGATCTGGGTCCTGCGCGGGGTCGCGAAGGACTCGCGGACTTCCGTAAGCTCGTCCTTGATGATGCCCATGATGCGGGCGCGCGAACGCAGGATGTCGAGGTAATCCGAGATCTCGTTCGCGAGCTTCTGCAGTTCGTCGCCGATCTCGTCCCGGCCGAGCGCCGTGAGGCGCTGGAGGCGCAGGTCGAGGATCGCGCGGGCCTGGGTCTCGGAGAGACGATAGGTGCCGTCCTCGTTGATCTTGTGGCGCGGATCGTCCACCAGCGCGATGAGCGGCGCGATGTCCTTGGCCGGCCAGTCGCGGCCCATGAGGGCCTCGCGCGCCGCGTTCGGATCGGGCGCGGTGCGGATGAGGCGGATGACCTCGTCGATGTTGGCGACGGCGATCGCGAGGCCGCACAGCACGTGGGCGCGTTCGCGGGCCTTGTTGAGCAGGAACTTGGTGCGGCGGGAGACGACCTCCTCGCGGAAGTCGACGAAGGCCTTGATCAGGTCCTTGAGCGTCAGCAGCTCCGGACGGCCGCCGTTGAGCGCCACCATGTTCGCGCCGAAGCTCGTCTGCAGCGGCGTGTAGCGGTAGAGCTGGTTGAGCACCACGTCGGCCATGGCGTCGCGCTTGATCTCGACCACGATGCGCATTCCGTCGCGGTCGGATTCGTCGCGCAGGTCCGAAATGCCCTCGATCTTCTTCTCGCGGACGAGCTCCGCGATCTTCTCGATGAGCGACGCCTTGTTCACCTGATACGGGATCTCGGTGAAGATGAGCGCCTCGCGGTCCTTGCGGATCTCCTCCACCTCGGACTTCGCCCGCATGATGATGGAGCCGCGGCCCGTGGTGTAGGCCGACTTCACGCCGGCGCGGCCGAGGATCAGGGCGCCGGTGGGGAAGTCGGGGCCCGGAATGATCTCGATCAGCTCCTCGGCCGAGATGCCGGGATTGTCGATGAAGGCTAGGCAGCCGTCGATGACCTCGCCCAGATTGTGGGGAGGCATGTTGGTGGCCATGCCGACCGCGATGCCGCCCGCGCCGTTGACGAGGAGGTTCGGAAAGCGCGCCGGCAGGACCGATGGCTCCTCCTTCGACTCGTCGTAGTTGGGCGTGAAGTCGACCGTGTCCTTGTCGATGTCGTCGAGCAGCGGCATGGCCGGCTTGGCGAGGCGGGACTCGGTGTAGCGCATGGCCGCCGGCGGATCGCCGTCCACCGAGCCGAAATTGCCCTGCCCGTCCACCAGCATCAGGCGCAGCGAGAAGTCCTGCGCCATGCGCACCAAGGCGTCATAGATCGCGCCGTCGCCGTGGGGGTGATACTGACCCATCACGTCGCCGACGATGCGTGCGGACTTCACGTATTTCTTGTCGGGCGTGTAGCCGTTCTCGTGCATCGAGTAGAGGATGCGCCGGTGCACGGGCTTGAGGCCGTCGCGGGCATCGGGAAGCGCGCGGCTCACGATCACGCTCATGGCGTAATCGAGGTAGGAGCGCTTCATCTCGTCGACGATGGAAATCGGCTTGATGTCGCTCGCCGGCTGGTCCCCAGCAGGGGGGCCGGAGCGGATATCGTTCGGATCGGTCAAGGTTGGTCTTTCTTAAAACGGTCTGCCCCTTCGCGAGAGGCGGCGTTCTCGCCGCTTTCATCCAGCTGCCGGGCAGCCTCGCGAATCCAATTGAAATCAAGTCCTTAGATGGGCGATCGGGAGCCTTTTTTCAAGCTTTTTGGCAGGTTATCCAGAGAGAACAGGAAGAGCAAAAAGCAAAGTTTGTTCAACGACTTAAATGAGCACAACGAAGAGGGCGGCAGCCCCCTCCCCCTGTGGCACATTTGCCCGCCCGGGAACTCCGGCAGGCAAAACATCCCGCCGCCAGGACCAAGTCTCTGGAAACGTTCGCCAATTCCAACCGGGCGCGGCTCAGCCCAGCAGGTTCCGCAAGGTCCGCATGAAGACCCGGGCGCCGATCCCGATCAGGTCGTCCGGGAAATCGTAATCGGGGTTGTGGAGGCTCGGGTGGTTCTCGCCTGCGCCGAGGAAGAACATGGCGGCCGGAGCCTTCGCGCCGAAGCGGCCGAAATCCTCCGAGGCCCGCATCGGCAGGTTGCCTCGGTCGAAAGGCACCCGTTCCGCCTCGAGGGCGCCGCGGAGATGGGCGACGGCCTCGGGCGCGTTCTCGCAATGGTGGAAGACGTCGTCATAGGCGATCTCGACGGAAAGGCCTCCCTCCGCCGCCGCGCGCCTCGCCAGGTCCTCGGCCCTTGCGCAGAGATCGGCCATCCGCCGGTCGACGAGGGTCCGCAGCGTCACCCAGACCTCCGCCCGCCCCGGCGCGACGCCGAAGGCGGGCTCGCCGATCCTGGCGTGGGTGACCGTCGCCATGGCGAAGCCCTCGTCCAGGGTCCCGCCGCTGCCGAGGGCCGTCAGGGCCGGCATGAGCCTCGCGGCGGCGTCCACGGGAGACAGGCCGGTCTCCGGCATGGAGGCATGGGCCGTCTTGCCGGAGAGGACGATGCGCATGCCCCGCGACGCGCAATTGACCGGTCCTTCGGTCAGCGCGACCTGGCCGAAGGGAAGGCCCGGCACGTTGTGCAGGGCGAAGGCGAGATCCGGGGCGATGTCGCTGAATTTCGGATCGGCGACGGTCGCGGCGGCGCCCGACCCGTCCTCCTCCGCCGGCTGGAACAGGAGAACCGCGCGCCCCCGCTGGGGGCGCTGGCGTCCCAGGCCGCGTGCGAGCGCGGCAAGAATCGCCATGTGACCGTCATGCCCGCACAGATGCCCCTTCCCCGGCACGGCGGAGCGGTGGGGGGCATCCGAAATCTCCTCGATGGGAAGCCCATCGAGCTCCGCGCGGACCATTACGGTCGGCCCGGGCTCCCGGCCCTCGTAGACGGCCGCGACGCCATGCCCGCCGAGACCGGCAACGATCCGGTCCGGGCCAGTGGATGCCAGGAAGGCGCGGACCTCCTGGGCCGTTTCGGCCTCCTGCCCGGACAATTCCGGCATCCGGTGCAGTTTTCGCCGCCACTCGGTCAGCTCGACCAAGTCCTGGTTGGTGAGAAACACGGATCATCTCCCGCGAGAAGGACCTCATGAGCAGCAAGCACTCGCACGGAACGCATCGGCTGTTCAATCCGAAGATCAGAACAACCCAGGCTCTTACAGCGGCCAGATGCTGGAACGAACGCGCTCCCAGCCTACGCCGCGGCTTGCCCGCATCGTCCGGACGTGCCATGGCTCTAAGCCCTGGGAATAAAGGAAAGCCGCGCCATGGAATGGCTGATCTGGGGGATTGTTGGCCTTGTCGTGCTCTACGGCATCGCCGTCTATAACGGCCTCGTCACCTTGAGAACGCGGGTCACCCAGGCATTTGCCGATATCGACGTGCAGCTCAAGCAGCGCCACGACCTGATCCCCAATCTCATCGCGACGGTGAAGGGCTATGTCAGCCACGAGCGCGAGACCCTCGAAGCCGTGGTCGAGACCCGAAATGCCGCCCTCAGAGCGCAGGGGCCGGCCGATCAGGCCTCGGCGGAGAGCGCTCTCTCAGGTGCGCTCGGCCGCCTCGTGGCGCTCGGCGAGGCCTATCCCGACCTGAAGGCCAGCGAGAATTTCCAGCAGTTGCAGACGGATCTCGCCGACATCGAGGACAAGTTGGCCGCCGCGCGGCGCTTCTTCAACAACGGCGTCGCCGAGTACAACGCCGCCGTACAGCACTTCCCGGCCGTCCTGTTCGCCGGGATCATGGGCTTCAGGCCCCAGGTCTTCTTCGATCTCGGAGAGCCGGAGCGTCAGGCTCTCGAGATCCCGCCCAAGGTCGCCTTCTAGGGCGTCCCGTGCTCCCCGCCTTCGGCCTCTACACCCATATCCAGGCCAACCACCGGCGCTCGGCGCTCCTGATCGCCGGGCTCTTTCTCCTCTTCTATCTTCTGGCTTTCGCCCTGACGCTGCTGTGGCGGGTCTGGACCGATGACAGCTCCGGGACCTTCGAGGCCCTGATCCGCGCCGGCGCCAGGGACATGCTCTGGGCCGCCCCGGCCGCGACAGTGCTAGCGGCGATTTGGGTCTGGTGCGGATTGCGGCTTAGCAACCTCATCCTCGATCTCACGACCGGTTCCACAGCCGTCGAGCGGGCGGAGGCTCCCCGCCCCTACAACCTGCTCCAGAACCTCTGCATCTCCCGCGGCATGGCCATGCCGCGGCTGCGGATTCTGGAGACCGAGGCTCCCAACGCCTTCGCCTCCGGCACCCGCCCCGACCAGTACACGATTACCGTCACCCGCGGTCTTCTCGACCTGCTGGACGACCGGGAGCTGGAGGCGGTGCTGGCCCACGAGCTCACCCATATCCGCAACGGCGACGTTCGCACGATGATTATCGCCGTTTTGGTCGTCGGGATCTTCTCCTTCATCGGCGAAATGCTCTTTCGCAGGCGGCGGGCCAACGGCTCCGTCCGCGTGAAGAAGAATGTCGGGGTCGGACCATTTGCTGTCGTGCTGGTGGCCTACATCCTCATCTTTGTTGCGTGGCAGCTGTCGCACGTCATCCGCTTTTCTCTCTCCTGTCGCCGGGAGTACCTGGCCGATGCGGGGGCCGTGGAGCTGACGAAGAACGCCGACGCGATGATCTCGGCGCTCCGGAAAATTGAGGACAACGGCGAGCTGAAGGGCGTCCCCTCCGCAGTCATGGAGCTCTGCCTCGACAATCCCCGCTCCGGCTTCGCCAACCTTTTCGCCACCCACCCCTCCATCGAGGAGCGCATCGACGCCCTGGTGCGCTACGCGGGCGGAAAAGCCGCGACGATGCCCGAGCCCGGAGAGATCGCTCCGCCCCTGCCGGAAGCGCCGGCCGCCTAGGCCCGCAACAGGATCACCGTCGTGTCGTCGCTCTGCTTGAACCGGGGATAGAGCTTTCCGTCCGGATCGGTTTCGGTTTCGATCTCCCGGGCCATGCGGGCGAGCGGCTCGAGGCCGGAGGCGAGCGCCGCCTCCATGAGGGCCTTCGCGTCCATGGCCTGATAGAGATCGACCAGGGCCGAGAAGCCGTCGGAGGCCAAAAGGATCGCCGTGCCCTCCTCGCAGGGGGCTGTCTCGTGCCTCAGGCGCTCGACGGCGCGGGGATCGAAGCTCAGCAGAGCGGCCGGAACGCCGCTCTTCCTCTGCCGCTCCCGGCGCTCGCCCAACCATTGCAGGAAGACCGGCTCGTCGAGGATGGCCGTGGGCCTGGAGCCCGCCGCCTGCATCAGTTCGGCCGCCTTGGCGGCCTCGGCGTCACGCAGGTTGGGGCCATCGCCCAGGGTCGTCACCGTCCCGTCGGGCCTGCGGAGATAGGCCGTGGTGTCGCCGAAGGTCCAGGCGTCGAGCACGTCGCCCCGGCGGCGCACCAAAGTCATGGCCCCAAGCGGCCAGGTGACGAAATCGTGCCGCTCCTCGGGGGCGACCGCCATGAAGGCGGTCCTCGCCTCCTCGATCACGTGGCGCACGAGGGTGGGGCCGTCCTCCGCGTGGGGAGCGAGGTTCGAGAGCCGCTCATCCGCAAAGGCGGCAAGCCACGTGGCGTCGCTCTTCCGGTGCATGACGGGCCTGGTGCCGGGGAAGATCGAGGTGTCGATCACCCAGGCCCAGTCGCCTGAGGCCCCGCAGATATCCTCGTTGGCCTTGTCCGGGTGCCCCGCCTGGCTGATGCGGTCCAAAATCGTGAACATTATTGCCAGCCCCTCTCGCCAAACCCTGCCGACATGGCCATAACGCAAAGCTCAAGCCAAGGTCCAGCCGATGCTCTTTGACTATGTCTCCGCCGCCCTCGTCACGCTGCTCGTCACGCTCGATCCGCCGGCGCTCGCGCCCATGTTCATCTCGCTGACGCAGGGCATGAACGCGGATGAGCGCAGGCGCGTTGCGCTGAGGGCCGCAATCATCGCCTTCAGCATTCTCGCCTTCTTCGGCCTAGGGGGCGAGCTGCTCTTGCGGCTGCTCGGCGTCGGCATTCCCGCCTTCCGCATCTCGGGCGGCCTGCTCCTGTTCTGGATCGCCTTCGAGATGGTGTTCGAGCGCCGCAACGAGCGCAAGCAGCAGACGGCCCACACCGCCATCACCGAGGATCACATCCGCAACGTCGCGGCTTTTCCCCTGGCCATTCCGCTCATGGCGGGCCCCGGCGCGATCACGGCGACGATCCTGCTGGCCGGCCGGGCGGACGGCAACCCGGTCTATCTGGGATCGCTGATCGCCCTCATCGCACTGGGAGTGGGAAGCTGCTTTGCGGTCTTCATGGCGGCGGAGCGCGTCTCGCGCATGCTCGGCGTCACCGGCAACATCGTGCTCAGCCGCCTGCTCGGCGTGATCCTGGCGGGCCTCGCCGTCCAGTTCGTCATCAACGGCATGCTGGCGCTGGTGCAGCCGCCAGCGTTGTAGGCGCTCCCCCCGCGAAGGACCGGAACTCCCGCACGACGTGCTCGTAGACGGCGCGCTTGAAGGGCACGACCAACTCCGGCAGGCGGTCGATGGCTTCCCAGCGCCATGCGCTGAATTCCGGCTCCATTCCACCGCGGGACTGCGTCACTTCGATTTCGCCCTCCTCGCCCTCGAAGCGAAACGCCACCCATTTCTGCCGCTGTCCCCGGAAGGGCGACAGCCTGTGGGGCGGGCCGTCATAGGGCGGGAAGTCGTAGGTCACCCAGGAAGCCGTCTCGCCGAGATAGGCGGCGCTCGTGACGTTCGTCTCCTCCCAGAGCTCCCGCCGGGCCGCGGCCACGAGGTCCTCGCCCGGATCCACCCCGCCCTGCGGCATCTGCCATTCGTGGCCCGGCAGCACGATCTCGGGACCGTCGTCGCGCAGCCGCCGCGCGATCAGCACCCGGCCGCTGCGGTCGAAGAGGACGATGCCGACATTGGGACGATAGACGGGCTCTGACATGGCTTCCTTACGGGCTCGGCGCCCGGTCACTGTCTCGGACGAGGATGAACATTCCCTCCCGCAGCGCGTCAGCCTCGAGAACAATCCATCCCAGGCCCTCGTAGAACGAGCGCCTTTGCGCGCCCGCCAGCAGGTGGACCCGCCCTGCCCCGGCCTCGAAGGCCGCATCGGCCGCAGCCGCGACCAGCGCCGCGCCGATGCCCCTGCTCCGGTGTTCGGGCTCCACCCACACGGCCGCCACCCAGGGGGTGTAGTGCGGCCGGCCCTCCTCGTCGCAGGCGATCAGCGAAGCCGTTCCGAGGAAGGCATCGCCCTCATGCGCCACGAGACCTGTGGGAATGGGCCCGGCCTCCAGGTTCTTCTGAACGAGGCCGGTGAGCAGGCTCAGGGGGTGTCCCCGATCCTTCCAGAAGGCGCGCCAGACCCTGTCCGCGACGACGTCGGCAAAGTCGGGCCTGTCGCGCAGGTCGCTGATCGCGACCATGATCAGCGCAGGGTCTCCAGGAGCCTCGTCATGAGCTTCTGGCGCGGGGCGATGGAGGAGATCAGGCCGTATTCCTGGAGCGTGTGCGCCCCGTCGCCGTCGATGCCGAGACCGTCGAGGGTCGGGACATTGAGAGCCGCCGTGAAGTTTCCGTCCGAGCCGCCGCCCACCTGGGGCGCGGTGACGAGATCGAAGCCGATCTCGGCGGCGAGCGACCTGGCGTGATCGAAGAGCCTCGCGGTGCCCTCCGAGCGCTCATAGGGCGGCCGGTTCATGCCGCCGGTGATGGTGACCTTGAAGTCGGGATCGGCGGGCTTGAGCCCCAGGATCGCAGCCGTGACGGCCTCACCGTCCGCCAGCGTCTCGACGCGCAGGTCCACCGGGAAGCGGCAATGCTGCGGAATGGTGTTCATCGCCGTGCCGCCGGAGACCATGCCGACGGTGGTCGTGATGCCCTTCGCGTAATCCGTCATGGCCTCGATGGCGAGGATCTGGCGCGCGGCCTCGTAGATGGCGTTGCGGCCCTCCTTGTGGCGCGAACCCGCATGGGAGGGGCGGCCCTCCACATGCACGTCGAAGCGCCCCACGCCTTTGCGGGCGGTGACGATCTGGCCGCCGTCGCGGGCGGGCTCCGTGACCAGCGCATAGGCCGCGCGGCGGCCGAAATCCTCGATGATCGGCCCCGTCATGGGCGAGCCGATCTCCTCGTCCGGCGTCACGAGGAAGACCATGGGCCGCGCCGCCGCGCCCCGGCGGGCGACATCCTTGAAGGCCTCCAGGCAGAACCAGGCGCCGCCCTTCATGTCGTAGATGCCCGGCCCGTAGAGTCGGTCGCCCTCGATCCTGAGCGGCAAGTCCTGCTCGATGGTGCCCACCGGGTGCACCGTGTCGAGATGGGACATGACGAGGATCGCGGGCTCGTCCGTCCGGGGGCCGGCGCGCAGGATGAGCGCATCGCCCAGGCCCTGCTCGCCCTTGACGCGCTCGACGGCAACCGGCGCGTCCTGCATCTGCGCGACCACGAGGTCCATCATCAGATTGACCCCGGCCGCGTCATGGGTCGGGCTTTCGGTGCGGATCCAGGTGAGGAGCGTGTCGAGGGAGGGCGCGGTCATGATCTCTTCGGCTTCGGAGGCGGGACGGGGCGTGAGGAAGAAGGCGGCCTGAACAGCCGCCTCTCGATTCATAGCCACGTTGAACCGCGGAGTCACCCGCCGGAAGCGCAGACCTGCTCCGCGCGCGACCGGGGCGTCAGATGACGTAAAAATCCTTATAGGTCATCTTGAGGTTCTTCTTGAGCTTGGCGAACGCCACCGCGTCCTACGAGCCCGAGCCGTCCGCAGCGTAGTACCGCACGCCCTTCTTCCTGTCGTAGACGATGCGGTCGTTCGTTTCCACGGCCGCGGGGCCGACGGGGAAGAAGTCCTTATTCAGCGTCTTTGGCGTGAGCTCCGAGCCCGAGCCGATCTTCTTGAAGTATTTGTTGTCGAGCCAGATCGTGTCGTCCTTGACCTTGAAGTCCGCGAGCTTGTCCAGGTTCTTGCTCTTGTTGGTCTTCGCCGAGTAGAGCCTGGCGTCGAACACGAAGGTGTCGCGCCCGCTGTCGCCCTTCAGATAGTCGTTGCCGAGCCCGCCCCAGAGCTTGTCGTGGCCAGACCCGCCGTAGAGCTTATCGCTTCCGGCTTCACCGTGAACCTGGTTCGCGAATTTGTCGCCCTTGAGCCGGTCCCCGACCTTGCCGCCGGTGAGCGTATCGGCGCGGGACTTGTCGCGCATCATGGTCCCGGATGCGAGGTCAATGAGGTACGGCACGGCCCAGGACTGGCCCTTCTCCACGACGGTCGCGACAACCTTCT
Source organism: Microvirga roseola (assembly GCF_020866965.1). Classification (GTDB taxonomy): domain Bacteria; phylum Pseudomonadota; class Alphaproteobacteria; order Rhizobiales; family Beijerinckiaceae; genus Microvirga; species Microvirga roseola. The sequence goes on from NZ_JAJATX010000023.1 coordinate 51,294, forward strand.
TGGTTCCGGCGCTCGCATAGATGTGGCTGAATCCGGCGCTGCCGCCCGACGGCGATGCCGTCTCCATCGTACCATCGCCCCAATCGAGGCTGACACGAGAAGCCTGGCCGGTTCCGAGACGCAGTTCCACGTAGCGCCCGGCCACCACGGCGGGGGCATGGGACATGAGGGTTGCATCGACCCGGAAAATATCAATGAAATCGTTGGAGTCTTCGGCGACCAGTTTGTTTCCCAGGCTCCCGAAGACGATGGAGCGACCATCCGGGTGAAATGCCACGCCGAAGCCGCTGATACCGTCGGACTCGACACCTTCGGCAGAGGTCGAGAGACGAACGATCTGCCCCGTGTTCAAATCCTTCATGAAAAGGTCGTAGGCGCTGTTGGTGTCGCCGGGAACAAGGTTGTTGGCCAGACTGGAGAAGACGACATACCGCCCGTCGGCGCTGATGGTTGGCTCCAAACTGTCTCCGTCGCCTTCCAGGCCTGTGCTGCTGGCGGAGACCAGAACGACCTCGCCCGTGGCGAGATCCTTGCGGAAGATATGAAGGGTCGAAGGATCGCTGCCCGCCAGATCGGGAACCAGATTTTTTGCATCGCTGAAGAAAACGAGATAGCGCCCGTCGGCGCTGAGATGCGGCGATCCGCTGTAGCCATCCGCTTCCGCACTGGTGCTGCTGGTCGAGAGCCGCGTCAACTCACCGGTGAAGAGATCCTTCATAAAAACATCGTGCTGACCGTTGGTATCGCCAGCAACCAGATTGCTTGCGCTGCTGTAGAACACGACATGGCGCCCATCGGCCGAGAAGTGCGGATCGAGGCTGTGCCAGTCCGCTTCCGCGCCGTCTTCACGCACCGAAATGCGGGCGATTCCTCCAGTGAGCCAGTCCTTGACGAAAATATCGCCAACACCTTTGTTGTCGCCAGGAACGAGGTTGCTGGCATCGCTCTCGAAGACGATGTAGCGGCCGTCGGGACTGAAGCGCGGGGTGAAGCTGGCACCGTTCGCCTCCGATCTGGCGCCGTCGGTCGACAGCCGAACGATCTCGCCCGTGAGGAGATCCTTGCGGAAGATGTCCCTCACACCATTGGCATCTCCCGCCACCAGATTGCTGGCGTGACTGACGAAGGCCACGTAGCGGCCATCGGCGCTGATCTGCGGCAATACACTCTCGCCGTTGCCTTCCAGCCCTGAAGCCGATGTCGACACGCGGATGACCGCACCGGTGAGCAGGTCCTTGCGGAAGATGTCGGAGCTGTTGTTGGTGTCGCCGGAGACGAGATTGCTGGCTTCGCTCGTGAAAAACAGGTAGCGCCCGTCGGCGCTCAGGACCCCATCCTGGCTGAGGCCGTTCCATTCGCTGCCGTCGGGCCCGGCCGAGATCCGGGATATGACGGAGGACGCCGTCGGACGGCTGAAAGCCTGAAGGGTCAGAGTAAGGGCCATAGGAGCACCGAGGGAGGGCAGCGGGACAAGCTTATTACGTAACGGTATCCCGGCGCTCCGCCCCTTGCAAGACAGATAGGAACGGAATCAAAAGGGGCCTGTCTCGGCCCCTTTCATGGCTGCCTGGATTGCACCTGAACAAAGAGCCGCGGCGCTCCGGACAGGCGGACCCTGCTTTGTCCTCTTAGAACGGGATATCGTCGTCGAGATCGTTGAAGCGGGATCCGC
>NZ_JAJATX010000153.1 GCF_020866965.1 Microvirga roseola
TCTCTCAAACAAGGCCGTGACGGCCGGCTTGTCGTCGTCTCAAGGGATCTCACCCGTGCGACGGACGCATTTTTCATCGTTCCCACGCTCCAGCAAGCCCTGGACGACTGGGACACGGTCGCCCCCCGCCTGCAGGACCTGGCCGAGCAGCTCGAGCACGGCTCCGTGCCCTCCTTCCGCTTCCACGAGCACGACTGCGCCTCGCCCCTGCCCCGGGCCTACCAGTGGGCCGACGGCTCGGCCTATGTGAACCACGTGGAACTGGTGCGCAAAGCCCGCGGGGCCGAGATGCCGGAGAGCTTCTGGACCGACCCGCTCATGTACCAGGGCGGCTCGGACGCCTTCCTCGGCCCCCGCGATCCGATCCCGGCCGTGGACGAGGCGCACGGCATCGACTTCGAGGCGGAGGTGGCGGTGATCACCGGTGACGTGCCCCTGGGCGCCAGCCGCGAGGAGGCCGCCGGCGCCATCCGCCTGATCGTGCTCGTCAACGACGTCTCCTTGCGCAACCTGATCCCGGGAGAGCTCGCCAAGGGCTTCGGCTTCTTCCAGGCCAAGCCCTCCTCGGCCTTCTCGCCCGTGGCGGTCACCCCCGACGAGCTGGGGGAGGCCTGGGACGGGGCCAGGCTGCACCTGCCGCTGCTCTCGCGCCTCAACGGCCAGCCCTTCGGCCGGCCCGATGCCGGCGTGGACATGACCTTCGACTTTCCGACCCTGATCGCGCATGCGGCCAGGACGCGGCCGCTGGGAGCCGGCGCGGTCATCGGCTCCGGCACTGTGTCGAACAAGGATGCGGATGGCGGGCCGGGCAGGCCGGTGTCCGAGGGGGGCCTGGGCTATTCCTGCCTGGCGGAGCTGCGCACGGTGGAGACCCTGCGCCAGGGGGAGGCGAGGACGCCGTTCCTGCGCTGCGGCGACACGGTGCGCATCGAGATGAAGGACCGGGCCGGACAATCCATCTTCGGCGCCATCGAGCAGAAAGTCGAAAACTACCAGAAAGACGGTTGAGAAGGACGGCACNTCCTGCGCTGCGGCGACACGGTGCGCATCGAGATGAAGGACCGGGCCGGACAATCCATCTTCGGCGCCATCGAGCAGAAAGTCGAAAACTACCAGAAAGACGGTTGAGAAGGACGGCACGCAGGAGTTGCTTTGACGCAAATGAAATCCTCCTCTGGTGCGCTGACCATGCTTGTCCGGTTTACTTCTGCCACCTGAGTTGGCGACAACTATTGTTAAGTAGTTGGCAGACGCTGCCGGCGATGCTCCCTAGGCTCAGGACCTATTAATTTGGGCTGAGGTGTGATTCAGA
>NZ_JAJATX010000154.1 GCF_020866965.1 Microvirga roseola
TTGATCCGCCCCCGCCGATTGGTCCGGTTGGAATGTTAGTGGAGTAATGGCCTTTCCGCCAGCACGGATGACGCAGTTGGTTGAGGGTTCGGCGCTGCTCGCACCGAGATGGCCGGGACGAACACCTCTGGGGCCGGCGGCTTGTACCCGAGCGATCCATGAGGCCTCAGAGTATTGTAGTGCCGTCGCCAACTCTCGATCACGATCTTCGCCTCCTTGAGCGAATAGAAGATCTCACCATCGAGCAGCTCATCCCTAAGCCGCGCATTGAAGCTCTCGATGAACCCGTTTTCCCAGGGGCTACCTGGTGCGATGTAAGCCGTCTTCGCCCCAACCGCGCTGATCCAGCCCTGGACGGCCTTCGCGACGAACTCCGCGCCATTGTCTGACCGAATGTGCTCGGGCACGCCGCGCAGGATGAACAGATCCGAGAGAACATCGATCACATCGACTGCTTTCAGTTTGCGGTTCACCCGGATCGCGAGGCACTCATGCGTGAACTCATCGATCACGTTCAGCATGCGGTATTTTCGCCCGTCATGGGTGCGATCCTCGACAAAGTCGTAGCTCCAGACGTGGTTAGGCCATTCTGCTCTCAGCCGGATGCAGGATCCGTCATTGAGCCAGAGACGCCCTTTCTTGGGTTGTTTGGCAGGCACTTTCAGCCCCTCCCGTCGCCAGATCCGCTCGACCCGCTTATTGTTGACGATCCAGCCGGCGGTCGAGCGCAGAAGCTCTGCGATCTTCCTGTAGCCGTAGCGGCCATACTGGCGGGCAAGCGCGATGATGTCGGCGGTGAGCCGGGCCTCACCGTATCGTCCTTGCGGACTGCGCCGCTGCGTCGAGCGATGCTGGCCAAGCACGCGGCAGACCCGCCGCTCGGACAGCTTCAGTTTGGATCGGAGGTGATCGATGCAGGCGCGGCGACGGGCGGGGCTCAGAAGTTTCCCGAGGCGGCTTCTTTCAAGATCTGCTTGTCCAGCGTCAGGTCAGCCACTGCACGCCGGAGCCTGGCATTCTCCGCTTCCAGTTCCTTCAGGCGCTTGACCTGATCGGATTTGAGCCCGCCGAACTCCTGGCGCCATCGATAATAGGTCACCTCGGTCACGCCGATCATGCGAACGGCATCCGCAACGGACTGGCCTTGTGAGACCATGACATCGACCTGACGTAACTTGGCGACGATCTCTTCCGGCTTGTGCGCTTCTTGGGCATTGTGGGTCCTCCTGTCTGCCTCAAGACATACTTCAAGGTGGACTAATTCAATGGGGGTGGATCA
>NZ_JAJATX010000214.1 GCF_020866965.1 Microvirga roseola
ACGCGTAAAGAGCTGTCCGCGGCCGCCCGTGAGGCCGCAAAAGCACTGGGTTTGCGGAACGGTCCCCGGTCCGTTCTCTCCGAGCTCGTCGCCTGCTGGGGTGAGCAGGAATGGGAACGGCTGCTGGTCTGGCCGTCCAACGACTATCTGGTCGGACGGACAGGCCTGTCGGAGCGAGGCATTCGCAAAGCCTTCCGTGTCCTTATCGATCAGCAGCTCATCGTCCCAAAGGAGTCGCCCAACGGGAAACGCTATGCCGTAAAGGACCTTGCGGGCGAGATCGTGGACGCCTTCGGCTTCGACCTGACTCCGGTCTACGCCAGGCGCGGGGAGTGGGCGGAACGCATCATTGAGCAGAAGCAGGCCCAGGAAGCCCGCAAGCGGGCC
>NZ_JAJATX010000181.1 GCF_020866965.1 Microvirga roseola
GGCCGCTACGGCTACCGGCGCATCACAGCCCTGCTGCGAGACGCTGGCTGGGTCGTGAACAAGAAGCGGGTCGAGCGGATCTGGCGGCGGGAGGGGCTGAAGGTGCCGCAGAAGCAACCAAAGAAAGGCCGGCTCTGGCTCACTGATGGTTCGTGCATCCGGCTGCGGCCGGAGTATCCCAACCATGTCTGGAGTTATGACTTTGTTGAGGATCGCACGCACGATGGGCGCAAGTTCCGCATGCTCAACATCATCGACGAGTTCACGCGCGAATGCCTGGCCATCAGAGTGAGCCGGAAGCTGAAAGCCGTCGATGTCATCGATGTGCTCTCGGACCTGTTCATCCTACGCGGTGTTCCTGGGCACATTCGCTCCGATAACGGATCCGAATTCGTGGCCAAAGCAGTACGCGAGTGGATCACGGCTGTGGGAGCCAGGACGGCCTACATCGAGCCGGGCAGCCCGTGGGAGAACGGCTACTGCGAGAGCTTCAACTCGAAGCTGCGGGATGAGTTGCTGAAAGGAGAGATCTTCTACTCTTTGGAAGAGGCAAAGGTGATCATCGAGAGTTGGCGCCGGCACTACAACACGGTGCGTCCGCACTCATCCTTGGGCTACCGGCCGCCCGCACCAGAGGTTCTGGTCCATGCGTCCAAGCTGGCGCCAAGACCAACCCTGAATTAACATCACACCCGGATCACCCTCATGGGGCAGGC
>NZ_JAJATX010000184.1 GCF_020866965.1 Microvirga roseola
GGCTCGGGAAATTTTTACAGCGGGCTAAGTGGAGTTTCTGCCTGAGAGCGGCCAGAATGGCTGCCGAACAGGAGAAAGGATGAGCAAGAGACCGCGCCGCAATCACTCACCGGCTTTCAAGGCCAAAGTGGCCCTGGCTGCCGTGAAGGGCGAGAAGACCCTGGCCGAATTGGCCCAGCAGTTCGATGTCCATCCCAATCAGATTACCCAGTGGAAGGCCCAGCTCCTCGACGGAGCCGCCGGCGTGTTCGGATCGGAGAAGACTGCAGCAGCAAACCCGCCCGTGGATGTGAGGACGCTGCATGCCAAGATCGGCGAACTCACCCTGGCCAATGCTTTTTTAGAGCACGCGCTCGGCAAAGCCGGAGTGTGGCCGAGCGCAAAGCGATGATCGATCGCTCTCATGCCCTGCCGCTTTCCCGGCAAGCCGAGGAACTCGGGATCAGCCGGGGCAGCCTCTATTATCGCCCGCAGCCGGTCTCAGCGGCCGACCTGGCCCTCATGCGGCGGATGGATGAACTGCATCTTGAGTTCCCGTTTGCGGGCAGTCGGATGCTGCGCGACCTGCTGGTGGCCGAGGGCTTTACGGTCGGGCGTCTGCATGTCGCCACGCTGATGAAGCGCATGGGCATTGAGGCGCTCTATCGCAAGCCCAACACCTCCAAGCCGGCACCGGGGCATCAGATCTACC
>NZ_JAJATX010000202.1 GCF_020866965.1 Microvirga roseola
ATCGCCGGCCAGACGAACCTGCTGGCGCTCAACGCCACCATCGAGGCGGCCAGGGCCGGCGAGGCCGGCAAGGGCTTTGCGGTGGTCGCGTCCGAGGTGAAGGAGCTGGCGAACCAGACCGCCAAGGCGACCGAGGAGATCTCGGCCCAGATCGGCTCGGTGCAGCAGGCGACCTCGGAGGCGGTGCAGGCGATCCAGGAGATTGCCCGCACGATCGGCGAGATGTCGCAGATCTCGGTCTCCATTGCGGCCGCGATGGAGGAGCAGGGCGCTGCGACCGCGGAGATCTCGCGCAACGTGCAGGAGGCGGCCCGCGGGACCGAGGCGGTGACCGGCAGCATCGGCGAGGTTCGCCGCGGGGCCGGGGAGACCGGCACGGCGGCGGCCCAGGTGCTGGGTGCGGCCCAGGAGCTGGCGCGCCATTCCGCCAGCCTCGGACACGAGGTCGACGCATTCCTCTCAAGCGTCAAAGCCGCGTGA
>NZ_JAJATX010000064.1 GCF_020866965.1 Microvirga roseola
GTGTGGGAGGGGTGGAACCGCGAGGCTCCCCCCTATCCCGATTGCGGTTAGGCGTGGGCTGGTCTGCATCGGGTTGGCCGGACGACCCGGTGAGCAGAAGTAATGTTCTCGTTCTGTTCTTGGCTGTGGGGACAAGCTTTGCTATAGGTAGGTCAGATCTGCTCCACGAGGCGCGCGCTCGCGAGGCGTCGCAAGATGTGGGAGCAGGCACGGTCCTGCGGGAGGGCGACACGCACGCGCTCCCGACGGGAGGCCAGTCGCATCCGGCAACGGGTGATGGACCGCCTAAAAAGCCGTGCGCGAGGGGCCACCCGGCTCTTTTCATCTCACCCATTTCTGAGCCGGACGCCTCTCGCGCCCCCTCNGCCTCTCGCGCCCCCTCTTCACCCCTTCAGGCTCGGAGCCAACAGGCTCCGGGCCCGAAGGTGCTGCTCTTTGACAGATCATGACAGGCACGGCGGTCCTGCTGCCGGTTGCACAGCAGGAGTTGGCGGTTCGTGTCAGAGCCGAAATTGTTCAGCATCGGGGTCACAGACTGCCGAATCGTGTCTTTTCCTCGATCCATACAGCGTCATTGATGCATGAGGTCCTCGTACGCTAGCCATTCCGAGTAACGTCCTGCCACCTTTGGAGGCAGCCTTATTGAACGCGCCAGGCTCAACCCCACAAACTGATCACAATTTCAGAACTGCCTTGCAACGCGGTGGCCGGCGAGCCGCAACGCGTGGCGTGAGTTTCTGATCAATACCGGTCGAGTCATTTCGGGGATTGGTGGCGGGAACTGCATTGGAGTGTAGCTTGACGATTGCGCGGCTTTCCGGTCTGCCCAACTGGCCGGACAACGATCTCTGGCCAAGCTGTTTTCCTGCGCTGTCTCAGACCAAGTGCGCGATCGAATCCTGCACTGACGTTGCAGCCCATGACACTGAGTAGGAACGCTGCCGCTCTGGCGATCATGCATGGCACAGGTGCGCTGCAGCCGCTCCTGCTCATACCCTATGGGGCGAGAGTGCTCGGCCCGACAGCTTATGGGCAGTACGTCTATATCATAGCCATGGCGTATCTCGCGAATACGCTCGTGGACTACGGCTTCTCCTGGACGGCACAGCGCTCCGCCGCCGCGGCTCGACACGATCCGGCCGCTCTCGCAAGGCTCCTCGCAGAGATCACTGCCGCGAAAGGACTGCTTTGTGTGGCAGTCGCCGCCATTGGCCTGATCACGTACGGCGTGCTTTCGATACCCCTGCCGTTGCTGCTCTATGCGCTGACGGTTCCGCTGGGCGGGACATTGTTCGCCGGCTGGCTCTTCATTGCCATAGAACGTCCCTGGCGGGCAGCCGTGCCGTTGCTCATAGCGCGCGGCCTGGCCCTGGTTCTTTTCATCCTGCTGGTGAAGTCCCCGGCCGACATCGAACTGGCGGTCGCTACCCAGGCCCTGATCCCCATGATTGCGGCTTTCGCCAGCTTGCCATTTGTCGTTGGACTCGCCGCCAAAGGTTTCGCTTCTCTCACCTGCAGGGGTGTCGTTTCGCAGTTGCGGAACGGATGGCCGAGCTTCGTGTCCACACTCTCGGGCAATGCCGTCCTCATGCTTCCGGTGCCGCTCGTCGGGCATTTTGCCGGGTTCGCTGCGGCAGGTCAGTATTCCGTTGCAGAAAAGCTCGTGAACGCCACTCGGATCGTCTTCAGGGCCATCGGCGAGACGTTGATGCCCAGAGTTGCATATCTCGCTCAGCATGATCCGGCACGAGGGATTGCGCTGATACGGAGATCGTACTGGACGCTGGTGATCGGCGTCTCGCTCAGCCTGGGGATCTATGTTGTCGGTCCTTATGCGATCGAACTCCTGCTCGGGCCGAACTACGCTGGAGCGGTGCCTCTCCTCAATATCCTCTGCTTGATTCCCATCATCGTGAACATCCGATTCTGTGCCTCGCACCTGTACATGTTCAACTACGGTTATGACTACGCTTGGGTCTCCCTGTCTCTGCTGGGAGCGCTGACGTTCTTAGGGGCCGCATATCTTCTGTCGTACTGGATTGAGGGGGCCAAAGCAGTGGCAGCCGGCGTCCTGATCGGTGAGTGCGTCGTAGCCGCAGTATCGACCGGGTTCTTCATCGTTTCGGGTGCAGCAAGGAGGCAGGTCAGGCGTACGGCAGATGTTTGAAGGTAGCAGCAGGGAGCCTATGGCAGTGCATCGGACGGTCGCCGGCTGCTTCTGTTTCACATAGTGGAACTGAGGTTCAGTCTGCAGCGTCTCTGCTTCGAAGAGGCACCGAGTTTTCCCAAACTGGCTATAAGGATCCTAGTGAGATGTACCAATACTGGGCTGCCTCATTCGAACCTGTTGTACATCTTACTTCAGCCCCAAGGATGGCTATGCTCCTAGTGTATAGCCGCCAAGACACAGCATCGCAGATCAGACGGTCCGCACTCCGAGCGAAGTGACTCCCGTGAGGTTCTTACAGGCATGCCAAGCAAGAGAAGCCCGACGATAGCAGTGGTCATCCCCGCATTCGGTCGCCCGCAATGCGTGCAGCGGGCCATCGAAAGCGCCTTGGTCCAGGAGAGTCCTCCCGACGAAGTCATCGTGGTGGACGATTGCAGTGCTCCTCCGCTTGCACAGCAACTGCCGACGGAAGTTCGCAACAAGATCGTCCTTCTTCGGCTCGCAACGAACGGCGGCGGCGCCGTAGCGCGAAACGCCGGCATCTCGGCCGCGACATCGGATTTCATCGCCTTGCTGGACTCGGACGACGCTTGGGTGCCGACACGGCTGCGCAACCTCCGGAGCTTGATATCAAAACTCGATGCGCCGGAGCGGCACTTTTTCTATGGCCCGATGATTGCGAAAAGGGGCGAGAAGACCAGGCTCGTTGGAGGAGAGTTCAGGAGCGGTAGCATTGCCGATCACCTGATCACCGGACGTGGCGTTATCCAATCCAGCACCCTTGCATTCTCCAGGACTCACTGGCCGACGCTGAAATTCGATGACAAATTACGCAAGCATCAGGATTGGGATCTGTTGTGCCTGGCTCAGCGTCTTGGGCTTCATTTTACGTTCCTGGAAAGCGCCGATGTGATTTTCTACGACAATCGGGATCCCTTGCGGTTGTCCCGTCAGAGGTCTCACGCATCCAGTTTGCGCTTCTTCAAGAACAATCGCGATCTGATGTCCCGGACGTCGCGAAAGAAGTTCATCATCGAGAATTTCGTTTTGTACGGACACTACACGGCCGCGAAAAAACTGCGGGTCATCCTGGCGGCGAAGGCAAGAGGCATCATCAACCAGCGTGAATTCGCCCGCTTAGCTGTCCTCCTCGGTTACGAACTCGCCGGCTTCACCCAGGAAAACGTTCCGCTGGCTATCCAAAGATAGTTCATCTCAGGGCACATGGCTGACTGGCTGCAGCGGACGCCGCGTCTGCTGCAGCCGCGTGTCAGAACTGGCCGGCGTATGTTGAGGGATAGCGTCTTCTGCTGCTCAGCGCGGAGAACGTCATCAAAGCGGGGCATGTCTGGAATGGGAGGCGTCCAGGCTGCCTTTGGAGGATAGCACCCCTTCCAAGGGTCTGCCTTCAGCTTTGGACCTCCCGATCGCCCACGCGTATATGTCTATGAGACGATCAAGGCTGGTCTGCTCTGTAAAGCGCTCCAAGTAGGCTCTTCTGCCGTTCTGCCCGATGTCCCGGGCCAAGCCCGGATTGAGCAGAAGCTTTTCGATGGCACGTTTCCAAGCGCTGTCGTCATTCGGATCCGCCAGAAGACCTGTCACGCCATCAACGATCAGTTCGGCCGGCGTCCCGATGCTGGGAGCGATGACCGGCGTGCCTGTTGCGAACGCTTCGAGGATCGTCAGGGGGCCAATTTCGTACCAGCGAGAGGGAACGAGGACGGCAGTCGCCATCCTCATTTGCGTGAAGACATCCTCCCGAGGCAAAGGGCCAAGGAGAGTGAGGTTGTGCGGCTTGCTGCGCGAAAGAGCATCGAATTCGGGCCCTCCGCCGATGATCGCGAATTCGGCATCGATCTGCGCCGCGATCCGGCACAACAGATCGGCGCCCTTCTCAGGGCTGAGGCGCCCGACAAAGAGGATGCGGCGACCGCGTGGCCGAGGCTCTTCGCCAGGATCCGCGATAGAATGGTTTTTCACGACAATCTGTCTCTCGTCGAATCCATTCGCGACAAAGAGAGCCTTCGAGAACTCCGTCATCGCTATGAATGTGATGAGCTGCGGATGGGAACGAGCGATTTCCTTCAGTCTTCCGCCCATCCGTCCAACGGCGAGAGAGCCTATAGCGGAATCGCGGTAGCATCGATGCAGAATGCCGGAGAGATAGGACCCGGATGCGCAGGACGTGCAGGCGCCGCCGTTCCGGAAGAGCATCCCGTTCGCACAGAGCGCTCTGTAGTTGTGTAGTGTCTGAACGACCGGTATGCCGGCCTCGGCGGCGACGGCGAGTGCGCCAGGCGTCAGAAGAGGAAAGAAGTTGTGTACCTGAACGACGTCAGGTTGGAACTCCGCCAATGCTCTCTTGAATTCCGAAACTGATTTCCGATTGTCCGACACGTTGACGGCGGCTCGGACCTTGTCGGGCAAACTTCGGATCGACGCATTGTCGAGAATGAAGCGCTCGATCGGAAATCCCCTGGCTTCGAGAGCCCTGCTCTCGGAGTCGAAAACGACATCCTCGCCTCCCATCTGCTGATAGCGATTATGGGCCACTAGAATGCGCATCTGAGTATCCTTGGACTTGCAGCAAAAGAACCGTCATCAAGTGAATGGCTTCAACGAGGCGCCCCCTCGTAACCGTATCTGATCAGAGCAGCCCGGTTCGGAATATAGCCCTTACGGATAGCCGCTCGTTTTCGGATCGGAGATCGAGACAGGGCGCAATCCGGAACCAGGACGTCCAAATCGCGCTCATCACGGAGGTTAGCTCGCCGTATATCGAGCAGTCGGCTCCAGCCATCCACCGCGTCTCCGAATTCGGGGCCTGATGGTCCCCTGACGGCGACTGTGTGTTTGCGTCTGGAAATCTTTCTGGCGCGGGCGAGGAGGGGGGTCAGCCCTGCAGGGCGGCCCGGGTCATGCTGTCGGGACCCAGGTCTTCCACGTCATCCACATTCAAGAGGGACGCGAGGCGCAGGCGGGCCCGGTTCACGCGGCTCTTGATGGTGCCGACTGCGCAGCCGCAGATCTGTGCCGCCTCCTCGTAGGAGAAGCCCGACGCGCCGACCAGGAGCAGGGCCTCCCGCTGGTCCGGAGGGAGCTGGGCCAGAGCGGAGCGGAAATCCTCGAAATCGAGCCGCGAACCCTGTTCGGGATGAACCTTGAGGCGGCCGGCATAGGAGCCGTCGGGGTCCTCCACCTCGCGGCGGCGCTTGCGGTACTCGGAATGGAAGAGGTTGCGGAGGATCGTGAAGAGCCAGGCGTTCAGGTTGGTGCCGCGCTCGAAACGGTGCAGGTTCGACAGGGCGCGGAGGAGGGTGTCCTGGACGAGATCGTCGGCCCGGTCGACCTGACCGGATAGGGAGATGGCAAAGGCTCGGAGACTGGGGACTGCGGCAAGGAGGGCTTCTCGGAGATCAGGCTCCGAGGTCATTTGGCCCCCTCCAGGTCATTGCCGTTATTCTTGGCTTTGTCCTGGCTGCCTTTGTCGAGTTGGTCGAGGAGTTCCTTGAAACGGTCCGGGACGGGCTGCTGCATCAGTTCGTCGTACATGGCCCGCAATTGGTCGCCGATGCGTCTCTGGCTGGTGCTGTCGAGTTTCGGGTTGGTTGCAAGCTTGTCGCTCAAGGAGCCCTCCGGAATGACCCGAGCCAGCTTGTTCCCCTTGTCACCTGTCATCTGCGTCCCCCTCACCATCCCTCGATTCTAAGGGATAGCCAACCTTGGCAGTATACGTATACTCATTTTCGAGCAATAACGCTCGTTGCCGCACAGGGTTCCACTGATGGAACTTTCAGCCGCTTGCGGAGTTGAATGGACCATCGGTACAACGAGTCATAATCAAATTTAAGGGGAAGCGAATGTCGACAGCTCAGCTCGTCGTCCAACACTTGCCGTATCTTCGTCGCTACGCCCGCGCGCTCACAGGCAGCCAGATGGCTGGTGACGCCTATGTGGCGGCGACCCTCGAAACCCTGGTCAGCGAGCCCGAGACGATCGCTCCTTCCGGAAACGTCAAAGTCGAGCTTTTCAAAGTCTTCACGCGGATCTGGAACTCGCTCTCGGTAAACGGGCGCAGCGAGCAGATCCAGCGCGACCTTCCCGCTGAGGTCCGCCTCGGGCAGATCACGCCCCTGCCGCGTCAGGCCTTTCTCCTGTCCTGCCTCGAAGGCTTTGGGGAGGAGGAGGTCGGTCAGATTCTGGGCTCCGACACCAAGACCGTGCGCGACCTCGTCGACGAGGCTGGCCGCGAGCTCGCTGCGGACATGGCCACGGACATCCTGATCATCGAGGACGAGCCCTTGATCGCCATGGATCTCGAGGCGCTCGTGGAAGGCCTCGGCCACAATGTCACGGGCGTCGCCCGGACGAGGACGGAGGCCGTCAAGCTTGCCTCCACCAAGCAGCCGGGCCTGATCCTCGCGGACATCCAGCTCGCCGATGGCAGCTCGGGCCTGGATGCGGTCAATGATCTTCTGAAGGCCTTTGAGGTGCCGGTGATCTTCATCACCGCCTATCCTGAGCGCTTCCTCACCGGCGAACGGCCGGAGCCCGCCTTCCTGATCGCCAAGCCCTTTCAGCCGGCGAACGTCTCCGCCGTCATCAGCCAAGCCCTGTTTTTCCAGCAGAGCGCCCGCCGCCGTGAGGTTCGCGCGAGCGCCTGAGGGCAGGGAGGCTTTCTGCCACAAGTTATTGCCAAGTAAAAGCCCGGCTGAAAAGCCGGGCTTTTCATTTAAGCTCGCAATAAAAAAGACGGGCTAAAAAGCCCGTCTAAGGTGCCGGCCAGTGCACAAGGGGAATGCGGGGAGGACCAGGAGGCCGGTGCTCATAGAACGGACGCCGCGAATAAAGGTTCCGGGGTTTTTCTTGTGTTTCTTCGCGTCAATTGCCTGGAACGCTGAAGACAGAGCTTGCGTTGTTTTGAAAACAGTTCAGCTCTGAAGGCAGGAGAAAGGGATGTTTAGCGCCCCCGCGACAGCGATCGGTGTAGCCGGTGTCGTCTTCCTAGCCGGCAGCTTTGCTCCCGCATCATTCAGCATCGCATCGCTCACCCAATCCGAGGATTTCCTCCGGCCGGTGCTGATGGCGCCTGCCACGGTGCCGATCAAAGGGGACCGGATCGCGGACCCCGCGCCGGCCGCGGAGCAGGCGACAGTTTCGACGGTTGAGCTGATCGGGGTGAGCCGCGCGACCGTGATCCTCCGGGACCGTCATGGCGAGGTGCTCTACCGGTCCGATCCCGAATCCGGGATTACCGCCTTCACTAAAAATACGGATCTTCCCGTCATCACTCTCAAGGAAGAGCCGCGGCGCCCCGGTCCGCAGCATCCGGTTGTCGTGCGGGACGGCCGGGAGAGCCATGAGCCGCCGCAGGAGACCAAGCCCAAGCGTCGCAATCCTGTCGGTTGCCTGGCCGACGTGAGCCCCCTCGCGAGGGCAAGTGCCGACAGGTCCCCCAGCCTTTGTCTGGCGCTTCTCGATCATTCGCTATCCTAAACTAGTCCCTGAAGCGGCGATGCCCGGCATGACCGCGGCGAGCTTCGCTGGGAACCAATCCCTGCGGCAAAGGTTGTTTTGTCGGTCAAGTTGCGCCCGCTTGTCCGTTAAAGCGGGAGGCAGTGTATTTCGTGCTTAATGTCTTTATTAGCCAGTATTAATTTTGTATAATCTAAAGAATGACAGTATCTCTCTCGATATTGTCCAAGAAATTTGGAACGTTTGTTTCCGGGGTGCGTTGAACGGTCGCGCGCTCTAGCGTGCAAGCGATCTATCTTGCAATCGGGAGACACAAAAATGCTGAAGAAGCACATGGCAGCCTGCCTCATCGCGACGGCTTTCGCTGCGGCACCGGCCCTCGCCCAGACTTCGACCACCCAGTCCGCGCCGACGGATCGTCCTGTGGCTGCGGGCTCCGGCTCGACCACCACAGGCTCTCCGGCCATGCAGCCCGGCTCGGCGGCTCAGCCGGGCACGACGACCCTGCAGCCTACTAATCCTTCCGCCGGCTCCTCGACCATGGGTTCGTCGAACACCGGTGCGGCCACGATGAACCAGAGCGCCTCCATGCAGAGCGGTCAGTTCATGACCCGCATTGAGCAGGGCCAGATGATGGCCTCCGATCTTATTGGCACTCGCGTCATCAGCGCCAATAACGAGTCGATCGGCGACATCAACGACGTGATCGTGGACCGCAACGGTCAGGCCGTGGCGGCCGTGATCGGCGTGGGCGGTTTCCTCGGCATCGGTGAGAAGGACGTGGCCGTTCCCTTCAGCGCGCTCGAGTTCGCCTCCGAGGCTCAGGCGAGCGCCATGAGCGGTGACAACAACGGCAACGTGACGACCACGGGTTCGACTGCCGGCACGACGGGTGCCACCACCGGCACGACGGGCGCTGTGGGCGGCGCCACTGTGGCTGCCGGCGCCGATGCAGACGACAATCAGCCGGATCGCGTGATCCTGCGCATGACGAAGGCCGAGCTCCAGGCGGCTCCGAGCTTCGATGAGGATGGTGACGACAACGCCGGCAACGCGACCACCGGTACGACGGGTACGTCGGGCTCCGGCGTCCAGCCTGTCACGCCGTCCGCTCCCCAGCAGTAACAGCATCGAACCTCGATGCGACGCGGCGCCCGGGCTACCCGGGCGCCGTTTTTCGTTGAGGGGAGAGGCGGCTGCAAAAGAAAAGGCGCAGCCAAGAGATGGCTGCGCCCTGAAAGGTGCCGGCCCAAGGGGGCATTCGGACCGGTTGTTCTTACAACGTCATCAAAACGGGAATGTTCCAGAAAAAAAATCACAAGCCGGGAATCCTTCCGCCTTGCCGCTCCGCCGGACTTCTTGACGCATGAGGAACCGCGTTCATGACGGGCACGTTGGCGTTTCAGGCGTATGCGGAGGCAACAACTATGCGGAGGCAACAACGATGACAGCGACCAACGAATTGGATGCCATTCTCTGCCAGGAGGAGATGCCGGACGAGTTCTGTCGGCTGGCCTCGAGCTCTCCCCCGAGAGACAGGCCGTCTCTCGCCTCCATGCTGAGCGGAGTTGTTTCCGCCTGCCAGCAGGACGAGGTGACCTGCCCCCTGTTGCTGCGGCGGCGTCTCCTTGTTCCAGCCTGGCGTAGCGCCTTCGCCGCGGGAACGCACCGCTACAATTGAGGATCAAGCGAATAGGCTATCGGTTCATGTTTGAGGCTTCCCCGAATTCGACGGTGCACGGTCAGGTCGCAATCCTGTTTCACCCCGGCATTGTGCCCGTCATGGATGTCTTTCGATCGCTCGACAGTCTGGACGAGCAGTACGATCTCACGCTCCTGGACGGACCGGAGCGGGCGCTTGCGCCCTATGCCCGGCCGGAGACGGCGAAAGCGATCATTTCGGATGCGCTGCTTCTCGCCTTCGCCCTGACCCGGGAGCGCGGAAAGCCCTTCGATCACCGGCCTCTGGGCTCCCGGCAGGGAACCATGGACGAGTACAGTCTCGTGGCGCTGATCGGCTCGTCCCGCGGTCCGATCACCGAGCTGACGGTGGAGGCCGCCGCTGCGCTGGACATCATATCCCTGGATTTCATTGCGTCGCTCGCGGGAGAACTGGTCCGCCAGATCGATCTTTCGGACCTCACATTCGATCCGCCAAGCCCTTCCGAGTTCAAGACCATCGTGAGAAGCGCGGGCCCTGTGGGCGACCCGGTCCGCAGCCTGTCCGGCGCGACGAGCTTCTCCTTCAAGTTCTGACAGTTCAGCCATTTTCAAGAATGGCATTCTCGCAAAAGTAAAGGGGCCGCATGAGCGGCCCCTTTAGTGCGAAATAAAGAATGGCTTTACTCTTGATTGTTGCGGGTGCCGCCTGACGCCTGACCGCCCTTGCGGCCAGCTTCCGAGGCGAGCTCACGATCCTGCGAGAAGGACCGCTTCTCGGCAGGAACGCTCTTACCGCCCTTGCTGGCGATCTCGCGCTGCCGGTCCCCATCCATCGACGCGAAGCCACGCTTCGAAGTCGAGCTACCTGTCGCCATCTTGTGCCTCCTTAGCGATGACTACTCATGCCTGAACAACCGCTCGCGGATTCGATGGTTCCGGTAGGGAATGCGGAACCTTTGCAAAAAATTTTATTGAAAAATCTGGGGCACTGAATTGTCGCAGTTCTTGTCTCTGTTCGAGAAAACTGAATATGGCGTTTTTTGGGTAAACATAGGCTGGGTTAGGCTTAAAAAGTCGCTGGATTTACTGTAAATATTTCTTGCCGGACTGCAGTTAGCGTCATGCTTTCGCATGCCAGATGACGCTTGGCGGAAACGAAAAGCAGAGAAGAAACGGGCCACAATCGGCCCTGCCGGCACGCTCAAATACTGACCATGTCGTAGGAAGAACCGCTTGGCTCCCGGCATTTTCGCGGGCAACGGCCATGAAGACAGCACGAATCCTCACCCTCGATGCGAGGGGTCGGTCGCCATCTGGCTCATCTAAGATGTTATTCGCAGGCGCACGAAGAGATTGTCTCGTGCGGCAGCTATAGTAGTTTCGCGGAGGCGTCCCAGGATCGGGACATGTGATGAGCAAGCTCAGGACCGAGGGCAGAATGGCTTACGACGACAATAACGTGTTCGCGAAGATCCTGCGGGGCGAGCTGCCCTGCAACAAGGTCTACGAGACGGACAAGGTGCTCGCCTTCATGGACATCATGCCCCGCGGCGATGGCCATGTGCTCGTCATTCCGAAAGCCAAGGCCCGCAACATCCTGGATGCGAACCCCGGCGACCTCGCCGATCTGGCGAAGGCCGTTCAGGTCGTGGCAAGGGCTGCCAAGGAGGCCTTTTCAGCCGATGGGCTGACGATCCAGCAGTTCAACGAGAGCGCCGGTGGTCAGGTCGTGTTCCATCTGCACGTCCACATCATTCCCCGGTTCGAGGGCGTGCCCCTGAAGCCCCACACGGGAGAGATGGAAAAGCCCGAGAAGCTGGCGGAATTCGCCGAGAAGATCCGGTCCGCTTTGCCGGCCTGATCGCCCGTTTCCGGATGGCGGGGGAAGACCCCCGCCATCCCGTTCAGTGCCGAAGCGCGATCAATCCGCCCAGTCGAGGGAGCGTGCGATGGCTTTGTCCCATTCCGCATTCAGGCGCTTACGGCGGATTTCCTCCATGGCGGGCGTCCAGCGCTTGTCGATGGCCCAGTTGCGCACCAGCTCGTCGGTCCCGGCCCAGAAGCCTGTCGCCAGTCCGGCGGCGTAGGCGGCGCCGAGCGCCGTGGTTTCGATCACCTTCGGGCGCACGACGGGGACAGAGAGAATGTCCGCCTGGAACTGCATCAGGAGCTCGTTCACCACCATGCCGCCATCGGTGCGCAATTCCTTCACCGAAATGCCGGTATCCTTGGCCATGGCCTCCAGCACCTCGCGGGTCTGGAAAGCCGTGGCCTCCAGCGCCGCACGGGCAATGTGGGCCTTGGTGGCATAGCGGGTGAGGCCGCCGATCAGGCCGCGGGCATGGGAGTTCCAGTGCGGCGCGTAGAGGCCGGAGAAGGCCGGCACGATGGTCACGCCGCCATTGTCCTCGACGCTCCGGGCCAGCGGCTCGATATCCGTGCTCGCCTGGATGATGCCGAGATTGTCTCGGAGCCACTGAACGAGCGCCCCGGCGATGGCGATGGAGCCTTCCAGGGCGTAGACGGTCTTTCCCTGGCCGAACCGGTAGCCCACGGTCGTCACGAGGCCGCACTTGGACGGGTAGGGGGTCTCGCCGGTATTCATCAGCATGAAACAGCCGGTGCCATAGGTGTTCTTGGCCTCGCCCTGCTGGAAACAGGCCTGACCGACGAGGGCCGCCTGCTGGTCGCCCAGAATGCCTGCGATCGGAACACCCGCAAGCGCCCCACGCGCCTCTCCATAGACCTCGCTCGACGACATGATCGTCGGCAGGCAGCCCTTGGGGATGTCGAAGAGGTCGAGGATCTCCTCGTCCCAGGCGAGCGTCCGCAGGCTCATGAGCTGCGTGCGGCTGGCATTGGTCACGTCGGTGATGTGGCGGCCGTTCTCGACGCCGCCGGTCAGGTTCCAGACGAGCCAGGTATCGATATTGCCGAAGAGGGCGTCTCCGGCCTCCGCCCTCTCCCGGGCGCCGGGTACATTGTCGAGGAGCCACCGCAGCTTGAGGCCGGAGAAATAGCTGGCGAGCGGCAGGCCGGTCTTGTCGCGCAGCCGGTCATGGCCGCCGTCGCGGGCGAACTCCTCGACGATGGCATCGACGCGGGTATCCTGCCAGACGAGCGCATTGTGGAGAGGTTTGCCCGTCCGCCGGTCCCAGAGCAGGGTGGTCTCGCGCTGATTGGTGATGCCGATGGCGGCGAGATGCTGAGGCTTCAGGCCCTTCTTCGCCAGCGCCTGGGCAATCACCTCTTCCGTATTGCGCCAGATCTCGAGCGGATCGTGCTCCACGTATCCGGGCTTCGGGTAAATCTGCCCGTGTTCCTTTTGGGCAACCGAGACGATGCTGCCCGCGCGGTCGAACACGATGAAGCGTGAGCTGGTCGTGCCCTGGTCGATGGCGCCGACGTAACTGGCCATTGAGCGTTCCCCTCAGTGGTTATTGTGCGGCAAGCGTAGCCGCTCTCTGCCTGGCAATATAGGCGTCGATCCTTGCCGGAGCATCCGCTGGCACGTGCAGGCCGAGCTTCGAGCGCCGCCAGAGGATATCCTCGGCGCTGCGCGCCCATTCGTGGCGCATCAGGTAGTCGACCTCGGCCGCCGTCAGCCTGGCCCCGAAACCCTCGCCGAGATCGGCGACGGACCGAGCGGAGCCCAGGAGCTCCTCGATCCGGGTGCCATAGGAGCGGGCAAGGCGCAGGGCCAAGTCCTCGGGCAGGAAAGGCCAGCGCTGGCGAACCGTCACAAAGAAGCGGTCGAAATCCGCATCCGGCATGTCGCCGCCCGGCATCTTGGCCTTCTCGGTCCAAGTCGGCTTCATGTTCGGGAAATAGGGCTTCAGCTCATCGAGGGCATGCTCGGAGAGCTTGCGGAAGGTAGTGATCTTGCCGCCGAAGATCGACAGGACCGGAGCCTGGCCTTGCGGGGCGTCCATGTCGAAGACGTAGTCGCGGGTCACGGCGGAAGCGTTGGTCGAGCCGTCGTCGAAGAGCGGGCGCACGCCGGAATAGGTCCACACCACGTCCGCCGGCGTGACCTCGCGCTTGAAGAAGTGGTTCACCACGTTGCAGAGGTACTGGACCTCGTCGGGGCTGATCTCGACCTTCTTGTCGGGCACGGACTCGACCGGGATGTCGGTCGTGCCGACGAGCGTGAACTTGCCCTGGTAGGGGATCGCGAAGACGATCCGCTTGTCCGTGTTCTGAAGGATGAAGGCCTGCTCGGTTTCGAAGAGCTTGGGCACCACTATATGGCTGCCCTTCACGAGACGCACGTTCTTCGTGGTGTTGAGGCCGAGCTTGGAGTTGAGCACGTCCGCCACAAAGGGGCCGCCCGCATTGACGATGACCTTGGCGCGAACGTCTTCGGTCTCGCCCGTCTCCACGTTCTGGAGCGTGGCGACCCAGACATTCCCCTCGCGGCGGGCGGAGGTGAGCTTGGTGCGAACGCGGATGTCGGCCCCCTTCTCGAAGGCGTCGAGGGCGTTCAGGGCCACCATGCGGCTGTCCTCGACCCAGCAATCGGAATAGACGAAGGCCGTGTCGAAGCCGGGCTTCAGGGCCTGGCCCGCCGGGTGCCGGGTAAGCTTGATCGTCTCCGTGCCGGGGAGCTTCTTCCGCGGGGCGAGATGGTCGTAGAGGAACAGGCCGACCCGAACGAACCAGGCCGGGCGAATGCCCTTCTCGTGAGGCAGGATGAAGCGCAGGGGCCAGATGATGTGGGGGGCGGATTCGAGCAGGCGCTCACGCTCGAACAGGGCCTCGCGGACCAGCCGGAACTCGTAATATTCCAGGTAGCGCAGGCCGCCGTGGATCAGCTTGGTGCTGGCTGAGGAGGTATAGCCAGCAAGATCGCCCTGCTCGCAGAGCACGACCGAGAGGCCACGGCCCACCGCATCGCGCGCGATGCCCGCGCCGTTAATGCCGCCGCCAACAATCAGAAGATCGGTTACTGTCGTCACGAAAGGTGTCTTTCCTTGGAACCGGGCATTCCCGGCCCGGCTCCCTGCACATGATTTCTTTAGCCGTCTAAGGCAAGCGAATTGTTGAGCCGTTCACGGCGCCCTTGCCAGGGCGAGGTTTAGCATGAAAGCCGCGAAGGAACAGAGGGCCATCCCCAGGCAAAGCGCTACCACCGCATCATAGTTGCCCCACCAGGCCCAAAGGGCGCCGAAGGCGAAGGGCGCGCCCGCCATGGCGATCCGGACGGGCATGGAAATCATTCCCTGGATCGCCCCGTAATCCTCCTGGCCGAAGAGCTCGGGAGGAAGCAGGGCGCGGACGATGGTGAGCATCCCGTTGGCTGCGCCGTAGAGGCCCGCAAAACCCAGGATCAGCCAGGATCCGGCCGGAACGAAGGGCAGGATGAGGAAGGCGAGCGCGCTCAGGGCCATGGTCGCGATGCCGATCGCCCTCAGGCTCCAGGCACGCTCGCCGAAACCGGTCAGGAAACGCGCCGCGACCTGAGCCGGGCCGATCAGGGCATAGGCAGCGACGGCCGCGTCGAGGGTGAAGCCTCTCTCGAGGAGAATTGGGATCAGGTGGACGGGGATCCCGGTGGAGATGATCCCCTGCAGGACGAAGGTCGCCACGAAAAGCCAGAAGGCCGGCAGGACAAGAACACGGCGCGGATTCGAGCCGGGGAGGGCGACCGGACGGATGCCGCTCTTGTCCCGGGTTCTGGCGGGGGCCCTGGGAATGCTCGCCGCATGGAGCAGGGCGCAGAACCCGAGATTGAGGGCCGCCAGCAGGAAGAGCGCCCCACGCCAGCCGTAGAGTTCGATCAGCACGTGCAGGAGGGGAATGAAGATCGTGCTGGCGAAGCCCGCGACGAGGGTGACAATGGTGATGCCGCGGCGGGCCAGAAACCCGAGGTTGAGGGTCAGCACCGCAAATCCGGACTCGTAGAAGACGGCGCTCATGGCCGCGCCGATCCCTAGCCAGATCAACACGAAGGCCGGGTAGCTCTCCGTCACAGCCCAGAGGGCGAGGAGGAGGGCGGCGAGAACCGAGCCCCCCGTCATGACCGCCCGCCCGTAACCGCGATCGATCAGCTGCCCGACGGGCACGGCGAAGAAGGCCGACGAGATAAGGGCGAGGGAAAAGGCGGCGGTCAGGGCCGCCTTGGACCATCCGAGCTCCCGCTCCATGGGCTCGATGAGAAGCGCGAAGGCATAGAAAAGCGTCCCGTAGGAGACCAGATGTGTGACCGAGAGCGCCGAGACGATGCGCCATGGCATGGAGCCGGAAGGAGACATTCCTGATTTATGTCACCCGCAGAGGTTGACGGATAGGTCTTTAACCCTCATATGCACAGCACGGCGACAGCGCTCGAAACGAGCCGCTTGAGCGGGACTGCGTGACGGATATTCGCGGATAGAAGCGAAGGCCCGGTCCCCTTCTTCAATCGCTCCACCATACGACGGCCCCATCACGCGGGTTGTCGCCTTAGAGCCCTGAAGCGCCCAGCTTAACTCAAGCCGAACCTGCTTTGCGGCTCACCGCATCCGTTCGAAAGATACACACACTTTGACACTCTTTACCGATTTCGGATTGGCCCAGCCGATCCTGAAGGCCTTGGCTGCCGAGGGCTATGAGAAGCCCACGCCGATCCAGGCCCAGACCATTCCGTTCGCTCTCGAGGGCCGCGACGTCTGCGGCATCGCCCAGACCGGCACCGGCAAGACGGCCGCCTTCGCGCTGCCGATCCTGCACCGCCTGTCCGAGAACCCGAAGCCGCGCCAGCGCAGGAGCGCCCGCGTGCTGGTTCTCAGCCCGACCCGCGAGCTCGCCAGCCAGATCGCCGACAGCTTCCGGGTTTACGGCCGTAACCTCCGGCTCACCACTTCGGTGGTGTTCGGCGGCGTCACCATCTCCCGCCAGGAGAAAGAGCTTGCCAACGGCGTCGACATTCTCGTCGCCACGCCCGGCCGCCTGCTCGATCTCGTGGATCGCAAGTCGCTGTCCTTGCGCGACATCGAAATCCTCGTCCTCGACGAGGCGGACCAGATGCTCGACCTCGGCTTCATCCATGCGCTCAAGCGCATTGTGACCCTGCTGCCGAAGGACCGCCAGAGCCTGTTCTTCTCGGCCACCATGCCGAAGACGATCTCGACTCTGGCCGATTCCTTCCTTCGCAATCCGGCGAATGTTGCCGTGACGCCTGTCGCCACGACCGCCGAGCGCGTCGAGCAGAGCGTCATGTTCGTCTCGACGGGCCGTAAGCAGGCTCTGCTTGAGGTGCTGCTGCGCGACGAGACCATCGACCGCGTCCTCGTCTTCACCCGCACCAAGCACGGCGCGGACAAGGTGGTTCGCGGCCTCGACAAGGCCGGCATTGTGGGAGCCGCAATCCACGGCAACAAGTCCCAGCCGCAGCGTGAGCGCGCTCTCGCCGCCTTCCGCGACGGGACCTGCCGGGTGTTGGTCGCGACCGACATCGCCGCCCGCGGAATCGATGTCGAGGGCGTGTCCCACGTCATCAACTACGACCTGCCGAACGTGCCGGAAAGCTACGTCCACCGCATCGGCCGCACGGCCCGCGCGGGGGCGACGGGCCTCGCCATCTCGTTCTGCAACGACGAGGAGCGGGCCTATCTGAAGGACATCGAGAAGCTGACCCGCCTCGCGGTTCCGGTCGCCGCCCTGCCGGAAGGCTTCTCCGCCGGTCCGGTCGGAGGCGAAGCTCCCGAGCCGCGTCGCGAGCAGCAGTCCCGGCAGCCGCAGCGTGGCCGCCCCGCGCCCCATGCCCGCGGCCATCAGGGCCACGGTCAGCCACGCAGCGCCGATCCGAGTGCCGACAAAGGGCCGAAGCGTCGTCGCCGTCGTGGGGGCAAGCCCGCTGGCCAGGTACAGGGTGTCCCGGCGGGTGGCAACCAGGCGCGTCCCGCACAAGGACAAAGGCCGGCCCAGCCCGCGCAGAAGCGCAACGAGGGCCGCGGTGACGGCATGCAGCTAGCGTGGCTCGAAAAGAGCCCGCGCCGGCGCTAAAGACAGAAGAATGGAAAAGGCGCCGCAGGGCGCCTTTTTACTGTGCGGCCAACGGACAGGAGGCGTGCTTCGCCCTTGGGCCGTGCCCAGGAACGCGATTGGCTGCAGCACTAACTTCCAAGGAGTGATCGTTCGATGGCGAAACGGGCCGGAAGCGCCGACCTGCCGCTGCATTCGGGCCATGTACCGAAATGGCTGGCCGACCGCATGACCCGTCTCGGCGAGGTGGTGAGCGAGGCCATCGTGCACCATTACGGGCGGGACGAACTGTTGCGCCGACTGGCCCACCCCTTCTGGTTCCAGTCTCTCGGCGCCGTCATGGGGATGGACTGGCATTCCTCCGGGATCACCACGAGCGTGATCGGTGCTCTCAAGCGCGGTCTGACGCCTCTGTCCAAGGAGCTCGGGATCCATGTCTGCGGAGGGCGCGGGCGTCACTCGCGCCAGACGCCTCATGAGCTGGTCTCCATCGGCAAGCGCGTGGGTTTCGATGGCTCGGCTCTCGCGAATGCCAGCCGTCTGGTGGCGAAAGTGGATAGTGCAGCCGTCCAGGACGGGTTCGACCTTTACCTGCACGGCTTCTTTGTCACCGATGAGGGCAAATGGGCGGTCGTTCAGCAGGGCATGAACGACGGATGCAGGCAGGCGCGCCGTTACCACTGGCTGTCCGAGGACCTCGAGAGCTTCGTCGATGAGCCGCACAAAGCCATCGACGGCATCGGGCAGGGCGAGATCGTCAATCTCACCGACCGGCGGGCCGAGGCCTCGCGTAAGGCTCAGGTCGAGCTTCTCGGCTCGCTTGGGCCCGATGGCATCGCACGCAAGTTCCTGGCCCTCGAGAACCCTCAGGTGGAGCCGGAACCGCAGCCCCTTCTGCCGCATCTCGTGATGCCGGAGCATCACGATGTCCGCTCCAGCGACTTGGTACTGCGGCGGCTTCACGGAAGCCTCGCGGCGGCGGCCGATCGGGGGCCTGCGGATTTCCCCGACCTGCTGCTGACGCCCGGCGTGGGACCTCGGACGGTCCAGGCGCTCGCCATGGTGGCGGAAGTCGTCCACGGAACTCCCTGCCGCTTCAGCGATCCCGCGCGGTTTTCGTTTGCTCATGGCGGCAAGGATCGGCACCCCTATCCGGTGCCGCTGCGCGTCTACGACGAAACCATCCGGGTGCTCAAATCGGCTGTGCAGAAGGCGAAGCTGGGACAGCAGGAGGAGCTCTTCGCTCTCAAACGGCTCGACGACCAGGCCCGTGCCCTTGAACGTCACGCCACCGGCCCGAGTGTGGAGGAGCATATCCGCCAGGAGCGTGCCAAGTCGCATGCCTACGGCGGCCGCTCCGTCTTTGGAGACGAGCCGCCGCATGAGGATGAGGCGACGAAGCGAGCGGACGAAACTTCGCCCGCATGAGTTCGAGGCTGTGAAACGTTAGGGGTTCACCTCTGCGCCTTCTGCAGCAGGGTTTTCTCCAGCATCACGTGGACGCCCTTGTTGCCGTTGACCACCTGCGTGATCCGCAGATCCGCCGCGAGGCTGCACAGGGCGTAGGCCTCGGCCTTCGTGATGCCGGTGCTGGCGACGATCAGGTCGATCATGTCGCGGAGCGCAATCACGACACAGTCGTCAAGGTCCGGGTCGAAGGCCATGGTCATCACGTGCGTCGGCGTCTCGGCCATGGGCCAAGTCAGATTCATGTCCTCGCGCAGGTGCAGCTCGAAGGTGCCGATGAGGCCTGTCTCGATGGCCGTCACGCAGACCTCGCCATCGCCCTGTACGCCGTGCCCGTCGCCGACGGAGAACAGCGCGCCGTCCACATGGATGGGCAGGTAAAGGGTCGTGCCCGCCACCAGTTCCTTGTTGTCGAGATTGCCGCCGTTGCGGCGCGGCGGCAGGGTGCTCAGGCTTCCCCATCCCGCGGGCGGAGCCACCGCCATGACGCCGAAGAAGGGCCTCAAGGGCAGTTCCAGCCCCCAGGGCAGCCGACCGGTCATGCGCTCCCGGTCGAGGGGAATGTGCATCAGGTGCATCTCGTCGAAATCGTCGGGCAGGGCGCCCTTCTGCGGACCCACATAGGTGAAGCCCCAGTCGTAATGGAGGTCGATGGCCTTGATGCGGACTTCCAGGACCTGACCTGCTTTCGCGCCCCGCACGGCGACCGGCCCGGTGCAGATGTGGCCCGGCAGCTTCGGCTTCTGCGTGGCGTGAACTGCCTTGAGCGCATCCGGAATCGCAAGCGGCGGCTTCGGCATCACCTCCGGGCCGCCGGAGACGGTCGAGATCGTGACCGTGTCGCCGGAATCGACCGTCAAAAGAGGCGCGAGCGCGGCGTCGAAATAACCCCAGTGAACGGTGTCGGGCGAAGCATCAATACGGTGGTCGGCCACGGGTGCTCTTCTCCATCTGGGAATCGTTCTTGCTCGGATCTGTTGCATCCCGACAGGACAGGCGCAACATGCCGCATCATTTAAGCGTCGCGCCCAGGCGCTCCCCGGTCTTCCGAGGGGGCGGAGGCGTTTGCCTCGTGGGCATCAGGCATGCGCGAAGCGGCGAGTGGGCGTCGAGAAGGCTCGGGGCCAGGAGATGCGCAGCGCGTCCGGCGACGAAGAGGATGTTGAACTGCTCGTCCCCGTATTCCCGGTCCCGCGCCACGGGAATGAAGCCCGCCTGGAGCAGGGTGTCGACAACCGTCCCTGCGCTGCCGCCCTCGTGCCAGAAGGGCCGCGTTTCGCATTCGATGAAGACGGCAAGCGTCCGGCGCAGCACTTCGGGGGCTCCCGCCAGCACCTGCTCGGCTGCCCCCTCCACGTCGATCCAGAGGAAGAAGCCTAGGCTCAGGACCTATTAATTTGGGCTGAGGTGTGATTCA
>NZ_JAJATX010000075.1 GCF_020866965.1 Microvirga roseola
GCCGCCCCGGAGGAATCCCTTGCCCCCTAATCTGCCCCGCTTACCCCAGAAAGCCACAAGTGCATCTGCTGCTAAGATGCGGATATCAAAGGGCGAAGCCGTCACAGAGGGAGCTAAGTAGATCTTTGCTACGGCTTGAGCGATGGACTGAGTAGACCTGCGGGGCGGCGGTCACAGCAGAGGTCAGTAATCTCGATCTGACTTCCTGCTGGGGAGCTCCAGCGCGCTTCTGGGGCGGCCACCCAGCCCAAAAATCCGTTGTTTTAAGCCATTTCCGCGCACTGGAGGAAAGCCCTGCCCTCTTCGGCTGGTAAACGGATCCCTCAAAAGATGTCTGCAAACGATCGTTNTCCTGCTGGGGAGCTCCAGCGCGCTTCTGGGGCGGCCACCCAGCCCAAAAATCCGTTGTTTTAAGCCATTTCCGCGCACTGGAGGAAAGCCCTGCCCTCTTCGGCTGGTAAACGGATCCCTCAAAAGATGTCTGCAAACGATCGTTAGTACGTGCTTACAATAATTGTACGGATGGTAGCGAAGCAGCTTGAAAACGCCGCCCTACAGATTTACATACAAACCATGGCGCATGCGATCACCATGAGAGAGCTCCAGAAACTATCCGCGACCTCGATCGAGCGGCTGCCTGGGGCCGTTCCAGTTCAAAGTGACGGGCGGACCGTCGCGTTGCTCGTACCTCTGCGCCCCGCCTCCGAAGCGGCTCGCGCACGGTTTCGTCAGGCGCTGGCGCAGGCACAGGCTCAGCGCTCCCCCGACGAGCAAGCTGCTCTTGATCGCGAGTTCGGTCCTTGAGCCGACCGCGCGCGGTCCCAGCGGCCTTGGTGGTCGACGCCAATATCCTCGTGGCCGCAGTCTTGGGATCTACGACCGGTACGCACCTGGACCTGATCTCAGGACGGCGCAGCCTGATTACCAGCGAGGCAGCCTTTGAGGAAGCCTATCGGGTGATTGGGCATGTCAGGCCCAACGATCTCTCGGTTCTTGAGAGCCTGCTCGATCTTGTGACCATCATTGCCGGAGAGGACGTGGCCGACGAGGACACGGCAACGGCAGAAATGGCCCTCCGGGACGCCCCGGCATCCCGTAACGGGAGCGTCACCGACGCTCATCTGCTGGCGTTGGCTTGGACCTTGGATGCCGACCTATGGAGCCACGACCGTGATTTCGCGGGCACTGGGTGGCCCTCATGGTCGACCTCGAACCTATTGGCGGCTATCTAAGCTCCGAGCATTGCCTTCATCATCATGAGCCCAAGAACCGGATTGAGATCAGCGGCTCTGATGGCACCCTCCCCTGCCCCGAAACGGCGTCTGATCGGCTATGCCCGCGTATCAACCGAGGACCAGACGAGAGACGCCCAGCTCATTGAGCTCAAGGCGGCCGGCTGCATGATGCTCCATCAGGAGCAGGGTTCCGGGGCGTCCCGGGCCCGTCCGGTTCTCGCTCAGCTGCTCAAGGAGGTCCGGGCTGGGGATGTGCTCGTGGTCGTGCGCCTCGACCAGCTGGCACGATCAGTGAGCCACTTGCTTGAGGTCATCGAGGGGCTCGAGAAGAAGGGCGCGCTTTTCAAATCACTCCAGGATCCAATCGATACGTCAACCCCTCAGGGCATGTTCTCGCTGCAGGTTCTTGGTGCAGTGGCGCAGCTGGAGCGGTCTCTGATCTCCGAGCGCACCAAGGCCGGGTTACGGGCTGCTAAAGCCCGTGGGAAGGTTCTTGGCAGCCCTGGTGTCCGCGAACGCCGCTCGGAAACCATCCGCCGGCTGACAGCTGCCAGAGAGAAGCGGTACCTTGAGCCTCCTATTGCCACGGCCGATCAGTGGATGCCTACGGTGAAACGGATGCGGCCGGGCCAGCCGTGGACCGACGTCGTTCAGGTTCTGAATGCACGAGGCCAGGACTGGACAGAGGAGCGCCTTCGCCGGGCTGTGCGAAAACTGGTCTCGCAGCGCATGGCTGATCCGGTGCTGCTTCAAAAGTCGTCTTCCCGGCCCGCTGACGACCGTCTCACGACGCTCATCGCTGGCATTGCCATGGCCGATCCGGATCTGTCGCTGCGGGACATTGCGGCGCAACTCGAACGCATGGGGGAGCGAACCCCACGAGGCGGGACAAAATGGAACGCCTCTTCGGTCAAGCAGCAGCTCGATCGCGCGCGAAGCGCTGGACTGATCATGCCGACGCCCGTGCATAACGTGGAGTAGTTCCTCGCCAAGGAATGGCGTGACCCACGAGGCCAATGGGAAGCGGACCTACCCTCAGTGGGTCACGGTTAATGGGACGGGAAGGCAACTATGGTCGGAGGGGAACCCGCAGGCTCCCCTCCCTGCTTTTGAGATTGGGCTGATGAAGCCGACTCACCCCTTCACGTAGTCTCTGTGAGCTGGAAGCTGATGCTCCGTCAGGCTCTCGGCCTGCACCACCGCACGAGCTACAGCATGGGCCATCTAAGCAATCTTGCTCATCTCAGCCTTGGTGAAAGGCGCATTGGTGGCGACTGCGCCGATCGTCGTGTTGCTGCCAGTCCAGGTGACGACGCGGTAACCGCCCATGATGGCCGCCATGGTATCGCGGAAGCCCTGCCCCTCCTCTCACCTGGCGCCAGCAAGGATCTGGCGGGTGTCAGGATGGTCGATGTCGCCGACGGCATTCATCAGGCCGAGCCAGCCGCCGGCCAGGGGGCGGTGCGCTTGACCACGTCGAGCCAGAGGTCCTCGCTCTCGGTCTCGTCGATCTCGGGATCGTAGACCAGATGCGAGCGGCTCTTCGGCAGCGGCGTCTCGCCGGCGAGGATGGTGTTGGGTGCGCTCGAGCAGGGCGTCGATCTCGGCAGAATGCACCGTCCAGGGATCGGCATCATTCGCATAGGGCGGAAAGGCCTCCTCATCCTCCGGATCCGGTTTGTCTCCCCTCGCTTTGACCGGCACCTCCCGCTGCACCGGCCCGATCCCGCGCAGGGCCGCCAGGCCATCGATCGACAGCGGCCAGGGGGCGGGCCGCGCACTGCTTCTCAACCTCGAGAACACCGCCGCGTTGAAACGCATCGGCTATGGCCGCACGGAACTCGGTTAGCTGTGGCTCACTGGCCTGGTCTCCGGGCGGGTAGGACGTGAGGGCCAGGAAGACATCTTCCGGCTCCATGATCCGAAGGATGGCCGGATGCTGCGCCATGGTGACACTACCGAACTGGGCCTGCATCAGCCGTTCCGCTGTGTCGAGGCCGAAGGCTGCGGCAACCGGGTCGGAGGGTGGGCTGCCAAAGACGGTAGCCAGTTCGTACATCTGGCCCAGGCTGCCCGCTCCGTTCGTCGTGCCTGCCAGAAAGCCCCCAGGCTTCAAGACACGGGCCATTTCCGCGATCCCTGCCGCTGGATCGGGCAGGTGATAGAACATGTGCATGGCAATCACCGCATCGAAGGAGCCGTCTTCAAAGGGCAGGATGGATGCGTCGGCTTGCTGGCCCAGAACCGATCTGAACGGTAGGAGGCGACAGCGGTCGACGGCCTCCTGAACCATTCCAGGTGAGAGATCGGCAAGGGTGAGATCAAGGGCTTCTGGCAACTCGCGTGCCGCAGCAGCCCAGAACCACCCCGGACCGCAGCCAATGTCGAGAACTCGGTCTCCCGGGTGGAGAGGCAGCCGCCTTGCGACCCACGTGAACCAACCAACCTCTGCAGCTGTGTACTGCGAGTGGATGCGTGCCCGGGCGGCGAGCTTTTCTAACTATCGCTGTACTGTTGGGCCATATCTGAGGTGATGGACGACATGCTGCCTGCTCCTTTGCGGGGAGGTCGGTCCTGGTCCTCAAGTGCGGCGAGGCTTGGCGGTAATACTGAGCGGGATCCGCTGAGAGCCAGTATGGTTAACGAGAATGAAGCGGGCTGGAGGTGGAATGGCGCGAGCCCCGGTTCGCGATGAGCGGCAGGGGGACCTGTTTGGGGCACCTCCGCCACCTGCCAAACCGGCCCGCCGGAGATCTCCGCCGAAGCCCGTTCGTGACGAGACCCGGGCGCCGGAACCGGTATCCCTGGCAGCTCTCGGCGCGAAGGCGACACGGCCCGAGATCGATGATCGCCTCGATGGCATGCCGGATCCGGAATTGACTTATCTTGCGGTTGAGGCCACGCGGCTCATAAAGCACAGGCTCGCCCGAGGGCAGGGAAAGGGGGGCATCGGCCCAAAGGAGCCGGTCGAGGGCAGCCGCCTGTTGATGATGCTCTGCGTTGGATCGGAGGCGAGTTGCTAGAATTCGACGATGCTGGCGAGAGGTGGTGATCCCCCTCGATTGTCAGATGTTCCGACGGGCGACTTAGGGCGAGAGAGGCACGAAGTTGAGTGGAGGGGAGCTGCGACACGCTTTGCTTCGGGAGAGTCGGGTCTCATTCCGGATAGTCTCGGAATGCGAGGCGGGGTTATACTCTCCGAATAGGTCCTGTATACCGGGCGACGATTTCATCGGCCGTCAGCAAGGTGATCCCCTCAATCGTGGCTTGCGCGATCAGGATGCGATCGAAAGGATCCTTGTGCAGTGCAGGGAGTCCGATAATCGCAACGGCATGTTCACTGACAACAGGCAGCTCACTGTAGCCGTTATCCAGTAGACCTCGCCGTAAGACACGAGCGTCGGCGGCGAAGTCGCTCCGCCCGAGGCTGCTCTTGATCGCGATCTCCCAGAGGCTTGCAGCGCTGAAAAACAGTTCATTATCAGGCGCTTCGATCAGGCTAAGGGCGTCGTCGGATAATTTGTCTGGTTCTCCGGCCGCCCAGAGAAGCAGGTGCGTGTCGAGAAGAAGCTTCATGAGTTGCCGCTGAAGAGTTCGTCGATGACCTCCTCCCCCATGCGGTCGAAGTCGGCGGGAACCCTCACTTGACCGGACAGAAACCCAACTCGCTTGACTTTATCGGCCTCGGGGGCATTGAGCGGCACGACCTTGACCATCGGCTTGCCTGCTTTGGCGATCACAAAGCTTTCTCCATTCGCGGCCCGCTCGATCAGGCGGGACAGGTGGGTCTTCGCTTGGTGGATGTTCACTGTGTCCATATCAGCACCATTCAGCTTAGTTCAACGGGCTTAGTCTACTGGAGCGGGCGCTATCCCGCAATAAACTTCAGAGGCTTAGTTGGTCAATACGACGCTGAGCGGCCCGATCTCACTCTCCCTTAAGGGGGAGAGCCGATTTGAGGGTGCCGGGATTGAGGCGGCCGACCCACGAGCGGCCGCCTCGGAAGGTGCTTACTTCGCGCCCGGCTGGGGACGCATGACGCCCTTTTCGTCGCGGCGCAGGGGAGCCGTCTGCTTTGGCAGGGGGGCGCCGGGTGCTTCCGCCACCGTGACACCGTGCGGCCAGTCAGCGGGAGCAATGGCCACGTAGCGGGCATAACCGCCCGTTCCGCCAAGCGGTTTGGCGAAACCGATGGTGACGAGGGCACCCGCCTCCGGCACCTTGTCGAGATTGGCGACGCCTTCGGCTTGGGCATAGTGGTTGTGCAGCAGCCAGGACTCGCCTTCGAGATTCGGCGTTGTGTCAGTGTCGAGGGGCTCGTGTCCGTGGAACAGGATCTTGCGCTCGAGGTGCAGGAACTTCAGCGCATCGAGGCTCACGCCGGGATGAGGCTTTGAGGCGAAGCGGGCCGTGTCGTTCCAGCCCTTATACCAATCGGAGCGGACCATCACCACGGCTCCCTCCGGAATGGCGCCGTTCCGCGCCTCCCAGTCCTTCACGTCCTGCACGCTCAGGTGATAGCCGGGATCAGCCGCAACCTTCTCATGGATCGGGATCACCACGAGAGGGCGGACCGCATAGGTGGGCGGCAGATCGCTGATGGTCGCGCCATACTCGTCCCAATGCGCCGGCGGATCAAGCTGCGTGCCGTACTGGTCCGTGGTGAGCGTGTAGCTGGTGGCCACGAAACCGTGCTTACCGTAGGTGTATTCCTCACCTTTCTTAACATAGTTCGGTATGTCCGCTCCGGCTGTCGTCGGCTTGAATTCAGCCTGGCCAAAACCCGGCCAGACCGGTTGCACCGGCGCAAACGCATGGGTGAGGTCGATGTGCTTGGCGCCTTTGAGATGCTGCTGGTACAGCGGCCACAGCCCGGGCTGAGATTGTGCGGGTTTCTGCGCGAGAGCCGCCGATGAGATGAGGGTGCTGGCGAGGAAGGCGACGGCTAGAACGGACTTCGATTCCATAGGAGGGTCCTCTCTTGGCTGACACCGGCAATCATTCCTCTTTGTACGCAGCGGTTCAACTACGATCCTGCCGCAAGGGCACGCATTCCCCTGCCGATCCGTTCGACGGCTTGCCGAAATGGTAGGCGTGCCTCCGGCGCAGGTTGACACCGGAGATGAGAGCATCTCTCATCGTTTATTGTTCGGCCGATCCGTCGAGCGAGACATCCGCCCAAGAGGTGCCATGCCGATCCCGTGCGATTCCGCCATGCGTCGTCCCGAATTCGCAGCCTGGATGAAGCAGGGCAACGACATCACTCAGCAGTTCCTGTCTTTCGGCAACCGCCCTGGACTGATCGCGCTTTCGGGTGGCCTGCCAGCGCCCGAGCTCTATCCCGTGGAAGATGTGCAGAAGGCTGTGCACCGCGCCCTCGACAAACACGGGAGTTCGGCCCTCGCTTATGGGGCGGTGGAAGGCCTGTCCGCCTTACGTGAGGCCGTGGCGCAGCGGCTCTCAACCGACCGCCTGTCGCTCAAGGCCGAAAACGTGCTGATCACCACCGGGTCGCTCCAGGCGGTGGAGCTCATCGGAAAAGCCCTGATCGATCCCGGCGACGTCATCCTAGCCGATTACCCGACCTACCTCGGAGCCCTGGACGCTTGGCTTCCGCGCCAGCCGACTTACGGCGAGTTGCCTCATGGTGGGCCATGGCCCGAGGCGAAGTTCGCCTATGTGGTCCCCAACTTCTCCAACCCGACGGGGGCGGTACTGAGCGTCGGCGCCCGCGCAGCGCTTCTCGCCCAGTCCTCGGAGAGTGGCATCTGGCTGGTTGAAGACGATCCTTACGGTGAGCTCCGTTATGACGGGGTTGTTCAGCCCTCCCTGCTGGCAATAGGCGCCGAAAGCGGATCGACGGCCTACGACGGGGCGGTGGTGCATCTCGGAACGCTCTCGAAAACGATCGCGCCAGGGCTGCGCGTAGGCTGGGCGGTGGGGTCGTCCGAGATGATCCGTGCGCTCTCGCAAGCCAAGCAGGGATCGGACCTGAGCACGAGCACGTTCTGCCAGGCCGTCGCCCTTGAGCTGATCCGGGCCGATGCGGACCGGCGGCACGTTCCGACCCTCGTGAATACCTATCGCGAGCGGCGCGACGCCCTGTGTGCCGCTGCTCAGGAGAATCTGTCCGATCTCTTCGAGTGGAGCATTCCGGAAGGCGGGATGTTCGTCTGGATGAGCGCACGGCAGCCTGGCCTCGACACCAATGCGCTCCTGTCCTTTGCCCTGAAGGAGGGCGTATCGTTCGTGCCGGGGAGCGTCTTTGATCCTCGTGGACATGTCAGCCCCAGTCTTCGCCTGAATTTTACGGCGAACCCGCCGGAACTCCTGCAGGAAGGGGTCCGGCGCCTTAGTCGAGCCGTGCGGGACTACGCAGCTCAACGCCCAGCAGCAGAATAAGAGAGAGCCATGCCGACGCGCCTGTATCAGCCCGAGGGCGAACGTCTCTCTCAGTCCCTCGTCGATCAGTGGCGGAAGATCCCTGCAGCCGTTGCGGCGGATCTCCTGCGCGGCAAAGGCCATGTCGATCCGGCCATTCGGCCTCTGCGCCGTTGCGGCACGAAGGAGTGGCTCGTCGGCAGTGCGATCACGGCCTGGTGCGAGGCGGCCGATTACGGGCCCGTGCATCATGCCATCGCGGTCGCGCAGGCGGGGGATGTGATCGTCGTCGACGCCGGAGGGCGGAAGGATGCGGCGATGATCGGCGAGCTGCTGAGCGGCTCGGCCCGTCACAAAGGCATTGCAGGCGTTATCGTCGACGGTGCCGTGCGCGATGCCGGAATTCTGTCGGAATGGCCGGACTTCGCCGTCTTCTCGCGCTGGGTGATGCCGCGCGGCCCGTCGTCTATGGAGCGTGGCTCGGTCAACGAGACAATCGTGTTCGGCGGCGTGCCTGTCGCCCCGTTCGATCTCGTGATCGGCGATGATGACGGGCTCGTAGTCGTGCCGCGCGCACGGGCGGAAGAGTTGCTTCCCGCGGCGAAGGCCCGCGTCAAGGCGGAAGTGGAGTGGGAGGCCGTGCTTGCGACAGGCAAGACGACCCTTGAGGTCTTCAGCGTTCCGAAAGCCGATCGTGGCCAGTAGGATTCCGGGCGGTTCGAAATCGGGCCTCCACGGCAAGGGTTGAGGGCTGATGGCCTGTAGGGCGGGAAGCGCCGACCTGCCGCTACCCAGCGGGCATGCGCCCAAGTCACTTGCCGGCCGCGTGAGCCGTCTCGGCGCTGTGGTAACGAGGTCCGCGTGGCCTCACGCTTCGACCGGGATCTCCTGGCAGACATCGACCCATTCGGCTCCGACGAGAGCGGCCGTCCGCTCGGGGTCGATCCGCACGGCTGCGTGGATGGATTGCTGCCTTCTTGGATAAGAAGCTCCAGCAAAGCACCCGTGATGAACCGTTGCGTCGGTTCAAGCGCGTTGACTTCGCCCTGACGGCTTTGGCCGTATGATCCGGTCCAACCCGCAATGCCAAACGAAAGTCTGTATGTGCCGCTGCGGACATTTTCGCGATGTCTTGCGGGGTATTCCTGCCATCCTGTATCTGACACTCGGCTGCATCGGTTACGATTGCGCCAGAGAATAGGCCAACGTACATTGGAGGGGGCACCAAAACTTGTCCAGATAAGATCTTGAAGTCTCCGCAGAAGTGCTTAATGTACCGATAGGTATAATAAGCTGCCGTGGCGTCCATGATCTATCCGCCGTTTCGGCAGCAGGATGGGAGAACTATGGGCCGCCATCGTGAGTTCGATCCTGACGAGGCGTTGCAAATCGCGCTTCAGGTCTTTCGACGTCGAGGCTATGAAGGCACCTCAATCTCCGACCTGACGGAGGCTATGGGCATCACGCGCCCCAGCCTCTATGCCGCATTCGGCAACAAGGAGGATCTCTTCCGTAGAACCCTCGACCTCTATGAGCACCAGCACCTGTGCTTCGCGCGCGAGGCCCTCCAGGCGCAGACGGCCCGAGATGCAGTCGAGCGGCTCCTGCGCGGCTACGTCGAGGTCCTGACCGATCCTATGAGCCCTCCCGGATGTCTTGGCGTGAATGGGGCTGTGGCCTGCAGCGAGGCGAACGAGGCTATCCGCGAGGAGCTTATCGCTCGGCGGATGGTCAACGAGAACAACTTGCTCGACCGTTTGGAGAGGGCACGCTCCGACGGCGATTTCCCGGGCGACGAAGTTCCCGCCGACTGGGCCCGCTATGTCGTGTCGGTAGGCCTTGGAATGGCGGTAAGGGCCGCATCGGGCGCCTCACGCGAGGAGCTCCACCGGGTGGTCGACGTAGCCATGCGGGCTTGGCCGACTGCGATACGCTGAAACCCTGAACGCTCTCTACTCCTCAATTCGACAGCTCTTTGACCTGGTCGACCATGGGGCTGACCGGAGTGACGGTGATTCCGAAGCTCACAGCCGCCTCGAATGCTTTACCCGGCGAGCGGTCCTCGGCCAGGCCGTCAATCTCGGCCCGCTGACAGAACTTCACCGCGAGCGACAGGAGCGAGCCGAGGGTTGTCTAATCCCCGTTGCCGAGTGGGGCGACGATCCGGGAGTTCCAATGTTGGTGACTCGTACACCTCCGAACGAAACCCGCTCCCGTTCTCGCGGGCGAGACGCGAACGTCCATCGGAACAACCTCATTCTTGATCCAGTAGTCTTCCTCCGCCCTCACGCGGCCCAAAAGCATGCCCGTGATGGGAAACAATGTGGACAGCAGCCTGTCGAGGACTTCTCTAGAACCGATCCATCGAAAGTCTCCCATTGCTTTCGGCAGGAGTGATTGTGCGGTGCCGCCTTTCAGAGCGGCAACCGGTCACGCATCAGCTCACCAGTTCCTTTAACGGGGGGCACATCTGCTGCTGGGGCCGAGGCGGCTGGTTCCCGCTGATCTCGAAGGCGGCGATCCCCCGTCAACCAGCGGAGCAGCACGTAGAAGACCGGTGTGAAGTAAAGGCCGAATGCTGTCACCCCGATCATACCAGAGAACACGGCCACGCCCATGGCAGCCCGCATTTCGGCCCCTGCCCCCGTCGATATCACCAGTGGCACAACGCCCATTATGAAGGCGAGCGAGGTCATCAGGATCGGCCGCAGGCGCAGACGGCTGGCCTCAATCGCCGCTTCAACGGGAGTGCGCCCCTCGAACTCAAGCTCACGAGCGAACTCCACAATCAGGATCGCGTTCTTGGCCGATAGTCCGACCAGGACGATGAGCCCGATCTGGGTGAACACATTGTTGTCGCCTGCCGTCAGCCACACGCCGAGTAAAGCCGCAAGCAGCGCCAGCGGCACGATTAGGATGATCGCCACCGGAAGCGTGAGGCTTTCGTATTGTGCCGCAAGGACCAGGAAGACGAGCAGAATGGCAACTGGGAAGACCAGAATGCCGGAATTGCCTGCCAGGATCTCCTGATAGGTCAGCTCGGTCCACTCGGCCCTGAAACCTTTCGGCAGGGTCTCGGCTGCGATCCGTTCGACGGCTGCCTGTGCCTGACCCGACGAATATCCCGGAGCCGCCTGTCCGTTGACGTCGGCAGAGAGGAATCCATTGTATCGCATCGCGCGCTCCGGCCCTACGCTTGATCGGATGTTCAACAGGGCCGCCAGCGGAACCATCTCGCCCGAATTCGAACGCACCTTCAGGAATCCGACATCCTCCGCGCGGGCCCGGAACGGAGCATCTGCCTGGACGCGCACCGAGTAGGTCCGCCCGAACTTGTTGAAGTCGTTCACGTAGACAGAGCCGAGATAGATCTGCAGCGTTCTGAACACATCCGAGATCGCAACCCCGAGTTGGCGCGCCTTAGCCCGGTCGATATCAGCGTAGAGCTGTGGAACCTCAATCGAATAGCTCGAGAACAAACCCGTAAGCTCGGGTGCCGTTGCCGCCCTGGCCAAGAAGTCCTTCGTGGCCCGGTCAAGCGCCTCGTAGCCGAGGCCGGTCTGGTCCTCGATCTGCAGCTTGAAGCCGCCGATCGTACCCAGCCCCTGCACCGGCGGTGGGGGAAATATGGCGGTCATAGCCCCTGTGATAGCGGCGAAGTTCTGGTTCAGTTGACCTGCGATTGCCCCGGCACTGAGGCTCGGATCCCGCCGGTCCTCGAATGGTGCAAGGGTTAGGAAAACGATCCCGGCGTTCGAGCTATTGGTGAAACCGTTGATCGACAGGCCGGGGAACGCTACGGCATGCTCGACGCCCGGCTGCTTCAGTGCGATGTCGGTCATCTGCCGGATGGCGCTCTCGGTCCGGTCGAGTGTCGCGGCATCCGGCAGCTGGGCGAAGCCGACCAGATACTGCTTATCCTGCCCTGGGACGAAGCCGCCGGGCACGGTCTTGAACAGGAAGCCCGTAGCTCCAAGCAAAGCGACATACACGAAGAGCATCAGGGCCTTCATGGCGATCGCCCGCCTCACGCCGGTACCATAGGCGTTTGCACCTCGATGGAAGACTGCGTTGAAGCGGCGGAACAGCCAGCCGAACATTGCGTCCATAATCTTGGTAATCCGATCCTTCTTGGCATCGTGATCACGAAGGAGAAGGGCCGCCAAGGCCGGCGACAAGGTCAGTGAATTGATCGCTGAGATCACCGTCGAGATGGCAATGGTAACGGCGAACTGCTTGTAGAACTGTCCTGTTAGGCCGCTTATAAAGGCTAGCGGGATGAACACGGCCACCAGCACAAGCGCGATCGCAACGATCGGCCCGGAAACCTCCTGCATGGCCCGGTAGGTCGCATGCCGAGGGCTAAGCCCCTTCTCGATGTTCCGCTCCACATTCTCGACCACCACGATGGCGTCATCGACCACGATGCCGATGGCGAGGACGAGCCCGAACAAGCTCAAGGCGTTGATGGAGAATCCTAGAGCCTGTAGGACTGCGAACGTGCCAACGATCGAGACCGGAACGGCGGCGAGAGGAATGATGGAGGCCCGCCAGGTCTGCAGGAATAGGATCACCACCAGCACCACTAGGAGCACGGCCTCGAGCAGCGTATGGACCACCGCGTCGATCGAAGCGCGTACGAACTGGGTTGTGTCGTAAACGATCTGGAAGTCGATACCTTCCGGCATGTTGGCCTTGATATCCGCCATTTCGGTGCGAACCTTGTCGGCGATCTCGATCGCATTGGATCTCGGCGCCTGGAGAATCGGAATGGCGACTGCCGGCTTGTTATTCAGGAGGGACCTCAGGGCATAGTCGGCCGCGCCCAGTTCGATGCGGGCGATATCGCGCAGACGGGTGATCTCTCCATTTTCGCCCGTCTTGACGATGATATCGCCGAACTGTTCCTCATCCTGGAGCCGTCCCTGGGCATTGATCGACAGCTGATGATCGAGCCCCGGAAGGCCGGGCGAGGCGCCGACGACGCCAGCCGCCGCCTGCACGTTCTGGGCGCGGATCTCATTGACAATGTCGCTCGCTGAGAGTCCGCGCTCGGCGATTTTCTGCGGATCCAGCCAGACGCGCATCGAATAATCCCCCGATCCGAACAGCTGGACCTGACCCACGCCCTGGATTCGGGCGAGTCGGTCCTTAACATTGAGCGCCGCATAGTTGCGCAAATATGTAACGTCGTAGCGGCTGTCGGGCGAAAGCAGGTGCACCACCATCATCAGGTCCGGCGAGCTCTTGACGGTGGTAACGCCCAGACGGCGCACCTCCTCAGGCAGCCGGGGTTCGGCTTGCGACACCCGATTCTGGACGAGTTGCTGCGCCTTATCGGGATCCGTGCCGAGGGCGAAGGTCACGGTGAGCGTTAACACGCCGTCGGTGGTCGCCTGACTGCTCATGTAGAGCATGTTCTCGACCCCGTTGATGGCCTCCTCAATCGGCGCGGCCACGGTCTCGGAGATGACCTTCGGATTCGCGCCCGGGTACTGCGCCCGGACGACTACTTGGGGTGGCACGACCTCAGGATATTCGGAGATCGGCAGGACCCGCAGGGCGAGCAGTCCAACCACGAAGATAAGAACCGACAGAACACCGGCAAAGACCGGGCGGTCGATGAAGAAACGGGAGATATTCATGGCAAGGGCCCTCGAGACTGTGCAGTCGGATCAGTTCCCCGCAGAAGCGGAGAGCCTGCGCGTCTGAAGTGCGGTGGATGCTTCGGGCGCCAGGGGCTGCGGCGCAACTAGAGCGCCAGGACGAAGCCTCTGAAGGCCATCGACCACGATCCGTTCGCCCGGACTGAGACCGCTCGTGACAATGCGTCCCCCGTCCACGAAAGCTCCGAGCTGGATCTCGCGGTAATTCGCCTTGGAGTCCGGATCGATGACGAGCACGTATTTCTTGCCCTGGTCGATCCCGATGGCCCGTTCGGGTACGACGAGCGCGGTCGTCGTCTTGGCCTGGCCTAACCGGATGCGCGCGAACTGGCCTGGCATAAGGCGGTCGTCACCATTGTCGAATACTGCACGCACGTGGACAGTGCCACTGGCGCTATTGACCGTATGATCGATGAGCTGCAGTTTGCCGCGCACAA
Organism: Microvirga roseola; assembly: GCF_020866965.1. Lineage (GTDB taxonomy): Bacteria > Pseudomonadota > Alphaproteobacteria > Rhizobiales > Beijerinckiaceae > Microvirga > Microvirga roseola. The sequence goes on from NZ_JAJATX010000075.1 coordinate 13,720, forward strand.
CCTCGGCCTCCGGTCCGGAGCGCATCTCGACCGGGATACGGGCGAGATGGTCGCGCCGGTCGCCTCCCGCTGGCAACGTCTCGAGAGCCCGCTGTACCGCGCGCTCATCTGCGTCGAAGCTCACGTAGATTGGGTTGGTCGAGATAATGGTCGTAAGGACCGGTGCGCTGGATCCGCCATTGACAAGATTGCCCGCAGTTACTTCGATCTTCCCCACCCGTCCGGAGATCGGCGCGCGCACCTTGGTGTAGGACAGGTTGAGGCGTGCAGCATTGGCGACGGCACGGGCGGCGCCCAGGTTGGCCTCGGCCTCGCGGACATTGTTCAATCGTGTGTCGAGGTCGCGTTGCGCGATCGTCTGGTTAGCGGTCATTTTCATGCCGCGCTCCAGCTCGCCGCGAGCAAAGGCCAGATTGGCCTCGGCTGCGCGGACCTGGGCCTCTACCTTCTCGACTTCAGCGATGTAGGGCGCCGGATCGATAGTGAAGAGCAGGTCGCCCTTCCTGACCAGCGATCCCTCGCGAAAATGGACCGCCTCGATGGCGCCGGGAACCCGAGGACGCAGGTCGACCCGCTCGATCGCCTCAAGACGGCCCGAGAACTCCTCCCACAATGAAACGTCGCGATTTTCGACGGCGGCGACGGTGGCAGGCGTCGCCGCCGGCGCCGGTCCCGTGCCAGTGCCTTTGGTCGTTGTGCTGCCAAGCACGGACCAGAGAACGACACCGAGCAGGAGCGCACTTACAGTGCAGAGGGAGGTTAGGAGTCGAGTTTTGGAAACACTTGTCATGGTGAAGCCGCTCATCCGAGATTTGTCCTGCATCCGAAGCGCGTCGGATATGTATCGATCGGTATAATACCGGTCAGTACATTTTAGAAGGGACGGCCCGACTGTTTTTATATCGTTTGGTACGGAAAAGATCGAAATGGACCTACCGCAGCAACACCAATGTGTGCTGGCGCACACCTGGCCGACTTTGCACACCCGATGGGTGCTCGGTAACGAAGACAGGCCGCCAAATGGAAATCTTGATAATTGGAAGTGCTGACGGTTCAGAAATCAGCAGGGTGCGCGAGGGGAGCAGCCAACTTAGCCTGTTCCAACACACGGAGAATCCCTCGGTCCTTCGCACCTAAAGACTTGGTTCGTCGGCTCATGCCAGCCAATGAGGGAGAGGCGCGGGTTTTCCTATCAAAACCATAGCGCTAGGCTCAGGACTCGTTGATTGAGGTAGAAGGCCACTGAAGCAG
>NZ_JAJATX010000107.1 GCF_020866965.1 Microvirga roseola
CATAAGCCATACTTCAGGGAGGATCACTTCTCAGGAGGCAGACCATAGACAGTGGTACACATTTGGGAGGCGAGGGTCGGATGAGTAGGGAGCCAGCTAGACCATATTCCTTTCGCACCTAAAGACGATGGGGATCCATCGAGAGCTCACGCCAGCAGCCGCGAGAGAGATTGTGTGAAGCTCTTGTCGGTTTTTTTAGCACGCATGGCAGTGTGCTTGAACTCTCTGAGCTAGCAGAAGAAGTTCTCGATCGGGTCGCCACTGGAAGAGGTAGCGGTCGAGCGACACCGTCTCGACGAAGGGGCGGATAGTGCTGCCGCTGCGCCTGGGTCCATTGGCTTACTACCCCGATCCCGAGGTCTCATCCTCGCACACTGACTGTCCTCTAGAAACTAGCGATCCACCGAAAGCTCGAAAAAACGGTGCTCGGCTGTGAACCCCTTTGGTCTTAACTCGCGTCAGTCGGTTCAGGGTCCAATTGGAATTGCTTCGGGCCGCCCCACGGGATGGGTCTCGGTGTACTCTTCGATTAGCTGACGCGCGGTAGCAATGGCTTGCTCACGGGCCTCTGCTCCAAACGCCAGCTTTTCCACTCGGATGAAGGTAACATCGCTGATGCCCATGAATTTGAGAAGGTTGCGTAGGTGCGGCTCCTGCGAGTCCATCATCTGAGCGGGCCCCTCGCTATAGAGGCCGCCCCGGCTGGCAATTACCAGGGCGCGCTTGTTCTTAAGCAGGCCTATGGAGCCGCTCTCGGTATAGCGAAACGTAATGCCGGCTCGCAGCACATAGTCAAACCATGCCTTCAGAGTTGACGGCATGCCAAAGTTATACATGGGTGCTCCAATGATGATCGTATCAGCAGCTTCAAGCTCTACGATCAGGTCATCTGATAGGGTCCGAGCCGTAGCCTGGGCCTCGCTTTTCGGCTCAGCTCCACCGAACGCCATGATCGAGTCGATGTCCAGATGCGGAACAGGGCTCTCGCCAAGATCGCGGGTGACAATCCGGAGCTGCGAATTACGAGTCAGCAGACAGGAGACAGCTTCCTGCACGAGGTGGCTGGATACGGAGGCCTCGCCCAAGGCGCTGCTGGTAATCACGAGAGCTGTGGACATATGACGGTCCCTTCAGGGTTCTAGTCATTGCAGTCCGACCGAAGTAATAGTTCACTCGGTGCGGTAGTAGGCACATTTTTGGAACCATGCTGTTGCCAGGGGAGGAACACCGCAGTGACTGAGCTGGAAGATCTGAGGAGCTTTGTGGAGGTCGTCGAGAGCGGCGGCCTCAGCCGCGCTGCGGTCCGCTTAGGCGTTTCAAAGTCGATCGTCAGTCGGCGGATCACGCGTCTGGAGGCGGAGCTCGGTACCTCTCTCATCACCCGAACCACACGGGGTATCAGCCCCACGGAAGCAGGTATCGAGTTCAAGACACGTTGTGATCGGATCCTTGCCGATCTCGTTGAGGCTCGTGAAATCATCGGGCAACAGGGCGGCTCCGTGCGCGGCCGTCTCCGCCTATCGGTGCCACTGTCCTTCGGTGTACGCCACGTAGCGCCGATACTCGCCGGCTTAGCGAAGCGCCACCCTGAGCTCGAGCTTGATGTGAGTTATACAGACCGCGTCGTGGACATCATCGGCGAGAGGCTCGACGCAGCCATTCGGATTGGCTGCCTTAAGGATTCAAGTCTTGTGGCTCGCCGGATTGCACCGGTTCATGCAGTGCTGGTGGCAAGCCCCATCTACTTGGCCCGCTATGGGCAGCCGAGTAGCCCAGAAGACCTCTCAACGCATGAGTGCCTGATCTACACGGGTCGTGTAGATGCGGATTGGCATTTTCGATCAGGTAAACATCATATCGCTATCAGGCCTGAGGGGCGGATGAGGACGGACAGCGGGGAGGCAATACTTCAATGGGCCGTAGAGGGTCTCGGAATTGCAGAAGCACCATCGTTCCTTGTCTCCGACCACATTGCAAGCGGTGCCCTCGTGCCCCTGTTGCTCGATTATGGAGCGCCTGAATATGGCATTTACGTTGTTCGCCCGCCGGGATCCTATGTTCCAGCCAAGGTACGTGTCCTGGTTGATGCCCTCGTAGATCGCTTTGGAAGCAGGCCCGACTGGGATCCGTGCTTGGCCGCACTGAGTAGCCAGAGGATCGTCGCAAAGTACACCAGATAGACGGATCCAATCTTTGTGAAATGCGAACATTGGGCGGACGGCAAGAGGCGCAACAAAGCTGTCTGCTAACTATGGCCATCAGTCCTCTAAAAAATCGAGGGACGTCTCCAAACACCAGCATCCAGCTCGAGGAGCACGACCGCCTCGTCTCGCCTGCCAACATGTGCATCATTCTAGCAAGCGGGCCTGGAAGCCAGGGAACGAAGAGCTACGTTTCGTCTATAGTCTGCCACGGTTGGCCTTCTGCTCCAGCCCAGTTCAATTGCATGAGCGACTTGGTTGAACATCCGCTGCTTAAGTTCAGGCAGCTTGTGAACGCAACTCCGTCGGTAAGTGCAAGCCGCTGGTAGTCACTTGTTTGGGGGTTGCTGAAGGTGTGCTCACCAACACCATTTGGGTCCACCTGGCGGTAACTGCTGCTGTTGGTTCGCAACGAAGATGAGCGTATCCTGAGTTGGCTCGCGCATGCATCCTGGCCCTGGCCGAGTAACTGGTGCTGGTCAAAGGCCAGATCCTGGAGATGGACCGGCGCATCACCGCATGGAGCTGAGCCTAACAACGAGCAGCCGTCAGCCCCATTTTGCTGCGGGTATGTGTTGGGTGAGGTTGGCCGCGACAGCGGACGTGCGGGGATGGCGCAGCGGAAGGATGGCTAACCACAGAGCTGATAAGGAGCATCGATTTAGACACGATCTGGCCCAGTTGCGGGCCGATCTGTGCGGCAAAGCCTGTGGAGAGGGCAGGCGGAGCCGAAAGACGCCGCCTGTCGCAACATTCACTATCGACACGCTTGGATCAGCGCGCGGGCTTTCCGGCGCCCTGCGCGGCGCGATCGATTGCGTCAGCAACGGCCTTGGGCTGGGTCAGGAAGGGCACATGGCTGGCTTGTACTTCCTCGATTGTTGCCCCGATCCGCTTGGCCGTCTGGCGCAGCAGCTTGGGATTGATTGCCTTGTCCTGTGTTGCAATAATGGCCCAGCTCGGCTTGCTCCGCCATGCGGCGTTGCTCACCTTTGTGGCGAAGATCGACATATTGATCGGAACCTGCGAGTCCCGAAGGAACGCGGCATCAGCATCGCTCGTGTCCCCCGCAAAGCCAAGCTTGAAATTTTCGAAGTTCACGAAGCCGAAGCCGTCCTTGTGCGTCTCGATGACGAATTCCGGCGGGGCTGGAATGTGGACGAATTGGTCCCCTGTGGACTCTCCGACATCCGGCGCTAGTGCAGAGACATAGACGAGGCCTGCTACCTTCGGGTCGATGCCGGCTTCGGTGATCACCGTGCCGCCATAGGAGTGCCCAACAAGAACAGTCGGGCCGTTCTGCCGATCCAGAACCCTTTTCGTGGCGGCAACATCGTCGGCAAAAGAGGTGAGTGGGTTTTGAACAATTGAAACTTTATATCCACGCCCTGTCAGTTCGTCATAGACCCCACGCCATCCAGAACCGTCAGCGAAGGCGCCATGCACGAGTACAACGTTCCTAACCGCCTGGTTTTGGGGGATCTGGCCGGACGAGTGCGCCAGAGTGGCAGCGGCTATGCCCACTGCGGCAACCGTTGTGGTCAGAAGGTTTCTTGTCTTCGGGTTCATGTGCTCTCTCCTCTAACAGCGCGCGATTTCTTATCGCGATAATATATGTTAGACCGATGCCGCCCGTCCTGTCCAGCACAAAATTTTATCGCGAGATTTATTCCTGCGCTACGATGAGCTATATGGGTTCGACAGGAGGTCCTCATGAGACAGAAAAAAGCAAACGCCCCAGCACCCCTGGACGACCAACTCTGCTATGCTATCTACTCGGCAGGCATCGCTATCCAGCGCGTCTACAAGCCCTTGCTCGACGAGCTGGATCTGACCTACCCGCAGTATCTCGTGCTCAATATCTTGTGGCGCGAGGACGAGCTGACTGTTGGCGGCATCGCCGAGAAGCTGGCGCTGGAGTCGAGCACCCTCACGCCCCTTCTGAAGCGGCTTGAAGCCGCTGGGCTTCTGCGCCGCACGCGAAATCCCGACAATGAAAGACAGGTGGTAGTCACGCTAACCGACAAGGGTCGTGCACTCAGGTCCAATGCTGGGTGCCTTGGCGACTCTCTCCTGGTAGCATCCGGGCAAAGCCCTGGAGAACTGGGAAAACTCAACCGCGGTATCAGACGGCTACGCGATGCAATCTACTCCCACATTGGGGCATGGAATCCGCCAGCTTGAACAAAGGTATCTGTCCTGATCAAAGCGGATTTGCTTCACAAGCGGACGATTGGGGGCCAATTCTGGAGGGCAACCGGTTGGCTGAGCCCTCCCTATTTTGATGGGAACGTGCTACATGCCACCGTCGTCACATCTCCTGGCTAGCGACATTCTCGAGAAGCTTGGCAGGACAGAATGCAGTTCTGCAACAGCGCGAAGACCTCACGTTACGTTCCGTTCACATAGGACCTCCCAGCGGCCATTGCTGAGCTTGCGCTCCACAACCTGGTGAAGTGACAATCTCTGCTTCCGATTTGCATCGGTCGACGACCACAGGGATGCCGACAAGGACACGGCTGTACAGGCCGAAGATGTCGGGGTTGAGCATGCGGATGCAACTGCTCGACGCCGCCCCGCCGATGTGCCGGGCTTGGTAGTGTCATGGATCTGGTACAGGATGTCTTCGACCTCGTGGAAGGGATTGATGCGCCCATGATCCAAAGGGGGGGCGGTCCCGGAGGCATGCCACTGACCCGCCGACGGTTGCACTCGGGAGCGCGCTCGATAACCGCGGTAGTAGGCGTCCAGCGCGGCCAAGCAGCTTTGCAGCCCACCTGTGCCCGACCGGGCTATCCATACCCTCCCTGTGCACACGGCCCTCAAGCGCCGACAGTGGGGGAGGCGACCAAGCGGCACCTGGGTAGTGGTGCGGAATGCTGCCCGGTCCGATGAACCTTCCTGGTTATCTCGGCGTGAACGGAGCCCCAGCGTGCTACGGAGTGAGTAAAGCTACCTGTGCGGAACTCATCGCATTGGATAGTCAACGAACGCAGTCTGCGTGACAGCGTTGAGCAGGCACACTCCGGCCGATTGAGCGCTGCAAGCCGTGTCGACCAGCCGTGGAATGGCCATCAAAGATCCATCGGGCTAGCGCGCGAAGAATTCCATCGCGTTGTGGACTTCGCTAAAGGTTGACCAACGGTACCGGCCTGAAGGTTGCATTACCTTGCGCTCTTTAGCTGGATGGTCTGCATTCATGATTGATCGTAAAACTAATCGGAATGGTAGCAGTTCCAAAGCTCACCGTTGCATTGATTACTCCGTCAGGAGGGCTCGGCAGACCGTCGATCTCAATCCAAAGCACCTCTCCATCCGCTGAAAGGACTTCATCCGGAGCGACAGGGATCGTGTTTAACGTTGTCGTTGCCCCATTTCCAAGAGATGCAACGATCCGCGAGTGGCGAGCGCCGTCGATCGCTATCCCTCCGAACAGGATCCGTTCTGCGCTCCGGTTTTCTAGCGCAAATCTGATCTGCACTTGATCGCTCCGCTTAAGAGGCGCGACACAGAGATCTGTCAGAACAACTTCGTCTGTAATTTGATAGCTTTCATCAGCGTCAACTCTCACAGACCGTGTGCCCAACGCAAGAAGCAGTGCAGCACCCAATACGGACCTGAGCCCTCTTCCAAATCGATCCATCCGTTGTGTTCCATTGCTGCTCGCGAAACGGATTCAGCGTTTCCGATCACTCTGTCTTGCACGCGAAATACAGCTGTGAGGAAGTAAGTAAAGCCCATAGTAGATTGCATATGTTACATACTGCCTTGGGCGTAGACTCATGAAGGTGGCTGCCCGCCTTTTAAGCATACATCCATCGCCTCACATTCGGGTGATTGGCACACTCGAGGAGCGCTTAGCTGTGAGATCTGAGGAGGTTGTTCATCCGGTCTGAGGGCCTG
>NZ_JAJATX010000219.1 GCF_020866965.1 Microvirga roseola
CGAACGCGACCTGTTCGGCACCGTCCGGCTCGTCCGAAACTGGGGACCGGTAGGGGTCAAGGGGCAAGAAAAGGTCGACACCTTTCCTGACGAGGCCGAGGCGGCGCGAGCATTGGAAGCCTGGGCGACTACCCAACGGAAGAAGGGCTATAGCGATCTCTGACCATCGAGGATCCGCCCTGTAACATCTTGGATCCGATGATGCGGGTGCGGAAATTTAGAGGATTTGAGACAATCTGCTTGGTTTTCCCACCTGCAGGCTGCCGACTTACCAACGTTTTCAGGCAAGGCCGCTGAGACAATCTGAGAGTACGCTAATCGAATTTCGCGGAAGGCTTGTGTGGACGGCGCCTGCGTGGCAAGAGGGCTCTTGGTGTTTTGA
>NZ_JAJATX010000068.1 GCF_020866965.1 Microvirga roseola
ATAAGCCATACTTCAGGGAGGATCACTTCTCAGGAGGCAGACCACATTAACAGGCAGATATCTGCAAGACAAAGAGTAAGCACGTCGCATTGATCCAAAACGCAAGTTCGCCCGCGACAGACTGAGCTTCGGGCTCAAGCCGAAGGTCTACACCGACAGCACCAAGAACCTGCCCGAGGAGCAGCGCGAGCCGTCCGTATCGACCAAGGACCACCTGCCGTTCTTCGACGACGTGCCCTTCGTCGCCAAGCTCATCAAGTACCAGAAGCTCGCCAAGCTCAACGGCACCTACGTGGGCGAGGAGGGCCGCTTCGAGCCGCACCCGCGCAGCCCGGACGGCCAAATCTGGATCGAGCCCACCGGGTTCTGGAAGTACATCCACGACGGCTATATCCACCCGTCGTTCATGCTCCACCGGACGGTGACCGGGCGCACGGCCTCCGCCGATCCGAACGGGCAGAACTTCCCTAAGCGCGGCGAACTGGCCAAGGCGTACCGCAAAATCTTCGTGCCGACCCCCGGCTACAAGTTCATCGAATGCGACTTGTCGCAGATCGAGCTACGTCTGGTGGCGTGGATGGCCAACGAGCCGACCATGCTGGAGATTTACCGCTCGGGCGGCGACATCCACACGGCCACGGCTATCGCGGTCGCGGGCATCACGATGGAGGCATACCTAGCCCTCCCCGAGGACAAGCAAGAAGACTTCCGTCGCAAGGCCAAGGCCGTCTTGCCGCTGGAATACATTCGCTTGTATAATAAGATAAGATCATTCTGCTGATGATCATAGTACATGAATGGATTGCACATGCGAATATCGGTATGCCGAAAGAGTACTTCTCCCAACTCAATGTCAGATGGTATGTTCAAATCTGGACATCTACATCCCCGTTGGGTGGATCGAGCCGCGAGAATAAAGCTCCTCAAGGAGTTGGACTTAGGAACTTTGAAGATCACAGGTTCACCAATCGTCACTGCTGAGCGAAGTCGGCAATATGTTGAAACGACCTGTATCTCCTGTGGTGCAGTGAAAGAGCATCTAGTCGATAATCTGATCTCTGGAAAAACTAGGAGTTGCGTGTGTCAGAGGCGTCGGAAGTACAACGACCCTCGTGCAAAGATTTTAGGCGAGACGTATGACGCCATAAACCAGCGATGCAACAACCCTCGTAATGATAACTACAGCAATTATGGTGATCGAGGGATAGAGTGCCGCTTCTCACGAGAAGAGTTTATAACTTACATGCTGATCAATCATTATCATCGAGACTATCGAGGTGTTGAAATCGATCGCATCGATAACGACGGGCATTATGAAGCAGGCAACCTTCGACTGGTAAATAAGCGCGATAACCTGAGAAACAAGCACACCAATAAACTTATAAGGTACAAAGGGGACACCATCGTGGCGGCTGATCTCTGGTCATATTTGAAGAGGGATCATCCCGGGTTCTCGCTTTCACACGGAACTACGGCAAAGCTCGCGGCGGCGGGTGTTCCAATTGAGGAGATCTAGTCGCGCAAACCGCGAAAGAAGAGAAAACTTAAGTGAGGTTGTACATTGTTGATGCCAACCGCTCAAGGGCAGGGCGCGCTACGGATTGCACGAGGCCGCTCGTGGAGAGCGGCCTTGCAAGGTCTTGTCGTTATATCGTCAGGCAGCTTTCTTACGTCCACGCTTGGCTGGCGCTTTTGCAGGGGTACTCTTCATAGTGTCGTTGGCGGCGGCTTTCGCCTGGGCTGCCTTGGAGCGCTTCTGGCCCAGCCCCATGCTCCTTGCCAATTCGGATCGTTTGGCAGCATAAGCCGGAGCGACGATCGGATAGTCTTTGGGCAGCCCCCACTTTGTCCGGTACTCCGCAGGCGTCAGGCCCAGTGTTCCCAGGTGCCGCTTGAGCGACTTGTACTGCTTACCGTCTTCTAGGCTGATCAGATAGTCCGGAGTGATGGACTTCCTGATGGACACAGCAGGAGTGGGTTTGTCCTCTTCCTTCCTTACAGCAGGCTGGCCCGCCTGCTGAAGTGCGGCGTGAACATTTCCGATCAGGCTCGGAAGGTCAGCAGCCGGTACAGAGTTGTTGCTGACGAAAGCGGACACAATATCAGCCGCAAGCTCGATGTAGTTTGGGGCTGCTGTTTCGTTAGACATCTTGCGATCCCTTGTTGGAGGTGCTTGCGAGAGCAACCACCCCGTGTACTCGCACACTAATTGTCGATGAAGAATGGTCAGCAGCTATATGCTGATCCTGCCAATTGCAAGTATCAGACCTGAATTGCGAGCTTCTGTCATCAGCATGGAACATTTTGTAAATTCAGCTTCTGAGGGAGAATAGGGTCTCTCTTCAGAGGAGAGTAAGGGATAGCCATTACTTGAGCTTATAAAACGAGCGGGTCGAGGCGCTCATCGATAGCCTCATTGAGGCGGTTCGTGCCGGAGAGCTCGATTCCGCTATTTCCAGCGCTGCCGCTGAGCGAGGTCGTCTTCTGAACCGTGCTGGAAAGCCAAAAGCCGCCTGAGATTGCGGCAGGCGCGTTTGGCTCAATGAAGGGAGCTTTGGCCTGGTGACAACCTCCAAAAGGGGCTGCCACCCAGTAGAAGCATCCCTCCAGCAGTTCTGCATTTGGTTAGCTCAGGAAGCTGTCCAAGTTTGGAGCCTCAGAAGTGCCGAGCACCTCCTCTATCGTCAGTGCGACCGAGAGTGCCTGCAGATCAGCCCCTTCAGGGCAAATGATCTGCAGGCCTATTGGAAGACTTTCGGGCTTCTGCGGCAGGGGGATGCTCACAGCAGGACATGCAAAATAATTTGCAGGCTGAGTGTTGCGAGTCATGCCCAGAGCGAGGTTGAAGGCTTTCCGTTCGTCATCCAGGTCAGCTACGGGAGGCGGGGGCGTCGCGGTTGTTGGAGTGACCCAGCCGTCGAACCCTGAGAACTTCTTGGACACGCTCTGGCGGGATCTGGTTCGCTGTGCCTCAAGAGCCAGATAATCTGCTGCCGTCACATCAAGACCGGACGTGGCGCGCTTCGCGACAATCGGATCCATCTGGTCGCGACCGGCAAGGAAGCGATCTCGGCCAAGTGTCGCGATGAGGCAGGCGGGGAGAACAGCGGGAAAATAGCGCTCGCGCTCGCTCGCTTCAGGAACGGAAACAGGATTCAAGCGGCACCCTGCGGCCGACAGGGTCTCCATTGCACCCTTAATCTGCGTTTCGACGACCGGATCGAGGCTGTCGAAAAAGTACTCCTGTGGAACGCCAAGCCGGAGCGCCTCGACAGGCAGAGGGCGGGCTTCCGGCTCGCCGGTGAGTGCAGCCACCGCAATGGCTGCATCTCGTGCACTGCGCGTTAGGAGGCCGGGCGTATCCAGATGAGGGGCTAGGGGGAACGCTCCATCGGTCGAAAAGAAACCGGGGGTCGTCTTGAACCCGAAGATCCCGTTGAATGCGGCGGGGACGCGGACCGAACCGCCCGTATCCGAGCCAACGGCGAAAGCACATAGACCGGCCGCAACTGCAACGCCCGAACCGGAACTCGAGCCGCCAGGCAGGCGGGGAGTTTGTGCATCCCACGGATTTATAGGTGTTCCCTGAGCACTGGACACGCCGGTGATGCCGAGGGCGAACTCAACAGTCTTTGTCTTGCCGAGGATAACGCATCCTGCCTGACGCAAGCTCTTGACCAGAGGGCCCTCTGCGTCAGCGATGTCGTCGATGTTCATCTTGGAACCGGCTGTCGTAGGCATACCCTCGACGACGAACAGATCCTTAATGGCGACTGGTACACCCATCAACGGACCAAGATCTGTACCGGCCGCATAGAGCGCGTCGATCGCGCGGGCGGTCTCAAGTGCTTGCTCGGCGGCAACATGCTGGAATGCGCCGAGCACTGGGTCGAGCGCTTCGATGCGGGAAACGTAGGCCCGCGTCACCTGCTCAGATGAAATCTCGCCGGCTCGAAACCGTCGGGCGAAATCAGCAAGCCCTCCTTGACCAAGTGGATCATCTTTCAACACGACCATGCAGCGTTCCTTGTAACAATAAACCACAGCCGCTTTCCGCAGCACAGGTATGCGAACCGTGGCAGATGTCGATTTGCAGCGGAGGATAATATCCAGCTAAGCTCTGTCGAGAAAAAAGTGTTTGGCAGGGCTAGAACACGCGCACTAGGCTTTCCTTGCTGCAGAAGGTTCTATTTATCTCGCAGCAAGAGACTTCCTAGTGAAGCAGAAAAAATGGTGAGGAAACAAATGAGGATTGCAATCGCCGCTGCACTGGCAGCCACTCTGTCCATGATCGGCGCTCCTGCGCAAGCGCAGGTCGAGGTTGGCGTCATTAACAGCCTTTCAGGTAACTTCGCCGCGTTCGGTGAGCGTTATCGCACCGGTCTCCAAGTTGCACTCGAGGAAATTAATGCAAACGGCGGCATCAACGGCCAGCCGCTGACCCTGACGATTCAGGATGACCGATCCGAAGCGAAGAGCGCGCTTGCCGCGGCAGAGAGCTTCGCCAGCAAAGGCGTTCCACTTGTCATCGGATCTTACGCTTCCTCAATCACCGGACCACTTGCCCAGTACCTGACTCGTCAGAAGGTCCCCTTGGTTGTCCTGGGTAGTGCGGACGACAGCATTACGAAGCCCGGCTCGCCGTGGGTGTTCCGCGCCAAGCACAATTCAACGATCGTTGCGGATGCCTACTTCGACTACTTTGATTATCTCAAGAACATGAAGAAGGACGTGCCCCTTGAGACGGTCGCCATGCTCTACGGCAATGGTGCGTGGCCGACCTCTCTTGCGAAAGAGGGCAAGCGGCTCGCGTCGGAGCGCGGCTACAAGGTCGTTGGTGATCAGGCCTACGATCAGGGTGTCACCGACTTTCGGCCCATCCTGAACCGGTTCCGCGGAGCCAATCCAGATATCCTCTATATCGTGTCGTACGCTGAGGATGGCGTTGCGATCACCCGCCAGATGCTTGAGGTTGGCCTGAATGCTAAAGTGATCGCCATTGATACCTCCGCAGCTCTTCCGAGCTTTGTTGAACAGGTCGGCGACTCGGCTGAGCATGTCGCTACGGCCGTGAGCTGGAGCAAGGACGTCAAGTATCCCGGCGCTCAGGAACTCTATGAGCGCCTGAAGGCCAAGGCAGGCGGAGAGCCCTCATTTTACGAAGCAGAGGGATATCTCGCGCTGAAGGTTGCTGCTGATGCCTTGCGTCGTGCTGACCCGAAGTCGCGTGACTCCGTGCGTGAGGCGCTGGCCGCGACCGACATCACGACGCCTGTGACGACAGTCAATTTCAAGAGTACTGACGGCTTCCAGAACCAGAACCCGATCCGAAGCCTCATCCTGCAGATCCAGGATAGTGACCATATCACGGTATTCCCGGCGGACCTCGCTGCGCAGCAACCGCGTCATCCAACGCCGGAATGGTCGGCTCGCTAATGCAAATGGGCCGGCGGCACAGCCGCCGGTCCCTCCCAGGGCGGTAATCACATAAAATGACTGAGACTCGTCGCGCCCGGGCACCCTCGTGCCGCGGGCGAACGCGCGACAGCAATCAGGACGAAGAATGGCCGGGTTAGATATTTTCCTACAGAACGTTGCCAACGGCGTGCTGATAGGTGGCGTGTATGCCCTCATTGGAATTGGCTTGACCCTTGTGTTCGGGGTTATGCGAACGATCAACTTTGCTCACGGCGATTTCGTCGTGCTTGGTATGTACAGTGCCGTCCTCTTCAATGCCCTGCTCGGATGGGATCCGTATCTGTCACTGCTTCTTGCGATGCCGATCGGCTTTTTTGCCGGCGTCATAGTTGAGCGCTTCATCCTCTCACGTGTCATCGATGCGCCACCGGAATCGGCGCTTCTGGCGACGCTCGGAATCTCGCTGATTATCGGTAACACGATCCTGCTCACTTTCGGTGGCGAGCCGCGCTCCGTGCAGGTGTCGTATGCCTCATCGACCCTTTCGATCGCCGGGGTCAACGTCTCTATGGTCCTGCTCCTTGCTGGTATCGCTACAGTCATCATGATCGGGGCGCTCTATACCCTGCTGAACCGGACTGAAGTTGGCCGCGCTATCCGCGGCACTGCGGAAAATAGGCTTGGCGCCGAGCTCGTTGGTATCGACACGCGGCGGATCCACAGCATCGTCTTTGGCCTCGGAGTAATGCTGGCGGTCATGGCGGGTGTCACGCTCATCCCGCTCCTGTTCGCGACCCCAACCAACACCGGAGCCGTGTTCACCCTAAAGGCCTTCGTCGTGACGGTCCTTGGTGGACTGGGCAACGTCGGTGCGGCGATCGCTGGAGGCATCCTGCTAGGCGTCGTCGAGGTTCTGGGCGCATCCTACTTCATGTCCGAGTACCGTGAGGCTTATGGATTGATTGCGTTTCTCCTGATCCTGCTTTTCCGGCCTGAAGGCCTATTTGGACGGACGGTGAAGCGGGTATGACAAAGCATTTCCTTGGACTGGGCGTGCTGCTCGCTGTCGGCATAGTGTACCCGGCAATCTTCCCTAATTACCTGACGATTGCGATCTCTGTCCTTCTATTCGCCGGCTGGGCCACGTCCTGGGACCTGCTAGGGGGCTGGAATGGACAGGTGAGCCTTGGTCATGCATCGTTCGTGGGCCTCGGGGCATACTTTGTTGCCATCGGTCAGAGCCGATTCGGACTTGCACCATGGTGGACAATGGCTATGGCGGCCGCTTTTGCGGCAGCGCTCGGCTATTTCTGGGGATGGCTGACCTTCAGCCTGCGCGGACCGTACTTCTCGCTCTCCACCATCGCGGTTGCGGAGATCCTCCGGCTGGTTGCCATCAACGAGGAGTGGTTAACCGGAGGCGCTACGGGCGTATTCATTGCAACCCTCCCCGAGCCGTTCGGAATCGACCTCTTCTCCAGAGTGGCCCAGTTCTACATGGCGCTCGCCTTTGCAGCCGTGGTGGTTGCGACCGTCATCGTGATCTCTCGAGCCCGGTTCGGCTATCAGCTACGGGCTGTGCGCGAGGACGAGGACTCGGCGATGGCTGCCGGCATTGATCCGACAACGACGAAGCTGAAGGCGTTCATGCTTTCGGCTGCGCTCACGTCAATCGGCGGCGGAATCTACGGGATCGTGTTGGCTTTCATAGAGCCGCACGTCATTTTTGCCCTTCTCCTATCCGTGCAGATCGCCCTCACAGCGATTATCGGTGGGCGGGGAACGATCTGGGGACCAGCTGTTGGCGCACTCGTATTGATTGGTGCTGGAGAGATGTTTCGCACCACGTTCGCTGAGGCGAACATGCTGATCTACGGGATCCTGATCCTCGTGGTCGTGCTTTTCGTGCCCCGCGGCATCGTCGGGGAGCTGGCCCGTAGACGTATTCGGAGGCTCTATGCCAAACGTGCTCAGGGCTGACGGCATCACCGTCAAATTCGGCGGGGTAACGGCTGTCAACAACGTGTCCCTATCCCTCGGCTCCGGTGAGATTCTTGGATTGATCGGTCCGAATGGCGCCGGCAAGACTACCCTGTTCAATGCCGTGACGGGCTTTGCTCCAGTGCATTCCGGCAGGATTACCTTGCTCGACAAGGATATTACGGCATTGCCGGCATTTAAGCGGACCCGTTTGGGCTTCGGCCGGACATTCCAAACTGAACGGCCCTTTGAGGAGCTGACGGTACTGGAGAATGTGCTCATTGCCGCGTTTCTGACGGCAGGCCGACGGAGCGAGGCCGAGCGCCTTGCAATGAACGTGCTTGAGCAAGTAGGGCTGGCAGATCGCGCCCACCAGCCAGCACTGGATCTCAACCTAGCGCGCCGACGGCGGCTGGAACTGGCGAAGGCGCTCGCGGTAAGGCCGAAGGTGATCTTTCTCGATGAAATCATGGCGGGTCTGAATCCCCCCGCATTACGGGAGATGATTGCTTTCGTGAGGACGTTGAGCACGCAAGGTCTCGCGGTTCTGATGGTCGAGCACATCATGGAGGCGATCATCGAGTTGTCCGATCATGTGATCGTGCTCGCAAGCGGCGAGAAGATCGCGGAAGGCACTCCGCAGCAGGTAACGAGTGATGAGCGCGTGATCGAAGCGTACTTGGGGACCGACTGATGGGGCAGGCAATTCTGCAGGTTGACAATGTCGACCTTGGCTATGGCACACTAAAGGTGGTGTTCGGTGCGTCTCTCCATGTGAGCCGCGGCGAATTGGTCGGCCTCGTGGGGGGAAACGGCAGCGGCAAGTCGACGATCCTCAGGGCGATCTCTGGCATGATTGCTCCGTGGAGCGGGCGCATCATGTTCGATGGCGAGGAAGTTAAGGGGGCACGGCCTCACCAGATGGCTCGTAAGGGATTGGCCCATGTACCTATGGGCCGACAGCTGTTCCCGAATATGTCCGTGCGGGAAAACCTGATGCTGGGGGCCTTCTTGCCTGAAGCAAAGGCTGCCCGGGACGAGAATATGGCGAAAGTCGAGACTCTCTTCCCCGACCTCGTTCGTTACGCCAATGCCATGGCTGGGCAATTGTCGGGTGGACAGCAGCAGATGGTGGCTATTGCGCGTGCTCTTATGCTTGGGCCCAAGATGCTGATCATGGACGAGCCAAGTCTCGGCCTATCGCCGCTCTTCGTCAAAGAAGTAATGGCAGCCATCAGGCGGGTCGCCGAGACCGGTCTCCCAATCCTGCTGGTGGAGCAGAATGTAAAGCAGGTCCTCGCCGTCAGCCACCGCGTTTACGTACTCGAAAATGGCAGGCAGGTGCTTGATGGTCCGTCAAAGGAGTTACAGGGACATCCGATGATCCGTAAGGCTTATCTCGGTCTTTAGCCTGCGAGAGGTAAGTGCATTGAGCCGGCGTATGTGCACTAGGCTCGTACGTGTCAGGAGAGCGATGTTCTAACAGGAACTCCGCCGTACAGGCATGGCAAGTAGCAGAAAGGCTAAGGAGCAGCCAAGGTGAGTGGGTCTTGTCGCTGCGTGGTTACAGGGGCAAAAAAGCCTCCGCTGGCGGCTCAGAACCGCACTCATCGCCTGAGCCGCGGCCAAGCCAGTCAGGGTCTCACGACCACGTTCCCAATCACTGCCCCCTGCTCGACACATTCGCTGTTGTGACTGCACGACACTTAGGAAACTTCATCTAAATGGTTGAGGCTTGCCATAAGGTCAGCGAATCGCTCGCCCTGAATGACGATATGGGCTCGAGCATGCTCCTGGGCTGCCGCACCTTGGCCGTCTAAGATCGCCGTAACGATCTGTTCATGCTCAGCAATGGAGGTTGTGATCCGGCCTCGGATGCGAAGCTGCAACCTGCGATAAGGCTTAAGCCGGTTGTGTAGCCGAATGGCTTCAGCTGCCAGAAATTGATTTCGGCTAGCCCGGTACACAACATGATGGAAGCGCTCATTTTCGTAGTAGTACTTGTCGGCATCACCGTGATGAGCGGCCTCTTGGCACTTTCTGTGCGCCAGCAAAAGAGCTTCTTTGTCCTGATCCGAGAGCCGCCGTGACGCCAGGCGGGCGCACATGCCCTCAAGTTCTGCCATCACCTCAAACATTTCAACCAGACGGTCGGGGGAAACCTGCGCAACCACTGCACCACGCCGTGGACGCATCTCGATTAGCCCCGAGGCGGCGAGTTGGTGCAGCGCTTCACGCACAGGGGTGCGTGAGACGCCAAAGCGCGCTGCAAGCTGGACCTCATCGAGCCGCTCACCTGCTTTCAGCGCCCCGGTCACGATCTCGGTCTCAACGGCGTCACGCAATGTGACGGCACGGCTCTTCGAATTTGGATTATCTCCTCGCATGCCAGACTCATACCTGATCTCTCGTGTTATGTATACAAGAACGCTTGACTTGAGTGCAAAGCTCTTGTCTCATCCCGGAGCTAGAGTCCGCACATGCATAAAGAGGCGGGCAAGCCACGGAGGAAATACCTATGCGCAACTACGTGCACACACTTCTTGGCGCGACCGCCTTGTTGGCCTTAGGCCTCTCGGCTGCATCGGCCCAAACCACGCTGAAGGCTTCGCACCAGTTTCCTGGTGGAAAGGGCGACCCCCGCGACGAGATGGTCCAGATGATCGCGCGGAATGTCGAGAACGCTAACGTCGGCTTGAAGATCCAGGTCTTCCCCGGCGCCTCGCTCTACAAGCCTCAGGAGCAGTGGGGTGCCCTCACAAAGGGGCAACTCGACCTGACCTCCTTCCCCCTGGACTATGCCTCGGGGCGGCACCCGCAATTCTCAGCCACCCTGATGCCTGGTCTCGTGCGGAATTTCGAGCGCGCGGAGCGGCTGAATGACTCCGAGTTCATGAAGGACATCAAGAGAATCGTCGAGGATGCAGGCGCGATCGTCATTGCTGATGCATGGCTCTCCGGTGCCTTTGCCTCAAAGAAGAACTGCATCCGCGGTCCGGAAACAGTTAAGGGCCAAGTGACCCGCGCAGCTGGCCCGGCATTCGAGGAGATGCTGGCGAAGGCGGGGGCTTCGATTGCCTCCATGCCGTCGTCGGAGATCTACCCTGCAATGCAGACTGGCGTGCTTGATGCCGCGAACACCTCCTCGGAGAGTTTTGTCTCTTACCGCCTCTTCGAGCAGGCAAAGTGCCTTACTGCCCCCGGAGAGAATGCCCTCTGGTTTATGTATGAACCAGTGCTGATATCGAAGAAAGTTTTCGATAAGCTCAAGCCCGAACAACAGAAAGCAATTCTCGAGGCCGGCGAGAAAGCCGAGAAGTGGTTCGCGCAAGAGGCCAAGAAAGGCGACGAGAAGATGATCGACACCTTCAAGAAAGCAGGGGTCGAGGTCGTCGAGATGTCGCCGGAGGACTACCAAGCTTGGCTCAATGTGGCGAAGGAGTCTTCGTACAAGAATTTTGCCGAGAAGGTGAAAGGCGGTCAGGATCTGATCGATAAGGCTCTGGCTGTCCAATAGGTGCCCACACCCGTGAACTGTGGGATTAGCCCCGCAGTTCACCTGCCCCTTTCGGCTCTATGCCTGCCTTCTGATAGTCTTTGAGCCCACAATGACCCGACATTTGATCGCAATCACCGATGGCCTATCGAAGGCCTTCGCGGTTGTTGCCGTACTCCTGCTGATTGCCGCCATGCTGGTGATCTGCCAGATGGTTTTCTCACGCTACATCTTTCGCTGGCCGACCATCTGGCAGACCGACTTCGTGATTTATGCTGCAACAGCCGCCGTTTTCCTGGGGGCGCCCTACGTATTATTGACGAAGGGACATGTCGGTGTGGATGTGATTGAGACGGTGGTGCAACCGCGCACGAAACGTGTCCTGCGGTATATTGGGAGCGCATTGGGGCTCACCTTTTGTGCCACCATGTTCATCGCGAGTTGGATGTACTTCCACGAGGCCTGGGATGAAGGTTGGACGACCTCCTCCCTCTGGCGCATCCCGCTTTGGATTCCTGTTCTGCCAATGCTGATCGGCTTTGGACTGCTGTGCCTGCAATATCTTGCCGAGATCCTCAAGCTGAAAGATGCCGAGCCATGAACCCTGCAGCAGCCGGATTCCTCATCATCGTCGTTCTTTTTGCTCTACTCGCCACCGGTATGCCGATCGCCTTTGCGCTGGGTCTTGCTGCTGTCTCTGCCCTTCTCTTGACAGAGGGTTTCGACATCTTCGGTGTGTTGGCCGAGACCATGTTTGCCGGCATTGCCAATCTTGCCTTCGTCGCAATACCGATGTTCGTGCTCATGGGCGCTGCCGTGGCGACCTCTCCCGCAGGGCGTGACCTCTACGAGGCGCTTGATCGCTGGCTCAACCGAGTACCGGGTGGTCTCATCCTCTCCAATCTGGGGGCCTGCGCGATTTTCTCCGGCATGACTGGATCAAGCCCTGCTACTTGCGCAGCTATCGGCAAGATGGGCATCCCGGAGATGATGAAACGCGGCTACCCGGGCTCTGTGGCGACCGGCTCCATCGCGGCCGGTGGCACACTCGGGATCCTGATCCCACCCTCCGTCACCATGATCGTCTACGGCATCGCAACCGAGACTTCGATTGGCCGGCTCTTTCTGGCAGGTGTTATGCCAGGTCTGATGCTCACAGCCATGTTTATGGCTTGGGCACTGTTCGACGCCAAGCGGAAGGGGTTCACCTTTAGCGATGCTGGAGCAGGGTTTACCTTCAGAGATAAACTCACCGCCCTTCCACGGGTCATACCGTTTCTCATTATCATCCTCGGTACGCTGTATGTGCTCTATGGGGGCATTGCGACTCCCTCGGAAGCTGCGGGCGCAGGAGCATTTCTGACCCTGCTTGTTGTTGTCCTGATCTACCGTTTGGTCCGCCCCAAGCCTGTGATGGAGATCTTCTCAAGTACCATGCGGGAGAGCGTCATGATCATGATGATCCTGGCGGCGGCTGAGCTCTTCGCTTTTGCCCTCTCCTCGCTCTTCATCACCCAGACAGTCGCGTCAACTATCGCGGAACTCGAGGTCAACCGTTGGGTGCTGATGGGGCTCATCAATGTCTTTCTTCTCATCGCGGGCATGTTCCTGCCCCCGGTTGCTGTGATCGTCATGGCTACCCCGCTTCTACTGCCGATTATTTTGGAGGCTGGATTTGACCCTTATTGGTTTGCCGTGGTGCTCACGATCAACATGGAAGTCGGCCTTATTACGCCCCCTGTCGGTCTCAATTTGTTCGTGATTAATGCTATCGCACCCCAGGTGCCCACTAAGGACGTTTTATGGGGCGCGCTCCCCTATGTATTCGTCATGTTCCTTGGCATCCTGATCCTGTGCCTTCTTCCCGGAATCGCCACATGGTTGCCGGACCAGATCTTGGGGCCGCTCTGATGAACATTTCATTCTTTAGCGATCTTTTGTCGACAATTACAGAGCGCGGGCGCAGTCTCATTGAACCCTTGCGCGAGATCCGCCCTCAAGGTGAGCAACAAACCGCAGCAATCGTCGAAATGTCTGAGGCGCTTCTCTCAAGGCGAGGGGAGGCATCGGGTGTCGCCATTGCCAGCCGCATTCTCGAGACCTACGCCAGCCTTACCGTCGGCCCCCGAATTGCCTTCTTCGAAGCATTGGCGACCCGCTTTGGTTGTGATGCTCCCCGCATATCGGCAGCTATGGAGACCTATCAGGCCAATCCGAACGAGAGGACTGCCCAAGAATTGCATGTGGCTGCGGAGCCTCGCCGTCAGGAGTTGTTCCGGCGGTTGAACCTTGCTCCCGCTGGTACACGTAGCTTGGTGGCCATGCGCGAGGACCTCTTGGCAGCGTTGTCTCGCCGTCCTGATCTAGCAGTGGTCGATGCGGATCTGAAGCACCTCTTCTCCTCTTGGTTCAATCGAGGTTTTCTGGTCGTTCGCCGCATAGACTGGACCACTTCGGCTCATATCCTGGAGAAGATCATCCGCTATGAGGCTGTGCACGAAATCCGTGACTGGGATGACCTTCGCCGCCGCCTTGAGCCGTCTGACCGACGTTGCTTCGCTTTTTTCCATCCGGCGCTCAACGATGAGCCTCTGATCTTTGTGGAGATCGCGCTGGCCCAGGAGATCCCGGCGGCCATCGAGCCCTTGCTAGCCGCGGATCGTATGCCGTTGGCGGCGGCGCAGACCACAACGGCTGTGTTCTACTCAATCTCCAATTGCCAGAAGGGACTGCAGGGCATCTCCTTTGGCAATTTTCTGATCAAGCAGGTTGCGGAGGAACTCAAGCGAGAACTACCAGGGCTCGACACGTTTGTGACCCTCTCACCTGTGCCAGGATTCAGCTCTTGGCTTGAAAGGCATCTCGCCCAGGAGAACCCCGCAGGCCTCACGCCTGAGCAGCAGGACATCCTTCGAAACTCTGCCGACCCAGACTGGGTCTTGGACCCCGAACGGGTTCAGGCGGTCAACCGGGCACTCCTGCCCGCTGCTGCCTGCTACTTCCTGCATGCCAAGAAATCGGACGGAAAGCCTATTGATCCGGTCGCACGTTTTCACCTCGGTAATGGAGCGCGCCTGGAGCGCCTCAACCCGGGCGGAGACCTCTCTCCCAAGGGCCTGCGCCAGAGCCGCAGCCTAATGGTGAATTACCTCTACGATCTGGACAGGATCGAGCAGAACCATGAGGCCTATGCCAATCATGGGACGGTAACAGCTTCTGCTTCGGTGAAACGTGCGCTGCGCGCGGATCCCGGCCGGGCACTCGCACCTGCTCACTAGGACGGAAGAAACCTCTTTCACAGGCTGAATGCTTCATGTCAAATCATCTTTACGACCTGATCCGCTCCCGTATGCCGGCTCCCGAGAAGACCTTCGCTGAGGCGGAGGATGGGCGCTCGTACAGCTACCAGGATGTCGAGGCCATCTCAGCTCGCTTCGCCAATGCCCTGATCGAACTGGGTGTCAGGCCAGGAGACCGCGTGGCGGTGCAAGTGGAAAAGAGCATTGAGGCCACCATGCTCTATCTCGGCTGTATCCGTGCCGGCGCTATATTCCTCCCTCTCAACACGGCATATACGGCGGCGGAAATCGATTACTTCCTAACGGATGCAGAGCCTCGCGTGTTCGTCTGTGATCCGGCACGCCGCGAGGCCCTTGCTCCCGTAGCTGGGAAGGCTGGCGCGCTCATCGAGACGCTTGGAGCCTCAACGGGGCAGGGAACATCTGCCGGAACGCTTGCTGACCGGGCATTCGCAGCCCCGCTCCAGTTCGACGATGTTGATCGTGGGCCGGATGATCTTGCGGCCATCCTCTACACATCCGGCACGACTGGCCGTTCGAAAGGTGCCATGCTCTCTCATGAGAACCTTGCCTCGAACGCCCGTACCCTGGTTGAAGAGTGGCGCTTTTCGGCCGACGACGTGCTGATCCATGCGCTCCCGATCTTTCATACTCACGGACTCTTTGTCGCCACGAATGTTGTGCTGCTCTCCGGCGCGTCGATGCTGTTCCTCGCGAAGTTCGATCCGGACCGGATTTTGGCTCTGATGCCGCGTGCCACCGCCATGATGGGAGTGCCGACCTTCTACGTACGCCTCCTCCAGCATCCGGACCTTACGCGGGAGACGACCGCCAACATCCGCCTGTTCGTCTCGGGCTCAGCGCCGCTCCTCGCCGAAACACATCGGGAATGGCAGGCCAGGACCGGTCATGCCATTCTTGAACGCTATGGCATGACCGAAACCAACATGAACACGTCAAACCCTTATGAGGGTGATCGGATCGCCGGTACGGTCGGCTTCCCACTGCCGGGAGTTGAGGTCCGCATCACTGAACCAGAAAGCGGACAGGTGCTCGGCAACAATGAAATCGGCATGATCGAGGTCAAGGGCCCCAATGTGTTCAAGGGCTACTGGCGCATGCCTGAAAAGACAGAATCCGAATTCCGGCCAGACGGTTTCTTCATCACAGGCGACCTCGGGAAAATTGACGAGAAAGGCTACGTGCATATCCTTGGCCGTGGGAAGGACCTGATCATCACAGGCGGCTATAACGTCTATCCGAAGGAGATCGAGAGCGAGATCGACGCCATCAATGGCGTGGTCGAGAGTGCGGTAATCGGTGTGCCGCACCACGACTTCGGCGAGGGCGTGACGGCTGTGGTTGTTAAGGATGGTACCGCCCAGCTGGAGGAGAAGGACATTCACTCCGTTCTGGAAGGGCGGCTTGCCCGGTATAAGTTGCCGAAGCGCGTTATCTTTGTTGATGAGCTTCCCCGCAATACGATGGGCAAGGTGCAGAAAAACATTCTCCGTGACCGCTTCGCCGATCTCTACAGGTCGACCAGCGCACCATGAACTCCAGCAGCCGAGGCAAGGACGTGCAGCTCTACACCTATTTCCGCTCTTCGGCCGCATACCGGGTTCGGATTGCACTCGCGCTGAAAGGGATCGCCTATGCGTCCGTGCCCGTCAACCTTCTCAAGGGCGCACAGGACGAGAATGCATTCAAGGCGGTCAACCCGCAGGGCCGGGTTCCCGCCCTCGT
Organism: Microvirga roseola; assembly: GCF_020866965.1. Classification (GTDB taxonomy): domain Bacteria; phylum Pseudomonadota; class Alphaproteobacteria; order Rhizobiales; family Beijerinckiaceae; genus Microvirga; species Microvirga roseola. Next base: position 15,940 of record NZ_JAJATX010000068.1, read on the forward strand.
TGTTGATAATGATGTTCTAATTCAGTCACCAGCGATCCTGGAGTACCTGGAAGACTGCTATCCCCATCCGCCGCTTCTGCCTTCACTTCCTTTGGATAGAGCCAAAATCCGAGGCGTTTGCTCTTTGATTGCCTGCGACATCCATCCGCTCAACAACATCGGCGTCCTGCGTTACCTGAGGCATTGGATGGGGCAGGATCAAGCCTCCATCGATGCTTGGTACGCACACTGGATCAGGGAGGGCTTTGATGCTCTCGAGTGTTTCCTGAAACCCGGCCCCTTTGCCTTTGGCCAGCATCTAACTCTCGCCGATGTCTAGCTCGTACCTCAAGTTTACAACGCACGGCGCATGAACATATCCTTGGACGGGAATCCAAATGTTTGCGCAGTGGATGCCGCCTGTGCTGGGGTTCCCGCCTTCGTGACGGCACATCCCGATAACCAGGATGAAGCCGGATAGAACAGGAGAGCTGTTCTAGTGGCATTCTGTATTCCGAATAACGTGACGAGCTTGAGGCTGTGATTGATCCGGGCGAGTGTGTCGACAATTGGTCCGCAGCATTGTGGCAGGGAGGATAATTTATGCTGACGATCTGGGGACGCAAGAACTCGATCAAGGTCCAGAAAGTGCTGTGGTGTTGTGGCGAGATCGGCCTGAACTTTCGCCGCATCGATGCTGGGCGAGAGTTCGGAATTAATGACACACCGGAGTTTCTCCAGCTCAATCCTAACGGCCTGGTGCCGACGATAGAGGATGATGGCTTCGTACTTTGGGAGTCGAATGTCATCGTCCGATACCTCGCGACAAAGCACAGGGCACACGTCCTTTATCCACCGGACCTTCGGTCGAGGTTTGATGTCGAGCGCTGGATGGACTGGCATGCGACGACCCTGTGGCCAACCTTGCGGCCCGTCTTCTTCGGGCTGATCCGGACACCGCCTGAGCAAAGGGATCATGCAATGCTGAGGAAAGCGCAAATTGGGGCGGAACAGGCATTTGGGATCCTCGTCCGGCACCATTCAGATCGTCCTTACGTTACAGGCGAGACATTCACGATTGGCGATATTCCGCTCGGAATCGCAGCCTTTCGGTGGTACGCGCTTGATATAGCTCGCCCGGTTCTTCCCAGCCTGGACGCCTGGTATCATAGACTCCGGGAACGTCCTGCATTCCAGGCGAATGTGGCAGGACCTTTGAGCTAGGACAGCGCAGGGCGGCATCTTGGCCCTATCAGTACCCCCAAGATATACTGCGGCTTGAGGCGCGAGTGATGGCGAGCAGGCTTCGATCTGTGAAGCTTCGGGATCAACTTGCTCATCCGCGCGACAGGCTCTGGCATCTCCCGGCGCGGATTCAGCTAAAGCATCGGACGGTTAAACGGACGCATAGCCGGCAGCCCTG
>NZ_JAJATX010000221.1 GCF_020866965.1 Microvirga roseola
TAGATTCTTGACGCCCGACTCCACAGCCACCTCAGAATCGGTCATCTCTCGAAACGGCACGAGTGTAACGGGTGGATGCCATGCCTGACGCTAAACGAGCCGAGAGGGTTCAGCGCTTCCGTAAGTCTCGCCGGGACCGGGGAGACAAGGAGGTGAACGTCTGGATCCCTGGGCTTCTGAACACTGCAATCGACCAAGCCGTCGAAAGCGGTCACTTCAAATCGCGTGAGGCCGTCATCACCCATGCCCTCGAGGCTATGTTCGCTCAAAAGGATCGAAATGCCGTGACGTAAACCAGGCAAAGCAAAAGGCCCACGAAGCTGGACACTTCGAGGGCCTTTGGAGACCACCGCGAGGGGTGGGCATTCGGA
>NZ_JAJATX010000035.1 GCF_020866965.1 Microvirga roseola
CCGCCTGGGTGACACGCTGGAGCTTGTCACAGGTGCGGTAGGGCACGGCTCCATGCTGCCGGAAGTCCTTCAGGAGCCGGAAGACCTGCCGGCGCTTGAGCTGAAGCAGGACGCAGGCGTCCCGAACGGTCATCCGGCGGGCGTCTAAATCCATCAAGACATTGAGCCTGGAAAACTCCTTGTCGCTCATCGACACCACCGCCATCGGCCACATCCTCCTGCAACCCCGGAAAGCAGGAGAGTGCCATTTGAACTTTGCAAAGGGGTGTCATCTCTATATTGCGGCTACAGATAAGATTCGCATAAGATATATTATGGAACTTAAATCTGTCTGGCTTTAGAGGGATCTGGCTTTCGATACGTATCTCTGGCCTTCAGCACGCTCGCTGGCCTGCATAGATCTGCGGGCTGTCACTCCGCCTCGACAGTCAGGCCGTCATACGCCGGCTCTATCTGCGGCGGCAGTTCCCGGCGCAGCGTTTCGTAATCCAGATCCGTGTGAAGATTGGTCAAGACGGCGCGCTTCGGTTTCACCTTTGCGATCAAGTCGAGCGCCTCGGGCACGGAGAAATGTGTGGGATGCGGCGTCTGGCGCAAGGCGTCCAGGATCAGGACGTCGAGGCCGTCCAGAGCGCCGAGGCTCTCCTCAGGCATCCGGCTGACATCCGGCGCATAGGCGATCCTGCCGAAGCGGAAGCCCATGGCCTCGATATCGCCGTGGATCATCCGGAACGGCAGAGCCTTGATCGCGCCTCCGGGACCCGAAACCGTGGTCGTGAGGCCGGGCTCGAGGTGATGCATTTTCAGGATAGGCGGATAGCCGCTGCCGGCCGGCGTCTCGAAGCAATAACCGAAACGCATCTGGAGCACCTCGCTCGTGAACCGGTCCGCATAGACCGGGATGCGATGCCGCTGGACGATGGCGAGCGGCCGCAGGTCGTCGATCCCATGAATGTGGTCAGCGTGCTCGTGCGTATAAAGCACGGCGTCGAGCCGGCGCACATCCGCGCCGAGCAATTGGTCGCGCAGATCGGGTGAGGTATCGATCAGAACCACAGTCTTTTCGCCGCTGCCCGAGGTCTTCTCGACAAGGACCGAGCAGCGGCGGCGCCGGTTCTTTGGATTCGACGGATCGCACTTGCCCCAACCGACCCCGACCCGCGGCACGCCGGCCGAGGATCCGCAGCCGAGAATCGTCAGTCTCATCGTCATGACGCTATTGCGAGCCCCATATCCGCATCGGCCTGCGCGGCCTTCGAGAACAGCCGGTAGAAGTTGGCCGTGGTGATCTGCGCCATCTGCGCATCGCTGACCCCGATCACTTCGGCGAGGACATGCGCCGTGTGGGCGACATAGGCCGGTTCGTTCGTCTTGCCGCGAAATGGTACGGGAGCCAGATAGGGCGCGTCGGTTTCGACCAAAAGGCGGTTCTGCGGCACGCCGGCTGCAATCCGACGAATCTCCTCCGAGTTCCTGAAGGTCAGGATGCCCGAGAACGAGACGTAGAGCCCGAGTTCGACGCCGACCTGGGCGAGCTTTTCCCCCGAAGAGAAGCAGTGGAGAACCGCATCGAAGCGCCCTCGCCCCATCTCCTCCTGGAGGATCCGGATCATGTCCTCATCCGCATCGCGGGCATGAATGACCAGAGGCAATCCGGTCTCCCGGGCCGCGTCGATATGAGTGCGGAAGACCCTCTGCTGCACATCGCGTGGGCTCTTGTCGTAGTAATAATCAAGTCCGGCCTCGCCAACGGCGACGCACCGCGGATGCGCAGAGAGTTCGACGATGCGCTGCGCCGGGACATCGGGCTCGGCTCCCGCGTTATGAGGGTGCGTCCCGACCGTGAAGTACACGCTCTCATGGGCTTCGGCGATAGCCCTATAGGTGTCGAAGCGGGCCACATGGGTCGAGATCGTCACCATCCGCCCGATGCCGGCGGCCGAGGCCGCGGCCAGGATCTCGGGCAGGCGCGCCTGAAGGTCGGGAAAATCCAGGTGACAGTGGCTGTCGATCAGCATCGGTGCAAGCGCCCTCCTCTCCCGCGAGACCGGGAGTTTCCGGCTGCATAGATCGGATTGGCGTCCTCGTCTACCAATGCACGCCCTGTGCTGCCGGCTCAGGCTGCCGGGCGTCTTCCCGCGCCTCCTTGCTGCGTAGCTCGCGCATCCGTTCCTGATGCCGGCGCACCGGAGCGTCGTGCTGCTCCTGTGGCCAGACGACGGGGACTGTCAGGCAGACGCTCTGGGCGGGAAGGACGTCGCACCAGTCGTGGATGAGTTGCTTGTAGCAGCGGCCCACGGGACGGATGTTGCGGTCGAGATCGTAGAGGCCGACGGGCGTGACGCGGTTGTTCTCCTCCCGGAGAGCCGTATCCCAGTCCATCTGGTCGGTCAGGGAGTACCAGGTGAAGCCGACGATGGGCACGCCGGTATTGCGGACCCTGAGCACGTTGGCCCACTGTTTCCAAAGCCAGTTGACGGCCTCGTTCCCGTTCGGCCCTTCCATGAGATTTGTCTCGGTGTGCATGACGGGGAGCTTGTAGCGATCATAGTATTGCCGCGTGATCTCGTCGTAGCCGAACACGTCGCCTGCGGCGCTCGTCACGCCGTCGGCGCGGACCCGGTGCTCGTTGGTGATGTAGTAGTCGTTCCCCATGATGCAGTGGTGGCGCAGCGACGAGCGCTTGAGGAAGAAATGGTATTCCTCCCGCGTCATGCCGCTATCCAGCAGGAACTCGTACATCTCCGAGTCGACCCGGCGCCCGTAGTTGAGGTCGAGCGACAGGAACCGCCGGGAGTTCATGATTTCGGCCGGCTTGATGGCCTTCGGGTTCTCCGCGTGGAAGTATTCCGAGGATTCACTCTGGATGAAGAGCGCATCGGGGCGAACCTTCAGGATTCGCTCCATGGCGAGGACATTGGCCTTCACAACGTGCTTGAGGGCCGTCACGAAGGCCCTGTCGCTGCACATCTGCTCGTTCCACCAGCCGTAGGCTGCCGAGAAGGTGGCGCAGATGAACATCTCGTTGATCGGCGTGTAGAGCTGCACCCAAGGAAACCGGCGGGCGAAAGCTTCGGCATAGTCCGCGAAAAGGTAGGGGAAATCCGGGTTCTGGAAATTCCCGATCCAGTCCGGGACGCCGAAATGGCAGAGGTCGACGATGGGAATGATCTGGCGGCGCTCAAGCTCGCCAAAGGTCATGTCGGCGAAGGACCAGTCGTAGCGGCCGGGGCCTAGATAGGACGTGTGGAGCGGCGGGCCGTAGCGCAGGACCTGGATGTTCAGGTCCTGCAGGAGATCGAAATCCGACCTCCAGTGCTCGTAATGGCCGCACTTTTCCATCTGGTCGATGCGGGTGCGGCCATTGTTGATGGTCGGGATGCTGTTCTCGATCCCGGTCGCGAACATGAAGGTGGTGAACATCTTACGCTTCCGCTGCAGGCCCTTTTGGGGCCAACCGAGGCGGAAGCGTTACGGTGCCTCCGCTTCCAGGTAACGCGGAAAGATCGGCGACGGTTGCGGAAGGGCCGTTCCGGCTTTCAGGCGCCGGTCGGGGCCGACGGCCGCCAGCGGCCTGTCTTCCGGCCCGATGGCCAAAAGGTCGAGGAGCTTGGCAGCGGCCTCCGGCACGAAGGGCTGGGCCAGAACGCCGACTGCGCGCAGCACCTCCGCGGTTACGTAGAGAACCGTGTTCATCCGCGCCGGATCGCTCTTGCGCAGAACCCAGGGCTCCTGGGACGCGAAATAGCGGTTCGCCTCCGCGACGACCGACCAGATGTCGGACAGGGCCGTGTGCAGGGCGAAATCCTTCATCGCACCCCTCACCTTTCCGGGCAAGGCATCGGCGAGCCAGAGCATGTCCTGATCGGCCTGGGTGAACTCGCCCGGATGCGGCACGGCGGCATCGCAGTTCTTGGCGATCATCGACAGCGAGCGCTGCGCAAGATTGCCGAGATCGTTCGCCAGATCCGCATTGATGCGGTTGACGATAGCCTCATGCGAGTAGTTGCCATCCTGGCCGAACGGTACCTCGCGCATGAAGAAGTAGCGCAACTGGTCGACGCCATAGGTATCGGCCAGATCGAAGGGGTCGATCACGTTGCCGACCGACTTAGACATCTTCTCGCCCCTGTTGAACAGGAAGCCGTGGCCGAAGACACGCTTGGGCAACGGCAGGCCCGCCGACATCAGGAAGGCCGGCCAATAGACCGTATGGAAGCGGACGATGTCCTTGCCGATGATGTGAACGTCCGCCGGCCAGTACTGCCAGCGCGGGTTGTTCTCGTCCGGAAAGCCGCAGCCCGTCACGTAGTTGTTGAGTGCGTCGATCCACACATACATCACATGCTTCGGGTCGCCCGGAACCGGCAGGCCCCAATTGAAGGTCGTGCGGCTGATGGACAGGTCCTGGAGGCCTGAGCGGACGAAGCTGACGATCTCATTGCGCCGGGTCTCCGGGCCGATGAACTCCGGATGGGCCGCATAATGCTCGAGCAGACGGTCCTGATAGGCGGAGAGGCGAAAGAAATAGCTCTCCTCCTCGATCCACTCCACAGGCGTGCCTGTCGGGGCGCGCCAGCTGCCGTCAGGCTGCTTCGTCAGCTCGCTCTCGTCGTAATAGGCCTCGTCCCGGACCGAATACCAGCCGGAATACTTGGAAAGATAGATATCCCCCCTCTCCTGCATCCGCCGCCAGAGTTCGTGGGTCGAAGGCAGGTGGTCGGCGTCGGTGGTGCGGATGAACCGGTCGTAGGAGCAGTTCAGCCGGTCCGCCATGGCGCGGAACTTCGCGGCCATCTCGTCGACGAAGGCCTTTGGCGTCGTGTTGTTCTTGTCCGCCGTCTGCTGGATCTTGAGGCCGTGCTCGTCCGTCCCGGTCATGAAGAACACGTCATAGCCGTCGATGCGCTTGAAGCGCGCAATCGCATCGGATGCGACGATCTCATAGGCATGACCGATATGGGGAGCCCCATTCGGGTACGAAATCGCCGTGGTGATGTAGTACTTCTGTCTGTCGGCCATGGCGCACTCTTTGAAACGTCGGGCCGCTGAGTGACAGCGGCGTCAGGCCGTCCGCCGAACGGCATCGGCCAGATCGTCGAACAGCGTCAGGATAAAGGGCCGGCGGTCGAGGTTGAACACGTCGATCTCGCGCGCCGAGCGGGCGATCTTGTCACATACCTCCACCAAAGGCGCAAGGCGTGCCGCACCAAGGCCTGCGCGCTCATGGAGCTTGTCGGACACCCAGCGCTGAACGGTGTCGAGCGTCAGCTCATAGCTGTCGTCCGCATCCCTTCGGGCGAGGGATTCGGCCAGACCGAGAATCTGCTTGGCGTCAGTGCGCGGCAGTCCCTCTAGAAGGCCTGTGACATGCTCGATGAACGACACCTTCTCGGCGTCCAGAAGCTCCAGCGTCCGCCGGACCGAGCCCTCGCCATAGCGAAGCGCCTGATCGATCAGCGGGCCCGGGATCTCCGCCCAGGCCTCGCCCAGAGAGCCGATCGCGGCCTTGATATCCTGCTCCGCAAGCGGGCGCAGCAAGAGGCGGCGGCACCGGGAGCGGATGGTCGGCAGAACCCTTTCCGGAGCATGGCTCACGATGAGGAAAAGCGAGCGCGGGGGTGGCTCCTCGATCACCTTCAGCAGTGCATTGGCGCTGGACACGGTCAGGTCCTCGGCACTATCCACAATGCAGACGCGGTAGCCCCCGTCGGCGGCGGTGGAGCCGAACATGCCCAGCGCCCGGCGGACGGCATCCACGGGGATCGTGCTCGATGCAGCCTTCTTGTCCGTGGCGGGAGCCCGCCTGAGGACAGAGAGGTTGGGATGGGACAGCGCCGCGACCTGGCGCGACACCGTCGAATCCGGAGCAACGTCCAGACTTCGAAGAGCAGGATCGCGACTCTTCTGCGGGTCGAGAACCGCCCGGGCGACCCGATAGGCAAGGGTTGCTTTGCCGATTCCCTGAGGGCCGCCGATCAGCCATGCGTGATGGAGGCGGCCGCTCCGCAAACCCTCCAAGAAAGCCCCCTCGCCTTCCCCGTGACCGAAGAAAGCGATCTGCTCTCGCGGGTGCACGGCCCCGTCGAACTGATCCGGCTCGACCGCATTTTGATCATCACGCGACATCGAGGGGCCTCGCCATGGTCTGGGTCAGTTGGGGAAGCCGCTCCCGCAGGGCGGCCCAGATGGCGGCTTCGACCTCATCGGGTGCCTGATCGGCATTGATCACGGCGCACCGTCCCGGATCCGCCTGGGCGATGGAGAGATAGGCCTGACGCAGGGCGTTGTGAAACGAGGCATGCTCCTCCTCGAAACGGTCGGCCCCCTCTCCTTTCCTGGCCCGCCGCTCCCCGGCACGAGCCAGCCCTACTTCGGCCGGCAGGTCGAGGATGAAGGTCAGGTCGGGCCTCACCCCTTTGAGCGTGATGCGTTCGAGATTGTCGATCAGAGCGGGATCGATATTGCCCAGCGAACCCTGGTACGCGCGCGTCGAATCTGCGAAGCGGTCGCACAGGACATGGGTGCCGCGCCTGAGAGCGGGCACGATCGTGGTGTCTAGGTGGTCGATACGAGCGGCGGCAAACAGCAGTGCCTCGGCGAAGGGGCCCAGGCTCTTGGCATGACCGCCGAGCAGGAAGGAGCGGATCTCTTCCGCATAGGGCGAGCCGCCCGGCTCACGCGTGACGATAACCTGCTGGTCGAGTTGCTCCAGCCGTCTACGGAGCCTGTCGATCTGTGTCGACTTGCCTGCGCCCTCTCCTCCTTCGAACGTGATGAAGCAGCCTGCCATTAAATCCCGTCGACGACTCTTGAGAAGGCTCGGCGGACCCAGCCGGTGCTGAACTCCAGCAGGCCGTCCAGGGCACGCTGGCTCAGCGTTCCTTCCTGGATGTCCTCTTTGGCATAAAGGGGCATTTCAAGAGCCTGCATGTCGCCACGGTTGACCTGGAGTTTGGCTACCTCGGTGCCCTGCTGGATCGGGGCCTGAATCGGGCCGGTGTAAATGATGCGCGCGGTCACCCGTTCGTCATCTCCCCTCGGCACCAGTACACGAACAGCCCGCTTGGCGACAAGCGGCAGCGAACGCTTGTTACCGCCAAAAACCTGAGCCTCCCCAACAACCTGCCCTTCCTCGAAGAGTTGCCGTGGCTCGAAGGCCCTGAAGCCCCAGTCCAGGAGCTTGCGTGCCTCGTTGGCCCGCTCCCTGGACGATTTCAGGCCGTTCACCACGACGATCAGGCGCTGATCGTCCTGGACGGCAGACGCCGTCAGCCCGTAGCCTGATTCCTCGATATACCCGGTCTTCAGGCCGTCCGCTCCGAGGCCGTCGATGGCAAGCAGCGGGTTGCGGTTCTGCTGGCGGATCTTGTTCCAGGTGAATTCCCTCTCCCCGAAGATCTTGTAGAGCTCAGGGTAAGTCTCAATGACGTGCATCGAGAGCTTCGCCAGATCTCGGACCGTGACCTTCTGCTCCGGGTGGTGGTAGCCCGTCGCGTTCCTGAAGGTCGAACTCTCGAGGCCGATCTCCCTGGCCCGCCGGTTCATGAGATTGGCGAAATTCTCCTCGGTGCCCGAGATGCCCTCCGCGATCGCAACAGCCGCATCGTTCCCGGACTGGACGATGAGGCCGCGCAGCAGATCCTCAAGCCTGACGCTCGTATTGACCTTGGCGAACATCGAGGAGCCACCCGAGCCTCCACCACCCTTGCGCCAGGCGTTTTCCGAGATGTTGAACTCGGTGTCCATCGAAAGACGGCCGTTCTTCAATTCGTTGAAGACGACCTCAGCCGTCATGATCTTGGCCATGCTCGCCGGAGCTGTCTGCTCATCGGCATTCTTTTCGAACAGGACCGCATGACTGGTGGCGTCCATGAGTATCGCCGTCGGAGCCGCCGTCTGGAACGACTGAGCCCGTGCTTCCTGGGTCGTTTCGACCAGAACGAGACCAGCCGCCCACAGGAGGCCGATTGACACCATTATCCGAGCAACCTTGAGATGACGCATATAAGATTCCAAGCCCTTTCCCTTAGGAAAGACTGAATCTGTAGCGCGTCAACAACAATTCAACGTCAGGCGGGGCGACCTGTGCGCCAAGTCACGAAGCGGTGAGCGCTCCTGGCGGACCTAGCGCTGAATGAATTTCGACTGATCGAGGGTCGTGAAGGAACCGCTCTTCTGGAACCCGCTCTTCGGCTCCGGCGAAGCATAGTAGAGCCCCGCAAGCACCGGCCGGGACGGGGGAAGGACACTGGGAGACAGGGAGCTGACGGCGACCGGGGTCGCAGCTCCAGGGATGGTGCCGAGGTCGAATGGCCGCTCCGGCGGCAGCGGAACGTTTGCTGCGACGGGTGTCCCGGCGGAAGCGGGAGCCCTGACGGGAGACTGGAAACTGCCGACGCCGACGGCCTGACGCGGCGCATCGGGGCGCGGCGTCGCCTGGGCGATCATGGTCGGAGCCGGGTTCGTCAGGCTGGCCGGCAGCCCGTCGGTACGGAGACTTGCCAGGAGAATCCGGTCGTCGCTACCGTTGGTCGAGGCGCGGCCAACATATTCCACGCGGACTTTCGCTGTGCCTTGCCGCTTGAACCCGAGGGCCAACGCCGCACGCTCCGACACGTCGATGACGCGATTGGCATGGAAAGGACCGCGGTCGTTCACGCGAACAATCATCGAGTGGCCGTTCTGCAGGTTCGTAACCCGCGCATAGCTCGGCAACGGCATGGTGGTGTGAGCAGCCGCAATCGAATCGCGGTCGAAAATCTCACCATTGGCGGTCATGCGGCCGTGGAAACTGGGCCCATACCAGGAGGCCATCCCCTCCGCCTGGTAATTGGGGTTTTCCCGCGGAGTATAGGCGCGACCTGCTACCGTATAGGATTTGCCTACCATGCGGCGCCCGCCGCCCTTCGGCACGGGCTTCCCGTCGGCGACCATTTTGGGGCTCGGCGCAACGCCGTACTTTGGATCGATGCCCCCTCTGGAGGAGCAGTTCGCGACAGTGAGCGCGACAGCAGTCACCCCTGCGAGGCGCAGGAGGGTCAAGGAATTGAACGAAATGACGCCTGCCTTGCGGCCTTTTCCGGCTTGAGCGCGATCAGAAATCATGTCGTTCGTGTCCTGGCTATCCGCACCTTCTGCTGGCGGCGTCAGCAATCTGCCCCCGGCAACCCGCCAAAGTGCCTTTTCAGCCCTCGAAAAAAGGGGAAACGGCTGCGCTTGTCAATGGCCAAGCCATCGAAGCGACAATATTGTTTCATTATTACTGTTAACGCTTATAAAACAGCAGGATAACCGGCATCAGTTGCAGCCGAACTTCAATTGGGCCGCTTCCGATAGGCCTTTTTTGGCCCGCGACAGTACGAGGCACCTTCGGATGCCATCGTTGTAACAGGAGATTGGCTGCGCAGCTCCGATATTGTGAGCCGCGCCCGCGGAACGGTCGTATCCGAGGGCGAGTTGACGGAAGCGGCCCGACAGCCTTAGAGCTTGGACTGCGAAGCGCTGGGGCCTGTCCGACAGCATCGCTTCCGGAGGGGTGGCCGAGTGGTTTAAGGCAGCGGTCTTGAAAACCGCCGTGGGTGCAAGCCCACCGTGGGTTCGAATCCCACCCCCTCCGCCGTAGGCTCTCGGACCGATTCCGGCTTTGGCAGTCTGCCTGGAAGGCGCTATCTCGGATCGACGCGGTGGTCGTTTCCGTTGCCGGCTGAAGCTCCGCCCTCGCCTCTCCCACCCGAGCCGAGCAACTCGGCAAGGCGGTTGCGGGCCCGGTTCACGCGGCTCTTGATGGTGCCGACCTTCACGCCGAGGGCTGCAGCAGCATCTTCATAGGACAACCCTTCAGCGCCGACGAGGATGATGGCCTCGCGCTGCTCGTCGGGCAGCTTGTACAGGGCGGCCGATAGGTCCTGAAGCTCAAGCCTGTCCTCCTGGTCCGGAATCGCAACCATCTTGGCTGCGTGGGCGCCATCCTCGTCCTCGATCTCGCGGCTGGTCTTCCGGTGAGTGGAGTAGAAACCGTTGCGGAGGATCGTGAAGAGCCACGCCTGAAGGTTCGTGCCCGCCTCGAACAGCTCCTGCTTGGTAAGCGCTTTGAGGACGGTATCCTGCACCAGGTCCTCGGCCTGATCGAGCTTGCCCGTGAGCGAGAGAGCAAAGGCCCGCAGGTTCGGCAGCGCCTGCATCACTCCCTGGATGAAAGCCTCGTCGACGGGTTCGGTGTGGGCACGGATAACCTGCGCAACCCGCTCCGCAAGCTTCGCCAAATCGCGCGGCAGCTTGTCGTCGGCGGGATCGCCATACAAGGCCCGCAGTTGCTTCCCCAAATGGGTACGAACCGCAGAACTGAGCGCCTTCGCATTGGTTTCCGATACAGAGCTACTGGTCTTGGGCATAGAATTCCTCGGCATGAGGGGATATCTGGGGCGCATCCTGGCCAGTTAAATATCGGCGCGACATTTGGACCGGGAGAAATTCCGTCAGTCGCCCGGAACCTGCTCGGCCACTTTCGCTGCCGGATCTCCGGCATCGTAGAGTTTGACATCCGCTATGCCCGTGATGCCGATGCGTCTGGCGCTTTCCCGCGACAGGTCAATGACGACATGCCTCGTGGTGCTCGGAATCCGATCATTGATGCGCACGACGATCGAGTCCCCCGTAGCATCATTGACGACGCGGACACGGGTCCCGAACGGGAGTGTATGATGCGCAGCCGTGAGCTGCTCAGGATCGAACACCTCGCCGCTCGCGGTTTGCCCTGGATGCTCGTACCAGCTGGCGCGGCCGGCGCCGATTCGGCGGGTTTCATCCACTCCAGCCGTGGTTTCGGGCTCCGGGAGCGCCGTCGCATCCTCGCTCCGGGGCATCTGGGCAGTCTCGGGCATCTGGGCAGCCTCGACCGGCTGGGACGGTTCGGAATCCTCCTGCCTGACCGGCGGAGGAGACAGGCTCAGGTCGGGGGCAGCCTCTTCCGAGATATCGCCCGCCTCTTGGGCCGGGCTCTCGGGCAGGGATGCAACTGTCTCCTCGGAGGGGGCCTCTGCCGGCTCTGGCTCGGCCGATGCCAACAGAGGCGCATCTGCTGCGGCCCAGGGCGGCAACGCTGCTAAAGATTGCCGGACATAAGGGTTCACGAATGTGGGATCAGCAGGCTCCCCGAACGTGACACGCTCCTCGAAGCTCCAAGTTGGCGGGGTTGCGGCGACGACGGGCTCATCTCGGCTCGATATGGAGGCAGTCCTATCCTCCGGAGCATCGCCCGCCGGTACGATATCGAGATCCTCTGCCGCCCAGGGCGGCAGAACAGCAAGAGCCCGTCTGATCTCGGGCCGGGTGAAGAGCGGCTCCGCTCTTTCGCCTGCATCGAACAGCGCGTCGAAACCGGGCCCAGTCAGAGGCTCAGCGCTCAGCGGCAGAGGAGTGGCTCCCAGTGCACAGAGAAGCCCTGCGGTAGCGGCTATGTGGCTCTCTGCGTGCGTGCTGCCGCGGCGAGACACGGACAAACTCCCAGCGTAAGAACGGACCTACGAGCCAACCGGTCGCCGCCCGAAACGTTCCGGCAAAGCAGGTAATGGGGTGGCGTGGCGTCCAACCGAAGGGGGGCTTTTCGGAATGCCTCGCGCTACGGCCTCAGCTCAGGAGGTCGTGATATTCCTTGTGACGGCGCAACCATGCCGATGCATAGCCGCAGAGCGGCGTTATCGTTCGGCCTTCGGTTCGCGCGAGTTCGGCTATCCCCTGCATCAGGCGACCTGCCGCGCCCGTTCCACGAAGCGCGGGAGGGGCCTCCACGTGCCGGATCACGAATGCGAAATCCCGGCGCTCATAGGTCGCAAAGACGACCTGTCCGTCCACATCGAGCTCGAGACGCCTGCCGGCGGCGTTGTCACGGATGACGCTGTTCATGCCCTTTTCTCGTTCTGCAGGCGAAAGGCAACGCGACGCCCGAACCTCCGTTCCTTGAGAGAGTCTTGAACCGGGCCAGACTGTCCGCCGCCTCAAGCCGGCAGTTGCGCGAGAACGGTCTTCTCTGACGATCAGAAACGGGCCGGGATCAGGCGGATCGGAACGGGGCTGCATGGCGTCCAGCCCTCCTCTGCAAGGACATGATTGCTTTCGACCGGCCGGCGGTCCTGATTTCGGTCCAGCGACCATGTAATGTGATAGGTGCTACCGTCCGGCCTTTCCGTCGTGCCGTCGATACGCACCACGAGCGCCTGGAGACCACGACCGTCATCAACGTGGCCCACGATCTCTCCTGCCGTCGCAGTAGGCAGCGGACCATCGGCTGGCGTCTTCGCCCGAAGGGTCACGTGATGGGCCACAACGTCCGGATAGACGGGTGGAAAGCGGCGGAGCAGTTCCTCACGCTCGGTTTCGTCCAGCAGCCAGCCGACGACATCGTTCATGCGCGGCTCCCCTCAGCCCGTCTCCTGGAGCGATCTGATTAGTTCTGCAATGTGCATGGTCTTTCGCCTTGTGCCCTGCTCAATCTGCTCGCGGCAGCTGAAGCCATTGGCGAGAATGAGTACATCCTCGTCCGCCTCCCGCACCATCGGCAGCAGCACCCGTTCTCCGGCAGCGAGCCCAACATCGTAGGTCTCCGACGCAAAGCCGAAGGCCCCGGCCATGCCGCAGCAGCCCGATGGCATGAGGTTGTAGTCGACTCCGGTCCGGTCCATCAGGCGGCGCTCTCCTTCAGCCTTGAGTACCGCATGATGATTGCAGTGCAGTTGAACCAGGGCCCTGCGGTCCCCCTTTGAGATATTCAGGTCATCCACCCGCTCGCCGAGAAAATCGCTAAAGAAGGATGTCTGCGCCCTCAGGCGCTGTGCGCGCTCGTCATCCGGAAAGAGGCCCGTGAGTTCATCCTTGAACGCCGTCACACAGGCCGGCTCGAGGCCGACGATGGGCGTGCCATCCTCGATTTCGTCGTGGAGGGTACGCATGGTCTTCCGCCAGAGGCGTTTGGCAGTCGGGAGCATGCCCTGATCGTAAAGGGGACGGCCGCAGCACAGGGGACGGCTGGGGATCGTCACATCATACCCGGCGGCCTCCAGGACTTGGGTTGCGGCGATTGCAGTCTCCGGGCGGAAGAAATTGTTGAAGGTGTCGGGCCAGAGCATGACCCGCAGTCCATTATTGGCCGGCTTGTCGCGGCGCCTGAACCATTCCGTGAATGTCTGATGGGCTAGAGCCGGCATGGTGCGGCTCTGGGCGATCCCTCCGACAGCCTTGGTGAGATTGCGCACCAGTGGCATCTGGGTCGTGAAATTCGCAAGTCGCGGGGACTTCGATCCCATCCGGGCCCACCAGTAGATCAGCCCCATGGAATAGGCGGAGCGCGGCCGAAGCCTACGTTTGTAGTAATGGGCGCGGAATTCGGCCTTATAGGTGGCCATGTCCACGTTGACGGGGCAATCGCTCTTACACCCCTTGCAGGCGAGACAGAGGCTCAGTGCATCCTCGACCTCATCGCTTCTCCAGCCCTTCTCGATCGGGCCTCCGTGCAGCATTTCGAAGAGCATGCGGGCCCGACCGCGGGTGGAGTGTTTCTCCTCATGCGTCACGAGATAGCTCGGACACATCACCTGGTCCTTGCTGTCATGGCGGCGGCACTTTCCGACTCCGACGCATCGTTCCGCCGCCCCCCTGAAGCCCCCCTCCTCCTCGAAGTGGAAGTAGGTGCGCTGCTTCTTCGGCCGGTAGCTCGGGCCCAAGCGGAGATTAGAGGTGATCGGGTAGGGATCCACGATCTTTCCAGGATTCATCCGTCCCTGCGGATCCCAGATTTCCTTGAACTCGCGAAAGGCCTGGATCAACTCGGGGCCATACATCCTCTCCAGCAGCGCTGCACGGGATTGTCCGTCACCATGCTCGCCCGAGAGGGACCCGCCGTAGCGGATGACGAGGTCGGCGGCCTCGTCCATGAAACGTCGCCAGATCTCTATTCCGTCCTCTTCTTTCAGGTCGAAACTGATGCGGCAGTGGACCAGACCGTCTCCGAAATGTCCGTACATGGGGGAGACATAGCCATATTTGTCGAACAGCGCCTTCAGATCGCGCAGATAGTCTCCGAGCCTGTCTGGAGTAACGGCAGAGTCCTCCCAGCCTTCCCATGTTTCCGGACGGTCGGGAACATAGGCGCTGCCGGGAAGCCCCGCCCGGCGAACGGCCCAGATCCGGTCTTCCGCTTCATCTTTGCGGATCAGCTTGGCCTCGGCATGAGGCTGAGCCTCGAACACATTAACAAGCCGCCGACCTTTCTTGACAGCTTCCTCTTCTGTATCCCCACCAAACTCCACTACGAGCCAGTCGCAGCCTTCAGGTAGGAGTCGCATATCGCTCTCGTGCAGGTGCTTGCGCATCATAGCGTCGACGAGAAAGTGATCGATGCCCTCGCATGCGAGGGGCTTATGCTCCAGGATCATGGGAACGACGTCGGCGGCCTGGAAGATATCGGGAAAGCCGATGATGACGAGGATGCGCTCTGGAGGGCTCGGGATCAGCCTGAGTGTCGCCTCCAGCACCGTTACGCATGTGCCCTCCGTCCCG
This sequence comes from Microvirga roseola, assembly GCF_020866965.1. GTDB lineage: Bacteria > Pseudomonadota > Alphaproteobacteria > Rhizobiales > Beijerinckiaceae > Microvirga > Microvirga roseola. The sequence goes on from NZ_JAJATX010000035.1 coordinate 14,554, forward strand.
ACCAGAGCCTTTGCTACATCGAATCCGTTTTCAGGCAGCAGCTTGTCGAGATCGGCGTAGCCCGAAACGCGCCGAGGGATCTTCGGAAAGCGCTCACGGATCAGGTCCGCATACTTATGGCGGAAGGTATCCAGCTTGCGATAAATCTCCGCCCGTCGCCCACCGGATGCGAGGATCGAGCGCAGTTCGGCATCGTCAGTCGGGCCGACCTGGAGACGCAGCCCATCATAGGTCAAGATGTCCATGGCCTCGACATTGTCGGCCGTGCGCCCTGCCTGAACCGAATGGACGCCGCAGGAATTGTTGCCGATCATGCCGCCAAGGGTGTTGTGGCTATGAGTGGCTGGATCGGGACCGAAAGTCAGGTGGTGGCGCTCGGCCGTATCGCGCAGATGATCGAGAATGCATCCCGGCTCGACGCGGGCTCTTCGGTGATCCGGGTCGAGATCGAGGATACGATTGAGGTATTTCGAGAAATCGACCACCACGGCCGTGTTGCAGGCCTGTCCGGCAAGACTGGTGCCTCCGCCCCGGCTGACAAGCGGCGCGCCGTGGTCGCGGCACACCTCGACGGTCCGGACAACATCTTCGACGGTTTCAGGGACTACGACACCGATGGGGACCTGCCGATAATTGGAGGCATCGGTGGCATAAAGCGCACGGTCGCCATGGCTGAACCGAACCTCGCCTCGGATGGCAGCTCTCAGATCACGTTCGAGCTCATCCGGATCGGGCGTTTCCGTCCAGGCGCTCTGAACCCGGCCACGGGAATTCCGCTCTTCCCGGCGTCCAGGAAAGTGCCGATCAAGATCGTCCTTCAACACATCTGCCAAAGAGCCCTCCTCTTTTCTTTGCGTTCTGTCCCCCTCAGACGGAAAACCGCTCCGCATCCTCAGACTTGAAAATGAGGCCGTGGCCTGGCTGCGACAGGTCCGGCCGGATCACGCCGCCTTTGGCATCCGGTGCCCCATCGAACAGAATCTGCTCGATCCGCACATGGTCATGGAACCATTCGATATGGCGAAGTCGCGGGGCCGCGCAGCAGACCGGGAGATGGAGAGACGGCGCCGTGTGCGCCGAAAGCGGCAGAGGTTCGGCATCGGCGAGCGCTGCCACCTTGAGAAAGCCGGTGTAACCGCAGCAGCGGGTTGCGTCTGCTTGGACGACATCGACGGCTCCTGCATCCATCATGCGCTTAAAATAGAACGGCTCGTAGCCGTACTCACCCGCGGCGATCTCCACAGGAGTCGGCGCTCGATCCCGCAGGAGGCGCAACCCGGCAAAGTCATCGCTCGACACAGGTTCCTCGAACCAGATCACCCCAAGATCAGCCGCCTGCTCCGCGAACAGAAGTGCCTCTTTGCGGTCGAACGCACCGTTGGCGTCGATCATCAGAGCGGAATCGCCAATGGACTCCTTTGCGGCCTTCATCCGGGCCAGATCCCGGCGCGGTTTGCTCCCGATCTTCATCTTCACGAACCGGCAGCCATTCTCGTGAACCCAGGCCCCGAGTTGGTCTTGCAGCCGCTCATCGGAATAGCTCGTAAATCCGCCGCTGCCATAGATAGGCACCTCCTTACGGGCCAGCCCGAACAGGTGCGGCAGAGGTATACCAAGAAGACGCGCCTTCAGGTCCCAAAGGGCGACATCCACCGCCGAAATGGCGGTTGCGGCGATCCCCCGCCAGCCCATGTTGCGCACTTGGCCGACCATGGCCTGCCACAGGCGCGGGATCGAAAAGGCATCCTCTTCCATCAGGACGGGCGCAAGCGTCGAGGCGATCACCTGCACCGCGGCCATGCTCGAATAAGTGTAGCCGAGACCCGCCTTTCCGCCTGCCTTCACCTGAACGACAATGAGAGTCGTACGCTCCCAGGCGAAAGTTCCGTCCGCCTCGGGAGCATCGGTTGGCACCCGGTACGCCCGGGCCGTGACCTCCTTGATCGGCGCTTCGGCCCAAGCCACGGCGACCTCCCGGTTCAGACGATCTCGCGCACCGTGTTGGAAGCGACGGTCAACGCAATCTTGGAGGCGTTCGGCGTACCTGAAGCAAGCGATTGGGCGAACTTTGCGGCCTGCTTCACATCCACCTTCGGAGGCATCGGCGGCTCATGGGGATCGACGACGGCCTCGATCAATACCGGGCCCGGGGTCGACAGGGCCTGCCGGAGCTGCGCGCCACACTGCTGCGGATCCTCAATGGTAATGGCCTGGAGCCCGAACCCTCGTGCAATGGTGGCGAAATCCACCGGTTCAAGTTCGCAGACATATTCCGGATTGCCCAGAAAGACCATCTGCTCCCATTTGATCTGGCCGAGCGTATTGTTCTTGATGACGACGATCTTCACGTCGAGATTGTACTTCACCGCCGTCGCCAACTCACAGCAGAGCATTGTGAGACCGCCATCGCCGACGAACGCAACGACCTGCCGGCCCGGGTAGGCCACTGCCGCCGCATTCGCATAGGGTAGCCCGCAGGCCATCGTGGCGAGGTTGCCCGAGCACGAGAACATCATGTTTCCACGAATATCGACGTGGCGGGCGATCCAGCTGGTGATGGTGCCGGAATCCGTAGACAGAATGGCATCATCCGAGAGGAGCTTATTGAGCTCGTGGGCCACAACCTGCGGCTTCATCGGCATGTCCGTCCGGGTGCCGCGCTCGTTCATCAGCTCGCGCCACTCTTTCATTCCTTCCTGCCCCTGATCAAGGAAGGACCTATCCTGGTGGTAATCCAGCCGGGGCAGAAGCATCTGCAGGACTCTTGCGGAGTCGCCTACGAGAGCGGCATCGACCGGGTAGCGAAGCGAGATCCGTTTCGGATCGAGTTCGATCTGGACGCACTTCGCCTGTCCGGGCTTCGGGTAGTATTCGATATAAGGGAAGCTCGAGCCGATAATGAGCAGGGTATCGCATTCCTCAAGAGCGTCCTGAGCGGGACGAGTGCCGAGAAGACCGGTGCCGCCGACCGTCAGAGGATGCTCATCGGGCACGACAGCCTTGCCGAGGAGCGGCTTGGCGATCGGGGCGCCGAGGCGCTCGGCGATGGCGATCACCTCGTCGCGGGCATGAAGCGCGCCGCGACCGGCGAGAACGACGATTTTCCGCCCTTCATTGAGGATGGCGGCGGCCCTTGCGAGCTGGTCCTCTGTGGGAACATGGGCGCTCTCGGCCATCAGGTCAGAGACGTGGCTCGGGAGATTGCGCTTTGAGCGCTTACCGGACGACACCGACTGCGACTGGATGTCGACCGGCATGGTGATGTGAGCAACGCCCCGATAGGCGAGCGCGGTGCGGCAGGCTAGTTCCGTCACGTTCTCCACATGGGTGGGGCCCATGATGCGTGAGTTGTACACGCACACGTCCATGAAGAGCTTATCGAGTTCCACGTCCTGCTGGGTATAGGTGTGCAACAGGTCATGGAACTGGAGCCCGGTTATTGCAAGCACCGGCTGCCCGTCCAGCTTGGCGTCATAGAGCCCGTTCAGGAGGTGGATGCCACCAGGACCGGAGGTGGCGAGGCAGACGCCGAGCCGCCCTGTATATTTGGCATAGGCGCAGGCCATGAAAGCTGCAGCCTCCTCGTGCCGGACCTGAACGAAACGGATCTGATCCTTCTTCTGGCGCAGCGACTCGATGATGCCGTTAATCCCGTCTCCCGGAATTCCGAAGATCGTGTCGACTCCCCAATCGATGAGCGTGTCGACGAGCACGTCAGAGGCGGTTGTTGCCATGGCTATTCCCTTGCTCCCAGTTTCCGCTCCGCCGCGCGAGCATGGGCGCGGCACGGAGGATTCAGCGCAACCGGGCGGCTTCGCTGACAAGCATGTGCTGGGCTAACCCCGTCGAGTCCCTCCTGTTCCTATGCTGTCGGGCGAAGATCCCGGTCTTGGTACGTTGGCGGACAGAGAGGGATGGCCAATGGTCAGGCTCCGGAACCCGGCATCCATCCGTACTGTTTGGCCAGGAGCACCTTGGCGGTGACCTCATGCGACCTATACCGAACGGTGTGGCCTCTCGGCTTCGCTGTCGATCCGGATGTTGCATGATGTCCGCAGCAGCCGTCCAACTGGAGAACCCGTATGAAAAGCCGCGTCATCCACGAGGCCCAGGGGCTTCGCACCATCGTTGCAGTTCTCGGCATCGGTGATGAAGTGAGCCGCTGTCTGCAGGAGCTTGCCGAGACGGAGAAGCTCTCAGCAGCTCAAATTACGGCCATCGGGGCCTTCAAGGACGCGGTTCTCACCTATTGGGACTGGGACACCAAGGAATACCAGGAGATTCCCGTTCGCGATCAGGTCGAGGTCCTGTCCCTTAATGGGGACATCACCCTCGATTCCTCCGGCAAGCCGAAGCTTCATCTCCACACCGTCCTTGGCCGCCGGGACGGAGCCGCCATCGGCGGCCACCTGAAAGAGGCTCATGTGCGCCCGACCCTCGAGGTCATTGTGACGGAAGCTCCTGCCCATCTGCGCCGGCGACACGACCCCGAGACCGGCCTGTCCCTGATTGCCATCCAGGAATAACGCCGAGGCGGCGCGGAGACCAAGAATGAATCTTGATAACGAGAGGACCTTCCACCTCCGCAACCGAAGCAACGGTGCGCCGGTGGTCGTGATCACCGGCGCATCTGCTGGCATCGGCAGAGCCGTCGCACAGGTTTTTGCGCGGCAGAGCTGGCGGGTGGCTCTTCTGGCCCGGGACGCAGACAGACTTGCAGAGGCGCAGCGCGATATCGAGAGCGCCGGCGGTCAGGCGCTCACCGTTCCGGTAGACGTCGCGGACGCAGGGGCGGTTTTTGCCGCCGCCGACCACGTGGCGGCGAAGTGGGGCGGCATCGACGTCTGGGTCAACAACGCCATGGTCACCGTCTACTCGCCGGTCCATCAGATGTCGCCGGAGGAATTCAGGCGGGTCACGGAGGTGACCTATCTCGGCCAGGTGAACGGCACTCTTGCTGCGCTCCGGCATATGCGCCCCCACGATGCCGGGACCATCGTTCAGATCGGCTCCGCTCTCGCCTACCGCTCCATCCCGCTGCAATCGGCCTATTGCGCTGCAAAGTCGGCCGTACGCGGCTTCACGGACTCGCTTCGCAGCGAACTGATCCATGAAGGGAGCGCCATCCGCCTCACTATGGTCCAGCTGCCCGCCGTCAACACCCCGCAATTCGATTGGGCTCGCTCTCGCCTGCCGCGGAAGCTCCAGCCCGTACCGCCGATCCACCAGCCGGAGCCGGTTGCCGACGCCATCTACCAGGCTGCCCTGGAGGCTCCCCGGGAATTCTGGGTTGGAACCTCCTCTATGGAGGCGATTCTCGGTCAGGCGGTTGCGCCCGAGTGGCTAGACCACATGATGGCCGAAAGCGCCTGGAAGGGGCAGATGACAGACGATCCTGCCACGAGTGACAGGCCGGACAACCTCTTCGAGCCTGTTGCCGGAAGCTTCGACGCTCATGGACGGTTCGACGATCGCAGCCGGACCCAGGTTGTTTCGGCTTCCTCGGGAATGGTTCGACTCGGCATTCTCTTCACCGCCCTGGGCCTGGGCGCAGGAGCCCTGCTCGGGGCTGGGATGCTGGGGCGCTACAGCGCTCGCCGACAATCCCGTCCTGCGCCTGGCCTAGGCAGAGGACCGTCACGAATAGGGGCATTCGACGGCCGCCGTAGGCCGGAGCCTCGGCTCGGCTAGCCTCCAAACGATAGGGATACTCACCTTGCCGGGTTCACTGCCAACCAGCGGAATCATACAGCCAGCCGGGAGCAGCGCCTGATGGCTCAGTTGTTTCGGCCGGAAGCCAATGCGAGATTCCGGGTCGGAATTATCGTCGCTCTCCCGGCGGCTATCGGTGCAGTTGGCGTGGTCTTCGCCTACAATCATTCCGACAGCGCCTGGGATGTGGGGCAGACCGTTTCGCAGCCGATCCCGTTTCGGCACGATATCCACGCCGGCCAACTCGGCGTCGATTGCCGTTACTGTCACAACTCGGTCGAACGAGCCTCCTTCGCGGGCATGCCATCGGCCCAGACCTGCATGACCTGCCACTCTCAGGTTCTGGCCGGAGCAAGCGTACTGGAGCCGGTCCGCACGAGTCTCGCCCTCGATCAGCCCATCATCTGGAACTCCATTCATCAATTGCCGTCCTACGCCCGCTTTCACCATGGCATCCATGTCTCGAAGGGCGTGGCCTGCGAGACGTGCCATGGCGAGGTGTGGACAATGGCGCAGACGAGGAAGGTCGAGACCATGTCCATGGGATGGTGCCTGGACTGCCACCGCAATCCCGCGCCCTATCTCAGGCCTCCTGAGGCAGTCCACGCCATCGGCTGGACACCCGACAATCCGGCGGAATTGATCAACCTGCTCAAGGCCTACAACATAGCTACCGAGCGGCTGACCAACTGCAGCACGTGCCATTACTAGCGATGATGAACAACCGCGACACGGAGTTCTGGGCAAAGGTCAATGCCCGCCTTGCAGGAGAGAACGGGCCGCAGCTTTGGCGCAGTCTGGAAGAGCTTGCCGGTACGCCGGAAGCGCAGAGGCTGATGGAGGCGGAGTTTCCCGATCTGGCACGTCCCGATCTGGTCGACCGACGCACTCTGCTGCGGGTCATGGCCGCTTCCCTCGCGCTCGCCGGCTGCAATCCCTCTCATCCGCCTCTCTATTCTCGTCCCGAGGGCGTTCCCGGGCATCTGCGCGGACGTTCGATCTATTTCGCCACCACCTTGGAACTCGGAGGCTACGGGCGCGGCGTAGTCGTCGACACGCATGACGGACGCCCGATCCGGATCGACGGAAACCCGCTTCACCCGGCGAGCCTCGGGGCCATGGATGTGTTCGGTCAGGCCGAGATCCTCTCGCTCTACGATCCCGACAGATCCCGGTCGCCGCTAGAGAACGGGCTGGAGCGCGACTGGGAGACGGTGAAGCTCTTTCTCGCCTCCGTACGGGCCGATCTCCTGGGCAGCCGGGGCCGCGGCGTGCACATTCTCTCCGAACCGCTGACATCGCCAACCACCATCATGCTCGCCGAGGCCGTACGTACGGCCTATCCGGAAGTCGCTTGGCATGAGTACAGCCCGATCCTAGACGATTACGAGCGCGTCGGAGCCGCAATGGCGTTTGGGCGACCTGTCGAGACGGTTCTCGACCTCACCCGGGCGGACGTGGTGCTCAGCCTGGGGGCAAATCTCTTCCTCGAGACGCCGGGGCACATCCGCTATGCAGCCGATTTTACGGCCAGGAAACGTCAGGGGTGGGAAACGGGCGGCAGGCCTCGTCTCTATGTAGCTGAGACTTCGCCGAGCATCACAGGTGCAAGCGCCACCGAACGCATCATCCTTCACCCTAGCGAATTCGAACCGTTCGCGCGGGCCGTCCTCGCACACCTGACCGGCCAAATTCGTGCCGAAGCGTCCCATCCGGCAGTTGCTGCGGTCGCCTTGGCTTTGCAGGCCGGATCGCGTGGCCTGGTTGCTGTGGGACGATCACAAACACCTGTGGTCCATGCCATTGCCCATGCAATCAATGCCGCACTCGGCGCACCCGGACAGACTTTGCGCTACATCGACCCGATTTCGCCTTGGCAGAAGCCTCGGGTCGAGTCCCTGATCGAGCTGACCGAGGCCATTGCTGCAGGTTCCGTTTCCCACCTCCTGATCCTCGGAGGCAACCCGGCCTACGATGCTCCTGCCGGGCTTAATTTCGGGGACATGATCCGGCGCGTTCCGCTCTCGTTCCACCTTAGCACCCACTTCGACGAGACGTCGGTCGCCTGTCGCTGGCATCTGCCTCGCCGACACCCGCTTGAAAGCTGGGGGGATCTTCGTGCCTTCGATGGCACCGTGGGGCTACGCCAGCCCACGACGATGCCCCTTGTCGATGCACTGACGCCTGACGAATTGCTGGGTGCCCTTGCCACCGGGACGGTTCCCGATGGCCGCGAGCTGGTGCGCTCCTATTGGCGGACCCGATGGGCGGATGGGTTTGAGGATCGGTGGCTGAAGGTGCTCGAAACTGGCGTGGTGCCCGGAACCGCATCCGAGCCGCTTGACCTTAGGCTGAGGGAGGACTGGGATCCAGGACCGACGCCCACGCCGAACCCGGCAGGAGTCACGGTTACCTTTACCGCAGACCCCTCGGTCTGGGACGGACGTTTCGCCAATAATGGGTGGCTGCAGGAACTCCCCCGGCCCCTGACGAAGATCGTGTGGGGCAATGCGGCGCTGATAGCCCCTGTGACCGCCGAGGCTCTCGGCTTCGAGGCTGGGGACATTGCCGAACTGCGGGCCGGCGAGCTGACGCTGCGGGCGCCAGTGTGGCCGCATCCAGGTCAGGCGCCTGGCACCGTGACGCTCCAGCTCGGCTATGGGCGCTGGGCCGCCGGACGCGTCGGCAATCTCGTGGGCTTCAACGCCTACAGCCTTCGGCCAGCGCAGCAGCCATGGGCGGTCGACGGTGTTCAGATCGCCAGCACCGGCGAAAAACAGCGACTGATCAGCACGCAGAACCATCATTGGATCGATGGGAACGAAATCATCCGCACGACTTCCGAGCGTGATCTCGCCGTGACCCGCGAGGCTGCCGATCTACCCTCGCTCTATCCCGAATATCCCTATGTAAGTTACGCCTGGGCGATGGCCATTGATCTCGATGCCTGCATCGGCTGCAACGCTTGCGTCATCGCCTGCCAGTCGGAGAACAACATCCCCGTGATCGGCCCTGACGAGGCGGCGCGCGGGCGCATCATGCATTGGCTGCGAGTCGACCGTTACTATTCGGGAGAGCCATCCGACCCCGAAACCTATTTCCAGCCAGTCCCATGCATGCATTGCGAGAAGGCGCCCTGCGAGGTGGTGTGCCCGGTCAACGCCACCGTTCATTCGAGCGAGGGCCTGAACGACATGGTTTATAACCGCTGCATCGGCACGCGGACCTGCTCCAACAACTGCCCCTACAAAGTGCGCCGGTTCAATTGGTTCGACTACAGCGGCGGCGAGCTGAACACCGTCACCGCGCAGGCGAACCCGGAGGTCACGATCCGCCCACGGGGCGTGATGGAGAAGTGCACCTATTGCGTCCAGCGCATCAGCAGCGCACGCATTGAGGCCCGGCTGGAGAACCGGCTCATCCGCGATGGAGAGGTTGAGACCGCCTGTCAGTCCGCCTGTCCGACCCGGGCCATCATCTTCGGAGATTCCAACGACCCGACCACCCTGGTGAGCAGGCTCAGGGAGAGCCCGCGCAACTATGCGCTCCTCGGGGAATTGAACACGCAGCCGCGCACCACCTACCTCGCGAGGGTGGAGAGCAGCGGGAGCCCCGTCAGTCCGCGTCCGGTGAATGTCGAGGGAGAGTAGCCGTGGCGCACGAAACGCAGGCCTCCGCCGCACCCATAGCCGACGTCCCCCTCTCCCCCTCCTTCGGCTGGGGCTGGACGATCGCGCTGCTCCTGTCCGGCATTCTGGTGGTGCTGCTGGCCTATGCGCTGATCATGCTGCTTCTGGTCGGCACCGGGCTCTGGGGCACCAATATTCCCTTCGTCTGGGGCTTCGACCTCATCAACTATGCCTGGTGGATCGGCATCGCCAATGGTGCGACGCTTGTCGCGAGCATTCTCGTCCTGAGAAAGCACGACCTGCGAACGGCTGTGAACCGTTTTGCCGAGGCGGTCAGCCTGTTCGGGGTCATCTGTGCCGGCATTTTTCCGATCTTCCACCTGGGCAAGCCATGGCTGTTCTACTGGGTGTTTCCCCTGCCCTACACTTTCGAGGTCTGGCCGCAGTTCCGCAGCTCCCTCACCTGGGACTTCTGGGCTATCAGCACCCATGCGATCATGACGGCCATGCTCTGGTACACCGGCCTGATCCCGGATCTCGCGACCCTTCGCGACCGGGCGGCGACCCACCGGTGCCGGAAGGTCTTCGGCTTTTTCGCTCTTGGCTGGCGGGGATCGGCGCGGCATTGGGCTTACCATCAGACGGCCTACCGCATCATCGCGATTCTGATGCTTCCCCTGATCCTGGTCATGCAGAGCGTCGTCTCGCTGGAGCATGCGGTCATGCTGCCACCCGGGTGGCACCAGAGTTCGCAACCCCTTTATTACATTGCCAGCGGCCTTGCTCAGGGCATCGCTGCGGTCCTGCTCATAGCCGTTCTTCTACGCCGCCTCCTTGGACTGGAGCGTTACATCGACGATGGCGACGTGCAGCTGATGGCGAAGCTCGTCGCCTCCAGCGGACTTATTATCGCTTACGTCTATACCTCCTGGATTTTACTTTCCCTCCTGTCGAGCGATGCGGTTCGCGCGGCGACGGTCGCCCGGCTCAATGGCACTTATGCCGCGTTCTTCTGGAGCAGCCTCGTCCTGATGGCCCTTGTCCCGCAGCTGCTTTGGATACCCCGGATCCGCAACAGCTTCTGGGGCACCGTCCTTGTGGCGCTCGCCGCCATCGTCGGCGTGTGGCTCGACCGCTTCTCAATCATGATAGGCGGTCTCGAAAAGCGATACCTTCCCTGGGGCTACGATCTCTACTGGCCGACCACCCCCGAATGGTTTCTTCTCGCCGGGACCGCCGGTCTCTTCACGGGACAGCTCCTCCTCTTCGCGCGCTACCTACCGGTCGTCTCGATGTATGAGACACGCCATGACGAGCACCTGGTGGAAGGCCGATGAGACGGCCCTCCGTCAGCGGCATTATCGCCGAGTTCGACCGTCCCGAAGCGCTGATCGAGGCAGCTCAGCGCGTGCAGGAGGCCGGATACACCAAGGTCGACGCCTTCAGCCCCTTCCCGCTCACCAAGGTGAACGAGATCCTTGGGTACAAACCATCCTGGTTCCCCTATGTCCCGCTTGCCGCCGCCATCGTCGGTGGGGCTGTCCAGTACTTCGCCCAGTACTGGATGAACGTCATCGACTACCCGATCAATGTCGGCGGGCGTCCCCTGCACAGCTGGCCGCCGTTCCTGCCTTCAATGATCATCGTTGCAATCCTGTGGGCCGGCGTCACGACTTTTCTCATATTGCTCTTTGCGGCACGTCTTCCGCGCCTGAATCACCCCGTCTTCGCCGTACCGGACTTCGAGCGGGCGTCGCAGGATCGGTTCTTCATCTGGATCAGGGCCGACGACCCCCTGTTCGACCTGGAGGAGACGAGCAGGCTCCTCACAGCCTTGAACCCGCAGGCGCTTCGGGAGGTGCCGGGGTGAGACGGACCTTAAGCCTGGCCGTCCTGGCTTCAGCTCTGCTTGGCGCCTGCGATGCAAGCACCGAGGGGGAGAACTACAACCCGCCTCATCAGGCCATCATAACGCCGGCGCGGCCCGTTCCGCCCGGCACGGCTCCGGTAGGTACGACGGAATATCTCGCGGCTGTCGCGCCACCTGGACCTCCTCTCACCCCCGCCCTCCTCCAGCGCGGCCGCGAAAGCTATCTGGCGTTCTGCACGTCGTGTCACGGGTCGTCTGGAGCAGGTGATGGAGCGGTGATTGGAAGAGGCTTTCCCGCGCCGCCCTCCTTTCATCAGGCGCAGTTCCTGGAGATGGAGCCAGCCCGGATCGTTGCGGTTGTCACCGAAGGCAAAGGCCGGATGCTGCCGATGGCGGAGCGCATCCCGCCGCTTGATCGCTGGGCTATCGCCTACTACGTCAAGGCGCTCCAACTCAGCAGAATTCCACCGCATATGGTCCCGAACGAGGGACGAGGCCCATGAGCGGCAAACGCGCCAACACTGGTCGATCGCACCGGCTTCTTCTGTTCATGGCAGGCGGAACCGCTGCCGCCGTGGCTTCCCTCTTCCTCGATGCGGATCTGCTGGAGTCCTGGCTCTTCGGATATGTCCTGCTCGCGGGCCTCGCGACGGGTGCGCTTGGCCTTCTGATGATCGGCCATTTGCTAGGGGGGTACTGGCTCACTCCGGTGCGAAATGAACTCGAGGCCGCCGCCCTTACGATGCCGCTTGTCGCCGTTCTCGCAATACCGATTGCCTTCGGTCTGGATCAGGTCTTCCCCTGGGCCGCTGCAAGCGGCAGCGTGGCTATTCCTCAGCCAAGGGAAATCTATTTCGAGCCGACCTTCCTCCTTGTCCGAAGCGCAGTTTATCTCGCGATCTGGATCGTCCTGGCGCTCTGGGTCGCCCGTCCGGGCGAACACCGGGCTCGGAGCTCCATCGGTCTCGTGTTCCTAGTTCCGACTGTGACGCTGGCAGCCGTCGATTGGGTGATGTCGCGCAATCCCGAGTGGTGGTCGAGCCTGTTCGGAACCGTCTTTGCCATCACCCAGCTGCTTCCTGCACTAGCCGGCGCCGTTCTGCTGACGCTCGTGCGCCCCGACCAGCCGGATCGCAAGCGGCTTCGCAGCATGGAACGGGCCCTGATCACCCTCGCGCTTCTCATCCTGTGGCTGTGGTTCGTCCAATTCCTGATCATCTGGATGGCGAACCTGCCCGATGAGGTCACATGGTACATCGTGCGGCATTCGGAGTGGGGCTGGGTTAAGCTGTGGGTTGTCCTGCCTGCACTCATCATCGGGGTCGTCGCTCTGCTTCCTGCCATCGTCGGGGGCAAGCTGCTTCGCCTCGGAGTCGTTCTGCTCCTGGTTCAACATGTCGGGCATATGCTGTGGCTCGTGAACCCGGATGTGAACGGCCCGCTCTGGCCCGGCCTGATCGTCCTGGCCGTCATGATCGCGCTGTGGGCTCTGTGGCTCGCAAGCGACCTGCGGGAGCGCCCGAACGTCCCTCAGGGCGCCGGGGAGCCCGCCTGACCAGCCCCAACCCGCCGCACTAGCGTGTCCATTGCCCGCTCGACGGAAGCACTCTCGAGCCGGATCCGTTCGCTTTCGGCGGCAGGAACGGCGCGGTCTACCTGAACCTGCCCGTAGGGCTGCACATCGACGGGCCAGATCTGGGCCTCTCGGGCTCCAAGCGTGTATAGGTACGTGGCGATGTCACGGGCCTCAGGTTCGCTGATCCCAAGGTTCGGCATGGCCGTGTCCGGGTCTATGGCCGGCGGATTCATGAGCCATGGCACAAGTGTGCGCGGTGCATTGGGCACAATGCCGGCAAGCAGCATACGCTGGGCATAATCAGTCAGCGGGGGACCTACGACGCCGTCGGCGCCGCGGATGCCTTCTATCATGTGGCAGGAACCGCATTCATAGGCCTGGATCAGGGCCCGGCCCCTTTCCGCATCGCCGCCGACAATGCGCAGGTGCGCCGGGGGCTGCATATCGGAGCACCCCGATAGTCCGAGGAGAGCTAGAACCAGGGTTCTTGCCTGAAGTCGTCTGGCCGGAGTGCCGATCGGCTGCCTACGCATGCCCTGTCCCGCTGGGTTCCTGCCCAGGCTTGTCGTCATCAGTCATGACTCTCATCCAGAGAAAACCGTAAGGATTCATCGTGATCGGATCGAGCGCGCTCCTTGCGGTGCGATCGTCCGTGTCGCAGAACATAGGCACGAGGCGGGCCTGTTCCCCCTCCCAATCGATCTTGGTCTCGACGCAGCGGTCGTCCAAGTTGTGAAGGACGACAAGCGTATTGCCCCGCCAACGATACCGAAGTGCGAGCACGCTCGTTTCACTCGTTGGAAGCACCGTCCAGTTCCCCCATCCAACCTCCGGGCAGGACCGGCGGGTGCGGATCAAACGCTGGATGTGCTCCATGATTGAGCCCGGTTTATCATGCTGGCTTGCGGCGTTCACTTTCCGGTAGCTGTAGGGCCCGTCATTGATCACCGGACGCAATAACTTGTCGGAGGATGCACTCGAGAAGCCGGCGTTCGGCCCATCGTCCCACTGCATCGGGGTTCGAACAGAGTTCCGCTCGGGCAGTGAGAGGTCCTCACCCATCCCGATCTCCTCGCCGTACCAAAGCACCGGCGTGCCCGGCATCGCAAACATCAGGCTGTAGGCCATCTTGATGCGCCGTTCATTGCCCAGCATGGGTGCGAGTCTGCGGCGGATTCCTCGGCCGAAAATCTGCATCGACGGATCAGGAGCGAAAGCTTCGAAAACTTCCTGCCGCTCCGAGTCTGAGAGACGCGCCAGATCAAGTTCATCATGGTTCCGCAGGAAATTCGCCCATTGTGCCGTCTCCGGCAGCTCCGGCATCTGGCTCAGGGCTTTGCGGATCGGCTCCGCATCGCGACGAGACAGGGCGAGGAACATATTCTGGTTGAGCACGAAATTGAAAATTATCTGGATCCGGTCGCCACCGCTCCCGAAGTAGTCGGTCGCATGATCGAACGAAATATTCGCCTCGCCCAACAGAATTGCTCGCGACTTCCGCCAGGCGAGGAAGGTCCGCAGCTCCGTCAGGTAGTGGTGAGGATCGTGGTCCGGACGCTCCTCCTCCTCCAGCCCCTTGAATTCGATGAGGAACGGCACCGCATCGAGGCGAAACCCAGACGCGCCGAGCTGGAGCCAGAAGCCCATGATCTTATCGATTTCCTCCTTCACAGCCGGGTTGGCGATATTCAGATCGGGCTGGAAGTCGAAGAAGCGGTGGAAGTACCACGCCCCGGCGACCTCGTCATAGGTCCAGGTGCTCTTTTGCATCCCCGGAAAGATCATGCCCTCATGAGGATCCTCCGGCTTTTCCTTCGACCAGATGTACCAGTCGCGATACACCGAGTCCGGATTGCGGCGGGCCTCCTGGAACCAGGGGTGATCGATCGAGGTGTGGTTGGCGACAAGATCCAGGATAACGCGCAGGCCCCTGTCGGACGCAGCATGCATGAAGCTGACAAAGTCCCCGAGGCTCCCATGAGCGGAATCGACCGAATAATAGTCGCTGACGTCGTAGCCGTTGTCTCGATTAGGACTCTCGTAAAACGGTAGGAGCCAGAGGCAGTTGACCCCCAGGGCCTCGATATGATCGAGGCGATTGGCTAACCCCTGGAAATCGCCGACTCCCGTGCCGCAGGAATCCCGAAAGGTTCCGACATCGAGACAGTACACGATTGCATTCTTGTACCAAAGGTCGAGCATCTAGGCGTTCCGTTCGCTCACATTCCCGATCAGTGCACCGCGGTCGCGGCAGTCCAGGCCCTTCTCCATCAGTGCCAACCCGTCAGAGTCCGCATCATCGCTTGTAGCCACGTGTATTCGGCCGCCAACTATTCAAGGCGCTAAACGCTACGCTCCGCCATAAGCAGAGCATTGGGCTACACTCGCGATCTGACTATCACTCTTCTCAGTTCGCTACCGGACCAAAACGTCCGAAAATAGTGAACCATGTGGGCGCTTGAGGGTTTCGCCGTCTGTCGGAAAAGCCAGCGTTCTGTCCAGGCGGCTCCGACGATCTGGTCGGCCGACAGCCAGTTACTGGTGCTCAAAACGATCCCTGTTCCTTATGACCGGACCAGATCAGACACGCGCTTGCAAACTGCAACAGCTCGACTGAAACAGGAGAATTCTATGCGACACGCATCGATTGCGACGCTTGCAGCAGCCCTGATGATGGGCACCGCTGGAATGGCCTATGCACAAGGCGCAAACCAGCAGTTCGGACAAGGTGGCCAAGGCTATGGCAACCAGCAGCAGTTCGGACAAGGCCAGCAGCAGTTCGGCCAAGGCCAGCGGCAGTTCCGTCAGGGCCAGGGTCAGTTCGGTCAGGGTGGCCAGCAGTTCGGACAAGGCCAGCAGTTCGGTCAGGGTGGTCAGCAGTACGGCCAGATGGGCATGATGCGCTCCGGCGGAGACCGCTTCCAGCAGCGCGCAGCCCTGCGGCGGCAGCTCCGGCAGGTCGGATTCCAGAATATCCGCATTCTTGATGCCGCCTACCTCGTTCAGGCCAGCAGCCCCGATGGGCGGACCTTCCTGATGGTGGTGGATCCCCCGTCTCGGATGATGTCTTCCGGCCAGCAGAGCGCCCAAATGGGGCAGATGGGCTGGCAGGGGCAGCGGTCCCGTGGCCAGCAGCAGTTCGGTCAGATGGGATCGCAGGATCAGCGCTCCGGTGGCCAGCAGCAGTTCGAACAAGGCGGCCAGGGCAGCCAGATGGGCCAGCAGAGCGCGCAGGCTCAGGGTCGCATGGGCCAGTCCGGCAATATGGACCAGTCCGGCAGTGAGGCTACCGGCGCGATCACTCAGACCAGCGGTCTGGATCAGGAGCAGGTCCGCTCCATGCTGGAATCGCGTGGCCTCTCGAATATCGAGAACCTGCAGCGCGAAGGCGACACCTTCACCGCTTCCGCCGATTGGCAGGGTGAGCAGGTCGACGTCTCGGTGAACGCCAGGACCGGCGAGATCACCCAGCCCGAGGAACTGTAAGGTTTTTCCCTTTGAATGCCCCAACGGGCAGGCAAAATCGATACTCCGGGGAAGCGGGCCTAGCCCGCTTCCTGCTTTTTCAGGACATGCCAGTTTTCCACGCCTATTCGCACGGCGTGCAGAAAAATCGCAACTCAGTGGCCATGCCCGCGTTCTTCCCCAACAGCCTTGCGCAGTGAGGGACTGTGGGGAAGGCCGCTTGGCCCTCGCCACAAGCCCTCTGCAACGACCCTGCGCAACTCTTGAAAACCGATTCACAGGAGTTCGATCGATGAAGATACGATCCCTTTTGCCTTTCGCCGCCGCTCTGGCCCTCGTCGCCTGCGGTGAGGAGCAGACCGCCGAAGCGCCCGTTACCCCGGCCCCTCCGCCGACAGAGACCGCCGAGGCTCCGCCGGTTGTAGTTCCTGAGCCTGTGACGCCTGAGCCTGTCGAGCCCGTGACGCCTGCGCCCGCTACGCCCCCGGCCGCAACTGCCGAAGTCGAAACCGAGACCGTGGTTGTCGCTCCGGCGGAGACGACCGGAAACGTCAATCTGGCGCCCTCGACCGACGCCACGCAAACGGCGGCCACATCGGCCACGAGCCTCGAGCCCTTCCAGGGCCGGACCTATGCCGCAGGTCCTCTGACGATCCAGCTCAACCCCGATAACACCTTCGTTATGAACGAGGCTGAGGGCAACCGCCGCGTAGAGGGCCGCTATGCCTTCGAGAACGGCGTTGTCACCTTCTCCGACCCCACCGGCGATATCGGACCGGCGCAGTTCCCGATGCGTTGCCGCTTCGAGGCGACCGGCACGGACGAGTTCAGGCTCGCCGACAATGAGGGAGCCTGCACCCGGTTCAATGATCTCACCTTCAGACCCTCCGCCGGCTAATCATTCTTGATTACGGGCGGGGCGCCTAGGGCTCCGCCCGGCTTACATCGAAGGATTGACAATGCTCAAGGTTCTTGGTGGCACCATTGGCGTCATCTTCCTGATCGGGCTTCTCGTCGTGATCGGGATCCTCGCACTGATCTTCTGACGGCGCTTGAACCATGTCGCCTGCCGGAGACGATATCTCGCAGGGCAGCGCCGACCGGGCCATTCTCCGGGAAGGCGAAAGCTGCTGGCGTATCGCCAAGGCCGACCGCGTCGCCGTTATCGCCGACGCGGCGGCCTATTTTGCAGCAGCCAAGGCTTCCATCCTGAAGGCGAAGCACTCGGTTTTTCTCATCGGCTGGGACTTCGACCTGCGCATCGGGCTCGAGCGGACCGATCCGATGCCCGACGTGCCGGACGAGCTTGGCGATTTCCTGACCTATGTGGTCGAGAATCGGCCGGATCTCAGAGTCTTTGTTCTCCGCTGGGACCTGTCCTTCCTCAAATTTCCTTTTCGAGCGACGCTGCCGCTGAAACTACTCGATTGGATTGCGGGCAGGCGTCTCCAGTTCCGCCTTGATCACGAACATCCTACCGGCGCCTGCCACCATCAGAAGATCGTCGTAGTGGACGACACGGTGGCCTTCTGCGGCGGCATCGATATGACCGTATATCGATGGGATACGCCGGCCCACGCCGACGAGGATCCCTGCCGGAAAGACCCGACCGGAGAGCCCTACCACCCCTGGCATGATGCAACCATCTGCCTTATGGGAGAGGTCGCCAGGGCCCTCGGCGATCTGGCGCGGGAGCGCTGGAAGCGCGCCACCGGGGAAAAGATTCCGCCCGCACCGCTCTGCGAACCATGCTGGCCGGACCATCTTTCCCCCGACCTCACCGATGTCGATGTAGCCATAGCGAGAACGGAACCGGCCTACGGTCGTGCGCAACCTGAAGTGCGGGAAATCGAGGCGCTCTATCTCGCCGCCATTCGCGCCGCACAGAAGACGATCTATATCGAGACGCAGTATTTCGCCTCGCACCGCATTGCCGCTGCGCTGCGCGAGCGCCTGCAGGAGGAGGACGGCCCCGAGATCGTCGTGATCAATCCGAAGACGGCCTATGGGTGGCTTGAAGAAGAGGTCATGGGCACGTCCCGGGCCGTGCTCCTCAAGCACATCCGGAATTGCGACCGCTATGGCCGCTTTCAGATCTACACGCCCGTCACCGAGAACGGCACCGACATCTACGTCCATGCCAAGGTCGTCGCCATCGACGATCGCCTTCTGCGGGTAGGCTCCTCGAACCTGAACAATCGCTCGATGGGTCTCGATACGGAATGCGACCTCGCCATCGAGGCGCTTCCGTCCCAAAGTAACGAGGAGACCATCCGCCAGATGATCAGGGACGTCCGCAATCGCCTCGTGGCCGAACACCTGGGCGTTACCCGGAGCGAACTCGACGATGCGCTCGAAGCCGAGGGCATGTCTCTGCTGAGAGCTATCGAACGGCTGCGGCGTGAACACGGGCGCAGCCTGGTTCCCTTCGATCCTCCGCCCCTCAGCGAGGCAGAGATGGCGCTGGGCGAAACCCGCATTCTCGATCCCGACCGTCCGGAGGAGATGTCGGAGAACCTGCTGCAGGGCCTCGATCTGCCGGGCGTGGGCAAGGCCATCGGATTGGGCATAGGAGCTGCAACGGGGCTGGCCGCCGCGGTCGCGTTCGGTCGCACCCACTCGAACGACAAGTGAGGTCGCGAGCGTGACCGGCGGACTGTCGGTGTCTAAAGCATTGGACCCAAAAGTGGACTTGCACTTTTGGGATCCCATCCGATGCTTTCTCTTATGATGAGAGCACCGTTGGTGTGCGGAAAACCGGATCCACTTTTCCGCACGATGCTCTAGCGGATGCGCCGTCGTCCGCGATCCTCGGCCTCGGCCCGGNAGCACCGTTGGTGTGCGGAAAACCGGATCCACTTTTCCGCACGATGCTCTAGCGGATGCGCCGTCGTCCGCGATCCTCGGCCTCGGCCCGGTCCCGCCCCCTCTTCTCCCGCTGCTCTTTGCGGCCCCTGCCCTGCCGCCGCTTCTCGTCAGGCTTCCTGCGGCGGGCGACCGAGGTCGCGATGAGCTTCTCCTCGATGGTCTCGTTCAGGCTTGCCCGAAGATCCACGACGGCTTGCACATCCTCGAAAACCTGCGGATAGCGCTGGGCCAGCCAGAGCCAGGTAGTCGCAATCTTCACTCTGGCCTCGAGCTTCAGAAGATCGGCGTGCACGCCGAAATTCGGCGGCTGCACCATTCCGTTACGCGCATGCTGCCGTGCCCAGTCGAGGAGCAATTCGACCGCTTTCTGCTCCCGTGCATCGACGGGAGCTGTTGCGTAGGAAAGCCGGTCGAGGATCGGAAGATCGACCGTGTCGAGAAGAAAGGCGAGATCGATCATCTCCTCCATGTCGGCCATGCGCAGGTCCGGATGGCCCGCCACGAGCGTGTCGTTGAGGTGTCGGAGAATCCTGCCGAGCCGGTCCGTCTGCAGCAATTCGCTCGCCGACAGCACGGTCTCCTGGTTGGGACGGACATAGGCCTTGCCGCGCAGCTTGGTGGACTCGCCCGTCAGCGCCTTGGAGATCACCGTCTCGATTGATCCATAAAGCCCCGCATCGGCAAGGGCGGTCACGTACCCTCCGTCATGGTGGCCGAAGCGCCCTGCGCGACCGGCGATCTGCTTGATCTCCATGGCGCTCAGCTGCCTGTCCCTTACACCGTCGAACTTGCTCAGCGTCGAAAACACCACACGCCGAAGGGGCCCGATATTGAGCCCCATCCCGATGGCGTCGGTAGCCACCAGGATCTCCGCCTCACCGTTGCGGAAGCGCGCAGCCTCGGCGCGGCGAACCTCGGGGCCGAGGGCGCCATACACAGTGGCGACCGTGCGCCCGGCCTGGACGAGGCGGGTTCGAAGATCATGAACGTCCCTGCGGGAGAAGGCGACCACGGCGTCCCCCCGGGAGAGCATGTTGAGATTGGCAGGCGAGCGCTCGACGAGCAGATCGCCCTTGCGCTTGAGGATTCTCACTTCCAGCGGCTCGCCGGTCATGGCCAAGAGATGTTCGACCAAGGGAATGGCCTCAGGCGCGCCGGTGAGGACGACGAGGCGCCCGGGAGCGCCGATGATCGCCTGGGTCCAGGCCCAGCCGCGGCTGGGATCGTCCAGCATCTGGACTTCGTCGATGACGCAGACATCCACCACGCGGTGGAGGTCCAGGGTCTCGATGGTGCGGGCTATATGGGTCGCTCCCTCCGGATGAACACGCTCCTCGCCTGTGATCATGCCGGCCGGCAGGCCGCTTTCGCTCAGGCGCTCGTAATGCTCGAGCGCAAGGAGCCGCAAGGGAGACAGGATCTCCGCCGTATCCGCCTCGCGTGCGAGGCGAAGCGCTTCATGAGTCTTGCCGGAATTGGTCGGCCCGGCGAGGAACAGAAAGCGGCGTTCGAGGGATCGGGCCACGGGAAAGATGGCGGCATAGCGCTCGTAGCCTGAAGCTTCGCGGATCTGCACCTCGCGCAGGTGGCGCAGCCGCCTTGCCGTGGCCTTTGAGCGGAGGTCGTCGAGCTTCTGACGCAGCTTGCGCCCGGCCTCCCCCGGCCCGCGCCGATCGGAGACATGAACCCGCTCGAGCCTTTCCAGGGCAGCCTTGAGGCCGCCGAGAATGGCGCCACGCTCTGTCTCATCCTCGTAGGCGGCGAGGTAGGTCTCGAACTCATCCCGCCATCCGTCGAGCTCCTGCTCGCAGGAGCTAAGGGCCGCATCCCGCGCGGCGACCAACTGGTCTTCGAGGACCCCAGCGGCCGACGCGATTTCATCGCGGCCGATCCGGGCCGGCGAGAGCACGACCGCAGCGACCTCGAGCGGTTCCGAGAAAGCGTATTCGATGGCAATCTCGGTCGGAGCCTCGTCCGGGAGGACCTGCATGGATTGCACGAAGACGGCGCGATAGCCTATGAAGATGCGCTCCTGCCTTTCCTTGAAGCCGTGGTGTGGCCGCCTCCCGTGACGGCCACGCTCGGCCTGGCGGAAATCCTCGGCCACGTAGAGCTTGGTGTTCTTCCGGACGGCGGCAAGGATGCTCTGCCGGCGTCGGTGGGCGTGCTCGTCGCCGTGTCCATCCGTCAGCCTGGAGGAGGGCCGATCGGCATTCCGGTCGCGCCGCAGCCCGGCGCTGTCCTGCTCCCGCCATGCGGGAACCTCGGTCGCAAGCTTGGCGACAGTCTCAGAATCGAGCATCGGGGCCTCGACGACGCGGCCCGCTTTCCGGAACCGTCGGCGCTCGGCGACCGGGATCAGCCCCTCCGCGATCCATCTCTCGCACTCGGCCTCGCTGGCGAGCAGGAGGCCCGGAAGGTGATTGATGGTGACCAGATTTTTCGACTTCTTCGACATGCACAAAAATCCGCCTCTAGCGGATGAAACCCGAATCATCCCCTTTTGCTCCCAAAGCTATGCCTCGGGAGCAGGCGGTCCGCACTCAGGAAGAGTTTTCGTTTAGGCGCTCTTCTCCGGAAGGGGCTTCTTATCGACAAGCGTCCTTCTCAGGAAGGAAAAGCCCAGGGCGGAGAGAAAAGCCCCCTGTTTCTTGTTGGCTGCACCGTGCCCTCCCTCGTCGGGCTCATAGAAGAGAACCTGTTGTCCCAACTCCTCCAGCCTTGCCGCCATCTTGCGGGCATGGCCGGGATGGACGCGGTCGTCGCGCCGGGAGGTGACGAGGAGCAGCGGCGGATAGGACTGCGCCGGATCGATGTTCTGGTAGGCCGAGAAGCCCTGCATGTAGCTCCAGTCCTCCGGCTTGTCGGGATCCCCGTATTCGGCCACCCAGCTCGGGCCTGCGAGCAGACGCGTGTAGCGCCGCATGTCGAGGAGCGGCACGGTGCACCAGATGCCCCCGAAGAGATCGGGATAGCGGGTGAGCATGTTGCCGACGAGCAGGCCGCCGTTCGAACCGCCATAGGCCGCAAGCTGCTCCGCCGTGGTGACGCCACGCTCGACGAGGTCGCGGGCGATGGCGGCGAAATCGTCGTGGGAAAGCCGCTTGCCTTCGCGCATGCCGGCCTTGTGCCAGTCCGATCCGAACTCCCCGCCCCCGCGGATATTGGCCACGACCCAGACATTCCCGCGCTCAAGCCAGGCCTTCCCGACGCCACCGAGATAGCCGGGCCGCAGGGAGACCGAGAACCCGCCATAGCCGTAGAGCACGGTCGGACGCGGACCGTTCCGATCCTTCGGACCGATCTCGAAATAGGGAATGCGCTCGCCATCGACCGAGACGGCCTCATGGCGCATCACCTCGAGCAATGAAGCGTCGAAGGCGGAGGGGGCTTCCTTCAGGACCGCGATCCGCTCCTCCTCGTCCACGAGCGCGAGCTTCGTCGGCTCGATATAGCTGGAGATCGAGACGAGGAACTCGTCCGAACGTTCGAGCTGGCCCGCATCGAGCGGGAAAGCGTCGACGGACGCCGTTTCGGGCAGGCCCTCGAGACGCTCCATGCGCCACGGGCTCCCCGGCCGGGCCAGCCAGATCTGGCTCGCGAGGTTGTCGAGCACGGTGAGCACGAGCTTCGACTTCGCCCACCAGAACCCGCCGAGCACGCGGCGTGGAGCGGGCTCGAACAGGACCTCGAACTCCCTGTCGCCGGCGAGGAAGCGCTCGAAGCCGATCGCCAGGAGCGCATCCGCCGGATAGGTGCGATGCGGCAGCGCCCAATCCGACTTGAGCTTCACGAGCATCCAGTCGCGCTCGACGTCGAAGCGCGCATCGAGCGGCAGGTCGATGGCGAGCGACGCGCCATCCCGGGACAGATAGCTGATGCCCTCCTCGAACGTCGTCTGGCGGCGGTAGAACACACGCTCGAAGCCCGGCTCGCGGTCGACAGCAGCGGAAATGTAGACGTCGCTGGCCTCGCCCTCGAAGAGGATGGGAACCTCGGCGAAATCCGTCCCACGGCGCCAGCGGCGCACGGTGCGCGGGTAGCCTGAGACAGTAGCGGAGTTGTGGCCCAGCGTCGTCGAGACGAGGAGCGTGTCCTTATCGTGCCAGGTCGCTCCGCCTTTCGCCTCCGCCAACATGAAGCCGTCTTCGACGAAACGCTTCTCGACGAGGTCGAATTCGCGCACCACGGTGGCGTCCGCGCCGCCGCGGGAGAGGTTCACGAGGCCGAAACGATGCTCGGGCTCGAAGGTGCCGCAGCCTTTCCAAACCCAGTCCTCCACCTCCTCGCGGGCAAGGGCATCGATGTCGAGCACCGTTTCCCAGGCGGGCTCCGGCTTGCGGTACTCGTCGAGGGTCGTGCGCCGCCACAGGCCTCGCACATGGGTCGCGTCCTGCCAGAAATTGTAGAGATACGCGCCCCGGCGGATCACGAAGGGGATGTTGTCGGGCCGTGTCGAGATTTCGTAGATCGCAGCCATGTCGGCCTCGAAGGCCTCATCGCGGAGAACGCCTTCCGTGCGGCTGTTCTGCATGCGAACCCAGGCCAGCGCATCCTCGCTCTCGACCTCCTCCAGCCAGAGATAAGGGTCGGGGCGGTCGAGAGTCGGTGCGGCCATTCTGCGATCTCCTGCCTGCCATCGGGCGTGTTTCGGGAATATCGGTCGCACCGCAAGGATGACAACCTACGGGCTGCTCTATGCCGCTCCAGCGCTTCCTCCTAGCCTGGTGGAAGCCGGCTCGGATTCTTGAGAACCGAAAGCGCGACCGCCCGTTGACTCGTGCACATCCATGTCAGGGGGAACATGATGGATCCATTCGTTCCGGCCATTGAGGAACTGGAGCAGGCTCTCGTCGCCGGCGAGGACATCGAGCAGGCGCTGAAGGACATCGCCGAGGAGCATGACCTGCCTCTCCAGGCGCTGCGAAACCGGGCCGTGCGGGCGCTCGGCCCGCTGGAGACCTACAAGGAGCGCAAGGCGGAGCAGAAGAAGGAGCGGGAGAAGACCGCCATCCGCCGGGACCCGGTCCTTGCGGGCGCCTCGTTCTTGGCGGCGATCGCCAGCCTGAACCCGCGTCTGTCCGCCGAGGACCGGCAGGCGGAGATCCAGCGCCTCGCCGAGGTCTATGACGTCGATCCCGCCGCCCATCGCGACGCCATCGAGCGGCTTCGCAAGCGCTGACCGCCGGCCCTTTCTTCCTGAACGGCATGCGGACGGGTCCCGCAGCTTGGCGGCACGGGACTGTGACCTTGGGGGCGGCCCATCGCACTTGCCTTGTTGAACCTTTTGAGACATTGACCACATGAAGGCGGCACACACGCCCCTCCGCCCCCGGAAATTCGCGCCTGCACGGTGCGAGGCGGACGCCTCTGTATGTCTCTATCGGTCAAGGTTGAAAGTGGATCTCGCGGATGAATGCTCCCGCGCCGAAAGTCTCGTTCGTGTCCCTGGGCTGCCCGAAGGCCCTGGTCGATTCCGAGCGGATCATCACCCAGCTGCGCGCTCAGGGCTACGAGCTGACGAAGCAGCATGACGGGGCCGACGTGGTCATCGTCAACACCTGCGGGTTTCTGGACAGCGCCAAGGCCGAGTCCCTCGAGGCCATCGGCGAGGCCATGGCCGAGAACGGCAAGGTGATCGTGACCGGCTGCATGGGCGCCGAGCCCGAGCAGATCCGCCAGCAGTTCCCGGACGTTCTGGCCATCACCGGGCCGCAGGCCTACGAGTCGGTGGTCTCAGCGGTGCATCAGGCGGCTCCCCCCGCCCATGACCCCTTCGTGGACCTGGTTCCGCCCCAGGGCGTGAAGCTGACGCCGCGCCACTACGCCTATCTGAAGATTTCGGAAGGCTGCAACAATCGCTGCACCTTCTGCATCATCCCGAAGCTGCGCGGCGATCTCGTCAGCCGTCCCATCGGCGACGTGCTGCGCGAAGCAGAGAAGCTCGCCAGGGCCGGGGTCAAGGAGCTGCTGGTCATCTCGCAGGACACCAGCGCCTACGGCCTCGACATCAGGTACCAGCCGAGCCTGTGGAAGGACCGGGAGGTCCGCACCCGCTTCTACGAGCTGGGCAAGGAGCTGGGCGAACTCGGCATGTGGGTCCGCATGCACTACGTCTATCCC
The DNA here is from genome assembly GCF_020866965.1 of Microvirga roseola. Taxonomy (GTDB): domain Bacteria; phylum Pseudomonadota; class Alphaproteobacteria; order Rhizobiales; family Beijerinckiaceae; genus Microvirga; species Microvirga roseola. Next base: position 39,797 of record NZ_JAJATX010000035.1, read on the forward strand.
TACCCGCATGTGGACGAGGTGATCCCGCTCATGGCGGAGGGCAGGATCCTCCCCTACCTCGATATTCCCTTCCAGCACGCTTCACCGAGCGTTCTGAAGGCCATGCGCCGCCCCGGCAACCAGGAGAAGACCCTGGAGCGCATCAAGAAGTGGCGCGAGATCTGCCCGGATCTCGCCATCCGCTCCACCTTCATCGTCGGCTTCCCCGGCGAGACGGAAGAGGATGTCGACTTCCTGATGCAATGGCTGAAGGAAGCGAAAATCGACCGCGCCGGCTGCTTCCAGTACGAGCCGGTCCAGGGCGCGCCCGCCAACGACATTGCCGGGCAGGTTCCGGCGGAGGTCAAGGAGGAGCGCTGGCACCGCTTCATGCAGACCCAGCAGAAGGTCAGCGCCAAGCTCCTCAAGGCCAAGGTCGGCAGGACGCTTCCCGTCATCATCGACGAGCCCGGTGCGACGGTCGCCACCGGCCGCACGAAGTACGACGCCCCGGAGATCGACGGCGCTGTCTACGTGGCCGCCAACCGCGCGCTCAAGCCCGGCGAGATCGTGGACGTGAAGATCGAAAGCTCGGACGAGTACGACCTGCACGGGACACTGGCCTAGATTCTCTCAGCGGCAGGCGTCCGCACCGGTGATTCCGGGAGCGTGTCATTCCCGGCCGGAGATGGCGCAGCCATCGGAGGGGAAGGG
>NZ_JAJATX010000079.1 GCF_020866965.1 Microvirga roseola
GAACCCTCCAACGTACTCGCCATCGTTGATGTAACGTGGTGACGGGCCAATGAGGATCAAACGGTCAAACCGCTCCGGCTCCCGTATGCGGCCAGAACCCCCATCATGGCGCTGACTGAGTGGCCGACGAAGATTACGTCCTTCAGGTCCAGCTCAAGGCAGATCGCCAGCACGTCGTCAGCGTAACCATCGAGTGCGCCGTACCTTGTTTGGTCAAAGACAGAGCCATCCGACTGCCCGTGCCCCACATGATCGAAGAGGATGATCTTGTACCGGCCCTCAAAGGCGGGGGTGATGAAGCGCCACATGTTCTGATCGCAGCCATAGCCATGGGCGAAGAGCATAGGCTGCTCCCCTTGGCCAATGACCTTGACATTGTGGCGTGNAGCGAACTTTGCAGTTCAGGGGACCTATGTAAACTCGCCGATGCCTTCTTCAACCCACCAACCTGCTTGGAACGCACCTTGATTGCCAAAGCGAGCGAAGCGCAGTACAACATCGCTGCTCAACAAATTCACATGGTACCCGGTAAAAACCTCTATGCGGCAATAACTTAATCGCGCAAGGAGCTAGTCCTCTCCTGGGCACCTAAACAGCAATTCGGATCCTTTCCGAATAGAGCAAAAGCTATGCGCCAAGTGCGTACACGCACGGGCAAAAGAGTGCGGTCCAGGCGCTGACAGCCTCGACGCCCTAATAAGGATGCAGCGCCGCCCCTACCCCGCCCCGCTCATCCGGGCGAGCATGAGGGCTTCCTGGCGGATGGCGGCGGGGGCGATGCGGGGGTCCTTTTCATGGACGGCCTGCCCCATGGCCAGCCGCTCGGCGGCCCAGAGATAGACGTTCGGGACCTCGCGCTCGCCCCATTCCAGGGCCTGGTACTCCCGGATCGTCATTTCGAGCTGGTAGGCCATGCCCGCCTGCGACAGGCCGAGGGCCGTCCGAATATTGATCAACGCCTCCATGCGGGCCGTCTGGGACATCAGCAATTCCTCCATCGGGCTTTTGCCCGTTTTCATGGAGAGTAATGAACCGGCTACGCTTTACGCAAGTGCCCGGCGGGTCTCTCTTTCATTATACTTAAAGACCAGACGGTATTCGCCTCGGAGCACTTGAGCGGCCCAGAGTTCGCCGCAGCCTCCTCTACGGCAGTCGCGCCGGAGACTGGCGAAAACCGGGGCGTGTGGGGCCCGACTACCGGGCGGCGGCCCTGGCGCGCTGCATGCAGGCGCGGACATAGGCCCGCCTCGCCTCCCTCATGCTCGCGTGAAGCGCCTCGCTGCGCGTGACGCCGTTGCCTCTCACCTTGTAGGCCCGGCGGGATTCCTGCCTACAGAGCTCCCTCTGCGCCTCCCGTTCCGGCGAGAGCGGCTTCCGGCGCTCCTGCGCCGAGGCGGGCAGCGACAGGCCGGCTGTCAGAATGACGGCAATGGCACAGGCGATGCGCATCCGTCCCTCCCCCTCGATGGTCACCGGCCAAGGGTACGCGCGATGGCGCGGGATGGCGACGGACCTGACGGAGTAGGATGTACGGCCGGGGAGCGACCCGCAGGGCCGGACGGAGGACGACGGCTCGCGGGAGGGGGCTGCCCTCGCCTCCCGCGAGGCTCGTTCGCGCCGGGGCGGCGTCCGCCTGCCCTCAGTTGACGGTGACCTGGTCCTTGATCGCCTCATAGACCGTGCGGCGCAGCACCTTCTTTGTCACCAGTTCCTCCACCGAGGCGTAGGGACGGGCATTGATGATGGCGCGACCGATGGGGCCTCCGTCTTCCAGCGTGTTGAGTTCCTCGAAGGAGCCGGTGTTGAGATCGACGAGGCCGTCCGTGGGCGCGGGAACGGTAGTCCCGGTGCGGTTCACCTCCGGCAGGGCCGGCGCGGCGGCCTGCGCCGCAGCGGGCTCCTCGGCGGGCGCTTCGGGCTCCGGCGAGGGCGTGGCTAGAGGTTCCGGCGCGGCGGCCTGCATGTCCGGCGAAGGCTGAGGCTCCGGCGCGGGCTCGGCCGGGACCCTGATTTCGGGCGCGGGCAGGACGGATACCGGGGCGGCCATGGGCTGAGCGTCTGCGACCTGCACCGGGGCGGGAGCGGCGGCGGCCTGCTCGGCGGGGGGCGCCTGCTCCTGGAGCGACGGCAGGATCTGCTGCGCGGCCACGGTGAGCCCGCCCGTCAGGGTCACGAACAGGGCGCCGAAGGCGGCCCGGCGGAGCCAGAGGAAGCGAGCGCTGCGGGCTCGCCGAAGGTCTCCAATGTGCATGGGATCTCTCGCGAATGCGTCTCGAAGGAAGTACCCCTGCTAAGCTGCGGATGTGGCGATGACATGGCAGGCCCGCGGCAGGCCGCGGCTCATTTCCTAACGCCGCGGCTTCGTCAGCAGGCGGATTCCCCGCGCGGGCGGCGGCGCTGGAGGCGGCCCGTGACGCCGCTGGCCGCAAAGGCCAGTGCCGCTCCCAGCAGCACGCCGCTCTCCTTGACGATCAGGTCGTACCACTTGCCGTGGCGGCCGGGAATCATGTCCTGCGCCACCTCCATCGCTCCCACCGCCACCACCATCACGGCCACGATGGCGAGGCGGTAGCGGGGATAGCCGAGGCAGAACAGGGTCGTGATGAGCGCGATGCCGGCGAAGCGCTCCACCGGCGGCGGCAGGCCGCTGTCGGGCCGGAACCCGATCGGAGCGAGGGTGAAGACCGCAACGCTCGCCAGCAGGAGGCACGCGGCCCAGCGGGAGATCTTCATGATCGTGACGTCGTTCATGTCGCCTGAAGCACCGGAGTGGACGGAATGCGAGCGAACATATCTGGGTCAGGATGCCGGATCGACCACCACCGCGATGCCGCACAGCAGCAATGCGGCGAGCGCAACGAGTACGAAGGCTGCGTCGCGCCTGCGAAAGACCGGCGCCTGCGTGATCGTGCGCGGCGCGTCGGGGGCCAGGCCGCGCGCCTCCATGGCGATCGCCGTCCGCCCCGCGCGGCGGATCGCGAAGGCGAGGAGCGGAATCACGAGGCTGACGAGCTCCCCCGGTCCCGGCAGACGCCGCAGGCGGCGTCCGGACTTCATGGCCCGGGCATAGCGCATCTGCTGCGCCTCCGCCGCCAGGTCCGGCACGAGCTGCATGGCCGCAAACAGCGAATAGCCGATCCGCGGCGGCAGGCGGGCATGGACCATCAGCGCCCGCACCAGCGCGCCAGGATCGGTGGTGAGCGCGAAGAAGGCCGAGATCATGCCGCAGGCGAGCGCACGCAGGAACAGGGTGACGCCCGCCGAGAAGGCGGGCGACGCGAGTGGCGACTCGCCCGCCATGCGCAAGGCGAAATCGCTCTCCTGGCGAAAGAGCACGGATGTGGTCAGAAAGCCGAAGCCGAAGAGGCTGAAGGGCACCATCAGCGCCAGCACGACCAGCGGCGGCGTGCGGTTGAGGACGATGAGCGCAAGGCTTGGAATGAGGATCGCCGCCAGCTGGAATCGCGCATCGAAGACGAGCACCGATGCGGCGAGCCACACGAAGCAGACGACAAGCTTGCCGAGCGGGTTGAGCGCTTTCAGCATGCCGCGACCCGCTTCAGCCATCGCACCGCCCCGGCGCATGACGGCTCCGCCAGGCCTGCACGCTTGAGAAGCGCGCAATCCTGCATCAGCTGCCGTGTGGGACCATCGGCCAGGATCTTTCCCTCCCCGACCACGATGGAGCGCGGGCACAGCCGCAGGGCGAGATCCATGTCATGCGTGATCACGGCCACCGCACGCCCCCTGTCGCGCAGCATCCGGATTTCCGCCACGAGGGTCGCGACGCCGCGCGCATCGAGCCCTGCCATCGGCTCGTCCAGGATCAGCAAGGGCCAGCGGTCGGAGGCGGTGAGCGTCGCCAGGACGAGCTTTCGCTTCTGGCCCTGCGAGAGTTCGAGCGGGTGGCGGAGTTCGAACCCGGCCAGCCCCCAATCCGCGAGGGCGCGGGCTGCGCGCTCGGCCTTCTCCGCCTTGTTCATCCCGCGCGGCATGGCGGAGAGAACCTCCTCGATCACCGTGCCGCCGGTGAACTGGTTCTCGGGCCGCTGGAAGGCGACGCCGCCCGGCGCTCCCTTCCGCCGCCCGGCCTTGAGCGGCAGAAGACCCGACAGGCACAGGCCGAGCGTGGACTTCCCTGCCCCGTTCGCGCCGAGGACGCCGAGGATCTCGCCCTCATGAACGGTCAGATCGATGTCGCGCAACACCGTCGGGCCAAGGAACGGCGCACACTCGGCCGCCCTCAATTCCACCAGCGCCGGACCGATCGATGCGGCATCGGATGTCGATGGCGTCGACGCGGCGACGAAGGCCTCCACAGCGGGACGGGCTTTTGCGAGATCCTCTCGCGGCGCAGCTTCGGGATCGAGATGCGCGAGGGCTTCCTCGACCGAGAGGGGCGCGACGGGCGGCTCCAGCCCTGCCTCCGACAGGTGCGCATCGAGTGCGCACGACACAGGACACCAGATGCCCTGGGAAATCAGAAGATCGCGCCTCTCGCGGAAGACATTTCGCGGATGTCCCTCGGCGATGATGCTCCCGTCGCGACCGAGAACCACCATGCGGTCGACAGAATGAATGAGGCCCTCCAGCCTGTGATCGACGATCAGGACGCTTCTGTCCGGGCCGTCCTCCGTCAACAACGCATGAAGGCGACCTGCCGCCTCGGGCGCGAGGTGAGCCGTCGGTTCGTCGGCCACGAAGAGCGGCGCATCCTGCACCAGCGTCGCCGCCAGCGCGACGAGCTGCCGTTCGCCGCCGGACAGGGTCGTCGAGCGGCGGTTGCGCCAGGTGTCCGGCAGCCCGACGCGCTGCATGATGCAAGTGACATGCGCTGCGATCCGGTCCTCGGGTAGCGCCCGGTTCTCGAGGGGAAAGGCGAGCTCGTCCTCGACCCGCATGCCGCAGAGCGTCTGGTCCGCATCCTGGAAATACTGCGCCACGTGAGAGGCCCAGTCCCAGGCTTTCCTTTTCGCGGCGTCCTCTCCGAAGAGGCGGATCTCTCCGTCCACCGATGCCGGAATACTGCCGGGGATGAGGCCCGTCAACGTCAGCAGGAGCGTGGACTTGCCCGAGCCTGACGGCCCCAGAAGAAGCACGCGCTCGCCGCGCCCGATCGACAGGCTGACAGGCCCCGCCGCACGCTGCTTGGGGAAAGGATAGGAGACCTCGACCTCCCGCCACTCAGCAGCAGGCGACGTGTCAGGCGGCTGCGGATCGCTTAGCATGGTCGATGGCCAGGCCCGCAAGCGCTCCGGTCCTGTAGAGCGCCTCCACGATCACGTAACCGAGCCAGCCGCCGAGCACCGCGCCGCTCAGGCAGCGCAGGACGAACATTACGAGCAGAAGCCCGGGCTCCAGCGCGCCGTAATCGAAACGGATCCAGGTGTAGATGAAGGAGAAGATCGCAGCGCCCACGCCCGCGGCCATCAGGACCGGCAAGGAATAATTCCGCCAGCGGGTTGCGGCGAATACGACTTCCGCGCCTGCACCCTGAACCGCACCGGTCACGAGGAGCAGCAATCCGGCGGGACTCCCGAGCAGGATCTGCACTCCGGCAGCCAGGACCTCCGACACGAAGGCGGCGCCGGGCTTGCGGATGATCGATGCCGCCACGATGGAAACGACGAACCAGAACCCCATGACCACATCCATGGTCACGGGACCGAAGATCGCCTGCGCAATGAGCCAGACCTGAACCCAGCCGAGATAAAGCACGGCGAATACAGCACCCAGTACGGTGACGATGAGGGTTTCCCTCAAGGTCCAGCCTCGTTTGTCGGGCATGGCAGCCTCCAGAATGAAGAGTGGATTGTGTGAGTCGTTACGCAGCGGTCGGGCTGTTCGCCGAGACCTTGAGATCGAGGGCGACATGGCCCTGGGGCGAGCCGAAGCGCAGGAAGGCCTCGCTCAGTGTCGCGAAGACCGGTCCCGCATCGCCGCGCAGCTTGGTGCAGAAGTTCTTCGATCTGTCGAAGACGCCGGACTGCTTGAGAAAGTCGATGCAGCCGTAGATCTCGTCCATGTGGTGGCCGCTGCCAAGCGGGTAGAGCGAGAATTGCGCGGCGACGATCTGGCCTGTCTTCGGCGCTGCCGACACGCGCTCGACGGCCATGGCGATGCGCTCGGCCAGCGGTTTCTCGTGGCTGGAATCGTTGATCGGGGTGCAGATCGGATCGTCGGGCTCACCCGGACAGCCACGCGACACAGTTGCGGCAAGAACGCAGTGAATGCCCTGCCCTGCCGCCGCAACGAAGAGATCGCGCATGGCCGGAAAGAGCTGGTCGGGAGGACCGACGAGCAGCGTCGAGATGTCGTCCGTCTCGATCCTGAAGGTCGAGCGATAGGGCTCGAGCGCGTCGATGGCTTGAAGGATGATGCCGACGAAATTGTCGGTCATCGGATAAAGAGAGACCTGTGCTCCGGAAAACATCGTCACCTCGCTCCGCTGGCATTACCCAGATCAGCTTGAGGGTCCGACGGTTTGCACCGTCATCTCAGCCCCGGCGATACGGAGCACCCCTGTCGAATGCAGAATGCATAACACCCTTTGTTTCGGCTGTGCAACTGGTCCGCTTCCGTTTTCCATCGCTCCGACCATTGCCAGACACATGTTATCATGTAGCAACTCAGTAGGAATTTTGGCTTCTGCTTTGCCACATTAGCAATTCGGTAGGATTGGCCCCGCTATTACTTCCCAAAATAAGTTTTCGGGGGAATCAGCCTTGAGTTCTTTACTGTCGCGATTTGGCCTGCGAATTCAGATCGGACTGATCGGCGTTGTCGCCGTCGGCGGACTTCTGTCGGTCGCGGGCATCTATGCCGTCGGTCAAAACACCGTCGCCCGCTATCAGGTCTCGCTCGATGCCGCCGACAGGCTGCAGCAACTGACGGCCAAGGTGAATATCGAGATCCTTCAGATGCGCCGCGCCGAGAAGAACTTCTTCCTCCGGCATGAGGACAAGTACGTCGAGCGGCATGCGAAACTGGCGAAGACCTTCGAGACCGACCTTTTGCAGATTCGCGAACCTCTCGCGCAGTTCCGGGAGCTGGCGAGCCTCGAGCCGGTGCTGGCCGGAATTCAGGACGGATTTGCCGCCTACAAGTCTCATTTCAGCAAATCCGTCGCCATGGACCGGAAGCTTGGGTCCAGCGAGGATACGGGCCTGAAGGCAACCCTCCGCGCGTCGGCGGAGGCTGTCGAGACCAAGCTGCCGGAAGTCGGCGATGTCTATCTCGGCGAGATCCTCACCAAGATGCGCCGGCATGAGAAGGACTTCATGATCCACCGCAACGCCCGCTACGGCGCGGACATGGAGAAGAGCGCCGGCGACTTCATGGCGACCCTCGGCGGTGGACTCATTCCGCAGCAGACGCAGGAATCCGTGAAGCGCCTGATGGCGGACTACCAGCTGAACTTCGCCGAATACATGAAGACCAGCACCGAGCTCGCTGCCGATATGGAAGCCGTTTCGGCAAGCTTCGCCCGGATCGAGCCGCTCATCCTCAAGGTCATGGAGGCCGCCGCCGAACAATACGCCAAGGCGCAGAAAGGCATGAAGGAGGCTGCCGCCCTCACGACCCAGGTCACCTGGATCGCCATCGCCCTCATCCTGACGATCATCGGTCTCGTAGCCTGGACCATCGGGCGCGCGATCTCCCGTCCGATCCTGTCCCTGAGCACCGCCATGGGCCGGCTGGCTCAGAACGATCTCACCGTGGACGTGGCGAACCAGGAGCGCGGCGACGAAGTCGGCGTGATGGCGCGGGCCGTGCAGATGTTCAAGGACGCGCTCATCGCCAAACAGGCGGCGGACGAAGCGATGGCCTCCGAGAGCGACGCCAAGATGCTGCGGGCCCAGCGGCTCGATGAGCTGACGAAGCGCTTCGAGGCGAACATCTCGGCGCTTACGCAGGGCCTCGCCTCGGCCGCGACGGAAATGGAGGCGACCGCACAGTCCATGACCTCCGTCGCCCAGCAGACGAATCAGCAGTCGACCCATGTCGCGGGCGCCGCCGAACAGGCCTCGTCCAACGTGCAGACCGTCGCCGCGGCGACGGAAGAACTCTCGGTTTCCATCCGCGACATCGCCTCTCAGGTATCGCAGTCGACGAGCATTTCCGGGCAGGCCGTGGAGAAGGCGAAGCGGACGAATGCGACCGTCAAGGCCCTGTCCGCAGGCGCGCAGAAGATCGGCGAGGTCGTTGCGCTGATCAACTCCATCGCCTCGCAGACCAACCTTCTCGCGCTCAACGCCACCATCGAGGCGGCGCGCGCGGGAGAGGCCGGCAAGGGCTTTGCGGTGGTCGCGAGCGAAGTGAAGGCCCTCGCCTCCCAGACCACCAAGGCAACCGACGAGATCGCCGCGCAGATTGCGGAGATCCAGCAGGCCACGGAAGGTGCGGTCGACGCCGTGCACGAGATCGGTCAGATCATCGCCCGGATGTCCACGATCTCCACTTCGGTTGCGGCTGCCGTCGAGCAGCAGGGTGCGGCGACCCAGGAGATCGCGCGCAACGTGCAGGAGGCCGCGCAGGGGACCCAGCAGGTCACCCACGCGATCCAGGACGTGCGCCAAGGCGCGGGAGAGACAGGCGACGCCGCCGGTCAAGTGCTGGGGGCTGCCCGTGAGCTCGCGGAATATTCAAGCCACCTGAACGAAGAGGTCGCCTCCTTCCTCTCAGGAGTCAGGGCTGCCTGATCAGGGCTGCTTCCATGCAGTGCCAGATGCGGGGCGCGGCGCCGGGGGTGTCGCGCCCCGCTTTTTTCAGCGGTAGGAGAACCAGCCGAAATAGAGCGACCACAGGCTCGGCGAGCGGATGCCGCGCACGCGCCGGGCCGCTTCGTCGGAGCGCATGAACTCGCCGCCGTGACACGAGCACAGGACGATATGAGCCTCATGCTCCGTGATCTGGAAGAAGCGGACTGCATCTCCGAACCGGTCGCTTTCGAGACCCGCCGTCCGCAGCACCGGGTCGTTGAAGGCAACCGTCAGGGCGGAGTTGTCGGCGCGCAGCGCCCGGCGCTCCGCCTTCGGCTTCCACTCGATCTCTTCAAGGGTGTGGAGAATGCGGTCGGGCTCCCGTTCCAGGAGCTCGGCCCAGCGGTCCAGGCGTTCGCGCTTCGACAGCACCTTGGGCTGCATCGAAGGCTTCAGATCGGCGACGGTACTGAGTTCGGACAGAGGCTTGTGTTCCATGCTGACCTCCAGATCAAGGGAACCGCTTCGCGAGCCCACCAGCCTGTAAGGTCAACCTTGGGAAGCTTGGAAAGTTCTGCTGCCGAACTACCCGCCGCCGCTGATATTTTGGGCAGCGTCCTCAGCGGCCGTCCCGCTTCAGGGAGCCCGTGTCCCGGCTCTCCGTCTGTCCGCCGCCGGTCCCGATGGAGCCTGCAGTGGCGCCCGGCCCGCCGCCGGGAGCAACGCCGCCCGGCTGAAGGCCCGTAGAGAGCCCTGACGGTGCAGAGGGCGGATTGGCCGAGGAGAACCAGGAGGTATCGCTCTGGGCATCCTGTGCGCCTGCGTGGGAGGCCGTGCCATGCACCATGTCGGCGCCGCCCTGCCCTGCGCCTGCCGAGGCCGTCATGCGGCCCGAGCGCCCGGACGATGTCATGCCGCCCGATTCATAGACCCCGCTCCGGCTGATGGGGAACGGAGAGCTCGGCGGCATCTCGGTCTGCTCTACATAGCGGTAGTTGTTGGAGGGGTGGCTGTGCCGGGTCTTGCGCCAGGCAAAGGCTGCGGCTCCGATGGCGGCAATGCCGGCGAGAGCGCCCAGGACCGTCGTGGTCGAGAAACCGTAGCGGCTCGGCATCATGGATTGCGGCATGTGCCAGCGGTTGGCCTCGAGGGATGCGAGCTTCTCGCGCTCATAAGCGCGCCGCAACTCCTCTGCTTCCTGGCCCTGGATCGACCCCCTGGCAACGGTCAGGATGCCATTCTCCTCGAGGCTGAAGTAGAGGCTGATCGTGCTCGCCACCTCCTGGAAGTCCATCGCCCAGCGGTGGCTGCCCTTGTCGCGTGCGCCCGACAGGTCATCGAGCCCGTCGCGGATCTCGTCGATTTCCTGCTGGAGCTCCGGAAGGTAGCCGCGGGTGCGCGGCTCGCGGGCGAGCGCCGGATAGAGGACGTTCTCCTTCGCCCTCAGATGCCGCTCCATCTCGGTATCGAGGTCCTCGAACAGGTCGGCCCGGCTGTTGGTCCCGCTGTTCGTGGCGTGCTGGATCTCTCGGCAAAGCTCCAGAATGTTTGCCTGGTCGTTCTGAATCATCTGCCAAAGGTCCATGTCACGCTCCTCTCGTTTGCTCGCCTCACCAATGAACGATTAGGCGAGCTTGACGTTCCGCCGGAGCAGGACACGTCTCCGTTTGCGCCATCGGGAGGATTGGGCTGGACCTGGGAAGCCCTGGGCGATACCAAGCTGGCATGGCCCCCGGAAGCGGTGAACGAACCATGAGTGCGCAGACCCAAGATCATTCCCACGCCCCCTCGCCTGCCCTGATCTATGACGACGTGGTCGCAGCGGCCGGGCGCATCGAAGGCATCGCGCATCGCACGCCCGTGCTCACCTCCCGCACCGCCGACGCCCGGACCGGCGCAACCCTGTTCTTCAAGGCGGAGAACCTGCAGCGGGGCGGCGCCTTCAAGTTCCGCGGCGCCTACAACGCCATCGCCCGGCTGCCCGAGGACGCCAAGCGGCGTGGAGTGGTCGCCTTCTCCTCGGGCAACCACGCCCAGGCCATCGCCTACGCGGGCCAGCTCCAGAACGTGCCCACGGTCATCATCATGCCCCAGGACGCACCGGCGATGAAGGTCGCCGCCACCAAGGGCTATGGCGGCGAGGTGGTTCTCTTCGACCGTTATACGGAAGACCGGGAGGCCATCGGGCGCAGGCTCTCGGCGGAGCGGGGGCTGACCCTCATTCCTCCTTACGACCACGACGACGTGATCGCCGGCCAGGGCACCGCCGCGAAGGAGCTCTTCGAGGAGGTCGGCCCGCTCGACATGCTCTTCGTCTGCCTCGGCGGAGGCGGACTGCTCGCGGGCTCCGCGCTCGCCGCCAAGGCGCTCTCGCCGGAATGCCGCGTCTTCGGCGTCGAGCCGGAAGCGGGCAATGACGGCCAGCAATCCTTCCGCACCGGCTCCATCGTGAGGATCCCGGTGCCCTCCACCATCGCCGACGGCGCGCAGACCACCTATCTCGGAAGCAAGACCTTCCCGATCATCCGCTCCCTCGTCGAGGATATCGTGACCGTCTCGGACGCGATGCTGGTGGATGCCATGCGCTTCTTCGTCGAGCGCATGAAGATCGTGGTGGAGCCGACCGGCTGCCTTTCCTCCGCGGCCGTGCTCAACGGTGTCGTGCCCTGCGCAGGCAAGCGCGTCGGCATCATCATCAGCGGCGGCAACGTGGATCCGAAGGCGCTGGCGGGTTTCCTGGCGGGCTAGGCCTCCTTGACGGGTTCGAAGGCGGTCCTCCCCGGCCCTACTCCGCCCGCCTGACCAGGACCGCGAGGCCGTCGTGATCGCCGGTCGTGAGCTTCGGGTCGTTCAGGAGCGCGTTGTCGAGATTGACGAAGCCGCTCACCCGGTACGGCGTGCGGCGGTCGAGGCGCTGGGTGAAATCATCCCGCGCCCGGTTGAAGGACGCGTAGCGGTGCCCCGGCGAGCGGAAGGGATCCACCGCCTCGCGGCTGAAGGCGCCGGTGAAGACAAAAGCATCCCCCATCCGGTGCGGACCGAAGATCCGGCCATGGTTGTTGCTGACCTCGAACACGTCATTGGAGAAGGCATCGTCCCGCCCCTGCGGGAGCTGCCCATAAAGCTGCCCGCCGATATGCCCCTGGTATCCGGTCGAGTGGCCGAAGCGGATAGGATAGCCCGCCTTGGCGGCCGCCTGCAGCAATCGCGTCTTCGCCTCCTGGGCATCGGCGGCGCCCTCATCGACGATGATGACATTGATCGGCTCGCGCAGGTGTCTGCCTTCGAAGACCTCCCCGAGCCAATCGGACGGCGTGCCGGACGTGGTGAGCATCCACTTGCCGATGGCCGGCAGGCCGGGCGGCGTCGCCACATCGGCTCCGCGCCCCGCCTCCTGAGCCGCGACGCCCAGATACGTGGCCGTCAACAGAATGAAGGCGGCGAGGATGCTGCGGCTTCGTCCCATTCCCGGCTCCCACATAGAACAAACGATCTCGGAACAAACGATCTCGGGAGTTTGAAGGCTTTGGGCGAACCGCACAATGCGAAAGCGCGCCGCTACGTGGCTCCGGGCGGCGCGAAGAAGCAGACGATCGCCTTGGACATAGGCTCCTCGCAGAGATGGAATTTCATGTCCGGCGACGATCTGGCCGTCCGGCGGGCGATCACGCGGCCGTCCCAGAGCGTCCAGCCTTCAAGGCTCTCGGTGACGATTTCGCCCTTGGCCTCCGTCAGTTCGCGGCAGTCGTGATCGCTGCAGCACCAGGGTGGGTACCAGCTGTGAGCGGCGGCCGGCACGCTCAAGAGCGCTGCAACAGCGGCCACGGCCGCATAGACCTTTCCGTGAGCCATATCGCATCGACCTTCCTGCAGGGATGATGAGCATCCGACGGGCCGGCTGCCTGCGGCTCCCCGCGAGCCGGTAGCGTAGCGGATAACCGCAGCGGCCATGCTTTGTTGCACCTTCGGGAGGCACCTCCTTCGGCTGAGTTCCCCAACACAGATTTCGGTTTTTTTCCCGCCAAGCCTGAACACCTGGAGCGTAGCCGCATTCAGTTATTGGATGCCAGGCTCTTCAGAATGGGAGATCACCAATGGGTGCGAAAAAGAAAGAGGACGATCTGGTCGATACCGGCTCGGAGCAGTCGTTCCCGGCCAGCGACCCGCCGTCATACATGGGTGGAACATCGGTGGCGGGCCCTCCGCCGCATGAGCAGCCCGCCCGCGAACCACCGAACCACGAGCTGACGGACCCGGACGAAGCAAAGCCCGCCGGCGATGCTCCGCAGGGCACGGATCCTGCGCGCGTCGGCAAGGCTCCGCCGCAACCGGGCAAAGGCGGAAATAACCCGTAGAGGTTCAGAGTTTCCAACATTCTCTGCCCCGCCCCCCGCAGCGTTCGCACGGTGCGGGGACTTTCTCATGCCTGCACTTTTCTCGCGCTCCGCAATTCAGAATCCAAAAGAGTTCCCGGAACCATCCGCGACTTGGTGCGCTATGAGACAGAGGTCTTCGGCGACGAAGAGCCCGCTCAGCAAAGGGGAGCTGCCTTTCGCGGCTCCAGAAAATCCGCGTCTCCGGGATGAACGGATCCGGATCCGTTCTGCCTCCCGGCCGGGGAACAGAATCGATTGGTACAGGAGATAGGCAATGAAGCTTCGCTTGATGGCGATCCTTGCATCCACCGCGCTTATGCCGGTGGCTGCGATGGCCCAGACCGGCAATCAATCCCAGCAGCAGAGGACGCAGGCTCAGTCCGCTCAGGCCGGGCAGATGCAGGCCTCCGATTTCGTGAACAGGGCTGCCGTGAGCAACATGTTCGAAATCGAGTCGAGCCGGCTCGCACAGCAGCGCTCCCAGAACGACCGCGTCCGCCAGTTTGCACAGCGCATGATCCAGGATCATACGCAGGCCACCGAGCGGCTGCAGTCGGTCGTGCAGAATATCGATGGCGTTTCGGTTCCGTCGAACCTCGATCAGCAGCATCAGCAGATGCTGCGGACGCTGCAGAGCGCATCGGGTCAGGGCTTTGACCGCGCCTATGTGCAGATGCAGGTGACGGCGCACCGCAACGCGGTCAACCTCTTCCAGCAATATGCGCAGAACGGCGACAACCAGCAGCTCCAGCAGTTCGCCCAGCAGACGGTTCCGACCCTGCGCGAGCATCTGCAGTCAATCCAGCAGATCCAGAACGCACTGCCTCCGGCCCAGGTCGGCGCCACGCAGGGCCAGCAGCAGATGGCCCAAGGCCAGCGCATGCAGGCCCAGGACGACGCCGAGATCGTGGTGCGCCAGCCCGCTCCCACGGTTCGGGTCAACCCGGCC
>NZ_JAJATX010000091.1 GCF_020866965.1 Microvirga roseola
TTCACCCTCGGCTCACTGATGAAAGTGCCAAAGTAGTGCTAGAGCCTGTGAAATCGCTAGCAGAATCGGCGGAACGTCAGCCGCGACGGTCACGTCCAAGATTCCGAGCTGCAGCAACTCCTCCTTGGAGCGCCCGAAGATGCGGCACAACTCGTCGTTTACCCGGAGGAAGCGCCCTTCGGGGCTGATCTCCGACAGGCCGACAGAGGCCTGCGCGAAGATCGCGGCCAAACGCGCCTCGCTCTCGCGCAGCGCCGCATCCATCTGTTTCTTCGCAGTGAGGTCGAGACTTACCGCCACCATCGCCCGCGGCTGACCGGCACCGTCATAAATCGGCGACACCGCGTTCCTGACCCAGATAGTTCGGCCATCCGGGCGCAGATAACGCTTCTCAATCTCGAATGCTTCTCCGGTCCGAGGTACTGTCTGAAACTGGCTCACGTTTCGCGGCAGGTCGTCCGGATGGGTGATGTCCTGCATCCGCAGGCCGCTCAGGAGCTCCTCGCGCGTGCGTCCCACGATCTCGCAGTACCGGTCGTTCATTTGCAGAAAGCGGCCCGAGAGGTCGGTTTCCACGAGCCCCGCCGCTGCCTGGGCGCAGATCGCCGAGAGATGAGCCTCACTCTCACGCAAGGCAAGCTGCGACTGAACGTGCTCGGTCACATCATGCCCCTGGACAAAGATGCCTGTGACCTTGCCCTGTGCATCCTTGCTGGTACACGAAGTCGACATAACGGGTCTCGGGCGCCGCACCGGCCTGCTGCTGGACCTTCACCGGCCTGTGGTGGCCGACGTAAGGCTTTCCGGTTGCGTAGACCTCATCGAGAAGCTCAATGATGCCTTGGCCCTCAAGCTCGGGCAGCGCTTTGCGAACGGGCTTCCCGATCAGGTCCCGGCCCCCGACATGTTCCAGCTGGGCGGCATTCACCAACTCGTAAACGTGATCGGGCCCTCTGAGCATTGCCATGATGCCGGGCGCCTGCTCGAACATCTCGCGCAGGCGCTCACCTTCCTGGGCGATGCGACGCTCGGCCAGCACCCGCTCGGAGGTCTCGACCACGATGGCGAGCACGCCGGCGGGCTGACCACTCTCGCCGAGCACCGGGCTGTAGTCGAGATTCATCCAGACCTGCTCGGGGACGCCCTAGCGAAAGAGCGTCAGTTTCTGGTCGCGGTAGGACAGCGTGCCTCCCGCCAATCCCACCCGCATGACGTTGGCGTTGAAGTCTGCCACCTCGGGCCAGCCCTCCAGAACCCTGGAACCGAGCAGGCGCGGATGCCGACCCGCGGCAAAGACCGTATAGGCATCGTTGTAGATCATCACCCCGTCCGCCCCCCAGAGCAGGACCATGGGGACAGGGGAGTACAGCATGATGCTGACGGTGGTGCGCAGGCTCTGCGGCCATCCGGAGAGCGGGCCAATCGAGGTGCTGCTCCACTCATAGGAGCGGATGAGCGCACTCATCTCTCCTCCGCCCTGGAGAAAGTCCGGGATCAGGGCGGGAGGGCTATCGAGCATGGAGGCTGCGCTCGTCTTTGCCGGAGCGGGTGCGGCCCGAAGCCACCCTGGCAGCGATGAGGGCAGTCAATTCGGGCGTCAAAGAGACGTTCAAGGTTGCGTTGGAGGGCATGGGGGTAAGTGAGTGGCAAAAGGTGTCCCCCATGTAGGCTGCCTGCATGCCGGGTCAAGCGGGATCTCTGTCGCCCCTAAGACCGCCAGAGGAACCCCCAGGCTCCGATCTGCGCAAGCCCTAGCAGGCCGGAGCCTGGGTGGAACGAACGCTTACGGCTAAGGTCGCGAAGTCTGACCGGCAATGCCGAACCCAATGCAGGCCGTCTGGAGAAGATCGCGGTCGCGCCATGGCAAACGGAAAGGGCTCGAGGCCAAGGCGGATGACAACACACCGGCTGTCATGGGAGCCTCGGCCGGCAGGGTCCATGGATCATCCTGCCGAAAGGTGTGTACCCGAGGCTCCGATCACCTTCCGGAGCTCGCCGATAAGCCGGGCCGGCAGCACGGGCTTCGCGAGCGCGATCAGGTTGGGATGGCGTTGGCGAACATCCTCCGGAACGGCGCCCCCGGTATAGACGACGGTCGGAATTCCGCGGGCGCTGAGCGTTTCCAGGACCGGTGTGACCAGGCCATCGCTGAGGTTCATGTCGAGCAGGGCTGCATCGAGGGACGGTTCGTTCTTGATCAGCTGGCGCGCCTCCCCGACGGAAGAGACCGGTCCGACCGGCACTCCCTCGGCCTCAGCCAGCAGTTCGCGGAGAACCTCCGCCACGAGCGCCTCGTCCTCGACGACCAGCACACGGCATCCCGCCAGCATTGCCCCACTCCTTGCACGACGCCAGCAAACGACCGGGCCGGTCCAATGTTCCTGTATCGCCAGGAGGTCAACATGCGCTGTCTGAGGAACTCAACGACGTGCCGTGGCTTGAAAAGCCAGTTCCGGGCGAAGAGCTCACCCCGACGCTGGCCCGTTTCCGGCGAACCGATGCCTGACTTGGCCGTTCACCCGCAAAGGAGGAGCAATGTTCACTCTCGAAATCAATGGCCAGCCCATCGCCATCACGGATGCGGAGGAGGCCCAGGCAGGAGGCATTTTCCAGAGCGACGAGTTCAAGCAGGACCTGATCGCAATGACCAGCAACGGAACACCTCTGTGGGACGGGCGGGCGCCCCTGACGATCCGGCCGGCATCGGAGCAGGAGGTTGCGGCATTCGAGGCTCCTGATTTCGACATCGACGGCGATGAAGAGGACGATGAGGACCGTGGCGGCGCATTCGTGACCTTCCTCGTGCTGATTGACCATGACCACGAGGAGACTGCGGCCATTCCGCCGGAATTTCAGAGCTGACAGCCGAGCCACCGCCGCAATACGGATCGAGCCGTCCTGATCGCCCGCCGATCCCCTTCGGCAATACGCTTGCGGACGCTCCGCAATCCTGACGGGGACTTGCCGCCGGGGCCATTGCACTCGCCTGGCGTGATGCGCCGAACCGCTTGCGGCGCTTGACTTCTACGCGGCGCAGGGTCGGGCAGCGAGCCCCCCCGAAGGAATATCGTCCTCTGCCGCCCGAGGGATATTCCCTGTGCGTTGCCCCGCCTCAAGACGCCGAGCACGGCTGCTGGGTACGACTGACAACCTGAACCATACCCTCCGATAATGGTTCAATATAGCGCAGGATGATCAGCCGGAGTACGCATGCACCAGCTCAACATTGCTTTTGCCGTGATCGGGACGGTGGTCGTCCTGATCGCTCTCCTGTCAAAACCGATCAAGAAGAGCCCTGTCCAGGAGCCCATGATCGCGGTTTTCATCGGCATCGCGGTAGGACCTTACGGGCTCGGCTGGCTCGACCAGGCACAATGGGGTGAAGAAAATTCCGTGCTCGAGCAGGCCGCGCGGATCACCCTGGCCATTGGGCTCATGGGGGTTGCGCTGCGGCTCAAGAAGGACAGCGTCAAGATCCTGTGGCATCCGGTGATCCTCCTCCTGATCCTCGGCATGCTCGGCATGTGGTTGGCGTCCTCGGCGCTCGCCGGCTGGCTTCTCGGCCTGTCGTTCTGGACAGCCCTCCTGCTGGGGGCGGTCGTCACGCCCACTGACCCGGTTGTGGCCAGCTCCATCGTCACCGGCCCCTTTGCCAAAGAGCACCTGCCTCTGCGCGTGCGGGATGCTATCTCGCTCGAGGCGGGCGCCAACGACGGCCTTGCCTATCTCTTCGTCATGCTGCCGGTTCTGATGATGGGACATCCTGCCGGCGAAGCCTGGTCACGCTGGCTTCTTGAGTCGCTGCTGGTCGGGGTGGTGGCTGCGAGTGTCATCGGCTGCTCGATCGGCTATATCGCAGCCAAGCTCCTGGCGTTTGCCGAACGGCACAAGATCGTCGAGACAACCTCCCTGCTGGGCTACACCGTGGCCTTCTCGCTCCTCACGCTGGGAGCAGCCAAGCTGGTTCATGCGGACGCAATCATCTCCGTGTTCCTGGCCGGACTTGTCTTCAATCTGTGCGCGGACAGAAACGAGGAGCACGAGGAGGAGCATATCCAGGAGGCAGTCGCGAAGCTGTTCACGCTTCCGATGTTTGTCATTTTCGGAATTGCACTCCCGTTTTCCGAGTGGATGCGCCTGGGCTGGCCGCTGCTCGCACTGGCGGTGCTGGTCCTTCTCCTGCGTCGTCCTCTCGTGGTCGGGCTCCTGTCGCCCGCCCTGCGCAGCGCCCTCAACATCCGTGATGCCGCCTATCTTGGCTGGTTCGGGCCGATCGGCGTTGCGGCCATGTACTATGCCACCTTCGCGCGTGGGCATGTCTACGATCCCACGATCTGGCATGCCGCCAGCGCCCTCATCTTTGCTTCCATCCTGGCCCATGGCGTAACGGCTGCAGCATTCACGCTCCTCTATGCGCATCATCCCGCTCCAGTACCGCTGGCCACGCGGGGCCTGCACGAAAAGTCGGCCCGGGAGGCGGCCTCGGCCTCCTGATCCCAGCGGGGTTCATGGTCCCCGCCTTGGCCATGTACGGGTTCCGAACCGAGATGGGGTGCAGCCCCAGGCCTACATGAGCGGACGCGTGCGACAGGATTGATCTGCCAAAGGAACTCTCATAGGGAGGCTTCGACACGACCAGCCAATCTGCCTGCTATCGTGTCGAATCGACCGAAGGCACTTGCACAGGACCGCCTCATGAAGAAGATCGGCTTTCTCTCGTTCGGGCACTGGTCACCCTCACCCCAGTCACAGACGCGGTCGGCCCGTGACGCCCTCCTCCAGTCGATCGACCTTGCCGTAGCGGCAGAGGAACTCGGTGCGGATGGCGCCTACTTCCGCGTCCATCACTTCGCGCGCCAGCTCGCCTCGCCCTTCCCGCTGCTGGCGGCAATCGGCGCGAAGACGAGCCGGATCGAGATCGGCACCGCCGTCATCGACATGCGCTATGAAAACCCTCTCTACATGGCCGAGGATGCGGGCGCGGCCGATCTGATCAGCGGCGGACGCCTTCAGCTCGGCATCAGCCGCGGCTCGCCTGAGCAGGTGATCGATGGCTGGCGGTATTTCGGCTATGCACCCGAAGACGGCCAAAGCGACGCCGACATGGCCCGCGGCCATGCAGAAGTGTTTCTAAACGTCCTCAAGGGCCAGGGCTTTGCCGAGCCGAACCCACGCCCGATGTTTCCCAACCCGCCCGGCCTGCTTCGCCTGGAGCCGCACTCGGAAGGTCTGCGCGAGCGCATCTGGTGGGGGTCCGCCTCCAACGCGACTGGGGTCTGGGCTGCGCAGCTAGGCATGAACCTCCAGAGTTCGACCCTGAAGGAGGACGAGACGGGTGAACCCTTCCACGTCCAGCAGGCCAAGCAGATCCGTCACTACAAGGAGGCGTGGAAGGAGGCGGGGCACGCCCGCGAGCCGCGCGTCTCAGTCTCGCGCTCGATCTTCGCGCTCGTGGACGACCGCGACCGCGCTTATTTCGGGCGCAGCAAGGACAGCGACCAGGTCGGGATCATCGACAACATGCGCGCAATCTTCGGCCGCTCCTACGCCGCGGAGCCGGACCAGCTCGTCGAGGAGCTCAAGGCGGACGAGGCGATTGCAGAGGCCGATACGCTGCTTCTGACCGTCCCGAACCAGCTCGGCGTCGACTACAACGCCCATGTCATCGAAGCCATCCTGAAGCATGTCGCTCCGGCGCTGGGCTGGCGATGATGGGGTCGTGGGTCACGCCCGCAAGCTGATGGAGCGAATGTAGGGCTTAAGGCGGGGCGTGCGAGCGCCAAGTTTCCTGCACAGCCCCCGGCCCCTTTCCGGAAGCCTGTCATGTCGCCAGGACCGAGACGCTGAAACGGCGACTGACCGGCATGTCGTTCGCCGATCTGCAGGATTGCTCGCGCTCAATTCCGGAATACCAGTCGCAGCAGGGAGACGAGCCGGGCTGCGTGCGTACCGTCCGCATCGAGGTCGGGGTCGAAGATGGTCATCGTCATCCCGGCACAGCGCCGATCCTCCGTCAGCACCTGCAGGAGCGGAATAAGATCCTCCTCATCGATTCCAGGGCTTCCTGGGGAGTCGACCGCTGGCATCACGGATTGGTCCAGGACATCGACATCCCAGTGGATCCAGAACGGCCAGTCCGGCTGCTGCCCGAGCGTAGCATGCGTGCGAGCGATCACCTCCACGATGCCGAGATCGCGTAGTGCAAACACGTCTAGGCGAGTGATGGCGGTATCGTCGATATCGGGCCAGGCAAAATCGACATCATGGCTTTCGCGCTCGCCGATCTGCACGACCTGCTCGTCAGGAACCAGGGGAGAGCTCACCACGGGCCAGTCCGTCAGCAGGGCCTCTCCCCGTCCGGTTGCCAGCGCAAGGTCCATCCCGGCGACGGCACCTGGCACCTCCGCCGCATTGTAGTTGCCGGGATGGCGGAAGTCGCTGTGCCCATCGATATGCACCAAGGACAGCGGTTCATGCCGGCGACGGCCAGCCAGAGCCCCGAGCAGGATCGAGCAATCGCCCCCTATCACGACCGGGAAGGAGGCTGGAGCGTCAAGCAGACCCGCAACGGTGTCGGCGAGCGTCAGGTTGAACTCTCTGAGGGCCGCACCATTGAGGAGCCCTGAGCCGCCATCCGGATGAGCCTTGTAGGCTGGCCGTTCGAGGTCGACGATCAGTGACGGCGAAAGCGCGTCAACGAGCCCCGCCTGCGTCAGGGCCTCGGGAGCGCGCCAGGTTCCCGGCTCATGGCCGGGAGCAAGGGGGCGTAAGCCTAGGTTCGACGGCGCACGGACAAGAACTCTGTTGCGAGGCATCGTGCATTTCCAAACTTCGTGACACCGGATCCAGTCTGTTCTGATGCTCGTCTTGGCAATGCTCCAGGCCACATCATTTGACCGATCTCAACCAGTATACAGCCGTTTTGGAAAGGAACTCGTCTCCCTTCGATGTCTTCTAGCCCTAGATCAGGAAAGTGGGCGTCCCGGAAGGCGACACTACGTGCTCTGAGACAAGCCGCGGCTGCCAACTGAGAATCCAACGGGAACGCATGTTCAAGCGCTTCATCATCAACCCGCCGGTCTTTTTTGGTGCAGTCGCAGTCATCGGCATTTTCCTCACCATTGGGATTGTTCTCCCGGATCGCGCCGGCGAGGTCTTCAGTGCCGTGCAGGCGGCCATTCTCAACAGCTTCGGTTGGCTTTATCTCCTCGCCGTCGGCATCTTTCTTGTTACCGTGCTTCTCCTCTGCCTAGGGCGCTACGGTCGGCTGAAGCTCGGACCGGACGAATCCGCTCCCGATTTCAAGTTCATCTCCTGGATCGCCATGCTTTTTGCGGCCGGCATGGGTATCGGCCTCATGTTCTACGCCGTGGGCGAGCCGATGACCCACTTCATGGCGCCGCCAACGGCCGAGCCGCGCTCCATCGCAGCGATGCGCGAGGCCATGTCGGTCACCTTCTTCCATTGGGGCATTCATGCCTGGGCCATCTACGCCGTGGTCGGCCTGTCGCTGGCGTATTTTGGCTATCGGTATAACCTCCCGCTCACAATCCGCTCCGGCCTGTACCCGCTCCTCAAGGAGCGCATCAACGGCCCCATCGGTCATATCGTCGACATCTTCGCCATTGTCGGCACCATGTTCGGCATTGCCACTTCGCTCGGCGTGGGGGTCTCCCAAATAAATGCCGGTCTCAACTATCTTCTGGGCCTCCCGATCGGGCTTGAAGTCCAGCTACCCCTCATCGCGGTGATCACCGCCCTCGCCACAATTTCGGTTGTCACCGGCGTCGACAAAGGCGTGCGCATTCTCTCCGAGACCAATCTTGTCGTGGCAATCCTGCTGATGGTCTTCGTCCTGGTGGTCGGGCCAACGGCGCAGCTGTTTCGCGACTTCGTGCAGAATCTGGGTCTCTATCTCGACACGCTGGTGCTGCGCACCTTCAATATCTATGCCTACGAGCCGACGCCCTGGATCGATGCCTGGACACTCTTCTATTGGGCTTGGTGGATTTCCTGGTCGCCCTTTGTCGGCATGTTCATCGCGCGCATCTCGCGCGGGCGCACTGTGCGGGAATTCGTCACCGCCGTGCTCTTCATCCCGGCCGGCTTCACCTTTTTCTGGATGACCGTTTTCGGCAACACTGCAATTTTCGTGGATACCGGAGCGGCAGCCGGTGCCTTGGGCGCGGCCATTACCGACGATGTATCGGTTGGACTCTTCAAGTTCTTTGAGTACCTACCGTTTTCGGGCCTCACCTCCACCCTGGCCGTGCTCCTGGTCGGGATCTTTTTCATCACGTCCTCGGACTCCGGCTCACTGGTCGTCGACTCTATCGCTGCAGGCGGCGAAACCCAGACCACCACCGGCCAGCGGGTCTTCTGGTGCGTGCTCGAGGGCATCGTCGCCGCCAGCCTGCTCCTCGCCGGCGGCCTTGGAGCCCTGCAATCGGCGACCGTGGCCAGCGCCCTGCCTTTTACCCTTGTTATGCTGGCGCTCGTGTGGTCACTCCTGGTCGGCATGCGCGCGGACCTCGCCCAGCAGCAGGCGCACGCCACCAGACCGTATATTCCCTCCGCCCAGCCTGCCGCAGGCCTCACCTGGCAGCGCCGTCTCGCACTCATCCTCCACGCTCCAACCGAAGCCGAAGTGGACGAGTTCATCGCCACCCAAGTACGTCCGGCGCTCGACCAGGTAGCGCGAGAGCTAACCTCGCGCGGCCGCACCGCTCATGTGGTAGAGGAAGATGGTGGCGCCATCGCCCTGCGCTCGCCAGCGGAAGGCGTTCGCGACTTCCTTTATGGCGTCAGCCGCAGTGCACAGCCCCTGGCGATCTTCTCTCCTCTTGCCGCCGGGAAGCCCGAATATCGACACGAGGCCCGGACCTACTTTTCCAGCGGCGGTCGCGGCTACGACATCATGGGCATGAACCGCGATCAGATCATTGCGGACGTCCTCGTCCAGTTCGAGCACTATCTCCTGCTCGTCCACTCGCCGGCGACGCAACTCGTCCATGGCGCTCCGGAACATGAGCTTGATTCACCCTCGCAGTGACGGCCTCGTTTGCCAAGCTTCTGCGGGAGCGGGAAAGATCGACCATGGAGACAGGGCGAGCCTTCATCCCGGGCGGCCGAGAAAGCTCGCAGCGAACCTATGAGACCGCCAACAGCAAGCGAACGATCATGTGGGAATGGATTGCAAGCAACCATCAGGTCATGGGCGTCCTGGCGAATATCGCGATGCTACTCGTCTGGATTGCCTATTTGCAGGTGTTCGTCAGCAGTTATCGCCGGCAGAAGAGGCCGAGCATCTTGATCAATCGCGGCGCCGGGTCCGGGCTTGAGGCCCGGTGCCTGATCAGCAACATGAGCGCCGAGGTCATCTATATCGAGACCCTCATCGCGACCGTTGAAACCACTGAGGGTCGCTGGAGCTGCCCGGTGACCGAGCTGCTGGAAGGCCGCTCAGACCTCAAGCTTGCGACCCGGCAAGGGCCGCTGCAGACTGGTCACTTTGTCGATATCGGGTCGTTTCAAAGGCTTATTGAGCCTGTGCTCCAAAGGCGCGCCGGGCTGCGAGGCGCCATTACTTCCGATGACCTGGAAAGTCTCGTCGCCTTTGAGATCAAGGTGATCGCGGTGCATGGCTCTGAAGATCTCCTTGCCGGAGCGACACGCCGGTTTGACTTGATCCGGTCACAGGGCCAGTTGCTCCTGAAGGGACATGCAGTCGGGACGCAGCAAATCCGATCCCGCCGGAAGCGGGAGAGACTCCTCAACGATGTCAAAGTGGATCTGTGATATCGTCCCTCGGCGCTACTTGAATTGCTTCCTGGTCGCGTGTGAAAGACAGGCAGCCAGGCTGTTCACGTCAACAAAGTCGACCATCAGGTGTGGCACTTGCCGCAATCGGCAAGCCTGCCCTGCTACGCGGTTGCAGCTGCGGAGCAACATCCCTAGAATTTCGGCCGCATGCGTACAAGTATCATCATTACAGCCCCGGTGCCGGGTCCGGGAGCTTTGCACAAGGCCTGGTCTGCAGTGCGGTGTCCCAGTGAGAGCTTTGCACCGGTGCCTCGCCGCTCGCCAGTCGAGCTGGGTCAGCGAGCTGCGCCCGGACGGCGACATCTTGCCAGGGACAGGTGGAATGCACGGTAGCCCCTCCGTTCCAGACCACCCCTTCCTGATCGGCGGTGGCGAGATGGGCGTCAGGATCCGGTCGCATGACTGGTCCTCGACCTCACTAGCTGTGAGATCTGAGGAGGTTGTTCATCCCGTCTGAGGGC
>NZ_JAJATX010000123.1 GCF_020866965.1 Microvirga roseola
TCCAGGCAGCCTGAGACCCATCGCCCCCTAATCTGCCCCGCTTACCTTTCTGGCAGGGGAGGGGGCCATCGGCAGATCACATGGGATCCGTCGCAAATCCGGAGTAGGAGTGAGAGAGTAGCAGGTATGTTGTGCTGCGTTCATGCAGCAAGCAGTTGAAACTGCTCGGCGATCGAGGGACGCCGAAAGCAGGCATACTTCGCCTGTTGTTTGCGCATCATGTGGATCATCTCGATCCCACCCAGGATCGTACGGGCGCTGGCGACAGACTGAAAGCCGAGCATTGGCCGCACTCGCCGCTTAACAGCGCGATGATCCTGTTCAATGCGGTTATTGCGGTAGGCACTCTGCCGGATCCGGATCGGCCTCAGTTTGCGTCTTGAATGATCCTGGACTGCCGGGGCTGCGCAGTCCTGATCAGCTCCGCCCCGGCAGTCCCTGACCGAATGAGGACCGATGATCCCCGAACCGTCGCACTTCGGCTTGATTCCACAGGAGTTTGCAAAGCCAGCCTTCAGCTTGGCCGGAGGCTGGCGCACGAGGTTTCCGGATCCGGAGCTGTCGAGGTCGGGGGAAGGCTGTAGAATTTGCCGCTTTCGCGAACCAGATCGAGACTTCAGACNAGTTTGCAAAGCCAGCCTTCAGCTTGGCCGGAGGCTGGCGCACGAGGTTTCCGGATCCGGAGCTGTCGAGGTCGGGGGAAGGCTGTAGAATTTGCCGCTTTCGCGAACCAGATCGAGACTTCAGACAAGTGAAGGACAAAGCACGAAGCGGCGTTGTCGACGATCCTCAGGAACTCGGCCGGCGAAGACACTGTCGGACGCAGCGCGGAAAGGTAGATCATGGCCGAAGAACACGCACGCGCGCTCGGCAATACCCTCAATCAGCGGGAGCGTTCAGCCCACGCTACAGTATTGCCGTGTAGGGGATCGGTGATAAACCCGGCCGCAGGTCCTTCGCCTCCCTGATGCTGGTATTCTCGCAAAGCTTCACCGGCTTTATTCATTGATATAACAGTGGAAGCCGCTTGGCACGATCGCACGTCAAGCAGGAATGCTCACCCAGACACGAAATGATCTCTCCAGTATCCTAAGCCTTCGTCATGTCGGGATAACATGGCACTGGCAAGAAGATAAGCGACCGACTCTTGCCTCTTGCGCACAGGCCGCCATTCCACCCGAAATGTGCTGAGACTAAACGCCTAGACGGCTATATTTAACCTCCGGGTAGGAATTAAAGCTGCACAAATCACGACGAAACATCGCCCGGGGCAATTTATGTTCATCAGTCTGCGCAGCAAACTTGCGACCATCGTCGGCGTCCTAGGGCTCACCACACTCGGGCTTGCCTGGTTTGCTGTGGCTCAGATCGACCGCGAACAAGCACGAGTTGGCACTCTGGAGGCAGCCTGGAGTGGAGCACTTCAAGCTCAGACGTTGGCTCAGGCGATCGAGCATGCAGTGGTCACGGCTCATGCCGTTTACACGGCTGAGGATAAGCAAGACGCACAATCGAAGTTCAGGCCGCTCGCCTCAGCACTCAAGGACATCGAACAGAAAAAAGGACCATTTCTGGCTTGGCTCGAATCCACCTCACCGGATCGCAAGCAGTTCCTTTCGCTGCAATTGCAGGAGTTCTTGGCTTATCAGCGAGATACAGCTGAGATGGGGATGAACCTATCTCCCAAGGCAGCTCTCATCCAAGCGACCGACGAGGCGACCATTAAGAGCCGCGAAGCATTGTTGAAGACCATCAGTCAGCTTGGAGAGGAGACGCTCCGCTCGCTCGACCAGTTACGGGCGTCGGCTGAAGAGGCCCAGAGAGAAGCGAAGATCGTTCTGGTGAGCGTGTTCGGCGGCAGCACCATTCTGGCGCTGCTCTGCGCGGGGTGGTTTGCAGCGAGTCAGATCCAGCGCCCGCTCACGCGACTTCAAACCACCATGTCCGCCTTGGCAGCAGACAACCTCGACATTCCAGTTCCATTCCTGACACGGCGAGATGAGATCGGCGCAATGGCAGGTGCGATTGCAATGTTTCAGAGGGCGCTGATCGACAAGCGTGCTTACGATATGGACACGTCTGCCAGAGCGGCCGAAAGGCTTGAGCGTGGGGCTCGCCTTGAAAGCGCAGCGGCGGCATTTGAGCAACGCGTACATCAGGTCACCCATGACCTGACTCGGGCTGCGGCGCAGATGGACGCGGTGGCGCGTTCCATGCGGAAGACGGCACAGGTCACGACTCAGCAAGCCTCGAGTGTCGCGTCTACGGCCGATGTGACCCTGACAGAGGTAGGATCGACCGCGCAGGCAACCGAGGCCCTGTCCCAAGCGGCACAAGGGATCGACCGGCAGGTTGGGACTGCAGTTTCGATCGCAACGACCGCGCTCTCTGAGCTCTCCGACACCGACAGGACAGCCCGATCGCTTACGACGGCAACGCAGGAAATCGGCTCCGTCGTTGAGCTTATCGCAACCATTGCCTCTCAAACCAATCTCCTTGCGCTCAACGCCACGATTGAGGCGGCACGAGCCGGTGCCGCCGGCCGGGGCTTTGCGGTCGTCGCTCACGAGGTGAAAGCTCTTGCGAACCAGACCAGCAGGGCGACCGATCAGATCTCGCACCAGATCGCCGCTATCAGGATTGCGGCCGACGCCACAGTACAGGCCATCTCCAATGTGGGGCAGACCATACGGGACATCAGCTCGATTGCAGGCCAAATCGCATCAGCTGCCGGCGAGCAGCAGCAGGCGACCCAGCAGATCGTATCAGGTATTACCTATGCCGCTTCCGCAGCGCAGGAGATGACCACCAATATGGCCTTGGTCTGCGAGGCTGCGGCCTCGAGCGGCGCCGTCGCCGAAGACGTCTTAACGGTGTCGGGGCACCTCGCGGGAACCTCGCAGAAACTAGAGAGTGAAATCACTGATTTTCTCGCGCGTGTGCGTGCCGCATGAATGTTTGAGGAATCCGAAGCAGGTCAAGCCTATCTCGTGTAGAATACCAAGAATCCGCTGACCAGATTGCGATCAACTACCGCAAGGCTGGCGTCGCCGACCGGCAGAAGGGAAGGCTCGGCTCGCGCTGAAAGTTCAGCAAGCTGCGCGGTTCCGTCGCAAATCCGGGAGAGGGGCAAGAATGGAGCCGATCCCTTCCGGCGTGCCTTCGTCACCTGCCTTGGGCATACTGGGCTCGAGATCGTTCTCGCGGTAGCTAGCTGTGAGTTCTGATCAGGTTGTTCCGGCGAGAGCCTGGGCCGGTGT
>NZ_JAJATX010000145.1 GCF_020866965.1 Microvirga roseola
CCCGACAACGCCACATCCCAGACCCTGTGACTCAAACGCAATAGTCGGGAGCGTGGCAGCGGAGTGCTTGCCATCCTTAGAATTTTGCAGGCTCGACGACGTACAAAGAGATTGCGTTTCCAGGGGTTATTCCGGTTGTGGAGAGATGGCCGGAGGCCGGGAGGTGCCGCCAAGCCGCTGTATCTCCCCTTATCGCGCCTTATTCCTGCCCAGACTGCGCTACGTCAGCGTCATCGACTAAAGTGTCATCGGGATAGAACTTATAAGGTTCAATAAAGAAAACATCTGAAATGATATTACATAATGCGATAAATTGCTACCTAAGTCTTGTGGGGGCTTAACTTTTTATAGACGTGCGGATTGATATTTCTTGGCCTCGAAAATGCCACCTTTCGGCATGCGGAGGCACGTATGCGTTTTCTGAACAATCTCCGGCTTGGAACCAAGCTGGCGATTCCCGTCGCGATTTTCATCGCCGTCACGGTCGGTCTGATCGTTCTCGCCGAGATCGGACTCGGGCGCATGGCAAAGGATACCCAGGAACTCGTGGATGTGGATGCCGCGCGTCTGACGGCTATTCTGTCGATCAGCGCCGATCTCAATCAGGCGACGATCCAGGAAAAGAACATCATTGCGGACAAGAATGTGGAAGCGCGCAAGGGCTATGCGGACAACTATGCCCGGATCAAGCAGGTCGCGCTCAAGAAGCTTGAGGCGCTTCCCGGACAGGAGAACCTCAAGACCCTGATCCTCAAGTACGTCGAGCTCATGGACAGGAGCGTGGCTCACGGTGTGAAGGGTTACGAGGACGAGGCCGCCATGACGGTCTCCAACGGGGAGGGACGGAGCACCCGTCAGCAGCTCGATGCGGCCGTCGCCGAGATGGTCGATGCGAGCATGCTCGCTCTCGAGAGGGCCAAGAACGAGGCCAACGACCTCACGAACCGGATGGCGTGGCTGCTTGTGGTTTCGGCCGCTATCGGAGTTCTCGCCGCCCTCGGCTTGATTGCCGCCATCGTCGTCTACGGCATCACCCGACCGCTCTCCGGGATCACGAGCGCCATGGGCCGTCTCGCCAGTGGCGACCTTGCGGTGAATGTAACCGGCGCCGAGCGCAGGGACGAGGTCGGCCAACTGGCTCGCGCGCTGCAGGTGTTCAAGGACAACGCCATCGAGGCCCGCCGTCTCGCCGCCGAGCAGGAGGCCGAGAACGAGGCCAAGATGCGCCGCGCCCAGATGCTCGATCAGCTGACACGTGAGTTCGAGGCCAATGTCTCGGCTCTCACGCACGGCCTGTCGAGTGCGGCCACTGAAATGGAGTCGACGGCGCAGTCGATGCGTTCGGTTGCGGATCAGACCACGGGCCAGTCGGTGCAGGTGGCGTCCGCCGCCGAGCAGACCTCGGCCAACGTGCAGACGGTGGCTGCGGCCACGGAGGAGCTCTCCATCTCCATCCGCGAGATCGCCTCCCAGGTCGGCCAGTCCTCCCAGATCGCCGAGCGCGCCGTGGCCGACGCCCAGCGCACCAACGTCACGGTCCAGGCGCTCGCCGACACGGCCGAGAAGATCGGCAACGTGATCGCCCTGATCAACACTATCGCCGGCCAGACGAACCTGCTGGCGCTCAACGCCACCATCGAG
>NZ_JAJATX010000036.1 GCF_020866965.1 Microvirga roseola
GGACACGAGGTCGACGCATTCCTCTCAAGCGTCAAAGCCGCGTGACAACAACAATAACCCTTTAAGACCAACCCACATTAAGGATTTTCATTATGGGGCTCGATCTTTCCACTCCCGTCCTCGTCGTCGACGATTACCAGACGATGGTGCGGATTCTTCGTAACCTGCTGAAGCAGGTCGGCTTCACGGATGTGGACGACGCATCCGACGGAACGGCCGCTCTCTCCAAGCTGAAGGAGAAGCAGTACGGTCTCGTGATCTCCGACTGGAACATGGAGCCGATGACGGGATACGAACTGCTGCAGCATGTCCGCGCCGACGAGAAGCTTCGGGATATCCCCTTCATCATGGTCACCGCCGAGGCAAAGACAGAGAACGTCGTGGCGGCCAAGAAGGCGGGCGTGAACAACTACATCGTCAAGCCGTTCAACGCCCAGACCCTGCAGGCCAAGATCTCTGCGGTTCTCGGCAGCTGATGCGGATGAGGCGTCATCATGACCACTCGTAAGAGTTTCCGGATCGAGGCAGGGCGCGCCGAGATACCGACCGATGTTGCGGCCTCGCAGCGTCACACCGAAATCATGGAAGCCTTCGCGTCACTGAGGGAGCTTATCGGCCCGACGCACGAGGTTTCCCACACCATCCTTGAGGAGCATCGTCGGGACATGCAGGAAGCCATGCGCCTGAAGGTCGAAATGGACGCCATCGCCGAAGCGATCCAGCGCACCAAGCAGGAAATCGCAACCCTGCACTATGCCGGTGCGCAGGGCAGGGAGATGGCCCGGGTGACCGACGAGCTCGGCGCCATCGTTCTCGGAACCGAGACGGCCACCCACTCGATCCTGGCCAATGCGGAGCGGATCGACGAACTCGCGGGCAATCTTGCCGCCCGCCTGTCCGGCGACGACCGGGCCATCGCCAGCGAGATCTCCGAGCAGGTGATCAGCATCTTCGAGTCGTGCAACTTCCAGGACATTACCGGACAGCGCATCAGCAAAGTGGTCTCGGCAGTGCGGTTCATCGACGAGCGGATCAAGCAGATGATCGAGATCTGGGGTGGGCTCGAGAGCTTCAAGGAAGTGCCGACCCTCGATGTCGCCGAGCGGACCGGGGACAGAGCCCTGCTGAACGGCCCAGCATTGGCCAACGATCCCGGCCGCACGTCGCAGGACGACATCGACGCCCTGTTCGGCTGATATCAATATCGATCCCGGCGGCCCGCCATCACGGGCTGCCGGGATCGTCTCGCAATGAAAACCTCAGGAATTAGTCTGGGCGGGCAGGGGAACGAGCCTGGCATTGTTCAGGACGTCGGCAAAATGCCTGAGATCCGCCTCCGGATCGCGGGATCTCTCGTCGAGCAGGATCCGCTGGATGGCGACGCCGAAATAATGGCGGTGCAGAACCAGCTTAAAGAAGACGCTCACGGAGCGGTGAACGAACTCCAGGTCCAGCGTGACCGTTGGAGCCGCGCCCCATTCGAAGCTCACGCTGGCCAGGTGGCCGTACCGCAAGGTGCCGTCCTTGAAGAACAGTTCGGTCGAGGACTCCACCAGATCCTCCACATTGGCGTGGAGATCCTTGGAGATGAAGGATGTGAGAACGCCGACATCGGTCAGGCTCAACTCGGCGACGACGTCCTTGATGTGATTGGCGAGCACCACCTCGAAGGGATCGGCTTCTGCCTCGGGAGGCTGCCAGAAGCGCAGGTCCTTGTCTTGCTTTCCGGCCATCCTCGACCTCGTTGACGCCAAACGTGCTGATAGAGCCACTCTGCAGTATCACTGGTCTTGACAGGACATTATCCCATTGTCCCGGCAAGACCAACGGCTCTTCGTCATGTTTCGCTCCTACACCCCGGGTATGGTGAAAACTTGGCCGCAGCGTCGGCTGCGAACAGGTTCCGCAGGTCGTCCGCATGCTGCCAGGGCCGCGGGCGTCAGCAGTCGATAGCGATACATGATAACGATAGGGCTGCGGCAGCTCTGAAGGACTTGGTCCTGTCGAATGCCGCCCACGCGCCGAGCGCGATGTCAGCTTCGTGCAAGATTGCGGGTGTAACGAATTCTCAAGGTATTCCTTGGAGGTCCGTGTGACGCCCCCCGTCTATCTCTTCGATCTGGCTTCCCGGCAGTCCCAGTGGCTGGCCGTCCGTCAGTCGACCATCGCCGGCAACATCGCGAACGCCAACACGCCCGGCTACAAGGCCCGGGACGTCGAGCCCTTTGCCGATGTTCTGGACAAGACCAAGCTCGCGATGGTGGGAACGAGAAGCGGCCACATCACCATGGACGGCCGCCAGGTCGAGGGAACGAAGGTCAAGAAGTCGGAGACCTGGGACACGGTCTATTCCGGCAACTCCGTCAGCCTCGAGCAGGAAATGTCCAAGTCCGGCGAAGTCAACCGCCAGCATTCCCTCAATACCAGCATCGTCAAATCCTTTCACCGCATGCTGATGTCAACCGTGAGGACAGGATGATGATTGATCCCCTGACCGCTTCCTCGAAACTCTCCGGTGCGGGCCTTGAGGCCCAGTCGGCTCGTCTGCGCATCATTGCCGAGAACGTGGCCAACGCGAACTCGACCGGTCGGACCGAAGGGGCCGACCCGTATACGCGCAAGACGATCACCTTCAAGACCCAGCTCGACCGTGCCCTCGGAGCCTCGTCCGTGACGGTCAAGTCGATCGGAACGGATTCCGCGCCGTACCCGGTCCAGTACGATCCCGGTAATCCGGCGGCCGACGAGAACGGCATGGTGAAGATGCCGAACGTCAACATGCTGATGGAAATGGCCGACATGCGCGAGGCCAACCGGTCCTATGAGGCCAACCTGCAGATGATGAAGCAGGCTCGCGCCATGATTTCCGCGACAATCGACCTTCTGAGAGGCTGACCATGGTCAATGCGGTTTCTGCAATCTCGTCGATGATCGACCGGACCGGGGGAGTGGCGGCGACCCAGACCGTCGCAACCCACGCCCTCGCCGGAGCTGGAGCGGGAGCCGGCGTCGCGGGAGCCTCGCAGGCGAGCTTCGGCGACATGATGGCTCAGGTCGCCAGTACCGCAATCGACACCATGAAGGCGGGCGAGGCGGCGGCCATTTCCGGAATCCAGGGCAAGGCATCCGTTCAGCAGGTGGTCGAGGCGGTCATGTCCGCCGAGCAGACCCTGCAGGCCGCCATCGCGATCCGGGACAAGGTAATCGCGGCCTATCAAGAAATTTCGCGCATGGCGATCTAAGGAGAATATCGTGAGAGCTCTTGCAATTGCCGCAACCGGCATGAATGCCCAACAGCTGAATGTCGAAGTCATCGCGAACAACATCTCGAACGTGAATACGACGGGCTTCAAGGCGGCCCGCGCGGAGTTCACGGATCTTCTCTATCAAGCCGAGCGCATGCAGGGCATTCCGGCCCAGGCCGGCGAGCAGCCGGTGCCCGAAGGCGCAATGCTGGGCCTCGGTGTGCGTACGGCGGCGATCCGGAACCTGCACCGCCAGGGATCGCTCGCGAACACCTCGAACCAGTTCGACCTCGCCCTCAACGGCCGCGGCTGGTTCCAGGTCAACGCGCCGGGCGGCGAGACGATCTATACCCGCGCCGGCTCCTTCAACAAGAACGGCGACGGCCAGCTGGTGACTCTCGACGGCTACACCCTCAACCCGGCCATCCTCATTCCGGCCAATGCGACGGACGTGGTCATCAACGAGTCGGGCCAGGTCTACGCCAAGATCGACGGACAGGCGCAGCCCGAGGAAATCGGCCAGCTGACGCTCGCCAATTTCGTGAACGACGCCGGCCTCGAGCCCATCGGCAACAACTTCTACCGCGAGACGCTGGCATCGGGCGCACCCGTCGTCGGCGTGGCGGGAGATCCGGGCTTCGGCAAGATCCACCAGGGTTACCTGGAATCCTCGAACGTCGACCCGATCAAGGAGATCACCAATCTCATTTCCGCGCAGCGCGCTTTCGAGATGAACTCCAAGGTCATCCAGGCGGCCGACGATATGGCGGGGACCGTATCGAAGGGTATCCGCTAAGCGCATAACCGAAGGCTTTTGAAATGAAATCTTTGTTTGCAACATTTTTTACAGCCGCGGCCCTGATTGCGGGCCTTGCCGGATCGGCGGCAGCACAGGAGCGCGTTCTTCCCGTTCCGACGGTCACGATCTATCCGGGCGACACGATCGACGAGTCCATGCTCAAGGACCGGATCTACCCTGAGAACTACCGCTTCCGGACGGCCGTGGTGGAAACCCCGCGCGTCCTCATCGGCAAGACGGTGCGGCGTACGCTGCTTCCGGGGGAGGCCATTCCCTTGAACGCTGTCGACGATCCGAAGCTCGTGTCGCGCGGCGTGCCTGCTCCCATCGTCTTCGAGGAAGGGGGGCTGACGATCACCGGCGTCGGAACACCGCTCCAGAACGGAACGCTCGGACAGAGCGTCCAGGTGAAGAACATGGACAGCGGCCGCGTGATCATCGGTCGGGTCGAGTCTGACGGCAAGATCCGCGTTGGTGCGTACTGATGGTTCGCCTCCTCCTCATCCTGCTGGCGGCTCTCTGCTCCTCTCCGTCTTTCGCCCTGACCCGGATCAAGGACGTGGCGGCGGTGCAGGGCGTGCGCGAGAACCAGCTCATCGGTTACGGACTCGTCGTGGGCCTTCAGGGAACCGGCGATACGTTGCGCAACTCCCAATTCACCGAGCAATCCCTTCAGTCGATGCTGGACCGCATGGGCGTCAATGTCCGCGACGCCAACCTGCGGACCCGCAACGTCGCGGCCGTCATGGTCACGGCCAACCTGCCGCCCTTCGTAGGCACGGGGTCGCGCATCGACGTGACAGTGACGTCCATGGGCGACGCCACGTCCCTCAAGGGCGGCACGCTGCTTCTCACCGCGCTCCAGGGCGGCGACGGGGAGGTCTATGCCGTCGCGCAGGGCGCCGTCGCGGTTTCCGGATTCTCGGCGCAGGGCCAGGCGGAGACGCTCACTTCAGGCGTCGCCACGGCAGGCCGCATCCCCAACGGCGCGCTTATCGAGCGCGAGGTGCCCCACGGACATATTGAGGCCAGCACGATGGTGCTGGAGCTCAAGAATCCGGACTACAAGACTGCTACCCTGATCACCGACGCGATCAACAGCTACTCGCAGCGGCGTTACGGAAGCCGCGTTGCCTCGCCGCGTGACTTCAGATCCGTCGTTCTGAAGAGGCCCGCCAGCATCGGCTCCACGCGCTTCATTGCGGAGCTGGGCGACCTGAGGATCGAACCCGATACCCCGGCCCGCATCGTCGTCGACCAGAAGACCGGAACCGTGGTGATCGGTAAGAACGTCCAGATCTCTACGGTCGCCATCACGCACGGCAACCTGACGATCCGCATCACCGAGATGCCGCAGGTTTCGCAGCCGGAGCCGTTCTCCGACGGCCAGACCGTTGTCGTGCCACGCACTGCCATCAATGCCGAGGAGGAGCGGGTTCCCCTCGCCATCGTTGGCGGTTCGGATCTCCAGACCCTCGTGAAGGGACTCAACCAGATGGGGCTCAAGCCCACGGATGTGATTGCGATCCTCCAGGCCATCAAGACGGCCGGGGCGCTTCAAGCGGAGTTGGTTGTCCAATGATCTCCTTGCATCGTGCCGGCGCAGTCGTCGCCGCCTCTCTCTTCCTTGCCGCGCCGCAGGTTGCTGTCGCGCAGGAGCAGGCCGGGGAAGGCCGGGTCAAGCAGTACTGCGAGAATATCGCGGACGCGGCGGCCGACGCACGCTTTCTCCTCCAGAAGGAGACGCTGGAGAAGATGGAGAAGGAAATCGACAGCCGCATCAAGGTTCTCGAGACGAAGCGCGCCGAATACGAGGACTGGCTGAAGCGCCGGAACGACTTCCTAGCGAAGGCCGACGAGGCTGTCGTCTCGATCTATTCCCGGATGAGGCCGGATGCCGCCGCCCTCCAGCTCGCCAATATGGACGAGGAGATCGCAGCCGCCATCCTGACGAAGCTCAACCCGCGCTCGTCCAGCAGCATTCTGAACGAGATGGAGCCTGCCCGGGCGGCCCAGCTCACCAATGTGATAACCGATGCGCCCCGGCGCGGTCAGAACGGTGCAAAATCGTGATGAAACGCTTCATCATCCTTGCGGGATGTCTGCTGCTCGGCGCCTGCGCCACCAGGGTCGACGAAATCGGCCGCGAGCCGGTCATGACGCCTGTCGGCGCAGGCCTGGCCGTGGACCGGGAGCCTCTTCCGACCATCTTCAAGACGGCGCCCCGGTCTTCGCCCGGATCCACCTGGAGCTATGCGAGCGCGGATCTCTTCCAGAGCCCGCGCGCGAAGAACGTCGGCGACATCGTCACCGTCAATATCCAGATCGACGACAAGGCCGAGTTCGAGAACGCGAGCGACCGCTCGCGAAAATCCCAGCTCGATATGGGCCTCGACTATGCCTTCAGCTTCCGCGGTTGGGACTCGGACGGCACGGCGGATGGCGGTCTCCGCTCGAATTCGTCCTCGAACGGCAGGGGCACCATCGATCGGTCCGAGAAGCTGAGAATGTCGGTCGCCGCCGTCGTGACCGAGGTGCTTCCGAACGGAAACGTGATGATCAGCGGGTCGCAGGAGGTTCGGGTCAACTACGAGCTCCGCATCCTCAATATCGCCGGAATCGTGAGGCCCCGCGACATCTCCCGCAACAACACGATCAGCTACGACAAGATCGCGGAAGCCCGGGTCTCCTATGGCGGTCGCGGACGCATCATGGAAGTTCAGCAGCCCGCCTATGGGCAGCAGATCTTTGATGCGGTGACCCCGTTCTAAGGTCAAGGTCATGTCCGAAGAGAGCCTGGCCCTGCCCCCTCCTGCGACCGAGACGAAGAAGAGCGGTCTGCTCGGGGTGATCCTGACCTTCCTGGTCCTGAGCCTGCTGGCCGTTGCCGTCGGGGGTGGATCCGGGATCCTCATGGTCTCAAGCATCGAGAAGTCCATTCTCGAGAAGCATCAGGCGAAGGCGGAGGAGAAGGTCTCGACCAGCCCGTATTCCGGCGACATCGCCGTCAGGAGGCTGGCTCCGGTCGTGACCAACCTCGCCAATTCCGAGAATGAATGGATCCGTCTCGAGTTTTCCATCGTGTACAAGAACGTTCCGGGCATGAACCCTGACGTTGCCGCCGCGGAGATCCGGCAGGATGTTCTGGCCTATCTGCGGACTCTCTCCATTGCGCAGATCCAGGGTCCCAGCGGCCTGCTGCATCTGAGAGAGGACCTGAACGAGCGCGTGAAGCTCCGCTCCAACGGTGAAGTCAAGGAAATCACGATCGAGACCCTCGTGGTTCAGTGAGTTGCGTTGCGTCAAAAGTATCGGAGAGGGCCAAGGCAGTTTTGGTCTGCGCCTGATCTCCCGGCCGCGACATCCTTGTTTCAGGATGCCTTTGAAGAATTTGGTTCAATGATTCATCGCCTCATTCCCGCATTCCTCTTTTCCACGCTGGCGACCTCGGCCAGTGCCCAGGTTCCTGGACTCGACGCGCTTCTGCCGCCAGGCGATGGAGCCGTCACAGGCCGTATCATCCAGCTCGTCGCCCTGCTGACCGTCCTCTCGCTGGCGCCGGGCCTGCTCATCATGGTGACGAGCTTCACCCGCTTCGTCGTCGCTTTTTCGTTCCTGCGCTCCGGCCTTGGTCTTCAGAGCACCCCGGCCAATCTCTTTCTGATCAGTCTCTCGCTGTTCATGACCTTCTTCGTCATGGCCCCGACCTTCGACAGGGCGTGGCAGGACGGCGTGAAGCCCCTGATCGAGAATCAGATCCCCGAGCAGGAAGCGTTTTCCAGGACGACGGAGCCCTTCCGGGATTTCATGCTGTCCCATGTAAGGCCCAAGGACCTCCAGACCTTCGTCGATCTCGCAACTACGAGCTTTCCCGCACAGGCCGAGGCTGCCGAGACCAGCCCCGACGGGAAGATCGATCTGCGCATCATCATCCCCGCATTCATGATCTCGGAGCTGAGGCGTGGATTCGAGATCGGCTTTCTCATCGCCCTGCCGTTCCTCGTCATCGACATGATCGTTGCGACCCTCGTCATGTCCATGGGCATGATGATGATGCCCCCGACGGTGATCTCCCTTCCGTTCAAGATTCTCTTCTTCATCCTGATCGATGGCTGGAACATCCTCGTCAGCGGTCTTGTGAAATCCTACTTCTGACGTTCCTGTGAACGAGGCCCCGGACGGAGCAATGCTCGCGCAAGGTTGAACGGGCACAACGCATCAGCAGTATCTCCAAACTGGGATCGTTCATGCCTGGTCGTCAGCACGTCGAAAAATTGTGGATCAGCCTCTTGCAACTCGGGGTCCGTCGCCTCGCCGCGCTGGGAGCGATCGGAGTTGCCGTTTTTCTTCTTGTGGGCTTCGGAGCGTACTACCTCAGCCGGCCGACCCAGGAGGTTCTCTATACCGGCCTCGACCGCGAGGACGTCGGCCGCATCGGCGCAGTGCTGAAGGACGCGAGCATTCCGTTCGATGTGAGCTCGGACGGAGCATCCGTGCTCGTCAGCTACGGGAACACAGCTCAGGCGCGCATGCTGCTCGCCGAGAAGGGCCTGCCGCACAGCAGCCGCTCGGGCTATGAACTCTTCAACGATCTCGGCTCGCTCGGCCTGACCTCCTTCATGCAGGAGGTCACCAAGGTGCGCGCGCTCGAGGGCGAGCTTGCCCGCACGATTCAGGGCATGAAGGGGGTCAAGGCTGCGCGCGTTCACATCGTCCTGCCCGACCGTGGATCGTTCCGGCGCGAGCAGCAGGCTCCTTCCGCCTCCGTCGTCATCCGCACGAGCCCGTCCGACGACACCTCTTCCGCTCAGGCGATCCGGCATCTGGTTGCAGCCGCGATCCCCGGCATGAAGGTGGAGAAGGTCACTGTGATGAATACGGAGGGCACCCTCCTGATGTCCGGCGACGATGCGTCGAATGTCGCAAGCGGAAGGCTCGCTACCTTGGAGAAGTCCGTCGGCTCCGAGATCCAGGACGCCGTCCGTCGAACCCTCGCGCCTTACCTCGGCATCGGCAATTTCGAGGTCAGTGTCGCGGCTCGCCTGAACACGGACAAGGTCAATACGAGCGAGACGATCTACGATCCGGAATCCAAGGTCGAGCGCTCGATCCGCACCGTGAAGGAGACGGAGGTCTCCCAGAACCGGGCCGGCCAGCAGCCCACGACCGTGCAGCAGAACCTGCCCGACCAGAACGTCCGAGCGGATGGCGGCGAGAATTCGAGCGAGGACAACCAGCGCCGTGAGGAGCTGACGAACTACGAGATCTCGTCGAAAACGATCCAGACGATCAGCGACGGCTACTCGATCAAGAATCTCTCGGTGGCCGTGCTGGTGAACAGGGGCCGTCTGGAAGCTCTCCTCGGCGAGAACGCCAAGGCCGAAGACGTCAACGCCAAGATCGCCGAGATCGAGGAACTCGTTGCGTCGGCCGCCGGCTTCAGCAAGCCGCGCGGCGACACGATCAAGGTTGCCGCTGTCGGCTTCGTCGAGGAATCGCAGAGCCTCCAGCCCTATCCGGAGCCGTCGATCTCCGAGATTCTTTCGCGTCAGCTCGGCAACATCCTCAATGCTCTGACGATCCTGGCCATGGCGCTCCTTCTGGTCTGGTTCGGTCTGCGTCCGGCAGTGAAGATGCTGGTCGCCCGTCACCAGGCCGAGATCGAGTACAAGAAGGAACAGGCGGCGGCTCTGGCTGCCCGGGAAGCCGCTGCGGCGCTCGCGGCTCAGGCCGAACTCGAGCGGCAGGAACAGGTGCGCCAGCTCGAATCGCAGATGCCGAACCTGCTTGAGAATGCGAGCACGCCTCAGCGCAAGCTGGAGCATATCGTCGAGCTGAATGAAGAGCAGGCGGCGGCCGTGCTGAGGCAGTGGCTCCTTCAGGAAGCGGCGTGATGTCGAAGGAAATCGCCCGCCTCCTAACGGATTTCTCCCATGACAGGGCCGGCAAGCCGCCGGCCTCCGTGCCGGGCTTCCCGTTCCTGAAGTCCGTCAAACTCAAGCCCGAACCCGAGCCGGAGGCTCCGTCTGAGTCCAAAGCCAAGCCTGCCGAGGACTCGAAGGCCCTGATCCGCCAGGCTGTGGAGAAGGCGCGGGAGGAGGAGCGGGAATTCGCACAGAGCATGCTTGAGCGGGCTCTGGCGGAGGGGAGGACCAGATCCGAAGCCGCGCTTCAAACCGCAAGGGCCGAGTGGGTGGCGCAGGAAGCCGAGGCGCTCAGGACGCAGATGGCGGCAGCCTTCGAAGCGATCGAGGAAGGCTTGTCCACCCGGATCGCCAACATCCTTGGACCATTCCTCGGGGAAGCCTTCCGACAGCAGGCTCTGTCCGAGATGCAAGCGACGATCCGATCCATCCTCTCGCGCTCCCAGGGCGGTGTCATCGCCATATCCGGCCCCGACGACCTGCTGGCTGAGATCAGGGGGAGATTGGGCGAGCTGGGAGAGGCCATCGAGTTCAAGCCGGGCGACCAAGCCGACGTGACGGTGATCGCCGGAGACACAACCATCGAGACCCAGATCGGTGAGTGGATGACCCGTCTCAACCGTGTTCTGAAGGCCGGATAGAATGACCGATCCCGCACATCAGGAAATCATCATCGTCCGCCGCCAAGAGCAGGACGAGGAGCAGGCCAAGGGCGGCGTCTGGAAGATCGCGCATGCCGACTTCATGACCGCCATGATGGCGTTCTTCCTGGTCATGTGGCTGATCAGCCAGACTGATCAGAACACCCGGGCGAGCGTCGCAAACTACTTCAACCCGGTTCAGCTCGCCCAGTCGACGCCGAACAAGAAGGGATTGGAGGAATCCACCGACATGCCGCCCGACGGAATGCCGGATGCGGAGAAAGCGGGCAAGGAGAAGGGGAGCGGAGAGGGCACCGGCGGGAAATCCCACCAGCTGCAGAAGCCCCGGTTCAAGGAGGGCGCTCTCTTCCAGGATCCCTACGCGGTTCTCGCCCGCATCGCCGCGGATATCGAGCCGAGGCCGCAGGACACGCTGGGAGCGGACGCGACCCCTGGAGAAAGCGAGGTTCCAGGCCTGACCTCGGGCGAAGCCTATCGCGATCCCTTCGACCCGCTGTACTGGAAGGTGTCTCCGGTCAAGGAATTGAAGACCGAGCTGCCGCGCAAGCCCGGAACCGCGCCTGCGCCGACGCGCAATTCCGTCGATGAACCGGCTCCCGCATCGCCGGGAGAAGCCAGTGCTGTTGCCGAGAACGACGCAAATGCTCTCCCGGAGCAGGCTCCGATCAGCGATGCTCAGGGCAAGCCGGAGGAAGCTGGCGCTCCCGCCAGCGAAGCCGACCGGGAGATCGCAGAGCTGAAATCCGTCATCACGGCTGCCGTCCAGCCCGGACGGGACAGCTCGGCCAATCCAATCATCGAGGTGCGGCGGACAGGCGCCGGCACCCTCATCAGCCTCACGGACGATTTCGATTTCAGCATGTTCGCCATCGGTTCGGCCGAGCCGCATGCAAAAGTTGTGAGAGCGATGGAGAAGATCGCCGCAATCCTGAAATCGCGCCCTGGAAAGATCGTGGTGCGTGGCCATACCGACGGGCGTCCGTTCAAGTCCGAGGACTACGACAATTGGCGCCTGTCGCAGGCCCGCGCGCAGATGGCCCTCTACATGCTCGTCAGGGGCGGGTTGCCGGAGGAGAGGATCGTCCGGGTGGAGGGCCATGCGGACCGCGATCCGAAGAATGCCGCCGATAGGAACGCGGACGAAAACCGGCGCATCGAGATCCTGCTGCAGGAGTGATGGGAGTGGCGCGTCTTCCGCAGATCCTGTCGATTGTCGGCACTCTGGCTGCCGCTTGTCCGGCCTTGGCCGAAAGCGATCAGGCCGCGCCTGAGCCGACATACGAAATCGGCCAGCCTATCCAGATGGTGCGGACGCTTCAGCTCCTGCAGGACCAGATTGCGGCCGGATCCACCGACGCCCATCTCGGGCAGCGCGGGCTCCTTGCGCTTCTGGACCGGCAGTTCATGGAATTGGAAGATCAGGTCTGGCAGGACTCGAGGAACGTCCGGGCCGCGGTCGTCTATGTCCTGAGCGGCGGCCGGCCCCAGATCCTTCGCAAGCTCCTGTCGCCTCGCCTTATTCCACTTGAAGACGTGCCGCTCGCCGAGGGGGCGTTGGCCTATGTCGAGGGGCGCGAGGAGGAAGCGCAAAGGACGCTTCTGGAGATCGATCCTATGACACTTCCTGCCGGCGCGGGAGCCCAGCTGGCCCTGGTCCAGGCTGCCCTCATCGTCCGGACGGACCCGAGGAAATCCATGGATTACCTGAACCTCGTCCGCCTTCAGGCTCCGGGAACGCTCCTGGAGGAGGCCGCGCTGCGCCGCCAGATCTTCGTCGCGCACCAATTGGGAGAGGCTCTCAAGTTCGAATTCCTCGTCGGCGACTATCTGAGCCGCTATCGGAGCTCCATCTATGCCAGCAATTTCAGGCAGCGTTTGGCGGCGATCCTCACGCAGATCGATTTCGGAAAGGAGCCGGAGCGCTTCGAGCGCATTCTCCAGCTTCTTCGCGAACTGGATCCGCGCGTGCAGATCGACCTGCTGCTCTTGATCGCGCGGGCATCGGTGGACCAGGGCTTCGTGAAGTCGGCCCTGATCGCCTCGGAGCGGGTTCTGAGCCTTGCCGGGAACGATGAGAGCGCCGCAGTGCGGGCGAGGCTCTACCGGGCGGCAGCACAGATCGTCACCCCGGGCTCCCTGGAAGCCGGCCTGCTCGAACTCAAAGGGTTCGACCGCTCTCTCCTGTCGCCGCACGACGCCAATCTGCTCGATTCCGCTTTGGCGCTGGCGCGCCACATCAAGCAGTTGCCGGGAGAACCGGCGGAAACCCTTGC
The DNA here is from genome assembly GCF_020866965.1 of Microvirga roseola. GTDB lineage: Bacteria > Pseudomonadota > Alphaproteobacteria > Rhizobiales > Beijerinckiaceae > Microvirga > Microvirga roseola. The sequence continues at coordinate 12,904 of NZ_JAJATX010000036.1, forward strand.
CGCGCCGGCCGCTCTCGCGAAGCCGCAAGACACGACGCAAGCTCCAGAACTGCCTCAAGCCGTAATCAAGGCCAAAGAGGCTTTGACCCGAGTGGACCGACTCATCAAGAAGTGAGCTCGAGGACCTGATGAACAAATTCGAGATCCTGCCCCAGAGCATGCCGCGACGGGCGGAAGCATCACCATCGAAAGTGATCTCCCCGTTGGACAGCGGAGGCGAGCGGGATGGGGCTGCCGGCGAAGGGGCCTTTAAATCGCTACTGGACGGCTTCTCGCACTCCACTGGGTCTGGCTCCGAGGCACAGCCTGCGCAGAAGGCTCATCCGCTGGGGATCGGTGCAAGAATAGTCTCGCAGGTGCAGGCGGAGCGTGCGCTGCAGGAGGCCAGACTCGACCTCGACGTCCAGAGTATGGGTGATGAGGCGCTTCCGGAGGACGCAGCCGCAACTCTCGGCGAACTCCTGAAGACTGACACGCCGGATGCCACGAAGCTGATCCAGGTCCAGCAAAGTCAGGCGGGCAGCGCTGTCGTCTCGGTTTTCGAGAACCTGTTGCCGAAGCTCATGCTTCAGACGAGTTCCGGGAGCGGTCAAGGCAAGCAGGACGCGGAGAATGGCTCTTCGCGAGGATCGCCGCTTATGCCTGGATCCGGCCTCGAGAAGGCTCCTGCGGGCAAGATGCTGGACATGGCGCCGAAGGTCACAGTCCAGTACCAGGAAACGCATTTCAAGCCGATCGTCGAAGGCTTCAGCACGAAGATCGTCTCCCAGAATGACCCGTCATCCGGAGGTGAACTCACGACCGGCAGTCCGGCGGGCGACGATGTGAATCTGTCGGCCAAGACGCCGTCAATCGGAATGCCTTCTGATGCAGGAAGCAGGGGCACGCCGAATGTAGCCGTGAAGGCGCCGGCCCCTTCGGAAACGGAGCTGGCCATCACGGCCAAAGGTCGAGCGGCCGAGGTGCTCACGCCTCATGCCGAAGCGGCGCTGAAGAATTCCGAAGTCGAGGTGAAAGCGGAGGGCAACTCCTCCCTGCCGCCGGGAACGCTGCAGCGGGTCGCAGGAGCCATTCTGGCGCAGACCGGCCCGATGGCTGCGGAACTGAACGCGAGAACCCAGGCAGCCGAAGGGGCAACCTTCGTCACGACGGCCCGCGCCTCTGAAGGGGTGATGCGGATGCTGAACATTCAGCTTCACCCTGCAGAACTCGGTCTCATGACCGTCAGAATGCGGTTGTCGGGCGACGATCTCACCATGGAGATCGAGGTTGCAAGCGACGAAACGGCCCATCTGCTCAGGACCGATTCCGAGAAGCTGTCCAACCTGCTGCGGGGATCAGGCTACCGGCCGGAGGTCATCAGCATCCAGGTTGCACAGCCGGATGCAACCCAGCAGCAGGGGATGAGTGCCCAGCGCGATTCCGGTCCGGCCTTCCAGCAGGAGGGGTTCGGCCAGGGATCGCTCAACCGGGACGAACGGCCAAGACAGCAGGACAAAGACTATGATTACGGGATGCACGCCAGTGGTGACGTCGCCGAAGAGAGCACTCCTTCTGATCGCCGTGCTGGCGGGGTTTATCTCTAACGGAACGCTACCGGCAGAGGCTGGTACCCAGCCCGACAGCCGGTCCTGCGAGCGGGAGATGAAGCGGGCGTCGGCGAAGTACGGGGTCCCCCTCGGAATGCTCTATGCGGTCGGTCTGACGGAAACCGGCAGGCGCGGAAGTCTCCAGCCTTACGCCATGAATATCGAGGGAAAAGCGCATTTCGCCGCCAGCGTCTCCGAGGCCAAGAGGGTCTTCGAAGAGGCGCGGCGCTCGGGCGCAAGGCTGATCGATCTCGGATGCATGCAGATCAATCACCATTATCACAGCGACAAGTTTCCGTCGCTCGACAGCATGCTGAGTCCGCGCGAGAACGTCGAATACGCAGCACGCTTCCTGAAAGAGCTGAAAGAGCGCCACGCCTCATGGACGATGGCGGTCGCGCGCTATCATGCCGGCCCCAACAATGATCCGGCCCAGAAGCGTTATGTCTGCCGGGTCATCGCGAACATGGTCGCGACAGGATTTGGTGAATGGACGCCGGCTGCGCGGTCTTTCTGCAGCTCGGAGACTTGACGGGTTCGGTGGGAAGGGCAGTCAGCGTGTCATCGTCACGGCGCCATCGGAGCCGCTGAGGGTTCCGGCGAGGGCAGCCTCTGCGCCGCTCATGCGGGCAATCACCCTGCCGCGCGAATAGAGAACCACATTGTTGTCGCCGAAGGTCCAGGCGTTCACGCTCGCGAGCGCGGAATTGCGGCATCCGGAGGCCGACGCCTTGTAGAGATCGAGAACGGGCGTGCTCGAGAGCTGAACCTTGCACGCGCTTCCCTTGTCATCGACGGCCTTCCAGATCCCTGCATAGGACGAGGCATGTCGGGGCGCACTGACGACAGGAGATCCTTGAGAGGCGCTCGGTATGGGACCCACGACCTGGCCCACGTCGCCGGGCGGTGGGGCTACGCCGATCGCCGAAGGATCGATCGCGGCCATCGCGCCATATGGCGGAGGGAAAGGAGTGGGAACAGGCTCGAAGGGGAGGGGGCCTGAGCGATCCACGAGCCTGTGCGGCCCAGCGGGTCTTATCGCTCCGGCGGGGACGGCGACCGGGATAGGGGATACGACGACCTCCTCCTCGACGGCGGTCACGACCGGCGGCTGGCCCCAGGGGGCGGAGTATCGCGGGTAGGTACGGGTGACGCTGCCGGAATACCATGGACCACGGGGATAGTGACCGTCCGTTGCGGTGCATCCTGACAGCAGGGCGGCCGCCGCCAGGGCGACCGGCGGCAAGGATATGGCTTTTCTCATCCCGTCGGTCTGCACTTGTCCACCCCGATCAATGCCGGATCACGTCCGGGGGATAGAGGGCGGACGTGTAACGATCCGGCAGAGGGGTCCGCCGAGCGGATCGCAGGATCTGAGCGAATTCCACTGCGCCGAACTGACCCTCTGGAACGCCCTCGATCAGCAGCACCTTGTTGATATGAACGCCGATGTCCCTGGACCCGAGAACAAGCTCGAACAGCACGCTCACCGGGCCGTGGGCGAATTCCATGTTGAGCACGATGCTCGCCGGAACTCCCAGCTCGAAGGTCACTCCGGCTGCGCGGGCATAGGACAAGGTCCTGTCCTTGAAATACAGCTCGACGGAGGACGTGACGATCTCGTCCATGTTGCCGTGCAGCTGATTCGTCACATACGACATGATGATTTCGGCGTCGGCCAGGCACAGATCCCCGACCACGTCCTTGATGTTGCACGCGAGAATTTCCTCGAAGACATAGACTTCGTAATTCTCGGAGGAGAAACCGGTATTGGTGTCGGGATGCTGTCTCATTTCGACCTTGTCAGAATGTAGAACAAGATTTGAGCAACGGCTTTATAGAAATCCGGAGGAATCATCCGATCTATGTGAACGTTGTCGTACATGGATCTTGCCAGAGGCTTGTCCTCGATGACGGGAACGCCATTCTTTTCTGCAATCTCGCGGATCTTGAGAGCGATCAGATCCTGTCCCTTGGCGACGACGATGGGAGCCGGCGCCTCGCCGCGCTCGTAACGGAGTGCGATGGCGTAGTGCGTCGGGTTCGCAATGACGAAGGTTGCCTTGGGAACCGCCGCGAGCATCCTGCGGCGTGCGCGATCCTGGGCGATGGAGCGCATCCGCGCCTTGACCATGGGATCGCCCTCGATCTGCTTGTACTCGTCCTTCACTTCCTGGCGGGTCATCTTGAGGTCGCTGTGCCACTTGAACCGCGCCCAGAGAAGGTCGGCCGCGACCATGACGATGGTGGCAATGGATATGGCGGAAACCAGCCGCAACGCCATGCTCTGCATGAGCTCCGGGATCAGGGACGGATCGCTGAACATGGAGTTGATGACCTTATGTTGCTCGGACTTCAGAAGCAGAAGAACGACGATGGTGACCGTTCCGAATTTGAAGACCGACTTGAGGAACTCGACCTGGCCTTGGCGTCCGAAGAGGCGGGTGAAACCAGCCTTCGGGGAGATCTTGCTCCATTGCGGCCTGATCCGTTCGAGTACGATGCTCGGCGTATTCTGCAGAATGGATGCCGCAAGGCTGCATCCGGCCAGGATGGCGATGATCGGGACGAGAAAAATCCCTACCTCGATCGCCGTCGCTTGAATGAGGGCAGTTGCATCCGCCCCCGATTCGATGCGGAAGTCCTGTGGCCTGTCGATGAAGAGCGCGAGTTTCTCCGACAGGGACCTGACATTCTCCCGGACGGAAAAAGCCAGTACGAGGAGAATGGCGAGCATCGATGCGAAGACAGGAGCCTCTCGCGAGAAGGGGATGTTCCCCTTCTCGATAGCGTCGCGAACCTTCTTGTCGGAAGGCGCTTCTGTCTTGCTCTCCTTATCGGCATCTTCTGACATGAACCGCTCTCAGGCGATCAGAAGAACGAGCCTTCATCCTCGTTCTCTGAGTTGATGACGATTTCGCCGCGAGCTGCCATTTCGAGAGCAAGGTCCGTGATCGCCCGGCGGGCTTCGGCCACCTCGCGGTGCGCCACGGGATCCTTGCCGTTCAATTCGTGCTCCACCATGCGCCTGACGCGAGACGACAGCGCTGCGAGAACGATCTTCCGGAACTCGTCCCCGGTTCCCTTTAGGGCCATGACGATCCGATCTGGCGGGACCTGATCGAACAGGGTCGTCCGATCCTTTGGCGTGAGCTTGATGATATCGTCGAAGGTGAACAGGAGGCTCTTCAGGATTTCCGCCGACTTCGGCCGGACTGCTGCAAGATCGTTGAGCACGTCCTCGATGTGGTCGCGCTCCATCTTGTTGATGATGTCCGCCATCTTTGCGTGCGTGTCGCTTCCGGCATTCTTCGAGAAGTTCGCCATGAAGTCGTCCTGGAGCGTGGCCTCGATGTTCTTCAGGGTCTCGTCGACGATCGGCTTCATGCTGAGCATGCGGCGCATGAGCCCGTTGCGAAGGTTCTGGGGCATCTGGGCCATGACCTTTGCGGCGCAGGCGGGCTTTACCTTGGAGAGGATCAAGGCTGCTGTCTGAGGATGCTCCTTGAGCAGATAGGAGGCGATGACGTTCTCCGAGACGCCGGATATCCGCTCCCAGATATTGCGGTTCGCGTTTCCGATCACCTCGTTCATGATGTCGGAGACGAGTTCCTCCGGCAGGATGCCACTCAGGAGCTTTTCGATCTCCGAGGCGCTGCCGACCAGGTCCGTCCCGTTCGAGAAGTTCGATGCGAACTCATCGACGAGGCGTTCGATCTGCGAAGTCGAAACCGGCCCTAGAAGCGCAGCAGACCGCGTAACGACCCGAATCTCCTCCGGGCTGAAGTGCTTGAGGACCTTGCTCGCAGCCGGTTTTCCCATGGCCAGCAGAAGGGTCGCGACACGCTCGGGACCCTTCAGGACCTTGGGAGGCTGAGACTTGACGGAAACGCCTGCTGCCATCTCTGGAGACCGGCTTAGCTGTTGAACTCAGAGGTCGGCGGACCGACAATTTCTGTGAGGGAGACACCAAAGCGCGAATTGTCGTCCTCCACGACAACGACCTCGCCCCGCGCGATGACCCGGCCGTTGACGACGATATCGACCGGCTCGCCTACGCGGTGGTCCAGGGGAATGATCGCGCCGCGGCCCAGATTCATGAGGCTGGCGACCGGCATCGTGGCGTTGCCCAGAACCACCTGGATCTGCACGGGAATGCGCAGGATCGAGTCCAGGTTGCGGGGCGATCCGAGCTTGTCCTCGCTGGCGCCGGCCCGATCCTGGATGTTGTTCATCACATTGTCTCTCCAGGCGAGGTTTTCCGGTGCGTTGGGATCAGTGGCTTGAGTCATGGAAAGGCCTCTCAATATTCAGGATGTCGGAAATCAGGACTTCTTGCGGGCGTCGAGTTCGCCGATCAGGGCTTTTGCCTCTTCGATCCGCTGCCCCAGGGCCGCAAGCGTGTCCTTGCTTTCAGTCCCAAAGCTTCTGACAGCGCTCTCGGCGATGCGGAGCGACTGCCCGGTCTGATCGAGAATCCTTCTGTACTCGGCCTGGGCCGCCTCGAAGTTCTTCAGCTTGAAGTACATCGTCACGACGATCACGCTCGTCGTGACGAGCGCGACGAAGAGGATCATATTAGCGAGGGAGGATATCATCGAAGAACTCTTTCTCCTGGTCGATGTAGTCCTCGACCTTCAGAACATAGGAGCCGTCGGAATGCCCGACCGTACACCAGAAAAGCCCCTGCTGGTTGGCTTGGAGCTTGACCCGTGAGCGAGGCGTTGCCTGAAGCTCGATGATCTGGCCGATCTTGAGGTTCGTGATCTCTCCGAGGGTGAGATAGCGCTCCTCGAGGACGGCTGTGAGCGGAACTCCCGCCTTCGTCACTTCGGACTTGATCTGCTTCGTCCACCGCGGATCGCGTCCGGACGATTCGCCGCTGACCACCCGCGAGAGCGGCTGCCGCAAAGGGTTGATGACCGACTGCGGGATGATCACGAACATCTCGCCGCCACGGTTCAGGGCCTGCAGAAGGAATTTCGCCGCAACGGCCTGGTTGTTGCGCCGCCCGATGACCGCAAAGTCCATGCGGGTTTCGATGCGCTCGAGTTTGAACCGGGTGTTGACGACGAGCGAGAAAGAGGCCTGGAGTGCTTTCCCGACCTGTTCGAACAGGGTTTGCGCCATCTTCAGCTCGATGCTCGAGAAACCGCGCGCCTCTTCGACCGGCGGCTCGGAGCCGTCCGACCCGAACAGGACCTCGACCATGGTGTAGATGAAGTCCCGGTCGAACCCGATCAGCACGTGGCTGTCCCAGTCCGGCGCATGAAAGATTCCGGCGACCGCGTTGGCCTCGTACATTTCCAGAATATCCGTGATGCGGCCGGATTCGATGCCGCTCAGCGAATAGTACATGGGCGAGGCTGCGATATGCCGGAGATGCTCGGCGCAGGATGTCGACATGCGGTCGAAGATCACATGGAGCATCGGCAGCCGGTCGAGCTGAAGCCCGGCGGCGTCGAGAAGCTTGTCGCGAATATCCGCGGCGCTGTTGAGGGCACTCATGATTACGCAGCCTCTTTCACGTCTTCGGTGCGGCCGCCCAGCGTCGTTGCGGCTTCCACCTCATCGATGGTGGGGCGGTACTCGGATGAGATTCCCTTGCGCCCGTGCTCGACGGCGATCTGCGGCAGGGCGCCGTTCATGTAGGCGATGAGCGTCTGCCGGACGATGGTATAGACCCGGGTCTGCTTCTCACGGGTCGCCTTGACCTTCAGAGCCAGCGGGGAAAGGAGTGCGTAGGAAATGAAGATGCCTGCGAAGGTGCCCACGAGCGCGGCGCCGATGAGCCCGCCGAGGATCTCCGGGGACTGGTCGATGGCGCCCATGGCCTTCACGATTCCCAGAACCGCCGCCACGATCCCGAGGGCAGGCAAGGCTTCCGCCACGGTGTTGAGGGCGTAGTAAGGCTTGGTGCAGTCCTTGCGAATGGTCGTAATCTCATTCTCCATGAGGGATTCGATCTCATGGGGGCGTGCATTGCCGATGATGATGAGACGTACGTAGTCGCAGATGAAATAGGTGAGTTCCCGGTTCTGCAGAATGCCTGGGAAAGCCCTGAAGATCTCGGACTCGTCCGGCTCGTCCACATGCGCCTCGACCTCGTTTCGCGGCTTGTTGCGCAGCTCTCGCATCAGAGCGTAGAGGACGCCCAGGATGTCGAGGTAGTCCTTGCGCTTCGGGGTCTTCCCGGAGATCGCCTCGAGGGCGGCCCGTCCCGTGTCGGCAACCAGCGAAAGCGGGTTCGCGATGATGAAGGCGCCGATGGCGATGCCGAGGATGATGACATATTCCCACGGCTGCCAGATGACGCCGAGCTTGCCTCCCATAGCCACGAAGCCGCCGACGAGGCAGCCGATTGCTACGGTAATTCCAATTAGAAAGCCCAAGGGTGCGGTCCTCAGATAGCCATAAATCCTCTTAGCGGAATAAGTCGTGAGGCTTGTGCGTAGCTGGAATGGAGCGAGCAAGCTTCGGGCAAGGTCGGTGAGCTAGCTCTGCCGGATCATGATCCGCTGCCTACCCTGATGCTTTGGGCAGGCGCGGGTCGAGGATTCGGAGTCTCGGATGCAGTCTGCGCTTTACGTTGCCCTGTCGGCCCAGGTCGCCATGGAAAAGCGGCTTAACACTGTTGCGAACAATGTCGCCAACATGAATACCGGCGGCTTCCGGGCGGACGAGGTCAAGTTCGAAGAAATCCTGTCAACCGTCGGCAAGGACGATGTGGCCTTTGCCTCGTCCGGCGAGAATTTCATCTCCCGTCGCACGGGAGCCATCACCCGGACCGACAACCCGCTCGATGTCGCGATCCAGGGAGATGCCTGGTTTGCCTTTGAGGCTCCTAACGGCACGGCCTACACTCGCGACGGCCGCCTGAAGATGTCGGAGAACGGCGATCTTCAGACCATCGACGGGTATCCCGTCATCGATGCGGGCGGGGCGCCGATTGCGCTCGACCCGATGGGCGGAGCGCCGGTCATCGGTACGGACGGGGCAATCATGCAGGACGGCAATCAGGTCGGCACCCTTGGTCTCTTCACCCTTGCACAGAACAGCAAGCTCTCCCGGTTCGGGAATTCCGGCGTCTACTCCAGCGTCCCCGGACAGGTGGTTCAGGATTTCACCTCCACCAAGGTTCAGCAGGGTCACAGCGAAGGCTCGAACGTCAATCCGATTCTCGAGCTGACGAAAATGATCGCCATCCAGCGCAGCTTCGACGGCGCGGCGACGACGATCCAAGAATCCGAATCCTCTCTCATGAGCGCCATTCGGACCATGGGCCCTAGCTAGCAGCTGACAGACGATGGACGCCCTGAAGAAAATCGAAGAATTCGTCCTTTCCGAAGGCGCGTCGCTTTCCAGAATCCGCATTGGCGGGCTCATCCGCGAGGTGACCCCCAGCTACTGCCGCATCTCGGGCCTGTCGAAATTCGTGTGTCTGGGCGACAGCATCGAATATGGCCCACGGGGACGGACGCAGATCGGCGAGGTTGTGCGGATCGACGATGCCGGCGTAACGGTGAAGCCCTTCGACGACCGGATCGAGGCGGGTCTCGGAACACCCGCCTATTTTGCGGGGGACAGAAAGCTTAGGCCCGATCCCGCATGGCGGGGGAGGGTGATCAACGCCCTTGGGGAGCCCCTGGATGGACTAGGCGCCCTCCTGCAGGGGGACAGGCCGGTTTCCGGGGAATCCCCACCGCCTTCAGCCATGAAGCGGGCGCGGGTGCAAAAGCCCCTGAAGACAGGCGTCAAGGTCATCGATCTCTTCACGCCGATCTGTGAAGGGCAGAGGATCGGCATCTTCGCGGGGTCCGGCGTCGGCAAGTCCACACTCCTCGCCATGCTGGCGAAGAGTGCCAGCTTCGATACGATCGTGGTGGCGCTCGTCGGAGAGCGCGGACGCGAGGTCAGGGAGTTTCTCGAGGGGCCTATCGAGCCCAATCTCGGGCGCTCGGTGGTCGTGGTCTCAACAGGCGACGAGAGCCCGATGATGCGGCGCCAGGCGCCGAAGACGGCCACGGCGATTGCGGAATACTTCCGGGATCGAGGGGACACTGTTCTCCTGATCGTCGACTCCGTCACCCGTTACGCTCACGCCGCCCGCGATGTGGCGCTCGCCGCAGGCGAGCCTGCCGTCGCTCGCGGCTACACGCCGAGCGTATTCAGCGAATTGCCGAAACTCCTTGAACGGTCAGGCCCCGGCGAGGAGGGAGAAGGTTCGATCACAGGGATCTTCTCGGTTCTCGTCGATGGCGACGATCACAACGATCCCGTTGCCGACAACATCAGGGGTACGCTGGACGGCCATATCGTTCTAGACCGCGGCATCGCCGACCAGGGGCGTTATCCAGCGGTCAACATCCTGAGTTCGATCTCCCGCTTGGCGGATCATGTCTGGAGCGTGGATCAGAAGGAGCTCGTGCGACGTCTGAAGGGCCTTGTCGCCCGGTACGAGGACACGCGCGATCTGCGTCTCATGGGAGGATACCAGGCGGGGACCGATCCCGAGCTGGATCAGGCCGTGGTGATCGTTCCGAAGATCTACGAGGCCCTGCGGCAGGATCTGTCCATGCTTGCCAGCCGCGACGCCTTCATGGATCTGGCAGAGTTCCTCAAGCAGTAGGTGCTTCGCATCCGCAGGATGTCTCAGGAAAAGGTCCCGAGAGTTACAGCCTCGCACAAGCTAGTCGTGTTTGAGTTCAATCGGAGCGTTTAGGAGCCTAACATGAGTCTTTATGGTGTTCTTCGCAGTGGCGTGTCCGGCATGAATGCCCAGTCGAACAAGCTGGGGACGGTGGCTGAGAATATTCAGAACGCAAACACCACGGGCTACAAGCGCGCTTCGACGGAGTTCTCCTCCCTCATCCTGCAATCGGGAGAGGGCAACTACAACTCGGGGTCGGTTACGAGCAAGATCCGATACGCCATCTCCTATGATGGTCCAGTCACCTACACCACGTCCGCCTCGGACCTCGCGATTTCCGGCAACGGTTTCTTCGTCGTCTCGGACCCGAAGGGTTCACCCTATCTGACCCGCGCAGGCAATTTCGTCGTCGACGGAAACTCCGGCAATCTCGTCAATGCGGCTGGTTTCACCCTGATGGGGTACAGCCTCGCGAATGGTGAGGATGTCGCCCCGACTTTGAACAGCCTGAACGACATGGTTCCGGTGAACATCTCCTCCCTCAGCATGCAAGCAAGGCCGTCGACAGCCGGAACCTTTGTGGGGAATCTACCGTTCAACGACCCAGTCAATGTTCCGCCGGCGCCGAACAAGCTGTCGTCGCTGACGACCTTCGACAATGTTGGCAACTCGGTGAAGCTCGACATCGTAATGACGAAGACGGCCGGCAGCACCTGGAATGTCGATGTCCGGCATGGCGCGACGTCGCTGGGCAATCTGGACCTAGACTTTGATATCAACGGGCAGCTGACAACCACACCGCCCGTGCTGACGGTCAATATCCCAGGCGGTCAGGCCTTTGACCTGAACATGGCAGGAATGACCCAGCTTGCAGGCGACTACAACGTCACGGGCGAAGCAAACGGCACTGCCCCGTCGGCCGTGAAAGGAGCAGAGTTCGCCTCGGACGGAAAAGTGTATGCGGTCTACGAGGACGGGGAGCGCGTTCCGGTCTACTGGGTCCCTCTGGCGACGGTTGCAAGCCCCGACAATCTCGTGCCTCGGGCAGGAAATGTCTACGAGGCGAGCACTAGCTCCGGCTCTTACATGGTTGGCTTCCCCGAAACCGGCGGCTACGGCTCGATCACAGTCGGTGCACTCGAGGGGTCCAACGTGGACATCGGAACCGAGCTGACGGCCATGATTGAGGCTCAGACGAGCTACACCGCGAATTCGAAGGTCTTCCAGACGGGATCCGAACTCCTCGATGTGCTCATGAGCCTGAAGCGCTGATCTTAAGACCTCGACCAGGATACTGATCCATGTCACTGTCGCTTGCCCTTAACACGGCTCGCTCCTCCCTCCAGGCGAGCCAGTCGCAGATCGCGGTTGTCTCTCGCAACACGGCCGGGGCTTCCGAGCCGAGCTACTCGCGCAAGATCGCCTCGCTGGTCACGCAGGGAGGTGCGGCCCGGGTCTTCATCTCTCGGGCCAGCGACGTAGCGCTCTACACCAAGATGCTCGACACGACGTCGAATGCGGCGACCCAGAACGCGCTGCTCGAAGGATTGAAAAAGCTGGAGCAGACCGTAGGGGACACGGAGCTCAATCACTCTCCAGCAGCCTTGGTCGGCGAACTCAAGAATGCGTTGGAGCAATACGCAAAGTCACCTGACGATGTGGTGATGGCGCGCAAGTTCCTGGCAAGCGCATCGGACATGGCGTCGGCGCTCAACAAGGCGACGTCCGAGGTTCAGGCCGTGCGGCTAGAGGCTGACGGGTCCATTGCTAAGTCCGTCGTTCGCATCAATGACATTCTGGTGAAGTTTGAGAAAGTTAACCAGGACATCATGCGGGGCTCCGCTGCAGGAGCTGACATCACAGACAACCTGGACGTTCGGGATCAGCTCATTGCACAGCTCTCAGAGGAAATCGGTATCACGGTCGTTCCGCGCGAGGGGAACGATGTCGCGATCTACACGGACAGTGGTGTTCCCCTGTTCGAGCGGATGGCTCGCCCGGTGACCTTCACGCCGACGACTGTGTACGGAGCGGGGACGGTCGGGAATGCTGTGTTCATCGACGGAATCCAGGTGACCGGAGCTGGTGCTCCGATGCCGCTCAATTCCGGTAATCTGGTCGGCCTGACGCAGCTTCGAGACGATGTCGCCGTGACCTATCAAAGGCAATTGGATGAAATTGCCCGTGGCCTCATTGCGACCTTTGCCGAGTCCGACCAAGTCGGCGCGGATATCGACCGAACCGGTGTATTCGACTATGTCGGTGGCCCCAGTGTCCCTCTGCCGCCCGCCCCGACTGGCCTTGCAGCGCGAATTCGCATCAATGCCGCCGTTGATCCTGCCGCGGGCGGAAGCCTGGACAGGATTCGCGATGGTGGGATCAACGGCGGGGATTACCGGTACAATCCCGGTCTGCCTGGAACAGACGCCGCCTATTCCGACCGGCTCTATGGTCTTCGGGAAGCGCTCGATGCTGACCGTCCGTTCGATCCGTCGCTCGGCCTCGGATCATCCGCATCACTTGTGGAGTTCTCCGGATCGTCCGCGAGTTGGCTTCAGGGATTTCGGCAGAAGGTGGCCAGCGATCTGGATTACGGGAATACCCTCCTCGGTCATGCATCGACCGCGCTTTCAAATGCTACTGACGTGAATATGGACGAAGAGACGGCTCTCATGCTGCAGCTGGAGAAGTCCTATGCGGCGTCCGCAAAGCTGATCTCCACGATCAATGACATGCTGAAAACCCTTCTGAATATGGTGTAGCGATGAAAACCACCTTCATTTCGACCGCTACACTTTGGAGCTCGCCTCGCTCTACGCTCGACAAGTTGCAGGGCGATCTCGTTAAGGCCAATAAGGAACTCGTCACCGGGCGGGAGACGGATGTCGGCCTCAAACTGGGCTATCGGACAGGCGAAGCCATCTCGCTCCGTCAGGAGCGGTCCGAGCTCGAGTCGATTATCGACAGCAATGCGACCGTGAAGGTGCGCTTGGAGGCCTCAAGCGCAGCTCTCGCCAGGGTTCGCCAGGCTGCCGATGACTTCATGAGCTCCCTGATCGCAACACCGACAGTCGAGCGCAACATGGCGGTCGTGAAGTCACGGGCTTCCTCCAACCTGAACGATCTCGTGGCCAATCTGAATACCGCCATTCGGGGGCAGTATATCTTCGGCGGGATCAACACATCGGGAAAGCCGGTCGGCGACTATGCAGCGCCGTCTGCGGCGAAAACGGCGATCGATGCCGCATTCGCCGCCTTCCCAGCGCCAGGATTCGCCGCGGGGCAGGATGATCCTGCTGTAGCGACGATCACGCCTGCCGATATGGAGGCATTCCTCGACGGGCCCTTCAAGGCCTTGTTCGAGGACCCGAACTGGGGCCTCAACTGGTCATCAGCCTCCAACCGCAACATTGAGAGCCTGATATCGCCTTCGGACAAGATCGCTTCGTCGGCAAATGCCAACGAGAAGGCATTCCGCGACCTTGCCATGGCCTACACTATGACCTTCGATCTGGGCATCGGCAACATGAACGACGACACAAGGGAAGTCGTCGTTAACAGGGTCATCGGGCTTTTGTCGGGCGCCGTGACGGCCGTCTCCGACATCGAGACCAACCTTGGAATTGCCAAGGAGAAGCTGGAGGAGGCGAATACCCGAATGGATCTGCAGAAGACCATATTCGAAGAGAAGCTCGTGGGCCTCGAGGGTGTCGACCCGGCAGAGGCGAAGGTCAGGGTCGATCAGCTTATGACACAGATCCAGACATCCTTCTCGCTGACATCGCAGCTCCGGCAGCTGAACCTGATCAATTTCCTCTAATGAAGTTGTGAACCATGTATCGTTTTTCCTATGCAGAAGTGCTCGATGACTCCGCCACGGAGGGCCGCCGCCGTGAGCAGGATCTCTTCTCCAAGGTTCTCGATCTTTTGAAGAAGGCCGACGGTCACCCCTCGGACTCCCGTGAGATGATGGAGGCCATGTATTTCGTGCAGCGCCTCTGGGTCGCCTTGATCAAGGACCTTGGGCATCCTGACAACGGCCTGCCCGACATGCTGAAGGGACAGCTGATTTCCATCGGTCTCTGGGTCATGCGCGAGAGCGACAGGATCGTTCGCGGTGAGACCTCGGACGTGACGGGACTCATCGACATCAACACGATCATTCGGGATGGTCTGAAATGAAAGCCAAAATGCACTTCTCGCTTAAGGCCGGCGAGCGGATCTTCATCAACGGCGCGGTTTTGACCGCGAACCAGAAGGTCACTTTGAGCCTTCTGAACGATGCCCGGTTCCTGCTTGAAAGTCACGTGCTTCAGGTGGCGCAGGCGACGACGCCCATGCGCCAGCTCTATTTCGTTGTCCAGGCTCTCCTGATCGACCCGGCAAGCGCTGGGGAGACGATCGAGGTCTTCCGCAAGCTCCATTCCGTTCTCCTCACTCTCTGTGAGGATGAGGATATCCGTGACGCCCTCAATACCGTGAAGGAACAGGTCGAAGCCGACCGGACCTTCGATGCGCTCAAGATCATTCGAGGGCTCTTCGAAGTCGAAACTGCCGCACCTGCCGTCTCGGCGGATGCCGCACATCAGGCCGCTTAAGGAAAGCGATTCCCATGAACGTGCCCTCTGTCTCCTCGGCCACGAACCAGTACGCGTCGCAGGCGACGTCCTCGACGCCGACGCTCGGTTACGACAACTTTCTGAAGCTTCTTCTCACCCAGATGAAGAACCAGGATCCGACCGATCCGATGAAGTCGACCGAGTACATGGCACAGCTGGCGACCTTCTCGCAGGTCGAGCAGACCATGAAGACGAACACCAAACTCGACTCACTCCTGGCTGCATCGACGCTGACTCAGGCGGACGGCGTCATCGGCCGCACCCTGACATCGGCGGACGGCACGATCTCGGGACAGGTCACATCGGTTCGCATCACCAGCGAAGGCGCCGTGGCGCAGCTCGCGGGCGGCAAGGAACTCCTCCTGGGGCCAGGAATAGTGATCAGCTGATGAACGAGGTCGACGCCCTGGAGGTCGTGAGAGCGGCCATTTGGACCATCATCATAGGCGCCGGCCCTGCCGTTGCCGCGGCTATGATCGTCGGTATCGTGATCGCCTTGATCCAGGCCCTGACCCAGGTTCAGGAGGTCACGCTCACCTTCATTCCCAAGATTATCGCGATCCTCATTGTCACCCTGCTGACCGGCTCGTTCGTCGGATCCCAGATCTTCGCCTTTACCGAACAGGTCTATAGCCGGATCGAATCCGGGTTCTA
This sequence comes from Microvirga roseola, assembly GCF_020866965.1. GTDB lineage: Bacteria > Pseudomonadota > Alphaproteobacteria > Rhizobiales > Beijerinckiaceae > Microvirga > Microvirga roseola. The sequence goes on from NZ_JAJATX010000036.1 coordinate 28,416, forward strand.
AAAGGTCGCATCAGGCCCAATCCTGCTGACGAGGCGACCCTCGCGCAAGCTCCGTCCTGCATCTGTCACTTTCCGGATCGAATGCATGGATTGAGTGACGCATGCCCGCAACCGACATCGCGATACCCGACCGCGGCAGGGACATGGCCTTCGCTGGCGCGGTCATCTGCATTCTGGCGATCCTCTTTCTTCCCATTCCGCCAATCCTCATCGATATGGGGCTGGCCCTGTCGATCGCCCTCTCCGTCCTCATTCTGATGGTCGCGCTCTGGATCCAGAAGCCGCTCGAATTCTCCGCTTTTCCCACCGTTCTGCTGATCGCAACGATATTGCGCCTGGCGCTGGGCATTGCATCGACCCGCTTGATCCTGTCGGACGGACACAAGGGGATCGATGCTGCGGGTCACGTCATCAGCGGATTCTCGCGTTTCGTGATGAGCGGCGATTTCGTCATCGGTATCGTCGTCTTCGTCATTCTCATCACAGTCAACTTCCTGGTGATCACCAAGGGCGCGACCCGTATCGCCGAGGTCGGCGCTCGCTTCACGCTCGATGCGATTCCCGGCAAGCAGATGGCCATCGACGCCGATCTCTCGGCCGGCCTCATCGACGACAAGGAAGCCCAGAAGCGGCGGCGCGAGCTTGAGGAAGAAAGCTCCTTCTTCGGCTCCATGGATGGCGCCTCGAAATTTGTTCGCGGCGAGGCTGTTGCCAGCCTGATCACGATCGCCGTCAATATCTTCGGCGGTATCATTATCGGCGTCACCCGGCACGGAATGCCGCTTTCCAAGGCTGCCGATGTCTTCACCCAGCTTTCGGTCGGCGACGGACTGGTGAGCCAAATTCCCGCTCTCGTCGTTTCGCTTGCCGCCGGCCTGCTGGTGTCCAAGGGCGGCACGCGCGGGCAGGCCCAGCAGGCGGTTCTTGGTCAGCTGAGCGCCTACCCCAGGGCTTTGTGGGTGGCCGCTGCCCTGATGCTGGTCTTCGCGCTCTTTCCCGGCCTGCCGATGATTCCCTTCCTCACCTTAAGCGCTCTGATGGGCTTCGTAGCCTACACGATCCCGAAGCGGCAGGAGGAGCAGGCGGCCCAGGAGAAGGCGAAGCAGATCGCAGCAGACGAGAAGAAGCTGCTCGAGACGAAGGAATCCGTAAGGGAGTCCCTCAAGACGCCGGAAATCGAGCTGTGCCTCGGAAAGCACCTTTCGTCGCTGCTGACTCATTCGCAAAGCGATCTGAGGCATCGCGTTGGCAAGATGCGAAAGAAGTTCGCCGAGGAGTACGGCTTCGTGGTGCCTGAGATCCGGGTCAGCGACAGCATCATGATCCCGCCCAAAAGCTACCAGGTGAAGATCCACGGCACGGTCATTGCGACCCACGAGATCCGTCCTGGGGATCTTCTGGTCGTCGTAGGCGATGGGCCGATGCCCGACGTGCCGGGTGACGAGGTTCGGGAGCCTGCTTTCGGGCTCAAGGCACTGTGGGTGTCCGATGCCTATTCGAGCGAGCTGAAGCGCTCCGGCTTCACGGCGGTGGACGGCAGCTCCGTCCTGCTGACGCACCTGAGCGAAGTCATCCGCAACAACCTGCCGCAACTCCTGTCCTATAAGGACATGCGCAATCTCCTCGATCAGCTGGATCCGGAATATAAGCGCCTCCTCGACGAGATCTGCCCGTCGCAGATCTCCTATTCGGGTCTCCAGGCCGTTCTCAAGCTGCTGCTGGCGGAGCGGGTCTCGATCCGGAACCTGAACCTCATCCTCGAGGCCATTGCCGAGATCGCGCCGCATGCCCGTCGGTCCGAGCAACTGGTGGAGCACGTCCGGACGCGCATCGCACAGCAGATTTGCGGAGATCTCGCTGAGGGCGGCACCCTGAACATCCTCCGTCTCGGCAACAAATGGGATATCGCTTTCCACCAGAGCCTCAAGCGCGACGCGAAGGGAGACGTGGTCGAGTTCGATATCGACCCGCGCCTCGTGGAGCAGTTCGGAGCGGAGGCATCCGAGGCCATCAAGCTCAAGATGGCGCAGGCTCCAACTTTCGCCGTCGTCACGGCTCCCGACGCTCGGCCCTATGTGCGCATGATCATCGAGCGCATGTTCCCGACCCTTCCGGTCCTGTCTCACCTTGAGATTGCGCGGGGGGTGGAGATCAATTCCCTGGGGACCATTGCGTGATCGAGGCTTCGCCGAGCACCATTCTCGGCATCTTCTTGATTTTCTGCCGGATCGGCGGCTGCCTGATGCTCATGCCTGGATTCTCGAGCAACCGGGTGCCGATGAACGTTCGACTGTTCATTGCGCTGACGACGTCACTCGCTGTCGCCCCCCTGGTGATGGGGCGCCTGCCGAACGATCTTGCCAATCAGACGCCTCTGATGACCTTTTGGCTGATCCTGTCCGAGTTGCTGACCGGTATCATGATCGGGCTCCTGGGCCGCGTCTATTTCATGGCGCTCCAGACGCTGGTGACCGCTGTCGCCATGGCGATCGGCTTCGGCAGCATTCCCGGAGCGCCGATGGATGACGCCGAGCCGCTGCCGGCCATCGGCTCCATGATCATGATGGTGGCGACTGCGATGCTCTTTTTGTCCGATCTGCATTGGGAGCTCTTCCGCGGCCTCGCGGCATCCTATGCCCGGCTGCCGGTGGGGGAGGGGTTCGGAACGAGAGTCTCCCTTGTCGAGATCGTCGACCAGATAGGGGCAGCCTTCGTTCTTGCCCTTCGAATCAGCAGTCCGTTCATCGTCTACTCGGTCGTGGTCAATCTTGCGGTCGGCCTCACGAACAAGCTGACGCCGCAAGTACCCATCTTCTTCATCGCGACCCCCTTCGTCATGCTGGGAGGCTTGCTCCTCTTCTACTTCCTGGTGAAGGACTACATGACGCTTTTCATGGATGCCTTTGCAAATTGGGTGGCCAATGGATGAGACAGCGAAGGCAAGATCGGTTAAGGTCGAGCGGATCCTGAAGGTGCAGCGGCAGCTTCATAAGCTCTCCGAACTCAAGCTGGTAAGACTTGAGCGGGCGATCGTGGAGCTACGGGCTGAGGAGGCCGCCTTGATCGAGAGCTTGAACGACAGCGATGCGCTGCAGGGACTTTTCGTCGACGCCCGAGCCAAGCGCCTGCAGTCTCTGGCCGGCCAGGTTTCGCAGACGGAGGCCACGAAACTCGTGCAAGGTCAGCGTACCCTCGACAGAGCCATGCAGGCAAAGCGGGCGGAGCGTATGGCCGACAGGCTGGAGAAGGAGGATCGGCGTCAGGGAGAAAAGAAGAGCCTCCAGGAGATCCTTGACCGCCTTCCCGCGAAGCGCGATGCAAGCCTCCCGTAAGCTACGCGGTCTATGTCGTAGGCGGAAGATTATCGCAAAGAGTGTGAAATGGCGATCAGCCCTCCCTCAGATATCGTGAGCGATGTTGCACGCGCCGCAGATCCTGCCCGTTATCAGGCCGCCAGCCAGAGGCTCTCGGAAGGGGCGGCTCCCGTCGACGGCACCGGCTTCGATGCTGCAGCAAGACAGGTCGGCGCCCTGCGCGGAATTGGCGGGGCCGACGTCTACACGCTGCGCAATTCTCTGAAAAGCGATGCTGGGTCTGCGGAAGCGGACAAGGCGAAGGCTGCCTACCAGCAGTTCGAGGCCTTCGTGCTTCAGACCTTTATCGAATCCATGCTGCCGAAGGATGCGGAGAACACCTTTGGCAAGGGCAATGCTGGAGCCATCTGGAAGTCGATGATGGCTGAGCAGCTCGGAACCCAGATCGCCAAATCGGGCGGTATCGGGATTGCAAGCAAAGTTCTGGCGGGCCGCAACGCAGCGGAAAACATTCGGCCAGAATCCGCTCAGCCTGCCCCTGCTTTCGCGGCCAAGCTGCGGCAGGGCGAAATCTAGTTCGCAACCAGCCAACGATATGTGAACGGAAATGAACGTTATGCTCTCCCAATCCTTGAAGCGCCTTGAGGAAATTATCGAACAGGAGACCGCGGCTCTCATGGCGCGCGACTATTCCGGCCTGGAGGACTTCAACCGCTGCAAGAGCCAGAGCCTTCTGGAGATCACCCGCCTCATCCGGGCGGGGGGGAATCTCGGACAGGACTCGAAGCTCCGTCAGCGCATCGAGGATCTGCGAGGCAAGCTTGAGGCCAATCACGCCGTACTAGAGCGCCATATGCGGGCCGTTCGCGAGGTCGAGGAGATCGTGTCCAAGGCGATCCAGAAAGCCAACTCCGACGGAACCTATGGGATCCCGGTGACCCAGATGGGCAGCTACGCATGATCCGCAACATCATCGCCGGCTTCTGGGTATGCGGCCTTACGCTCGCCTCATGCTACGGGGCGGTGATGTGGGCGACCCGCGACGGGGCGTCGAAACCACAGCCAGCGCTGGTGGGGCTGCAATACAAGAAGCTGCCTCCCCTGAATATTCCCGTGATCGCGGAAGGTGCCGTCCAGGGCTATGTGGTCGCCAACATGGTCTTTACGGCCGATGCCGAGACGCTGCGCCAGATCTCGATTCCGGCGGAAGCTATCGTCCAGGACGAGGCCTTCCGCTACATCTATGCCGATGAAACGCTCGATTTCCGCAGGCTCTCCCGCTACGACGTAAATGCGATGATCGCCAATGTCCGGGCGAATGTGAACAAGCGTCTGGGAGCGGAGATCGTCAAAGAGATTCTGCTCGAGAACTTCAACTACGTCGACAAGGCGGATGTTCGCTCATAGCGTCTATAAACGAGTTGTTAACCATTGATGCGGTTTACTTAAGGAAAGACGCTACTCTCTTCCCTGAATACGCGTGGTCAGTTCCGTTTCGAACTTGACGCTAGGGAATCAGAGGTATAGCAAGAGTATATGCAAACTGATCTGAAGAGCTTTTTGGATCGGGTTGCCAAGCAGCATTTCGGCGGCCCTTTCTAGGGCCTGGCATGATGCCTCTGCCGAATTCCCGGTTAAGCCCGGATGTCATGTACGCAGCAGATCGAACATCCCGTTCGAGGCATGAAGCTTCTCTGCTGGGTCGGTTTGAGTCCGACATTTCCTGAATTTCGATTCTATCAAGGAAAACAGACATGGCTTCGATCAATACCAATCTTTCTGCCCAGACCGCGCTGCAGGCGCTAAAAACCACGCAGAACTCCCTCACCAAGACCCAGGGTCAGATCTCGACGGGTCTGCGCGTTTCCGAGGCTTCTCACAACGCGTCCTACTGGTCTATCTCGACCAAGATGAAGTCCGACAATGGCGCTCTCGGCGCAGTGAAGGACTCCATCAGCCAGTCGAAGGCGATGATCAACACCTTCACGTCCGCCATGGACAAAACGCTGACCTACCTGAACAAGATGAAGGACGGTCTCGTGGCTGCTGCTCAGCCGGGTGCGGATCTCGAGAAGATCCAGACGGAGTTCGATACCAACATTGCCGGCATGAAGAGCGCTGCGGCTTCGGCTTCGTTCAACGGCCAGAACTGGCTGTCGGGCGACGGCGATCTCGTCAAGCTCGTCACTTCCTATGACGGCAACACGAAATCGGTGGGCACCCTGGCAGTCGATACGTCCAAGACCACCCTGTTCAAGGACGCTATCTCGGGCACCGGCGGAATTCTCGGTGATGTGGCGAAGACGGACATCTCGGGCAACGCTGCCTATGTCGACATCAAGTTCCCGGAGACGGGCTCGACCAGCGGCATCAGCAGGGGTGACGCACTCGCCATTACTGTTGGTGGCTCTGCTCTCGCCACGCTCGTCGTGGATAGCACCAACATCAACACCATTGACGAGCTCGCTGACCGAATCAATGGTGACTCCAGGTTGAATGGATCCGTCGTTGCTTCCAAGACCGACGATGGCAAGCTGCGCCTGACAGCTAAGGACGTGACCAAGGACATCCAGGCCACGTACGACGACAATACGGCGGCCGGCACTGCTCCGACCATCGATGCGACGCGGACGGCAACCCTTGAGACCGGAAACGGCACGACGCAAGGCGGAAAGGCGACCTTCACGGACCTCGTCGCAGGCGACCTCAGCACAACCGGTCAGCTTCGTTTCACGCTGACGGACGGAACCGAGATGGTCTTCACGGCCTCTTCGGCGGCGTCTCTTGCTGATCTTGCCAAGGCGGTCAACGACAATAAGGAGTTTAGCGCCCTCGTCACGGCTAGCGTGAACGCCGATGGTGACTTCGTCCTGCAGGCGAAGGACCCGTCGAAGAATATCGAAAGCGCGCAGTACCTGGACATCTCGGCTGCTGAGGCCGCCGGTACCACGAATGAGGCGTCTCAGCCGACCAGCGAGTCCTTTGCTTCGACCATTGCGACGAAGCTGTCTGCTGCACTGAAGGAAGTTGACGAGGCGATCAACAAGGTCACGGAAGGCTCGGCGATGCTGGGCGCCAACAAGGCTCTCCTTGAGACTCAGGAGGAGTTCATCGGCGTCCTGTCCGACTCGCTGACCGCTGGCGTGAGCGCCTTCATCGATGCCGACATGAACGAGGCCTCGACTCGCCTCCAGGCTCTGCAGACCCAGCAGCAGCTCGGCGTGCAGGCGCTTTCGATCGCCAACCAGAACAGCCAGATGATCCTGCGTCTCTTCCAGTAAGAGACTAAGGACTGATGACAATGAGGCCCCGTCTTGCAAGAGGCGGGGCCTCATTTTTGAGTTTCGAGCGAATTGGTTTTCATCATGCGTATCGCTCTCAATCGCGCTATGGATTGCGCAGCCTTCTGCTATCTGGCCCTTCTGGCTCTCCCGACACATCTTCATGCGTCTACGGCAAAAGTCTTCGGCGCATGGGACTATGCACTCACCAGCGATGATTCCGGGCGCCCAAGCCGGATCCTGGCGCGGGTCCGCGGAGAAGCAGGGAGTGCCCTCTGGATTTCCTGCTCCCGTGTTGATGACTACGATGGGGGGACGGTGAAGACAGTTGTTGCTGCTGCCGTGACGCAGAAAGCATTTCTCGGGCCGAGCCGGGCCAAAGGGCGCAGTACGGTCACCTGGATCGATGACAGGCCGCCGGAGATTGCCTATTGGACCTACCGGGACCGGTCCGGCCAACTGACGCGTGATGAGGAGGTCAAAGCCCTCGTCGCAAGCCTCGCGAAAGCCGAGAAGCTTACCATCGAACTGTCAAACTATCGTCTAGAGACGCACAACGTCACGTTTGCGCTCAACGTGAGCGAAACCCAGGCGGTTGTGGAGCAGTTCACGCGCGACTGCCAGTCGATGACGAACCGTGAAAGTTGATTCTTAAAGCGTAAAGAAGAATCCGCGCAGGCCGCACCCACCGGAGAAGCAAGGCCGATGATGAGTACGATGACACGGTATCAGATCCTGATGTCGAATCCGGCTCGGACGCAGGCGCAAATCGAGAATGATGCGATCGTCAAACGCGAAACCGACTACTACAAGGCTAATATCGGCAAGGTCAAATCCATCGATGAGTTCGTGAAGGATCATCGCCTCTTCAGCTATGCCATGAAGGCTTTTGGCCTGCAGGACATGACCTTTGCCAAGGCCTTCATGAAAAAGCTGCTGGCCGAAGGCACCGCGAATCCCAAGAGCATGGCCAACCAAATGACCAATCCGCTCTACAAGGAGTTCGCCAAGGCCTTCGATTTCGCCGGGAAGGGGCCCTATGCAACGTCGCAGGCAAGTGCGACGTCCGGGACCGTCGCGAGATACTATCGGCAGACGTTGGAGATGAAGGAGGGCGAGCGGAACGAGGGCGTTCGGATCGCTCTCTATTTCAAACGGAAGGCATCCTCCATCACGACCCATATGGGCCTGCTGGCCGACAAGGCCGTCCTCCAATTCGTCCAGACCACCTTCAATATCCCGCAGGGAGCCTCGAAGGCCGATATCGACGTTCAGGTCCGAAACCTGGAAAAGCACATCAAGATCGAGGACCTGCAGGACCCGAAGAAAGTGGACAAGCTGATCCAGCGCTTCAGTGCCATGTGGGACATGAATAACACGTCCATTGCGACGACAAACCCTGTCCTTTCCCTGTTCGGCGATACCGCTGAGACTGGAATGAGCGTCGATCTGATGATGAGCATCGCGAAGCTGCCCCGCGGCGGCTTCTGACCTTTGCTTTAGGAGCTTTTGGGAATTCAGGCCTGAACGCCGGGGGAGGGGGCGAGAAGCTCTCGGACGGCAGGCGCTTCCAAGAGGCCTGTCAAAGCCTTGAACCCGGCCTCATCCACGGCCATGAGAACGCCGCCGCACAGGCTCTGCTGTCCGCTGAACGAATAGCGCAGGACGCTGGCCGGTTCGAGGGCGCCGGATCCGCGCGAGACGAAGCCCTGGACGGAAGCCGGCTGGTCGCTCCTGCCCTGGACGATATCGACCCCACTCAAGCGGCCGGCTATGGCTCGGGGAACGATGCGAAGCTTTCGCTGGCCCCTGTAGCCCATGATCAGGTTCGGGTTGACGATCGCCGCGATGACCTCCGGCTCGAAGTGAAGGAAGCCCTCGAACGATATGGCTCGCTCCGATGTGCCGAAGCGGTCGAATACGCCAAATGCATTGACCTGATCGAGACAGATGAAGATGCGGCGATGGAGATAGTCCGGGCCATAGGTGTTGGTCGCGACCTCAAAGACATTCGCGCCCTCAATCGTCAATGCTGAGTGATGCCAGGTGGCTCCGGCCATCTGCTCGCGGCCATCCGGCATCGCAATGTTATGGGCTCTGGATGATACAAGAAAGTGGCGCGAGGGGCCGTCCTCGCTCTGCCGCGACCCGCCCACATCGGAGATCCAGCGCACGCCACTGGCGGAAAACACGAACGACGTGGCGTCGAAGTGCCCCTGGGGGGAGGTTTGCGCCGGCAGTGACGCGCAGAAGTAACCCCATCGCCGTCCCTGCTGGTAGTGCCGCATTCCGAACGCGCCTGCGCCCGAATCGGCGAATATGCGTGTCCCTTGCGGGTAGGTGAGAGCGGTCCGAACCCCCTCATCGGCCATGCAGGCCTGGCCATATCGCGCCAGGAGCCGCCTGAGCCAGGAGGCGTGGTGGTGTCCATGATGGGTATCGCCGAAGGCCGGCAGCATGCCTTCAGGATCGGTCAGCTCGATAGTCGTGAGCATCGCCTTGATCAGGCGAGGCAGCAGGGCTTGGCGAAACTCATTGGCCTCCGCGACACCCTCGAGAGTGGAGCAGAGGATAAGGCCGAGCGAGAGCACTTCGAGGCGATCGTGCTGCGATGGCTCTGTCCAGGCTCCGTCAGGCCTGACGAGTTCGTCGAAGCCGTTACGCAGGTGGAAGAGCGAGACCGAAGTCCAGTAGCCGGCGAGAGAAAGCCGCGGCAGCGATTTGGCGAGAGACAGGAGCGCCCCCGCTGCGTGCAGCTGGTAGACGGAGTTCGAAAATATGTTCTGGCTGATGATCTCCGACAGCGCGAAGCCATGCCTGATGATCTCGCCCAGTAAGGCGGCAAGCTTGTCCGCCATGCCTTTGCGCTTGGTGCTTGCTCCAATCGAGAGCACCTCCAGCAAGGCATCGGTGCGGATCGCCAGGGGGAGGGGATGCGCACTCAGCAGGTCCTTCGGCTGCCCCCAGGGATTGGCCTTGGACCAGGACAGAGCGAGATCCAGTGCTTTCTCGAAGGAGGTCTGAGCCAGGCGGGGAAGCCAGGCGAGGGACTGGAAATCCATGCGCCACGCCTGCGAACGGAATGGATCCTCATTCCACTCCGGCTCGGAAGGCAGAGGCCAGTCGGGGCAATCGACAAGGGTAAGCCGGTCGGGATGGCCCTGGCTGCGGTTTCCGCGCTGAACCGAGCGGAGCTGCGCATGAAGTTTGGGGAGCTCAGCCAAGGCAGCTCTGTCGATCAGACGATTGAGGATCGCAGAGCTCTCGCCTTGCCGGCTCGGCATCACCGGAATTTCGAGCTTTCCGAGAGCCGAACGGAGGAAGTCCGCCGGATCTGTTGAATCCTCCGCGGCGATGCTCTCCAGGCGAAGGTCGTCTTCCAGTGAGACTTCGAACGGCGCGACAAGCTCGACCGGTTCGTCATCCTGCCACGATTGAAAACCGAGATCGACCGTCGCAGCTTGCGGGGGCGGTGTCAGCTCGAGCGTGAAGCGACGGATCTGCCGGTAGCTTGGAAGATCGATATGGGGGCCGATCTTGGGCGAAAAGCGTGTCTCTTGATAGGGCGGCTGTATCGGCTGTCCGTCGGCATCCCGAAAGACGATGCGGACCAGCGCACTCTCCTTACGCGGCACGCGAGTGAATATCTGTCCACGAATGAAAAGTGGCCGTTGAGACACGAGTGCATAGCGGAACCATTCGGGCGTCGTCGACAGAACGCGCCAGGCCCGCGGCCCTTCCACACCTGTCTCATGGTCCTGTTCGGGAGACTGGCTCAGAACCGGGTTGCTGATCTGGAACGGATGAGAGTTGCGCCAGCTCCGGATGGTGATCAGCACGTGCTTGGCAGAAGCCGGCACGAGGAAGCTGCAATGAACTCTGCTGGTACCTGAGGGATCGGCGTTCCGGTCGTGATAGGCCGGACCGGCGATATACGTGTTGTAGGGCTCGAGCTGGGCTCTCGTCAGTCCGGGAATATAGGCGAACTCGATGTTGGACGCGTCGTCCGTCAGGAACGTGACGCCGACCGATGCGAAGTCGGGGACGTTTCGAGCCGTCTCGCCTGGATGCCAGCCGATCTGAAAGCTGAGCTCGCACCATGCGCCGGGAGTGAGGTCCTGAAAGCGCAGGGCGATTCGGGAATGCTGGTGCTCCGCCGTGATGATGTGCTGTGCGCCGCTCGATCCCGCAACCGCGCCGGCAGCATGCTGGACGGAGACCGGCAAAATTCGTCTGACGCCTGTCATGGAGGCAGGAGGGCTCCGAGTTCGGGAGAAGAAATCCTATAGACCAGCGAATGAGGCTGTTTGCAATGTCTCGGATCGGTGCCCGCCTGTCCCGGATTTTCGATGCTTCACCCTGTGAATGTATAACCGATGTATCGTTTGGCTTCGATG
>NZ_JAJATX010000031.1 GCF_020866965.1 Microvirga roseola
TAAGCCATACTTCAGGGAGGATCACTTCTCAGGAGGCAGACCAAGGGCTACAGGCAGGACTTCGCGGGCGCTCCCATAGGAGCCGATACCAGACCGTCAGCACTGTCTCTGAGACAGAAGGGTGTCGTGCCCGGCTGCCCTATCGGCTTTCCGGCTTGCTCCTCTTCCTCTTCAGCAAGCAGGTTGTCGAGACCGTCAGCCAGATTGGGAAGCTGCTCGGAAAAGCATGGTAGACGACGATATCGCCTGCTCCGTCGTCCGGGAGTGTGGCCTGCCAGACATCCCTTCCTTCCTCTCAAACGTAAGATCCGTGCTCCTGTTGCTGTTGCTCGCGGCACCAAGCTTGGCAACAAGCAGGGAACATATCTGTTGGGATTGGGTTCGTACCGTGCCTGCCGCACGTCATCAGGCGGGGTGGCTTAGGCTGCACAATCTTGGAGGCATCCCATGACCATCGGCCTGCTCCGTGTCGCGACCCTCGCGCTAATGCTTCTAGCTATCACGCCCAGCCTGGTCCTCGCTTAGGTAACCCCAGCCCCTGGGGGAGCCGTTGCCGTGCAGGAAGACGACGGCTTCGACTACGGCTGGCTTGGCCTGCTCGGCCTGCTCGGCTTAGCCGGTCTCATGGGGCGGCGTGATCGTCGCGAGCATGACGTACACAGCACGACCACAACACGTCGTTAGGGGCGTTCACCGCTGAGGCGGGGCCAAGGCCCCGCTGCACCAGTAGCAGAATTCGTTCGGCTCACCTCCATCGCATTGCAACGCTACCGCGACTGCTGCTCGGTTTGATCCTAGTGCCCGTCAAGACTGGGAGGCCGTTTCGGATGACATGCAAGGGGCGTTCGCACTGAAGCGGTGAGCCCCTCGTTTGTTTTTAACTTTGTCGCTGCAGTCGCCGATTCTGGGTGCGGCATCACACGGACGAGCTCAAATCCGGGCATCATTTGAGTTTTGCCCGCTTTCCACAGGGGCCAAGAGGGATAGTTAACGTCACCTCAGCGAAGCAGTAACGAGGGAAGTGGAAGCGGATGGGGAGGCTGGGCGATGGAGAGCAGCAGGGGCACAAGTGAACAGGCCTTAGTCGTTTCCGATACCGAGCTTCTGCGCCGGATCGGACATGATCTGCGCTCCATATACACTGAGGTGTTCAAGCAGCCCCTGCCGCGCAAGATTGAGGCGACACTCTCCCGCATTGAGCGTGAGCAAGGCCGCGCCGGGTACCAGCGCCAGTCCGCGGTCCTCTGATCCCCGCCGCTCCAGGGCTGACCAAGCTCCTGCCAGGAGACACATCGCCAGGATGATCGAGGCGATAAGGAGGGAAGCGCCTGTCCAGGCTACTCCTTGTGGCCTGTTGTGAAAGTGTACCTTGGGAGGAACTTTCATGCCTGGTCTCCCCTGCGTTCAGGGAAAGAATGCCGTGACAGACTAGCAATATACCTACACACTCGAGAACGGCAGCGAGCAGACGGAGTGCCCCTGATGAGCCGGATCAACCGTTGCCGCTAAGATTGCTTCGACACAGAAGCATCCGGTCCCTCTGATTCCTCCGAAGCCCTTACTTTAAATCCATCAGGCCACGAGTTTACCGCGAGGTGATTTTCCTCTGCCCCCGTCATTCTGCCCAATGAGAGGCCCACGCCAGTGTCGCGGTTGGGTACTCGGCAGTTTGGAGCGGTTTGCAAAGGAACGAGCCGTACCTTGACCCTTTGTGCGTTCTATGTTTGTTCTTTCTGCGACATTGAGCAAGAGAGGCAAACTCGACGTGATTCGCACAGGATCGAACCAAAAGCTCACCGAGCCCCGTACGCCCGAGCAGCAGGCGAAAGACATAAAGCGGATGCTCGCGAAGGCCGAGCAGAAGGTCAGGAACCTAGAAGAAAGAATAGCGGATCAGAAGCAGCAGATTCGTGAGTTCCAGGCCCAGACCAAGCACGAAGAAAACCTCACCGCCGAGCGCGAGGACCTGAAGTCCGAGATCACGGACCTGAAGGGCGAGATCAGGGAACTGACCCGCGCCAACCGGGACCAGGTCGAGAAAATCGAGGCGCTCCGGGTCGAGAACGCAAAGCTGAAGGCGGGAACAAAGGTCCGGAAGTCGAGCGGGATAACGGCTGGGGTGGACCTCCGGGGATTGCTACAGCCCTCGCTCTCCTGAGTATCGGAAAAGCAGGCTGGTTTGACGCTCTGGCGTCGCTCCTGGATAGTTTCTCCGGGGCCATCCATATCGAACACATGGCGAAAGCATCAGAGCGCAATCCAGGCAAAACACGATCCAAGCGCAAGGCACCTGAGCCAACTCGCGCTCGGTTGCCGATCCGCATCAGTGTGGATCGGGAGGCTCTCGATGCGCTGGATAGGCGAGCCATCGCTGCTCAGGTCGGGATCGGGATCGTGGCAGGCTGGCTGGCAAGCTGGCTTGTTGGCGGCTCCGGCCTTCTTCAGTACGTGATCTCTGGGCTTGCCGGATCGCTCGTCGGTGGCTTCCTTCTGGAGCGGTTCGGGATTGATCTGGGCATTCGCAATCAGACTGCAACGCGCATCGTCACTGCCACCTTGGGCGCGATCATTGTTGTCCTGCTGGCCCGTCTTATCGGCTGAGACCCTCGCATTCGATGCTTGTCCCGGCAGCTTGACGGTACCGAGGAATTGAGGGCTGACTGATCAGATGAACATCTTTGTACTGACGGGGGCTGGCGTGTCAGCCGAGAGCGGCCTTGGCACTTTTCGTGACAAGGACGGGCTTTGGTCCCACTTTGATCCGATGAAGCTCGCCACCCCAGAGGCGTTTGCCCACAATCCTGATGAGGTTCATGCCTTCTACAACATGCGCCGCCAGAACCTCCTGCCGGCAGAGCCCAACGCCGCGCACCGGGCGCTGGCCCGCCTAGAGGCCGGTCTGGCAGAGCGCGGCGGCAGCCTGTTTTTGTGTACGCAGAACATCGACGACCTTCACGAACGGGCCGGATCGCGGCGGGTCGTTCATATGCACGGCGAACTGCTCAAAGCCCGCTGCACAGCCTGTGGCGGGATAATACCATGGCGCGAGGACCTGAGCGTCGAGGTCCCCTGCCCATCTTGCCGCCAAGCTGGAGGATTGAGACCCCACGTGGTCTGGTTCGGCGAGATGCCGCTGGAGATGGATGCAATCTATGACGCTCTACTTGAGGCAGACCTGTTCGTCGCCATCGGCACATCGGGCTCAGTCTATCCGGCTGCGGGGTTCGTGTCGGAGGCGCGAGGACACGGTATCCGCACCTGCGAGATCAATCTGGAGCCGTCCGAAAATGCCCGTCAGTTTGATGAGGGGCGGTATGGCCCAGCAAGTGAAGCGGTTCCGGCCTGGGTCGAGCAGGTGCTCTCATGCTGAGGGTCGGGGGAGTGACGCAGCCTCGAAGTGACGGCTTTGCTCCCGAGCAATGACACGCCGCCGGAAACCACCCTTCCTGAGGGATAGCTGATGATCTGGTTCATGACGCTCTTCAAGCGCCCGAATCAATTTGTCTCCCGAAAAACCTACCGGCGGCAACTGCTTGATCTGGCCTTGCTGCTCGCAGGATGCTGCGCTCTCTTCGCGCTGGTAATGGTCATGTCCGAGGGGATGTCACCGTCAGATGCCCTCTGGCTCACCGCCACCACGATCACAACGACCGGCTATGGCGATCTCTACGCCAAGACCGGCATCGGTCGCCTTGCAACAGTGCTCATCCTCTACATTCCGGGCATCGCGATCTTCGCGAAGGTCGTGAACGTGTTCCAGGACATGCGCCAGAACACGGCGGAAAGAAAGAACACGGGCCTCTGGAGGTGGAACATGGAAGGTCACATCGTCATCATTGGGATGCCGAGCGGCGACAGCGAAACCTACTTCGAGGGCTTCCTTCAAGAACTTCGGCGTGCTCAGAGGTTTCGGAACCACCCCGTTCAGGTGCTTACGAAGGAATGGTCCGGGGGCATCCCTCCCGCGCTCGCCCAGCGTGGAATGGTCCACCACCACGGGGACGGCAGCACCTTCGCTGACCTCGATGCTGCCGGGGTCAAAAAGGCTGACATCGTTGTGGTACTTGCCAGTTCACCTGAAGCCGATAGCACGACCTTCAACACGGTTAGTATGCTGCGCGAGATGGGCGTAAGCTGTCCGATCGTTGCCGAGTATGTGAAGCCTGAAAGTCAGGCGCGCATTCACCGCGCTGGGGCGACAAGCGTTATCAAGCCAACCCGTGTTTTCCCGGACATGCTTGTGCGCGTGATGGTCGCCCCAGGCTCAGAGTTCGTGCTGGAGAACCTGATGACGGCGGATGGCGACGAGTTGATGGGCTTTGCCATCCAACCTCGTGCGTTGCTCTGGAAGGATGTGGTTCATAAGCTTGTCGAAGCCGATATGGGAATTCCCATTGCTTATATCGGCGAGGATGGAGCGGTGACCACGAATCCCCGCTCCAGTGATCCAGTGACAATCCACACACTCTTCCTCGTCTGTCATGAGGAGCAGCCTCTCACGGCTGCGGACATTGAGGCTGTGCTCGCGGAGTAAGAGATCGTTGAAGTGACTTGAGTCAGGTGCTCCCAATGAGCAGATTTTGCCAAGGAGAATTATCAACGGTGGACGGGTTTGTGGCTCCCACTTCACCTCATTCCAAATAGTAGGGCCGTCCCGTTGGCGGACGGCTTGATGAGGTGCATAGTCCTGCTCTCTCGTTCTACGTTCGGTGGAGGTGTTCATGCCCAGCCTTCTTGTCCACGTCACCTGCGGTCCTGAAAGCCCGACCAAGGCGGCACTCGCCCTGTTCGTCGCGGCAGCGGCAGTCGAGGTAGGGCATGACGTCCATGTTTTCTTGGCGGGCGATGCTGTCCAACTCATCCGCGAACCGGTACGCAGCAGCCTCGTCGGGCTTGGCACGGGTGCCCTTCGGGAGCATTTCGAGAAAGTGATCGCTGGAGGCGGGCGGCTCTATCTCTCGGCTGGGTCCTGTGCCGCACGAGGGATCAGCGATGCCGACCTTGAGGGGATCCCCCACGAGAAGGCTGGCCCTCCCATGCTGGTGCGACTGATCATGGATTGTGACCGAAACATCGTCTACTGACGCTGCGTGTCTGAAGAGGCAGGACAGGGAGACTTGATGACAAAAACTATTTTCATCGCACTCCTTGACGATTTTGCGGCGGCTTGGAATCGGCATGACACGGATGCAATCCTGTCGATGATGACCGAGGACTGTGTGTTCGAGGCCAGTCGTGGACCCAACGTGAAGGGGACCATTTATACAGGTCAGGATGATGTCCGCCGTGGGATCGAGGAGGTCTTTGCAACCTTTCCGGATGCGCAGTGGAACGGACCCAGGCACTTCATTTCTGGAGATCGCGGTGTCTCAGAGTGGATATTCACTGCAACCGGGCCGGATGGGACTCCTGTGGAGGTCCAGGGCTGCGATATCTTCACATTCCGAGACGGCAAGATCGTGATCAAGAACTCGTACCGAAAGCAGCGTACCGGCTGATCGCCGGAATTTCCCTTGTTCACCATTAAAGCGCCGGTAGGCTTGGCTCTCCAAAAGACTGCGGGGAGAGCACAGACATGGACGACGCTGCCACGGATCATCGAAGCCTCTGGTTCCTCAACACCCACGTCACCATCCGCATCTCGTCGCAGGAAGGTTCGGACGGCCTCTCGGTGCTTGAACACCGTTCCTCGCAGGGAGACTCGCCGCCCTGCACATCCACCACGACGAGGATGAAATCTTCCACGTACTCGAAGGTGAGGTGCGCTATCGCGTCGGGGACTAGGAACGCCGGGCCAGCGCTGGCGAGATACTGCTTACACCCAAAGGCATTCCTCACACCTACCAGGTGGAGGCGGTTGAGGCCCGGATGCTCACGATCACCCGAGGCGAGTTTGAGAGCTTCATCCGGGCGTTTGGACGCCCTGCTGAAAGAGATGGACTGCCTGATCCGTCTGGACCTCCCAAGCCTGAACAAGCAGAGGCTCTCGCCCGTGCCTGTAGGCAGTTTGGGATCGAACTAGATCCTCGGCGCAGTGATTATGACCCTTTGGCGGGTGGCTCGGGAGGAGCGGCTTTAGGATAGGCGCGGCCCATCTTGGTGCGGTACTGCTCGGGCGTTATGTCGTAGGTGGTGCGCAGATGGCGCTTCAACGATTTGAATGACTTCCCATCCTCCAGGCAAATGATCGCATCGGGAGGGCCCTTTGCTTCTAGTACAGTTAGCTTTCTGATCGCCCAGAGTATTGAGCATACAGAGCATCAAGACTATTGACGACGAACTCGGCAAAGCCCGCATCGACATTGCGGTCGATCTGCAGCGTGCAACGCTTAGACGTAAAGTTGATTGTTGCCTTGACGCGCGTATCGGAAGCCTCCCAGAAACCAAGCTCAGCACGTGCTGGCCGGTCTTTGCGGGTCACCTCTTCGACGAGGGAGTTGAAGCGCTCGTTCGTCTCCCGAGCGTTAAAGGCGGGCGTCTTGATGAACGCCTTCGCTTTCTCTAGCGCGGATGCATCGTTCTGGAACAGTTCGGCTAAGGGCAGCCAGCGTTTGCGACCGATCTCCGGAGCTGGGCCAATCGCGTCGATAACAGTGGCTGGAATCCGTTCGACCACCTGCAAGTACCAAGTGATCTGGGACTGGTTGCTGATGCCGAGCGCTGCCGCGATCGTCTCACGGTTGAACTTCCTCGCTTTCATCGCAGCCACAAATCGCGCCTTCTCAATGAAGCTCAAGTCGAGTCGGGCGTTATTTTCCTGGCCTTGCGCCACAATGAGCTCAACGTCAGTCAACTGCCTGACGACCGCGCGGATTTTTCTTCCGAGCGAAGCGACGGCCTTCAGGCGTCGATGCCCGTAAGCAGCCTGATATCGCCCGTCTTGCTGGGGATGAGGCCTCACTAGGATCGGAACAAGCTGCCCCTGGCTCTCGATCTGATGTGCCAGATCAGCAATCGACTGAGTGCCATCCTCCATTCGGTCTCGGATGAAGGATTCGTCGATCAGGTTCGGATCTAGTTCAACGACCGCTTGCCCAGTCTCAACTAGTGCCTTCAAGTCCTCTAGTTCATGTGAGTCGTCACGAACCATTGTACTTAATCGCTTCATCACTTGGCTTGTAGGCGCATTCTGCCGAAGCAGACTCTGGGATACGGCCTGAGAAGTGTTCTCGACTTTACTCTCGCTCCCGACTTTCTGAGGTGCCGCCGTAAGCGCTTGAGGGATCTTCACGAGCGTCGCGGGGACCGTAGGGGCGATATCAGAGATCTCAGGATCAGTGTTCAGGGCCGATAGAGCCCCCTCCCCCGCCCCTGAGTTTCTGTCAGATGGCTCCACGATAACGGGAACGCCACTCGCTCTGGGCTCAACATCTAACTCGGAGATGGTGTCGGAGACTGCCCGCAGCTTGTCCTCATATGCGGGCTCCTGATCCACAGGATCAGGCTCTTCCGTGTTGAGGAACGCTGCCAGTCGCTTCGCACTCTTTGCCATTAGATCCTCCCCCAGGCCTGCAGAACCAGCTTTTCGATATCGCGGTTGACGGCATTCATGGACTCAATCGCGCGGTCAATTGTACCTTTCGTAAAGTCCGCACGCTCGGCTTCATAAATGGTCTTCTTCATGATGCCGGCGTCCGAGACGGCAGTGCTCTTCAGCATTTCATTGTCAAGAACATAGTCTCCGAACATCTTACGGAGATACTGAACCATTTGGGCTTGAGGCACATCATTTGGCTCATAGCGGGTGACCAGGTATTTGAGCCAGTCGTACTCTGTATTGCCGCCTGCGTTTTTTAGCACGCTTAGCAGGTCCTTGGTCATTGTCAGGAACTGAGCCATAGACATCACGTCCATCATCTGTGGATGAACCGTGATCACGATGCCCGTCGCGGCACTGAGAGCCGAGAGCGTCAAATATCCTAACTGAGGAGGACAATCGATCACAACGAGATCGTAGTTATGATGCACGGTCTCAAGCGCGCCGTTTACGCGGTCGAAGAAGCGCTTTCCCTCCTGCTTGTTCTGGAGAGCCATTGGCACTTCGTGCTCGAATTCCATGAGCTCGAGATTCGCAGGGATCATTTCCAGGCCCTCGATATAGGTCGGCCGGATAATATCCTTGAGCGGAATTCTCGCACCGGAGTAGCGGATGTTTCCATAAAGGGTCTGGTTCTCTAGGACGTCGAGCTCCGGATGGAGGCCGTGGACGGCTGAGAGGCTCGCTTGCGGATCCAGATCGATGGCCAGAACGCGATATCCATTTATGGCAAGATACTGCGCCAGATGAGCCGCAGTTGTGGTCTTTGCTGATCCGCCCTTGAAGTTCGTACAGGCGATCACCTGAAGGTGTTCGCTTCCGCTACGGTGCTTCAAATACTGCCTCTCCCCTTTCGCATTTGCGTCGAGATACGCACGCAGGTTCGCGACGTCCTTGAGGGAATAGAGGCGTCGGCCATTCGGCTGTATCTCCACGTCAGGTCCCTTCCCGTCCAGCGAGAGCTGCCGCAGGTAACTGTCCGCGACACCAAGGAGCTTAGCGACCTCTCCGGACGTTAGTTTGCGAAAGGACTTTTGAGCACGCGGCGGAAAAGCGGTCTCGAGCTGCCGGTGCAGGTTTTTGGAGAGCTTAGTTGCATGCTCTCCAATGAGGTCAAGCCCCACACGGGACGGCCGATTGGATGTTGAGCTGGCAGATACATGACCTTCGCTCTCGAGCTGAGGCAGAGCCATCAAGGTCCCCCTTCTTACGGAAAAGTGCCGGTGAACGGCTGAATTCCGTCTTATCAAATGCAGGGAACGTTAATATCAGGTTAAACTAGGGCTGATCGAAACGAGGCGTCGGCCACGTTGTTCTGCTGAGGCGCTATTGCTAAATAGCTATTGATCAACGAGAACTCTCAGCGACAGAGTGTTTTAAACACATGTAAAAAAACTCTGTCTGCCATCCCCCTGAGACGAGGATCAGAGCTCCGTCAACCCTCGCCCACCTGCGACCCTCGGTCTGATTCGCGCTTGCCAAGTATACTCATCAAACCCTGCAGCAAGGTGGCTTGAAAGGGTCCATCCGTTCCCTACTGGCGTAGTCCGATCCGCATACCGCGAAGCCAACAGCAGCCAAAGAGCCAGATTAGACCGTACAAGCCTGATTTCCGGTCGTGCGAACTTTACACCGCCTTAGATTTTACACGTGTAAAATCCGGGTAGAGCAGCTCTCGCTTGTCATTGGTCGGCCCCGACGCCGAAGACCTCAGTCGAGTGAAAGCCGGCGCAGGCATCGCTTAGCCGACGCCATCGACGCTCAGCCATTCCGTATTAGACGTGTAAAACCGCAGCGGCGGCCTCACGTCCATCGGGCGACATCAGTGGAGTCGCCTTTAGACTCTAGTGCCCCGCCCGTTTCAGCACCAAAGGCAGTTTTGGGATCCTGCTATTCGGCAGGCATGATATCGGCAGTGCGCTGCCGCTGCTTCTCCTTGATTAGATGGCCGCGATGCGTTGTCGGGTCCGGGGTCGCAGACCACAAGATATCGTATTCTATACTTGCAAATTCGAGGATGCGAGCCAAAGCCCCTCCCCTTCAAACCGAGGCCGCCGATTACTGTTTGACATGTATGCGGCCGGCGCAAAGTGCTAGCGGCTACGAGAGAAATCCAGGCCAGATGGAAGTCCGCCGTGTCACCACGGTTTCCACTCAGAAGGCTTCAAAGCCAGAACGCTGTTCTCGCCCCGGGTTCGCTCTCAAAGAATTTTACACGTGTAAAAACGTCTCGCTAGTTGGGCCAGTCGGCCATCAGGTTGGTTCCTCGTCTAGGCCAAGGAGAAGCCTCGCCCGCGAGGTCCGCCACATCGTTCCGCCACCAGATCCCTGCGGAAAGCAGAGGGAAAGACGGGCAGGGTCTAGGTGGCGCTGTGGCAGTGACTATGGGAATACCGATGACAGATGCGCTCGCACCATCAATCCCGTGCACACCATGTCGAGTGGCGGTAAGATCTTTGCCTCGTCCTAGGGCAAAGCCTCCATAGTCCGTATCGATGCGTGTGCCCCTCGCGCTATTGCCGCGGCCACGATCCCCCGTACGGTGGCTCAAACCGACGCGAACGGTTGAACAGCAGTCCCAGCCGGATCTGGGTGAGCGGGGAGGGGAATCCACGAATCTCTGCACATGATACTTGCCATTCCGACACGCGGACAATGGCTGACCGACGTTCAGGCCGCTGTGGGCGCCCCTGAGCCGTTCCGAGCCATCTCACCTGGGACGCTCTCGCAGAGTAGGTGCAAACCACGCATTGATCTTGCTGAACTTGAGATGGTCGGCCACCGACGTGGGAGCCTTCGCACTCTGTCGGGCAGCATCCGGCCTGGACCTCACCTCCTCTGTCACCAGCACGTCAGCCTGCCGCCCGATGGCCGATGCGCCTTTCAGGACCTCGAGGCGGTCCTGGGAGCGCATGCGGCGTCTCAGGTGCTGGGAGTGTAGACCTCCCGCTCCCACTTCGCCTTCGCCGTATCAGCGCACACAAAGCGGCAGATCGGGCGAGAGAGACAGGTCGGCATGGTCTCGACGGCTCGGGCCGGCTGGTACGGGAAATCGGCCGCCACGATCGCCGCCTCAATCACACAGGTTTCGCCGTCTTTGCCAGGGAACGGGTGTGAGCCTCGTTTCAGCTTCCGGTTCAGGAGGTGATAGAAAGTGTCCACGGCAGCCATCCCTGTGGCGTCCGCACCGCAGGATGGTAGTCCCCTGACAGCTCACGCAATCGCACCGAGGGATGCCAGGTCGAATACCTGACCTTGTGTTATGGGTACATGACTACCGGGGTAGCTCAGCGCCCAGGAGCGAGATGGCAGAGCACCTCAGCAGTCTATGCCCAGACCGAGCCCGAACTCGATTGAGTAATGACATCATCCAGCGAAGCGACTACACCGCATCTTGTAGTGAGGATGGCAGGGCCAGACCGGCCTTGCGCGCTCGATCGAGCTGCTTCTTCACCGAGGAGGCTGACCATGTGAGACCCCCACGCGGTGTCCGCTCCCGCATGCGCTCAAGCTGCACCCCAATGTCCCGCAGCGAGAGGCTCGGGTCGGTCATTGCGATACCGGCGATCAACGTCATAAGACGGTCCTCCGGGTTCTTGCGCGGAGCAGGGCGGAGGAGGGTAGGGTCAGCCATGTGTTGCGATACGAGCTTGCCCACAGCCCGTCGCAGCCGGGCCACGGTCCACGGTTGACCGCCGCTGCCGAGCACGCGCACAATGTCCCCCCAGGGGTGCTGGGGCCGCATGCGCCGAACTGTTGGCATCCATCGATCTGCGCCAGCGATCAGATCGTCCATGTAGACCTTCTCCCGAGCGAGGGCGATCTTCCTAATGGCTTCCGGCCGACGCTCGCGCATGCCCGGATTGCCCGGCTTCTTGCCTCGCGCCTTGGCGGCCTTGATCCCGGCCCTCGTGCGCTCGGAGATGAGGGAGCGTTCCAGCTGCGCAACTGCACCAAGGACCTGCAAGGAAAATATTCCTTGCGGCGTTGCGGTGTCAATTGGGTCGCGCAGGGAGCGGAAATGCGCCTTCCTGGCTTCTAGCGTTTCGATCACCTCGAGGAGGTGGCTTACTGAACGGGCCAGACGATCCAGCCGCACCACAACGAGGACCTCACCCGGCTTGATCTCGCGAAGGAGACGCGCAAGCACCGGCCGGGCGCGGCTCGCCCCGGACCCGTGCTCCTGATGGATTTCGGCGCACCCTGCAGCGTGCAGCTCGTCGAGCTGTGCATCATTCGCCTGGTCCTCGGTCGAGACGCGGGAGTAGCCGATCAGGCGGGGATTCACGAGGGGAGGGGGCATGAACAAGCTTCAGAGAGACGGCTTCCAGCGCCTTTGTACACTCTCGCTTGCTATGAGCAACTGATCGTTTGAACACGTTTCTCAAGTCACTTTGTTAACCAGCCGGAGAGGGGATGGCTTCCCTCCGGCCGGCAGAAATGGCTTAAAACAACGGATTTTTGGGTTGGGTGGCCGCCCCAGAAGCGCGCTGGAGCTCCCCAGCAGGGAGTCAGATCGAGATTACTGACCTCTGCTGTGACCGCCGCCCCGCAGGTCTACTCAGTCCATCACTCAAGCCGTAGCAAAGATCTAGTTGGCTCCTTCTGTGACGGCTTAGCCCTTTGATATCCGCAGCTTAGCAGCAGATGCACTTGTGGCTTTCTGGCAGGGGAGGGGGCCCATCGGCAGATCACATGAGCCCTGCCCTTGTGGACGAGAGGCCCTGCACTCCTACATCCTTGATCTGCTATCCTGGCCCAGGGATGTGGAGGCGCCGATGATGAGCTTCTGCCGAGCTGCCTGTTCCGTTGCTGCTTTCGTTGGCTTGAGCTGGTCCTTGCCTGCTGCCGCTTCCGAGTTGCAGGGGTGCCCTGGACTGATCGCCTCCAGAGAGGCCCTGTTCTCCCGGGCCGCCCTGCGTCAGGACGAGGTGGGCCTCACCTTCATCGGCCATGCCACCTTCCTGATCGAGACGCCTCAGGGTATGCGGATCGCCACCGACTACAGCGACGGCACGCGCCCGCCCGCCACGCCTGACGTGGCCACAATGAACAAGGCGCATTCCACCCACTTCAGCTACCGACCTGATCCTGGAATCAAACACGTGCTCCGGGGCTGGAATCCAGATGGTGGGCCGGCCCACCATGACCTGACTGTGCAGGATGTGCGCATCCGGAATGTCTCGACGAACATCCGCAGCTATGGCGGGGCAACGGAATACGACGGCAACTCTATCTTCGTGTTCGAGACCGCTCAGCTGTGCGTCGCCCATCTGGGCCATCTGCACCACACTCTCTCACCCGAGCACCTGAAGAAGCTCGGCCGCATTGACGTTCTTCTGGTGCCGGTGGATGGGGGCTACACGCTGGCGACCTCTGACATGATGGAGGTGCTGCGCTCGATCAATGCGCCGCTCATGATCCCGATGCATTTCTTCGGGCAGTCGACGCTCGACCGCTTTCTGGCGTCGGCCCGGGAGCACTTTCCGGTGGAGTTCAGCGATGCGGCGGCGATTACCGTGTCGCGCGCAACGCTGCCCAAGAGCCCAAAGATCCTGGTTCTGCCGGGGCACTGAACGCCTGGTAAGTAGCTCCGCCCGAACCATCTGACTTTTAATCCGAGCGTCCTGGGTTCGAGTCCCAGCGCGCTCACCAAATCTTTTCAATTACTTAGCTGCTGGTGGGGTTTGGTCCTGCTTCCCAGAAAGCCTGATTGGGAAGCGTATGGGAAGCAAGCTCGGTTAACCGAGCGTTTTTCTCCCCAATTCACATTAGAGGCCTCAGCCCGGGTTCCATCGACCCGATCATTGTGAACGTCCCGAATCACGCGCAGAGCGGACCTTTACAGCGTTCTGCTTAAGAGCTGCTATTGACCTAACCCGGACCTTGCGATTGTTCAAACGCGATGGCTGAGTTCGGCGCAGATGTCCGGAGCATATGGACGACAGTGAGTAAGTCGTGCGCGAACGCGGACAGTCCGCAATTCGAAACAGTGTTTCGCTACGCGTCCGCATCGGCGCCGAATTTTTCAGCGCATTGCTCCGGCATTTGCCTCAAGTTTGGTCACGTAGGGCTTGACGATGTTCAACAGCCAAGCACAAGGTAAGATACAGACTGGCCGGTTCGTTTCTTGATGCTCCTCCAGAAGGAGCCCAGGCGGGGAGTGCATGGGTAAGGTCGCGAGGAGAACTCAGGAGCAGCGAACGGCGGAAACGCGGCATCGGCTCCTTGATGCCACGATCACCCTGCTGCTCGAGCGGGGTTATTTCCGGATTACAACCGCAGATATTGCATCTGTCGCCGGGGTTTCGCGCGGTGCTCTCACCCATCATTTCGTCAGCAAGGAAGACATCGTTACGCAGGCCGTCCAGCATCAGCTCAGAAAGGTGACGGTCGATCTCCACGAGCTCGCGGATTCTCTGGAGGGCAAGTCGACCGACGAGATCGTGGACTATTTGTGGGAGATGATGGCCGGCGGGCTCTTTCTCGTCACGCTGGAATACCTTCCCGAAGCCCGTCACAACTCGGAATTCAAGGCGCAGATGACTCCGGTCGTGAAGGAGTTTCATGCGGCACTCGACGCCATCTGGGCGCGCCTCTCCCAACATGCCGGCATAAAGCCGTCCCAGGCCCAGGTCATGTTGAACGCCACGATGTGCCTGATCCGCGGGATGGTCGCCCAGACGATCGTGCGTGACGATCCCGATTACTTCCGCTCACTGCTCGCTTACTGGAAGGGACATCTGCGGGAAGTGTTCGTACTCGACCGACGATCACCGCAGGCGAGACCGCGCCGTAAGGTGTCGGCGGCCGAGTGAGAGGGCCGGCCTCGACCGGCATCTCGCGCGGGCACCGCGCTCAAGACAAGCAGTTTAAATCGCACCGTTCCGGTGCACAGCCCTAGATGGAGTCATCCACCCCTATGTCGCTTACACTCTTTTCGAATGCGCGCATCGTCGACGGCACGGCTTCCGAGCCCAGCGCTCCGATGCATGTTCTCGTGGAAAACGACCGGATCCGGGAAGTGTCCGAGAGCCGGATCGCTTCGGAGCATGCACGCGTGATCGATCTCAACGGCGGTACGCTCATGCCCGGACTGATCGACTGTCACGTCCATGTGGTGGCGGGGCTGGTGAATCTCGGCCAGAACGCGATGCTGCCCGACGTGCTCGTCGCCTTTCATGCGGCGCGCATCATGAAGGGCATGCTCGCGCGCGGATTCACGACTGTGCGCGACGTGGGCGGCGCGACCTTCGCCTTGGCCGATGCGGTGAACCAAGGGCTCGTCGAGGGTCCGCGCCTGATCGTGTGCGGCAAAGCGCTGTCCCAGACCGGAGGACACGCGGATTTCCGCGGCAACTACGACAACCGCGATCCTGAGTACCAGACGAGACGTCTCGGCGCCCTCGGCCGCATCTGCGACGGTGTCGAGGCCTGCCGCCACGCCGCACGCGACGAGATCCGCCAGGGTGCTCAATTCATCAAGATCATGGCGAATGGCGGCGTTGCCTCGCCCACGGATCCGATCGCATTCCTCGGATTTTCGAACGACGAGATCCGCGCCATCGTCGAGGAGGCGCGCAACGCTCAGACCTATGTCTCGGCCCATCTCTATACGGACGAAGCGATCTCGCGAGCCGTCGAGCTGGGCGTACGGTCTGTCGAGCATGCGAACCTGATCGAGGATAAGACGGCCGCCCTCATGAAGGAACGCGGCGCGATCGCATGCCCGACTTTGGTGACCTATGAGGCGCTGAAGAACGAGGGCGCCTCGCTCGGGCTCCCGGCAGCTTCCGTCGCTAAGATCGACGACGTGAGGCTGCGCGGCATCGAATCCCTGGACATCATGCGGCGCGCGGGCGTCACCATGGCCTTTGGCACGGATCTGCTGGGCGAAATGCACCGCCATCAATCTGAGGAATTCGTGATCCGCGGGCGCGTCCTGGCGGCCGCCGAGGTCATCCGCTCGGCCACCGTCGATGCGGCAGAACTCATCGGCATGCCGGGTCAGATCGGTACCGTCTCGCCCGGAGCCTATGCCGACCTGATCGTCGTCGAGGGCAATCCCCTGGCGGATCTGTCCCTGCTCACGGGCCAGGGACGGCACATGCCGCTCATCATGAAGGGCGGCCAATTTATCAAGAACGAGCTCAACCACTAAGCACCAGAAAGGGAACCTCGATGACAACCACCCGTCGCCAGTTTCTAGGGACCATCGGCGCCACGACGGCGCTGATCGGAGCCCCCACCATTCTTCGCGCGCAGTCGCAGCCGGTCTTCCGTGTCGGAGCGCTGTGCCCGGTCACCGGATCCGGCAGCCCATACGGGTCCGGCATGCAGAAGATGATCATCGCCGCTGCCGAAGCCGTGAACGCGGCTGGCGGGGCTGCCGGACACAAGATCGAAATCGTGGCGGAAGACACGCAGACGAGCCCCCAGGCCGCCGTGCTCGCGGCCAAGAAGCTTATCGACGTCAACAAGGTGCAGGCCATTCTGGGTACGTGGTCGTCTGGCGTGTCACTCGCGGTCGTGCCTCTGACGAACGATGCCAACATCATCCTGATGAACACCTCTGGCGCGCCGGCGCTCTCGACGCCGCCCGCCAACGCCAAGGGTCTGTCCTACCGCTATCAAGCGACCAACGACCGGTTCGGCCGCGCCTTCGCGGAGATCGCCGAGAAGGAAGGCTTCAAGCGCCCCGCGACCATGGCCTTCAACAACGCGTCTGGCATCGGCAACACCGAAGGATTCCGCAAGGCCTGGGAGGCGAAGGGCGGCAAGGTCGTGGAGAACGTCGTCTACGAGCCGAGCCAGCCCACCTACCGCTCCGAACTTCAGCGGGTGCTCGCGGCCAATCCCGACGTCATCGTGACGGGATCCTATCTTCCCGACACCACGATCATCATGCGCGAGTGGTTCCAGAGCGGTCAGCCGGTCAAGTGGATCATGCCCGGCTGGGCGGCAAGCCCCGATCTCGTCAAGGCCGTGGGGGCCGATGTCCTCGAGGGCGTCATCTCCGTCGACTCCGTCTCCAACGAGAACGCGCCGTCGTACAAGGCGTATGACGAAGCTTTTCGCAAGGTGACCGGTCAGCCGGGCCAGTCCAACGTCTACGCCGCCATGACCTGGGACATGATGAACGTGCTCGCGCTCGCGATGGAGGCGGCTAACTCCACCGAAACGGCAGCGATCAACGCCAAAATCCGCGAGATCGCGAACCCGGAAGGCGAGAAGGTATACACCTATGCCGCAGCGAAGGAGGCCCTGAAGAAGGGCGAGATCAATTACGAGGGCGCTTCGTCGATCCTCGACTTCGATCAATATGGCGACGTCACGCCGGATTTCGGCGTCTTCTTCATCGAAGGTGGAAAGCTGAACCGCCGCTACGTCGTGAAGATCTAAAAACCGCATCGGGACAGGGCGGAGCCGCCCTGTCCCGACCCGCAGCCTGAACGAAGAGAGCCGCCTCGCGAATGGCGGGGCGGCTCGAATGCTCTTGTCCCGCACCCGGCTCGACCGTTGAGCCGGGTGATGCAACGAGTCCTCTCGTCGAGAGGGCGGCGTTCGTAGGTCATCCATGTTCTACGCCCAACTCCTCGTCAACGGCATCGTCCAGGGCCTCGTCATCGGCCTGGCGGCCCTTTCCATCACGCTCGTCTTCGGGATCGCCCGGTTCCCGAACGCCGCGACTGGCGACTTCATGACATTCGGCGCCTTCTCGGCGCTCACCGCCCATCAGGCGACCGGCTCAATCCTGTTCGGCGGGCTCGGCGCCATCGTGGCGACGGGCCTCGTTTCGCTCCTGGCGTATTGGGCCGTGTTCCGCCGCTTGGCAGACCGGTCCGTCGTCGCGCTCCTCGTGGCGTCGATCGGCATCGGATTCCTGCTCCGGGCTGTGCTGGGCGTAGTCTTCGGGCACGGTCAGCAGGTCTTCCAGGTTCCGCTGACGCGACCCTACGTCTTCAACGGCATCCGCGTGATGCCTCTCGACCTGCAGCTCGCGGCAGTGGCCGCGCTGGCTCTGGCTCTGGTGTTCTCTCTTCTCTACCTGACCCCGATCGGCCGGCAGATGCGCGCCGTCGCCGACAACCGCGACCTCGCCCGGGTCTCGGGAATCAGGCCCGGACGGGTAATGGTCGCGTTGTGGCTGGTTGCCGGAGGGGTTGCCGGGGTCGCCGGCATGATGCTGGGGATCAAGACGATCGTGACGCCGGAATTCGGCTGGGAGATGCTGCTTCCCGCCTTCACCGCCGCCATCCTCGGCGGGATCGGATCGCCCGTTGGAGCAGTGGCGGCCGGCCTGATCCTCGGCGTGGCGCAGGAGCTCTCGACCCCGTTCGTGGGCTTCACCTACAAGATTGCGCTCGCCTTCATCATTATGCTCGCCGTCCTGCTGCTGCGCCCGCGCGGATTGTTCGGCCAGTTGGAAGGAGCACGCTGATGGAAGCCTATCTCGTCGCGATCGGCATCATCGCCCTGATCTACGTCATCCTTAGCCTCGGCCTGACGCTCCAATACGGCCTGACCGGTCTGATCAATTTCGGTCATGTTGGCTTCTTCGCGATCGGCGCCTATACCAGCGCCCTGCTGGCCTTCCAGGGTGTCCCGCTGGTCCTGTGCTTCGCCGCCGCAGCGGTCCTCGCAGGCATCGCGGCTTGGCCCATCGGCCTCGTGTCGCTGCGCCTGCGCGACGACTATTTCGCCATCGTCACCCTGGGCTTCTCGGAGGTGGTCCGGATCGTCATCACGAGCGAGAAATGGCTCACGAGCGGCGTTCAGGGGTTGCCCGGGGTCCCGCGGCTCTACGAGGAGCTCGGCGGCTTCACGGCGCAGCTTGCCGTGTTCGCGACGATCCTGGCCGTCACGCTCCTCGGAATCTGGATGATCCGCCGCATCGCCGGCTCGCCCTTTGGGCGTCTGATCGAGGCGATCCGCGACAACGAGGAGGCGGTGCAGGCGCTCGGGAAGGATCCGGCGCGGTTCAAGATCCAGGTGCTCGTCGTGGGCGCGGCCTTCGCCGGGATCGCTGGCGCGTTCTATGCCCACTACATCACCTACATCGTCCCGGATCAGTTCATTCCCCTCGTCACCTTCTACGTCTGGATGGCCATCATCATGGGCGGCGTGGGGCGCGTCTCGGGTGCGGTCGTCGGGAGCGCGATCCTGATGCTCTTCCTCGAAGGCTCGCGCTTCCTGCGCGACGTGCTGCCGGGGGTCTCGGAGGTCGACATGGCCTCGGTCCGCATCGGCGCCGTCGGCTTCCTGCTGATCCTGTTCATCATGTACCGCCCGCAGGGGCTCATGGGAGATTATACGAAGCGATGAGCCTCGAGGTTCGTGACATTGGAAAGTCCTACGGGGGGTTCAAGGCCCTCGACGGCGTCCGGCTGACGGTCGAGACCGGTGCCCTTTTCGGGATCATCGGTCCCAACGGAGCCGGAAAGTCGACGCTCTTCTCGGTCATTTCGGGCTTCGTTCCCGCGGACGAGGGACGGATTATCCTGGACGGAAAGGCCATCGACGGCCTGTCGGCTCCGGCCCGAGCGCGGGCCGGAATGGTGCGGACCTTCCAGGTCCCGCGCGAGTTCCGCCATCTGACCGTGCGCGAGAACCTGATGGCGGCCGCGCCGCAGCAGACCGGCGAGAACCTGCTGGGCGTCTTCTTCCGGCCCGGCCGCGTCAATGAGGAGGAGGCGGCCATCGCGGACCGCGTCGACCAGACCATCACGTTCCTGAAGCTGACCCGGGTGGCGGACCAGCCGTCCGGCATGCTGTCCGGCGGTCAGAAGAAGCTGCTCGAACTCGGTCGCGCCCTTATGGCCAAGCCGCGCATGATCCTGCTCGACGAGCCTTTCGCCGGGGTCAACCCGGTGCTGATCGACGAGATCATGGAACGGATCGCCGAGCTCAACGGGCGCGGAATCGGGTTCGTGGTCATCGAGCACGATCTCCAGGCGCTCACCCGGCTGGTGCCGCGCCTCGCTGTGATGGATCGAGGCAGGATCATCGCGGAGGGCGAGCCGCGAGCGGTGCTCGATGATCCGCTCGTTCGGGAAGCTTACTTGGGAGGCGTGTCGTGACGCTGCTGGAATTCGAGAACGTCCGCGGCGGCTACGCAGAGGTGGACATCCTGAACGGCATCTCGCTGTCGCTCCGGCAGGGGGAGATCCTGACCGTCGCGGGAACGAACGGCGCCGGCAAATCGACCCTGGCGAAGGCCGCGGTCGGCCTCCTGCCGCGCGTGACCGGGCGCATCGTGTTCGAGGGCGACGACCTCGTGCCGCTGCCGACCGAAGCGCGGATCGCGCGAGGCATCGGCTATGTGCCGCAGGTCTCGAACGTGTTCGGGTCTCTTAGCATCCTCGAGAACCTGCAGGTCGTCGTCGGCGTGAAGGATCAGGCCCGACGCATCGGTGAGCTGTTCGAAGCGTTCCCTGTCCTCGCCGAACGCAAGCGCGCGAGGGCCGGCAGCCTGTCCGGCGGCGAGCGCCAGCAACTGGCCTTCGCGCGCGCCTTGATGACGCGGCCACGCCTCATGATCCTAGACGAGCCGACCGCGGCCTTGTCTCCGGCGAAGGTCGCGGATGCCTTCGACTTGATCGCGAGGCTTCCAAGCCTGGGTGTATCGGTGCTCGTGGTCGAGCAGCGGGCCCGCCAATCGCTGGCCATCTCGGATCGGGGCTGCATCCTCGACGGGGGGCAGGTGGCCCTCGCGGGCGACGCGAAGATACTCCTCGCCGACGAGCGCGCCGCGGAGCTCTATCTCGGTCAGGCGATTCACGCCTGATCGATATCACAGGGTCGGCCGGTCTCGATCCGTCGGCTGCGAGAGAAAATCCAGCACGGCGGATGCGAATGCGTCGGGCTGCTCGATGTTCGAGATGTGGGCGGCATCGAGCGTCAGCTTTTGCGCGCCGGCGATGGATGATGCGATCAATTCGCCGTCCGCAGGCTTGGTGGCCGGGTCGCGGGCTCCGATGATGACCAGGACCGGACGGGAGACGCCGCGGATCGACTCCCGTTGGTCCATGTCGCGGATGGCGGCACAGCACCCCTGGTAGCCGGCGACAGGCGTGCGCAGGATCATGGCCCGCATGCGCTCCATCGTATCCGGTGCGGATATGCGGAAGTGCTCGGGAAACCACCGCTCGATCGTCGGCTCGACCAGCGCCTCCATTCCGCCGCGACGGGCCGTCTCGATCCGCCCGTTCCACAGCTCGGGCGGGCCCATATGGGCGGCCGTGTTGGCGAGGACGGCCCGCTCGATCCGATCTGAGGCGTAGGTCAGCATCCACATCCCGACCATTCCGCCGAGCGACAGCCCGCACCAATGGGCCTTCTCGATGCCTAGAGCATCAAGAACTCCGACGGCGTCTCGACCGAGCTGGTCTATCGAGTACGGGCCTTCCGGGACGGCGCTGCGGCCATGTCCGCGCTGATCGTACCGGATGACCCGGAACCGCTTCGACCAGACCATAACCTGATCGTCCCACATGGTGAGATCGGAGCTGAGGGAGTTCGACAGGAGGAGGGCAGGACATTCGTCGGAGCCATCGACCTGGACGTGAAAGCTTGCTCCATTAATCGTGATGAACGGCATATCCCTGAACCGCCTGATGATTTCGAAGCGAACCGTCAGGCTGATGTGCTGCTTCGAGTGGTGAAGAGAGCGCGGCTTCGTGTCTGCGCTTGATCATCGTTTCTAGAAACGGCTCAAGGGTCCGGCAAGACCATTGTCTGCCGGACCGACGCCACCGCCGTCGTCGCCTCCGGTTGTTGGGCGTGATCGGAGTCAGGTCCGGTTACCTCCCGGCGCATCCTGCTGTGGGCCTTCATCGTGAATCGAACGCGGTTTGCACCAGTGCCCGCAGAACTGAATGATACCGGATAAAGAGAACCCGTCTCTGATGCGTCGCAGCTTGGGTGGGCCGCCCGAGGCCCACCCAAGCTGGCTCAAACGCCGGTCGCCTGCCGTCCGACCCCGCCCTGTGGGTGAAAGCGGCAAGGATCTTGCCGTTCAACATCTCGGGCTCGCCGGCAACTAGATCGGGCAGCTTCTCCTGGATCCAACTCAGCGCCCGGCGTTGCGCCTCCTCGGCACCTTCTTTCGTGTCGAACAGTGTCACTGAGCCGCCCGGCTCGTCGCCGAACCGGATTAGGACCTTGACCATGGCGGCAGCCTCACTTCGCAGAGACAACGCGGACAGGCGCCCATCGTCTCAGTGGATCCAGTTCGACAAGCGCCTTCTGGGTTACTCCACTTTGAGAATTCGGAATGTCTCATTATCTCGACTTTGGCCAATCACGCGGCATGACAGAGTGCGTAAATCAAGCCTCGCTGAAGGGCCTGTGAGGGTTTTGGCGTTTTGTGTCGGTGCCGGGATGTGAGTAAACCGGTTTCCCGCCCAATCTGCCGCCGCACGGCTGCCAGCCCATCCGCGAAGGTTGGGCGGGACTTGCGGTACCAGCTGTCGCTCCAAACAGCTGTGCGGGCACGCTGACCAAGTTGGCCTGCCAGCAGGGTTACGATTGAGAACAGCCCGAACAAGCATGGGTTGGTGCGAGCCACGGCATGATCGGACCATTGCCGTTGGGTCTCCACTCCCAGATGAGCGCGGGCCTCCTGGAACGTGACCTCGACCTGCCAGCGCAGGATGAACCAGCGGATGATCTGCAGAGGATCGCGCGCGGGATCGGTGCACAGCAGGGCCTGGGGGGAGAAGCGGCCGAGGGGATCGCGCAACAGCACCTACCGGATCGGCACGACCGGCTTTCCGCCATGGCGCCACACGGCGGGGGCCGAGCAGAACTCAACCACGCGATCTCCTTCGCCATACCACCTTGGCACCGTAACCCTTCGCCAGCGGGTGCTCGTGCGCACCAGCACATCAGACAGGTTCGGCAGGCGCGCTCCTTTGGTGCGGGGACGGCCGTTTGTCCCCGGACGGCGTGGCGGGGCTGGCTCATAGAGAGCAGCCAACACCAGCTCGCGCTCGGGCAGCCAACGCCGCACCTGCAGCATCATCTGACGCGCCCAGTCGGTCAGCTTCTTGTGCCGTCGCCCACGCTCACGACAGTACCGCTCGGAGGGCGCCAAGGCGGTCAGGAATGGCAGGGCCCAGGTGCGGGCGGCCCACGGGATGGGCGCCAGGAGCATCAGGCTGATCCAGCGTAGGCCTGAAGCCTTGACGAAGTGAGCATCGGAGGAGCGCACCGGGTCGCGGTAGATGCCCTTGGCTGT
Source organism: Microvirga roseola (assembly GCF_020866965.1). Lineage (GTDB taxonomy): Bacteria > Pseudomonadota > Alphaproteobacteria > Rhizobiales > Beijerinckiaceae > Microvirga > Microvirga roseola. Next base: position 22,779 of record NZ_JAJATX010000031.1, read on the forward strand.
GATGCGCTTGCCGCGGCGGCGCTCGATGGTGTCATCCACACCAAGGATCACCGGACCCGTCGGTGCAAAGGCATGGATCAGCAGGCCCAGCAACAGCCGGGCCGCCTTGCGTCCGCTCTAGCGAACCCGGCTGAGCACGCGATGATAGTTGACGAAGTGATGTTCGCGGCTGAGGCCGATGATGCGCAGAATGCTGGTCACGGTGCGCTTGCCGGGCGCCAGGATGGCCCCGACGAGCAGGATCTCGGCATGGCGCCAGGTCTGGTGGCGAAAGAGCGGAGCAAACGCTACAATGATTATGGCGAAGCGGGCGGGCAGGTTTGGCATGGCGGCGTCTCTTGGCGGAAACTCCGTTAGCCTACTGCATCGTCCGCTTCGCCGCCGCTCGGTTTGCCCCACACTCAGCCGTCAGAAATGGCCAAAGTCGAGCTTAGAAGGTGCCGGAGTCAGATCACCGCTCTTGCGGCTTCGGGGTGCTTGAGGGGGAGCGCATTGCGATTGCGACGCCGCTAAGCGTCAGTATCATCGCCATGATCTCTCGAAGCCCTAACGGCTCGCCGAGCAACACAGCTGCGTTGGTAGGCGGCGAAGCGCGCTAAACCAAGTAATGTAGCACAGGGCCATCGCGACGATAGCCATATAAACCATTATTCCGAAGCCGAATAGAGAGAGCGCGCTGAAGTGAGGGCGCTCAAAGAGCAGGCCCAATATGGTTAGCGGCAGACACCCCAGCCCAACCTGCCATGCCGTCCGCGCTACAAAAGGCATTTCGGTCGGTGTCCGGTTCAGAACGGTCCCTAGCGCGAACAGCATGGCCGCACCGAGCGAAAGCGCACAGCCCAAAAGTTGCGCCCTGTCAAAGGCCTCATCTTGGCTGCCGAGAAGCAATGACACGCCGACAAGACCTAGCGCTAGTGACAGCACGCTCCTGCCGGATGGTCTCGTTCCACTGATCGGCCATGCCAGCAACGTGGCCCAGATTGGCATCGTGTAGAGGAGCAGTAAACTCTGGCCGACGGGTAGCCAGCGCAGCGCCAAGGTGGCAAACCCCATCCAGGCGAAGACGTTGGTGAACGCCTCTGCTAACATGCGGCCGTTCAGTCGGCGGGGAAGGACGAGCGATTCTCCAAGCCGAAGCGCAACCAGCGCAAGGGCAGCCGCCCCCACGAGACCTGCCAAACCCCTCGAAAAGAGCGGAGGCCATTCGAGCAGCAGGAGCTTCATAAGCGTAAAATTGAGTGCCCAGCCAACGGCGGTAATGGCGAGGCAGGCGAAACCTGTCCGTTTTCGCTGATCGAGGCTCACCAATAGTCTCCAAAAACTCTATGTGGCTATCTCGTTGGCGTTCCCACCCTTCGGCGTACGCAGGAGATCCAGCTTACTGGGCCAATCATCACGGAGCTGGCTAGTCAGGCGATGCGCAGCCAAATCCATTTCGCCATGATCACCGCGGGCCACCGGGCCAACTTCGCGTGCTAGCTCATCCAATGCAGTGTTGTCGCGTACCACTATGAATACGGCATCGCTGGCCAGCTTAAGATGGCGCGCCCAGGAGATGGGGCTCCTGGGCCGGCGCCGGCGATCACTATGCCAGGTTGGGCGGCTTAGTTACGGAATCTCCCGACAGGGGCCACCACCACAAGCTTCTGGTTGACAAATTCCTTGATGCCGACCTCAGCAAGCTCGCGGCCGTAGCCTGATCGCTTGACCCCGCCAAAGGGCAGTTCCGGGCCGCCGCTGGTCATCGCGTTGATCCATACCATGCCCGTCTCGATGCGAGATGCGATCGCTTTTGCGCGGCCGATATCGGCCGAGAAGATCGAGCCGCCCAGGCCGTAGGGTGAATCGTTTGCAAGTTCGACCAGCGCGTCATCGTCGCGCACGATGTGGATTTGTGCGACCGGACCGAAAAACTCCTCGAAGTACGCGGGATTATCCCGCGTGACGTTGGTCAGGATGGTCGGCTCAAAATATGCTCCCCCGGCCTGGATGGGATTGCCGCCATGGCGGACATGGGCACCCGCCGTGACCGCCTTGCGTACTTGCTCGGCGAGCTCGTCGCGCGCAGCCGCCGAGGAAAGGGGACCAAGATCGACGGTCTCATCCATCGGATCACCCACCCGCATTGCACCGAACCTTTGCGCGAGCTTCTCAATGAAGCTATCTGCCACCTTCTCGTGGACGAGGAAGCGCTTCGCCGCGGTGCAGACCTGTCCAGCGACCGACAGCCGGGCAGTCGCACCGACATCGACTGCGTGATCGAGATCGGCATCGTCCAACACTGCGAATACGTCCGAGCCGCCAAGCTCGAGCACCGACTTCTTAAGATTGCGACCGGCCTCGGCCGCGACGACGCTGCCGGCTTTCTCCGAACCGGTCAGCGTCACGCCTTGGACGCGGTCGTCTTGCAGCAGGCTGGTGACCTGGTCCTTACTCGCAAACACCGTCGTCCAAGCGCCCTTGGGGGCGCCTGCCTCAAGTATCAGCTCTTCGAACAGCTTTGCGCTTTGCGGCACGATGCCCGCCGGCTTGACCAGAACGGGGTTGCCCGCCGCGATGCTAGGACCGGCGACGCGCACCAGTTGGTAGAAAGGGAAATTCCATGGCTCGATCGCGACGACCACGCCAATCGGCTGGAACTCGATCCAGGCATCGCCTTGGTCGGTTTCTATCTTCTCCGGCGCAAGCATTCTTGCGGCGTTGTCGGCGAAGTAGCGCGCGATCTTGGCGGTTTCACCGACTTCCCATCGTGCCTCGGAGATGCGCTTGCCCATCTCTCGAACGGCCACTCTCGCCAACTCCTCCGACCTGCTATCGATCAGGTCCGCCAGTCGTGATAGGACCTCAAGCCGCCGCTCGATCGGCCCTTGCGACCAATCCGATTTGTAGACTGCGCCTGCCTCGGCGAGGGCGTGGTCGATCTCCTCATCAGAGTGGTTGGCGAACTCTGCGACGGTTTCGCCGGTTGCGGGATTAGTGCTCTTGTATGCCATAGGAATTCTCCATTGCGAGAGGGAGACCGGGCCTCATCGGTCCACCCGATTAGTCAGGCAGCCTGCGCTGCAACGAGAGACGGATAGTCGGTGTATCCTTCTGCTCCGCCGCCATAGAAGGTCGCCCGGTTGTGCTTGTTCAGCGGAGCGCCTTTTCGGATATGCTCCGGAAAGTCCGAGTTTGCGATGAACGCGCGGCCAAAAGCGGCGGCATCGGCCTTTCCGGAGGCTACGGCCGCTGCTGAAGTTTCCGGAACAAAGCCGCCGGCTGAGATAATTGGTCCGCCGAAAGCCTTCTTGAACAGCGACGCAACATCTGGTGCTTCCATGTCGAGGGGCTTCTCGTCGTCGGTAAAATCGGAGTGCGGCTCGATGAGGTGAAGGTACGCAAGGTTCCGCGCGCCAAGCTCGCTAGTCACATGATCCCAAAGTGCGAGGCCGGCGGAATCTTTCTTGTCCAGAATGCCGCTCCATGGCGACAGCCGAACACCCACACGATCTGCACCGATAGCCGCTGCAACAGCATCGACGACTTCAAGAAGTAGGCGAGAACGATTTTCGATCGACCCGCTATATTCGTCGGTGCGCTGGTTGCTGCCATCGTGCAGGAACTGGTCCAGCAGATAGCCATTCGCACCGTGGATCTCGACACCATCAAAGCCAGCGCGGCGCGAGTTGCGGGCGGCCTGAATGAAATCGCTGACAAGCACACCAATCTCTTCGGTCTCAAGCGCACGCGGCGTCTCGAATGGAACCGCATTACCCTGTGCATCCATGTGATCGCCGGCAACTATGATCGCCGATGGCGCGACCGGCAGCGCGCCTCCTGGCTGCATCGTCGAATGCAAGACGTGGCCGACATGCCAAATCTGATTGAAGAAGAAGCCCCTCTTGCGTGGACAGCATCTGTCGCGAGGCGCCAACCGGCAATCTGATCGTCCGAATAGATACCCGGCACCCAAGGATAGCCATGTGCCTGAGGCGTGATGTCGGTCACTTCGCTGATCTGGAGCCCGCCGTCGCTGGCGCGCTGTCCATAATACTCGGCATTGAGTTCATGCGGAACGTCGCCCGGCTGCTTGGCGCGCATGCGGGTAAGCGGGGTCATCACCAAACGGTGTTTACGGGGAAGCGCTCCAAGCCGGAGCAGTGTAAAGAGGTTTGCCTGTGCCATGTGAACCTCGTTTCGTCATGGACAGGATGTAAATCGCAGCTTCTCATCTTACTATACACTTCAAGCGTGCAGCTTGATATCGCGTATCGTTAAGATGGTCTCAACAGCCGTTTGATCGGGGCCTTCCTCAACGGCGCGATGAAGACTTCGGATTTTTGACGAGCCGGCGCGCCATGAGACCCGAGTCTTTGAGTAGTGCAATTCTGATCGCAAGGTCCGCACCGGACGCGACTATGTCGACCGTAGCGTCGTTCAGGTCGAATTCGATCCGGAGCCTTAGATTTTCGTCGAGCAGTTCTTCGATGATCGGCATAACCCTTTTTCGACATCCTTTTTCGACCGAGGGTCGTCGGTGCCGTAACTCCTCAGAGTCCGTCTCGGAAGTCATGCAGCGCGAGCGATGCGGCGGATGAGGAGCATGGCGGGGGGTAGAGGAAGGCTGTCGCTGATTCGATTGAAGCCTCTGCATCATTCCAAAGCCCCAGAGCCTCCGATTTCGGTCAATCCAGGCAAGAAAGCGCTCGAAAACGATTGATCGCATGGCTGGACGGCGAAGCCGATCCGCTCAGGCTTGCGGCGGACGATCTCGACGGCGATGCGGGTGGCGGTCGCGACGCGCGGGCCTTGGTACCTGGCGTCGGCGAAGGCCCTCTCGAGAAAAGGAAACGGGCGGCGCGACGCCGCCAGCAGCGGACTCGCCCCATCGCGATCCAGAGCGCTGGCCGGGTGGGGGAACAAGACGAGGCCACGCCTGTCGGTGTCGACGAGGGCGTGGCGCTTGCGACTCATGATCTTCTTGCCGGCGTTGTAGCCGCGCGAGCCGCAGGCTTCGTTGGTCTTCAAGCTCTGGCTGTCGATGATGCACGCTCGGGGAGGATGCCCAACTACTTCGTTCGCGATCGATCATCAGCAACGCATGGTTCAGCACCTCGAACACGCCTCCGTCCCGCCAGGTTGCAAACCAGCGATAGGCGGTGCCGTTGGCTGGAAGGTCACTCGGCAGAAGCCTCCAGGCGATGCCTCCGCGCATAACGTAGAGGATCGCGTTTTCGATCTCGCGAAGAGGCCAGGAGAGCGGTCGGCCCGTTCGCTTCGGCGCCGGCAGCAACGGCGCCATCAGCCGCCGCTCCGCAACCGTCAAATCCGATTCGTATCGAGGTCCCGCGCGACTATGCTGCCGGCGGGTGGCTGGGGTCCACATCGCTCGCTCCAAATGGCCTGAACAACCCCTTGGAATCACGAGCGCCCCAGCCGCTCAACTCTTTCGGGACAGGGCTCTAAATAATCCAGCCGCGCCGCTTCCTGCGTGTCCATATCGCAGTTGCAAAGATGCCAGAGTGCCTCGCCCTCGGGCGCAAGCGCTTAGGATCAGGATGTCCGATAGAGCAGGCGGACACCCAGTTCCTCCTCCAATCCCACTAACCGTCTGGTAGCGGACATAGGCGTCAGCTTGAGGTGCTTGGCTGCCGCGGAGAGACTGCCTGTGCGCAGCACGCTTAGGGAACCTCAAGTCCCTGGGAGTCCACTGGTACATCACGAAGTTCGTTATTTTGCATACCGCAATGGGCATATAGAGCCGAATACTGTGAATAGCTATGTTTTTGTCCATAGCAATCCAGATGAGGCAACCATGGCAAATGATCCTCTCAATGGCCTCGACGTCTTGGCCCTTCGCGATACGGCGGCAGTCATCGCAGCCGATCCCGCAAAAGGTACGGCGCGATTCCATATCCGCACCCTCTGGGACGGAGGAACCCGCAGCCGGTCGACCGTCAATGCGTATGAGCTGGGCGATCAAGTCATCGAGCGCCGGTTCGAGATCGAGTCCGATGAGCCGCTGGAACTGCTCGGCGGAAATTCGGCACCCAATCCGCAAGAGCTCCTGATGGCGTCCGTCAATGCTTGCATGACCGTAGGCTACGTCGCAAATGCCGCGCTAATGGGTGTTAGCCTTTCGACCCTGGAGATCGAAATGCATGGGACGCTCGACCTGCGAGGATTTCTAGGACTTAGCGACGATGTTCCTGCTGGATACCAGAGCCTTGACTATACAGTCCGGATAGCTGGCGATGGTACGCCTCAACAATTTGCTACAATTCACGAGGCCGTTATGCGGACCTCGCCCAACTACTTCAACATGGCTCACCCAATTTCCATGAACGGGCGCCTCGACATTCTCTAGCCTGCTAAGGGCTAGGAATGGTTGGGCCCCGGTGGAGTAATACGGTAGAGACGACAAGTCAAAACTGGCGTCCTAATAAGAAGCGATGATGCCTGTACTTGCCACTATCTAGATCGCGTGTATTCTCGATCATAGAATTTCCGTCCATCATGCATGACATCTATATGATGAACGAATTCTTCACGTCGAATTTGGGGGCTCAGGCGATAGCGGATGATTAGACGGCTCGGCCGGCGTCACACACTCTCAAAAACCTGATGACCGGGCAGTGCGCCGGTCAGGCGGCCCATTTGATGGAGCGTAGACATGGTGACCTTTACTCTCAACGGAACAGAGCGCACGTTTAACGGGGATCCCGACACTCCGCTTCTCTGGGTCATCCGGGATTTCGAGAAGCTGACGGGCACGAAGTACGGCTGCGGCATCGCGCAATGCGGAGCCTGCACTATCCATCTGGACGGCATGCCGCGTCGATCCTGCGTGACCCCGATCTCCATGATCGAGGGTTCGGACGTGGTTACCATCGAAGGCATCAGCGGCAAGGAGGCCGAAGCAATAAAGACGGCATGGGCGGCCATCGACGTTCCCCAGTGCGGCTACTGCCAGTCAGGGCAGATCATGTCGGCGGTCGCCTTGCTGCAGATGGTCCCCAAGCCCACCGATGACGACATCAACAGCGCAATGACAGGAAATATCTGTCGATGCGCCACCTATCATCGCATCCGCGCGGCTATTCACGCGGCAGCTAATTCGATGGAGGGTTGAGCCATGGCTATCCAGGACATCGACATCACACGCCGCGGCTTTATCGCCGGGTCAGGGCTAGTTATTGGTATTGCAATGGCACCCAAGCTGCTCAAGGCTGCCCCAACGGGGGTTCCGGCCGGCGGCGGCCCGGAGCTCGTGCCTATGAATACCTTCGTGAAGATCGGAACCGACGATACCGTTACCATCTTGTCGAAGCATATTGAGATGGGCCAGGGCCCGTTCACCGGGCTGGCGACACTCGTGGCGGAAGAGATGGATGCCGATTGGAGTCAAATGCGCGCGGTGCATGCCCCGGCCGACAACGACCTCTATGCCAACTTGGCATATGGCATCCAAGGCACCGGGGGATCCACCTCGATTGCCAATTCCTTTGACCAGATCCGGATCGCTGGTGCGACCGCACGCGCAATGCTGATTGCCGCCGCGGCCAAGGAATGGCAGGTGCCTGTCTCAGAGATCACGATCAAAAAGGGTCGTATCAGGCACGCTGCGACCGGCAAGGAAAGCGGATTTGGCGCCTTCGCGGAAAGGGCTGCTCTGCAGAACCCACCAGCCGAGCCGAAACTCAAGGCCCCGGAGGATTTCATCCTGATCGGTACCGATCTGCCGAAACTTGATACGCGGAGCAAGATCGATGGTACGGCTGTCTTTACGCTGGATGTCATGCCGGACAATGCGCTGATCGCAGTGGTTGCCCATCCCGAGCATTGCGGCGCCACCGTGAAGCACTTCGATGATGGTGAAGCCCGAAAAGTCCAAGGCGTTGTCGATGTAAAACAGGTGGCTTCCGGCATTGCGGTCTATGCAGATAATACCTTCGCGGGATTGAAGGGTCGGGATGCGCTGCACATTGAATGGGACCTCTCGGGGGCCGAGACCCGGTCGTCGGAAGAGATCGCCGCCGATTACGTGAGACATTTCGACGAGCCAGGCATCGTGGCTACCAACAACGGCAATGTCGATGGAGCCTTCGATGCGCCCGGCGTGCAAACCGTCGAGGCGGAAATCATCTTCCCTTTCCTCGCCCATGCGCCGATGGAGTCACTCGACGCGGTCTTCGTAATGGCACCAGACGGTTCGCTGGACATCTATACGGGGGCCCAGTTCCCGGCCATGGACCGACAGGTTGCGGCAGAAATCCTAGGAATGCAACAATCGCAGGTACGCCTCAATACCCAGATGACCGGCGGCGCTTTCGGCCGCAAGGCACAGTTCGGTTCTCCCTACATGCAGGAGGCCGCCGCGGTTTATGCGGCAAGTGGTGGCTCCCGTCCGCTGAAACACATGTGGACGCGGGAGGACGATATTCGCGGCGGCTTCTACCGCCCGATGTACGCTCACAAGTTGCGCGGGGCGATCAACCAGAAGGGAGAGATCACCGCCTGGGAACAAATCATCGTTGGCCAGTCGATCCTTGGCAAGGTCGACCTCGATGAGACCTCGGTGGAAGGCGCGTCGAATCTGCCTTATGCCATTCCGAACCTGAAGGTGACGTCGCACAACGTCGAGCTCGTGGTCCCGCCGCTCTGGTGGCGATCGGTCGGCCATACGCACACCGGCTTTGCGGTCGAGACCTTCGTTGATGAGCTCCTAGTGAAAATCGGCCGGGATCCAGTGGAAGGCCGACTGGGGCTTCTCTCGGGAAGACCGAGACATACCGGTGTCTTAAGAAAGGCCGCTGAGATGGCGGACTGGGGTAGTGCCGTGCCGGAAGGAAGAGCGCGCGGTGTCGCGGTGGTGGAAAGCTTCCACAGCTATGTCGCGCAAGTGGTCGAAGTTTCTGTCGATCCGGAGGGCATACCGCGCGTCCACAAGGTGTGGTGCGCCGTAGACTGCGGCCTGGCGATCAATCCGAACGTCATAAAGGCCCAGATGGAGGGCGGCATTGGCTACGGCCTCGGAGCCGTCCTCTTTGATGCGGTGACGTTGGGAACGGGCGGCAAGATTGTCCAGTCGAACTTCCACGACTACCGGTCGATCCGCATCAATGAGATGCCAGAGGTGGCCGTGGAGATCATCAAGTCGTCCGAGCGTCCGACCGGGGTTGGCGAGCCGGGTGTCCCTCCTATCGGTCCAGCGGTGGCCAATGCCTGGCGGAGCCTGACCGGAACACCCGTTCGACAGCTTCCGATCGTCAATATTGTCTAGGCATGAGGACGACCTGATGAACTCGAAAACCTGGCTACTCGCCTTCCCGGCCTGTTTTCTCGTGGTCGCTGCCATGTCCTTGGTTCCATGGTCGCATGCCCAGGAGGAACAATCGCTCAGACCTGCTGCCGCTTTCAAGTCGATAGAGAACGAGGAGGAACGTTCCTTGGCGCTATTCCAGGAGGCCGGCAAGGTCATCCAGCACCCGCGTTGCGTCAATTGTCATCCTGCCACTGACCGGCCGCTACAAGGTGCCAACATGCAACCCCATCAGCCGCCTGTCTTCCGCGGCAATGGGGGCATGGGCCTGCCGGGCATGCATTGCACAACGTGCCACAGCGCGGAAAACATATCCGTCGTGGGCCAGGCCGAGACGATCAAGAGCATCCCGGGCCACCCCGCCTGGCATCTTGCTCCGATCGAGATGGCTTGGGAGGGCAAGAGCCTTGGCCAAATCTGCCAGCAGATCAAGGACCCCGACCGCAACGGCAACATGACGATAGACGAACTCGTCGAACACATGGCACATGACGAACTTGTGGGCTGGGGGTGGAATCCTGGCGCCGGACGTGAGCCGGCACCTGGCACGCAGGAAGAATTTGGAAAGCTTATCAAAGCCTGGGTAGAAACGGGAGCAGTATGCCCGCGCTAGCTAAGTTGATCGGCGCCCGCCACGAAGATTAGCGCAAGGCCTTCCGCAACCGACCAGAATGGCAGAATGCCCGCACAAGGCGCAGAGACGTATTGAAGACAGGGAACATGCTTATCCACCCTGTCTCGTCGCGTCGACAGGTGCCTCAACTGTTTAAGCCCACTCAAGACGGCAGTGCTGACATCAAGTGTTTGCCGTGGATGGTCGCATAAGATCGAGTACTTTGGCAATCTTCGGTGCCGGATCAGACGACCGACATTTGAGAAAATGTCTACCTCGAATTTTGGTCAATGGGGGCCCGGAGCGGCGGCGGCACCAGCCGATCTCTCCACTTTATCTTATCAGCGGTGGAATGGAATTGCTTCGGTTTAGTGGAGAGCGGTTTGTCAGCTATCCGGTCAGTCTTTCGAACTGAACGGGACTGACATAGTCGAGCGTCGAGTGACGCCGCACGGGATTGTAGAAGCCGTCGATATAGCGACCAATCGCCTGCTTGGCCTTGGCCCGCGTCTGGAAGACGGTGCGCCAGACCAGTTCGGATTCCAAGGTCTTGAAGAAGGTCTCGACCACTGCATTGTCGAAGCAATTGCCTTTCCCGGACATCGAGATCCGGATGCCATGTTTCCTCAGTTCCGCCTGATAGACCGCTGAGCAGTATTGACTGTCACGGTCCGCGTGATGGATCAGGCCCGGCGATGGCTGTCGGAGCGCCACAGCCTTGCGTAGCGCCTCCAACGCGAACTCCTGGTGCAGGCGGTCGCTGACCGCCCACCCGACCACCCGCCGAGCAAACAGATCCAGGACCACGGCCAGATAGAGCCAACCCTCGTTTGTCCATACGTACGAGATGTTCGCGGCCCACTTCTGATTGGGACAATCGGCGGAGAAGTCCTGATCGAGCAGATTGGGCGCGACCGGGAAGGCATGATGGCTGTCGGTGGTGCGCTTGAAGCGGCGCTTCTGCCGGGCTTTCAAGCCGTTCTCCCGCATCAACCGGGCGGTCCGGCGGCGTCCCACCTCCAGGCCCTCGTCCTGCAGTTCGCGGGTGACGCGGGGGCTGCCGTAGGTCCCATGCGAGCGGGCAAAGGCCGAGCGGATATGGGCCAGCAGGACCAGGTCCTCCCGTTGGCGTGGGCTGGCCGGACGGCTTCTCCAAGCGAAGTAGCCGCTTTGGCTCGCTTCGACGACCTGACACAGGCGTGTGACGGGGAAGTCCTCTTTCGCCGCATCGATGAACTGGAATTTCATCGACTTCCCTCCTTGGCGAAAAAAGCCGTGGCCCTTTTGAGGATCTCGCGCTCCCGGCGGCGGTCGATCCAGTGCCGCAGGGTGGACAGGCCAACCCCGAGATCCGCGGCGACTTCACGCCGGCTGCGGCCGCTCGTCAGAGCAAGACGCACGGCCTCGTCCTGAAACTCCTTCGTAAACCGTGTATGGGGCATGGAGATCCTCCCGGGTCATAAAGTGCTCTCCATTTTCCCAATACTGCTGGCGAATGGGCCGAGCCCTTGAGGCACGGATCAGCGTTCTGGGTTTGGGGGGCAGTACCACCAACCCGGGGGTCCTCATGTCGCTCCGCCCGACCCCGTACCGTGATGTTCCGGTCGCAACGGCAGCCGTCGCCCGTGCCGCGTTCCCGCATGGCAGTCCCAATCTGCGCTTGCGTGATCACCTTGGGATGATCTTCTGCGACGCCCAGTTCGCGTCCCTCTTCGCCCCATGCGGACAGCCGGCCGAATGCCCGTGGCGACTGGCGCTGGTGAGCTTGCTTCAGTTCGCCGAGAACCTCTCCGACCGACGGGCAGCCGATGCTGTCCGCAGCCGCATCGATTGCAAATACCTCCTGGGACTGGAGCTGACCGATCCTGGCTTTGACGCTTCGGTTCTGAGCGAATTCCGCAGCCGTCTCGTCGCCGGAGGCGCGGAAGAACAGCTGCTCGACACCCTCCTGGTGCTCTGCCGTGAGCAGAAGCTGGTGAGCGTCCGTGGCCGGCAGCGCACCGGCTCCACGCATGTGCTCGGAGCCGTCCGCTCCCTGAACCGCCTTGAATGCGTGACTGAGACTCTGCGCGCCACCCTGAATGCCTTGGCGTCCGCAGCCCCTGAGTGGCTGCGCGTCCATGCCGATCCGGTCTGGCTGGGGCGCTATGGCCGACGGGCTGGCGATTATGACGTGCCGCAGGGCGAGGTGAAGCGGCGCTCCCATGCCGAGCAGATCGGGCGCGATGGTCATCAGTTGCTCGTGGCGATCACAGCCCCTGACGCACCAGCATGGTTGCGCGAGGTCCCGGCTGTTGAGTTGCTGCGGCAGGCTTGGGTGCAGAATTTCTGTCTTACTGACCAAGCTCAAACTGTAGACCCTGGGGTCGGCGCATTCTCCGAGGCCACTCCCCAGGTGCAGTGGCGGACCGACCAGGAGGGATTTCCACCCTCCCTGCTGATGGCCGGATCACCCTACGATCCAGAGGTCCATTATGCCAAGAAGGGGACGACAACCTGGATTGGATACAAGGTTCATCTAACCGAGGCTTGCGACGAGAGCGGCCCGCACCTGATCACGCACGTGGAGATCACGCCGGCGCCGGTCGTGGATCGCGACGCCCTCGACACCATTCATGATGGGCTCAAGGCCAAGGGTCTGCTTCCCGACACTCACCTCGTCGATGCTGGTTATGTCGCGGCCGATCAACTCGTCGCCAGTCGCCGGAACTATGGAGCCACGCTCCTGGGGCCGGCTCCCCAGAACTATCAATGGCAGACCCAATCCGGTGATGCCTTCACCTTGCAGGACTTCATCTTCGATTGGGATCGGCAAGTCGCGATCTGTCCGGCCGGCACGAGAGTAGGAGCTGGCTTCCGGATTACTGGCAGGAACGGACTGCCTTCAAGGTGCGCTTCTCGACGACCCACTGTCGCCCCTGTCCGTTGAAGGCACAGTGTACCCGGAGCGGCCGGCGGCTTCTCACGCTGCGCCCTCAGGAGGAACACGAGACACTGGAGGCGGCTTGCGAACGCGAGGCGCAGCCTGCCTTCGCCAGAGAGTACCAGCAGCGCGCCGGCATCGAGGGAACGATCTCGGCCGGGGTCCGAGCTCTGCACCTGCGACGCTCGCGCTACATCGGGCTTGCCAAGACGCATCTCCAGCATGTGCTGACGGCTGCCGCCATGAACCTCATTCGGCTTGGTGCTTGGTTCGCGGGCACACCGCTCGCACGAACGCGTCAATCCGCCTTTGTCACCCTCATGGCACTTCCAGCAGGTGCATGAGGCATTCGCCAGCAGTATCTTTCCCGAAGCAAGTCCATAGTTCTCGTCCGTCCTCTCGCAGCGTAAAGCACCGCGCTTGAAGCGCTTGAGCTTTCCCATTGTCTGCTCAATACGAGCCCGCCCGCGGTAGAGCGCCTTGGGGAAGAACGTTGGCTTGTTGTTGGTCGTCTTGCGGTACGGAATGGCCGGACAGATGCCGCGGGAGCGGGCGGCCTGCCGGTTGGCCTTGGCGTCATAGCCCTTGTCGCCCACAGCTACCCGCGGCGTGATGTCAGGGCCAAGATCGAGCAGCGTCTCGAAGTGCGGGCTGTCGCTGGCCTCACCACCAGCCAGGTGAAAGCCGAGCGGATCGCCAGCCCAGTCAGTCTTGAGGTGGATCTTGGTCGAGAACCCACCTGGGAGCGGCCGAGTGCCTGCCGGCTCTGCCCCCATTTGCCCCTGCCGCCGAGACATGGGCGTGCACGATGGTGGCGTCGAACATCTGCACCAGGTGAGCGGTCTCGCTCAGTGCCGCCAGGGCCTCGAAGAAGGCCTCGTACACGCCCGCCCGGCTCAAGCGCCAGAAGCGTTTCCAGACCGAGTTCCAGTTTCCGAAACACTCAGGCAGGGTCCGCCAGGTGATGTTGTGAACCGTGAAGTCGTGCAGCGCCTCCAGGAAGCGGCGGTCGTTGCGGCCTTTGGCGCCGCGCCGGGAGCATGAGGCAGCAAACACCCGCAGCGCCGTTGCCCAATCGTCCTCGGTCATTCCCGTCAGCATGGTCGAGCCTCCTGAAGCCGACCTGCCATGAATCACCGACAGCCTAATTCGGGAATCCACTCACCCGTTGCTCGGCCCAATCCGTCCACACGGCATAGTATGCGATCTGGATTGAATAGCCGCGAGTTTGGTAGACATCCTCGGGTTACGTTTCTGCAGGCGCTCGAACTTGACCGGAGACCTTTGTGCCATCGCAGACACTCGTTCCTTTAAAGAGATCAATGTTTAACGCCAGCAACGGTAGAATTTCATTTGTAACAGGATGGGGGCGAGCTGACGCAGTCGGATAGCATTCCGGACTTAAGCGGGGAATGGCATTGGCCGCTGCAGATCGGCGCGGCTGACGCCATGAAACTTCTGCGACAATGCCAACGCCAACAAGGACTGGTTGGTTATCATGATCCCAAAACACCCGTGGCGCAGCATCTATTTGAGCAGCTTGGTGGCCGCGGGCAGTGCTGCTTTGTCCTTCTTCTTTGCCATCCCCTTCGACAAGCACGTAGCGGTTCTCGTTCGCAAATTTCCAGACGAGGCGAAGGCGCCTTTCGCGGTCCTTTCAGGAGCGACCGAGCCAGTGCTTGTCCTGCCGCTCATGGCATGTGCACTTGTGATGATAATCTTGATCTCAGGGAGGCGTGGGTTGACCAAACCGGGCATGGTCACTGGTCTTTGTCTGATCAGCGCGACCCTGGCGCTTCTTCTAACTTTCCTCGGCAAGGTGCCGATCGGCCGTGCACGTCCCCAAATCAGTGCGGAGTGGGATCCTCTTTTGTTCAAGCCATTCGCGGGATCCTATGTCTATGAATCTCTTCCATCGGCTCAAGCGGCAATGATCGCAGCCATCTGTTTGTGTATCGCTTCACGCGTCCCCGGAAGGCGACTCATCGCTTTGCCTGTGGCGCTTCTCGTAAGTCTGTCGCGAGTTGTCATCGAGCGGCATTGGTTAAGCGATGTCCTGGCGGGATGGGTGGTGGGCGGCTTGGCAGCATTAGCGTCAGTTCTGCTGCTCTCCCGTTTTCTTGATGACGGCACGCGCGACATGTAATGCTGTACTTTGCTCACCGCGATCGCGCGTGGCGCTTGAAGCCGAAGACGTCCAATTCCGTTCGCCATTACCGCTGTTGATGCCTTCGCCGACATTGGTGGCCTTCCGGACGTCACCGGCTGTCATGTCGGCTGTGCTGGATGAGGTATAGCGTGAGCATCACGAGCACTCCATCTTGCCGAGGGGCTATGCGCTGGCGTGACTTGCCGCCTGATTGGCGAGGAGCGCGGGTGGATGGACTGGGATGACGCTGATGCCAGACTTCAAGACAAAAATTATCGCCGAGTAGAGGTGGTCACGTGTCGGCGTCAACGGCGCTGCTGGACGCCGTCGGAAAAGGCGCGGATAGTTGCGGTAAGCGTGGAGCCTGGCGCCAACATCTCGGCTGTCGCGCGGCGTTGGGGGGCAATCGCGGGCTTCTTACGATTTGGCGACGGCAAGTGGCGACACGGCGGAAGTTCTTCAGCCTGCAGAAGGCTGCCTCGATGCGCCAGCGGCCTTTGTAACGGAACTTCGTCATAGTCGATCGGCACCTTTCGGTGCCAGCGCCCTGGAATAGTGGCCTCGGCGCCTTCGGCATTCAGGCGCTTGCGCAACGCGTTGGCGTCGTAGCCCTTGTCAGCGATCAGGCGGCCCACCCGACCACCCGCGCCCAAGAGCGGTTCGGCCATGTTGACGTCGGCGACGTTGCCTACCGTCAGCCGCAGAATGGCCGGCCGCCCGAGAAGGTCCGTCACGACATAGATCGTTGTGGTCTGGCCGCCGCGCGAGGGTCCGATGGCCTGCGTTTTCGCCCGCCTTAACGTACCTGGACAGCAGGCGGTCTAATCTAAGAGCGGCTCTGGTCCATCTGGGTTGTAGATTGGGCGGCCTGCATCTGGTGCTGCACGCGGCGGCTTTGGATGGTCTGTCGTTTGATCCTGTCGCGCCCCTTCAGAATGACCTCACCGCGTCCATAGTAAACGTCAGCGGGTGTCAGGTTGCTCAGGCTCTCGTGGTCGCGTTGATGAGTGTAATGCGCGACAAACGGTTCGATCTGCGCCACCAGATGGCCGGACAGGAAGTAGTTCTCCAGCAGGGTGCGGTTCTTGAGCCTTGGTGCCAGCCTTCGATCTTGCCCTGCATCATAGGATAATACGGTGCCCCACGCACACATCTCTCATGTCCTGACCCTCCAGCCAGGTGGCCATGTCGGACGAGATGTAGCTCGAGCGGTTGTCCAGCAGCAGCCGAGGCCGGTGCAGCACCTCAACTTGCTCAAGGCCAGAGGCTCGAAGCGCCAGTTCCACGGCGTCGGTGACGTCGTCTGCCTTCATGGTGGTGCACAGCTTCCAAGTGAGGATGCAGCGTGCGAAGTCATCGAGCACGGTCGAGAGATAGAACCAGCCTCAGCCGATCACCTTCAGGTACGTGAAGTCGGTCTGCCAGAGTTGGCTGGGCGCGGTGGTCTTGTCCTTGAACGCGTCAGAGGCCTTCATCACGATGAAGGCCCGGCTGGCGATCAGGTCCTGCGCCTTGAGCAGCCGGTAGACGGAAGCCTCGGAGACAAAGTAGCCGTGCTGATCGGCAAAGCGTACCGCCAGCTCCCGTGGCGACAGCTCCGGCTCGTCCAGCGCCAGCTGAATGATCCGCTGGCGCATGGTATCGGCAATGCGGTTCCAGACCCGCTTCGGGCAAGGCCTCCGGTCCTCCAGGGCCGGCAGTGAACTGCCGCCCCTTGGACCGCTGTCACTTTTACTTCACCGTCGTTACCTCTCAACACGATACTGTCGTAGCTCAGGCACAGCGAGCTTCAAAGCCACAAGTGAACTGTGAGCCTGTAATCGTACAACCCGGGGTAAGCAGGGAAGCTCTATGACAAGTGTAGCAAATTTTTGAGCGACTGAAATAAAGCGAGAGCCGCGGACAAATAGCGTCCTGAGTAGTGGCACAGGAGTGAGCATGATCAGCCCCAATGCAGAGCCGTCTGTTAATGCCCGAATATGTGTTGCCGGTCCTGGCGCCATCGGGCTGACACTTGCTGCGCGACTGCTAATCGGCGGCTATCGCGTTTCCGTCATTGCTCGCGGCAGTAGTCTTACGTCCATTCGGCAAAATGGAATTCGCCTGGTGGATCGAGAAGGCGACCACCAATTGCGGATTGAGGTCGGCACCGCATCGGATTTTCCCGCTCAAGATATCCTTTTTCTTTGTCCAAAGTCTCAAGATATGCCGGCACTCGCGGCTGCCGTACAACCGATTATTGGCCCTAACACATTGATCGTACCCGTCATCAACGGAATACCATGGTGGTATTTTGATGGAGTTACCGGCGGCTGGAATGGCCGCCAGATCAAGTCTGTCGATCCGGATGGTGTGCTCAAGGAGCGGCTCCAGTCGACACAGATTGTAGGTGTGACAACCACTATAACTGCCGAGCGCTTGCAGCCTGGGGTCGCGAGAACGTTCAACCCTCTACAAATGACGATTGGCGAACTCGATGGTCATATCTCGGCCAGGGTGAAGAATCTAGCTGAGATACTAGTACGATCCGGTATCGAAACACGCGTGACATCACGCATCCGGGATGCGATCTGGACGAAAGTCGCGCGGAATCTGATTTCAAATCCGGTGTCAGCAATCACCCGTGTAACGCTGCGTGAGAACTTCAGCAACGGTTACCTCGCTAATATCAGCCGTCAAATGCTCTACGAGGTGCTGCTCGTCGTAGCTGCTTACGAAGCGCATCTTGAGATTGACCCGGATACGATAATGACGTCGGCGCGGAATATGGGCGACGTGGAGACATCCATGCTTCAGGATCTAGAGCGGGGGTCGCCACTCGAGCTATCGTCCATCTGCGATGCGGTGATTGAACTGGCAAGTCTCCGCGGCATCTCGATGCCGGTGACACAGGCAATGACCGATCTAGCGCGGTTCGCGAGCCAGGCAGCTGACCACTCCAGGGTCGCATGAGATCGTTCGTGATCAGCCCCGCAATAGAGATTGCTGACTCCGTCATGGGAACTAAAGTGGGGCAGCAGATGGCCCGACCGGCCATCTCATGGTTTCGTCACGTAATTCGGGCATGGCAACAAGGTGTGCAGGTACACGGTCCCGCTGACCACGCGCCGATCATCCGCCCGTAGGGCACCATGCTGCGCGAAAGGGAAGTACGGTGAGATACGCGCCATCTGACGTTCGCGCAGCAGCAACGGATCATTCATTCACAGCCTCCTCGATGGGAGGCTGTGAATCACATCTCAGCTCATGTTGATGGGTCTGAAGCCTAGCAACGTTGGCTCGCTCCGGTATCCCGGTAAGGAGTTTTGTCCGAAAGAGGGCACTTCGCCGCTTTCAACCAGACACAGCTACTTTCGAAAGGTGGTCAGTTCCGATGGCACCTGCAAAAGCCTGGATCGTCCGCTCAGCGGTTGAACGCCAGTCCCGCTGGAAAGATGGAGCGGTCTAAAAGCCACCTGATATGCGTCAGCAACTCGAATTCCAAGCATCCAAGCCAGCCTATGCCTCGTTTCAGTGGTAACCAAGGTCCTGCATTGAACATTCCTACATAATCGTCGGATGCAACAAATCCACTCGAATTGGAAGTGTTTAGCCGTAACTCTGCGAGTGCGGACCTTAAGCCTGTGCTTACTTAGGAGATAAGCTTATGATTGGGTTTTTAATACATAGCCAGTCGCGCGAAGCCGCGCGCCTTGAAGAGCCAGTTCCAAAAAGCTCACCTCTTTCTCTGATGTCACTCGTCAAAAGTCTTGTAGCTGAACTGCGATCCCGGAGGGCGATCAAAGAACTACGACGTTCTAGTGATCACATGCTAAAAGATATCGGGCTAACGCGCGAGGAAATCGAGTGCATGGTCCGTTATGGGAAGGGCAGCGGCCGTTTGTAGTCAGCGATATGCTATCTGCAGCTTAATGCCCTTCGCCGACGAACGCAGCCAAGCACGGGCCGTTTGACGAATCTGAACCAGAAGCGGTCACACCACCTAGGTGGGTGAGCTTTACCCACCCGTGCACAGTCAGACTCTGTTACTTGCAGGACATAGTGGATGACTTACGTACCTCACTACCCAACTGCGTTCCTCGAGCGTGTAGAGATTCCGGGTCGGAGCCGCATTCTGATTCGGCCAGTTATTCCACAGGATGCTGACGAATTTCGGCTGTTTGTCCGCATCTTGTCGGGGGACTCGCGGCGCAACCGCTTTCACAGCACCCTAACCGAGATACCGGAGACTCTTCTTAGGGCGCTCACGAATGTGGATCACAACAAGCATGTCGCGCTCGTCGCTAAAGCAGTCGATGAATCAGGTGTGATCATTATTGGAGAGGCTCGATTTGCGCGTGAAGAAGAGGACAGCCCAGCGGAGATCGCAATAGCAGTTGCTGACCGGTGGCGGCGCAAGGGCATTGGAACCCTTCTGTTGCACCGGCTAGAGATTTCGGCGCGCCGGAGGGGTGTCGAAGAGATGTTTGGATCAGTGCTCGCGGAAAATGTGGCACTTATCCACCTTGCGTTCCAAACCGGTTTCAAACTGCACACTGGAGATACGACCTATGGTGTAGTGAAGATGTACAAGAAATTTAGCTAGATCTTGCCTATCAGCCTGCTGTTATGTAGGCACCGAGCCAGCGACTGTTTCTGTTGCCGCTTCGAAACATGCTTTGCCTGGGCTACGGCTGGATAGAATCCAGCGATGATGCGCCACCGTAAGAAACTTAGGAAAGCCGGCGGTCCACGGCAGAGATCATCCTGTTGGAGGTGCCTGGTATATGGGCTTTCCGATAGGCTATCGCGATCCCGAGTGCATGCTCTCTGATCGTATTGCTGGCGTTTGGGTGAAGGCCGCGTTTCGAATGCTTGCAGCCGTCGATTACAAGTGTAGCCCAGTCCCCCTATCCGCATCTTTCGGCTTTTGGCACGTTGTCCCCGGACAGGGAAGCCAGAGCCATGCTACATCCTCTTAGGTCATTTGCGTGTCATGCATCACAGGTGATCTTTACAGCGCTAGCAATCTCCTCATCGCAGGCTCAGACTCCCAACCCGATCTCGAGCAGCAAGTCCGCTCCCGCGCGGCGTAGATCGAGGATAAGCTGATCGCATGGCGGCGATATCCATCAGCACTCAGAACTCGGTGGGCAGGAGTTCCGAACAGCAGGCCTTGTGGCGGAACATCTCTCGCAGATCGGGCTCGACGTGAAGGCCGGGCTCGTGCGCGCCGGAGTGGTTGCCGTGCTCGTAGGGGCGAAGCCCGGCCCTGTTGTGGCGCTGAGGGCTGACATGGACGCGCTGCCGGTCAAGGAGCCCGAGGGGCTGCCGTTCGCCTCCAAGACGAAGGGGAGATACCTCGGGCGTGAGGTCGATGTCATGCATGCATCTCTCAACCTGCGGAGGAGGGGCCTAGTCTCTATGCAGCCTCTACCGGAAATAGCTGGGGCGCTAAGGCAATGATCGAAGATGGCGTGCTGCAAGACCCAAGGCTGATGCAATATTCTGCCTACATGTCACATCCGCACTTCCGAGTGGCCGGATCGGATATCGGGCCGGGGCCGCTAATGCGAGTGCAGACGAGTTGCGCATCACGGTTGCGGGGAGACAGGGTCAAGCGGGTTTTCCTTGGCGTGCGGCTGATCCTGCCACGACGGCCCCTCAGATCATGCTGGGCCTAGAGACGGTTGTTCGAGCCAATCCGCACTACGACGGTGCTTTAGCTTGATTGACCGCGCCAATGCGTATTTTCCGAGAGCGGAGGTGGAGGGTTGCCACAGCTGAGCTGGCTATTTGTACAAGCGATGTCGCCTGAGTTGCAATGTCTACTCGGCGCGCAACATTCGCCCTGCCGGGTAGAATTCTTCGCGCCGGCAGCGTTCGCACTCGTCCACTCAAACCCGGAACCATCCGGGTTGGCATCACAGCGGTATCACTCCCGAAGCATACCACGGACCACACAGGCCTCATTCTCGAAGGTGGCGCCGAGACGTTCATGTTCTGGGGAGATGCGCTGCCGATTGGGCCAGGCACTCCGTCGCTCACGCAGGCCACGGCAGGTCACCAAGACTGCGTGGGAGCCGATACCGCTCGCGTCGCGCCTCACAGCCGTATTCCGCCTGGTTGTTGGACGCGAGATGCACCAACCAAACACCGGTGGAATCATCCGCATCTCGAACGTCGCTGTCATTGATGGGGGAGGTGCCCTCCAACGTCCTCGCTGTGCCGAAGTGGAGGCCTTGAAGTACCACTTGAGGAGGGCATCCATAAGAGATGGTCCTAAAGCCTCCCATGGCTGCATAAGTTACACCTGTAACCGAACGCTGCTTTCATTGAAATCCAAGCTTAGCACCTAGACATGAGCAATAGCTCCGGAACGGCGCACGAGTGCCTATCGCGCAGCAGGCGAATGGAGATCTCTCAAATGAACGCAGTGAAGAGAAGAAACTTTCTCAAAGGTGCGGGCCTGGCCGCGGCGGCNAGAAAGCTTCATAGCCACCGACCGGGTTGTTGTGCTTCACTGAGACTGCAACGAAATGTTTTTCGGGGAAACGCCTATGACGACGATGAAGAGAAGAAACTTTCTCAAAGGTGCGGGCCTGGCCGCGGCGGCCGGCACGGTGGCGGCTCCGGCCATCGCCCAGAGCATGCCGGAGATCCGCTGGCGCCTGACTTCGAGCTTCCCGAAGTCGCTTGACACGATCTTCGGCACCGCCCAGACCTTCTCCAAGTACCTGGCGGAGGCCACCGACAACAAGTTCCAGATNCCGGCACGGTGGCGGCTCCGGCCATCGCCCAGAGCATGCCGGAGATCCGCTGGCGCCTGACTTCGAGCTTCCCGAAGTCGCTTGACACGATCTTCGGCACCGCCCAGACCTTCTCCAAGTACCTGGCGGAGGCCACCGACAACAAGTTCCAGATCCAGGTCTTCTCCCCCGGCGAGATCGTCGGCGGCCTGCAGGCCCTCGATGCGGTGCAGAACGGCGCGGTCGAATGCGCCCACACCCCAGTCTATTTCTACTTCGGCAAGGAGCCGGCCCTGGCTCTCGGCACGGGCATCCCCTTCGGCCTCAATGCGCGCCAGCAGCATTCCTGGTGGCACTTCGCCGGCGGCAAGGAGGTCGTCAACGACGTTCTCTCGCGCTTCAACGCCACCTCGCTCGCCTGCGGCAATTCCGGAACCCAGATGGGCGGCTTCTTCCGCAAGGAGATCAATACCATCGAGGACCTGAAAGGCCTCAAGTTCCGCATCGGCGGTCTCGGTGGCGTGGTGCTGGCGAAGCTCGGCGTCGTTCCGCAGCAGGTCGCCCCCGGCGACGTCTATCCGGCGCTGGAGCGCGGCACCCTGGATGCGGCCGAGTTCGTCGGCCCCTATGACGACGAGAAGCTCGGCTTCCTGAAGGTCGCCAAATACTACTACGCTCCTGGCTGGTGGGAGGGCGGCGCGATGCTCCACCTCGTCATCAACCAGCAGAAATGGAACGAGCTGCCGAAGCACTATCAGGCCATCATGTCCAATGCTGCGGAGGCCGCCAACAGCTGGATGCTGGCGAAGTACGACGCAGTGAACGGCAACGCCCTGCGGCGCATGGTGGCCAACGGCGCGGAGCTTCGCACCTTCTCGCAGCCGATCATGGAGGCCTCGCTCAAGGCGGCAAACGAGCTCTACGGCGAGCTCTCGGCCAAGAGCCCGGACTTCAAGAAGGGCTACGACTCGATGGTGGCCTACCGGGCCGAAGTCCTGCCCTGGTGGCAGCTCAACGAATACGCCTTCGATACCTTCATGATCCGCACCCGCGG
>NZ_JAJATX010000081.1 GCF_020866965.1 Microvirga roseola
CTCAAGACATACTTCAAGGTGGACTAATTCAATGGGGGTGGATCAGGAGAATTATGCCAGCGTCGGCAACCGTCAGTGAGCTTAGATCCAGGAGCAGCGGCATCAGACTGGCATGAAACAGGATGGCTTTCGGATTTCCCAGGGCCATTGCAGCCCCCAGACCCACAAACCGGAGAGAATGGTGGGTCTCAGTAGTCTTGCCACTCACGTGTTCGGGTGTGGCGCGCCACATCTTGATCCCGATCCAGACCAGGTAAGCGGCACCTACGTATTTTACGGTGGCAAATACCCAGCCAAATGCCGCAGCAAGAGCGCCCATTCCAAGGAGAGCCGCGCCAGCCAGGACAATATCGCCCAAGGCCACCCCGAGCCCGACAGCGATCGCCGCCGAAGTCCCGCGGGCAAGACCACTGGAGATAACCCCGAACATCGATGGCCCAGGAGTTGCCGCAGCGATCGTCAGGGCGGCGGCATAGGCAATCATTGCTGTCATGGTCATTAGCAAGGCTCCCATGAGCGATAAAATCGGCGGGAGTATCCCTCCGTCACGGTTCCAGAGCAGGTTGCATTCACGCAACTTATAACTGAGAGTCTGAGATTGCATTCGCGATCGTGGGCATCTCAGATTTCGTCGAAGCCCAATGTCTGATCCGAGGGCATCCGGAATTAGGAACCAGGATCAAAGTGGTGGGCGCACTTGGCTTGGCGTTCGAAGCCGTCCCTGCACACAGAAGGGTTTAGACCCTCTGATCGAGCTCAGCTTTGAGCCAGCCGTAGAACGCCCTGACAGAGCGGGACTGGGGTCCAATACGGGGGGTGATAAACCAGTACGAGATGCCGGTGGGATAGCGGCCGGGGAAGGGGGCAGCAAGACGCCCCATGGTCAGAGCATCGTGCGCGAGCGTTTCCCATGCCAGGAACACGCCCTGGCCGGCCACAGCGGCATCCAAGCATAGTGATGCATCGGAGAACACGGGCCCATCGCCGAGGATCCTCTCATCCAGCCCGTTGGGGTTTAGCCATACGTTCCAGCCGAACATCGGTGTGGGCTCGCTGACGATCGGGACATGGGCCAGATCGCGGGGATACTGAAGGTGTTGGGCTAGCGCGGGACTGCAGACCGGGAAAACAAGCTGGTCGAGCAACTTCTCCGCTCGAACATTCGGCCAGTTCCCCCGTCCGACCCGGATGCACACGTCAACATCCGATGTGTTCGGATCCACGAGCGAGACATCAGCATCGATGCGGACCCGGACGTCAGGATACTGCTCATGAAAGCGCTGGAGACGCCAGACCAGCCATTTGCTGGCAAACACCGGAGCAACAGATACGGTCAGCACACCGTCGCGGCGGCGATCGGCGAGGGCCACACCGGCGGAGATCTCCGCGAAGCCCGCGCCTAGGTAGCCGAGGATCTCAAGTCCGAAGGGTGTCGGGCTCAAGCCCCTTGAGTGGCGCTCGAACACGGGGCGTCCAAGCTGTTCTTCAGCCTTCAGGACCTGCTGGCTTACCGCACCGATTGTGACCCCGAGCTCCTCGGCGGCCGCCCGCAGGCTGCCCAGACGCCCTGCAGCCTCGAGAGCACGAAGGCCGTTAAGATGGAAGCGGTTTAGATTGCGCATATAGCCAATCTATACCCCCATGCAGGAAAACGCCATTTCCGAAGGGGTGCAGGTGGATCAGGCTACAGGCATGTTAAACCTGATTTCGAAACTCAAGCGGTTTGTCCGCTCTCAGATTGAGGACGAGGCGTCCTGGCAGGAGGAGTGGCTCAGGGATCCCTTCTCCCTCCCCGATCTCCAAAACATGACACTCGAACAGCTAGCTGATTTGCCGTTTGAACGCAGACCAAGTCAGCGAGAGGGTCGTCACGGCTCTGGTGTAAGCTCTTAGATTGCCCGCAATCTGACACTGGGTCGATCTTGTGATTGATCGCAATCCTGCTGGATCAGATGATCGCCTCGTATTGTGAGCCAGCCTTAGTCCACAGCTCCAAAGCATCTAAGAGTTCCACCAAGGACATACCACGAGCTGTAAGAGCGCAGGTCGTAGTGCGGAGGAATCCAAGTCCCGGATGTCTTGACACAAGTGCGGCATCATCGAGAGTAGAAAGACGCTCGGCAAGGACCTTGGGCGTCACACCGATTACTGCCTCGGTAAGCTGTCTATGCCGCAAGGGACCTGCCTTGAGATGCCACGGGATAAGGGCATTTCAGCGATGGCCGAGAAACGCCAGCCATTTTTCCAATAGGCATTCCCTTTCGTGCAAAGGCACAGGAGCGTCTAGAACAGCGCTGTCTATTTCTTAGGATATCAGGTGTATTGTATGTATTTGGATAGCAGTTTGCGGATCTGCTTCTTGTGAAATTCCACATTCGCCAGACCAACTCGGATTTCAAGGTCTTGAAGAAGGCGTCGCCCACTTCACTGTCAAAGCAATTCTCCTTCGCGGACATCGAGATCCAGATACCACTCTTTGTGTCCCCAGCCAACCATCAAACTGAGCCGAGAGAGAGGATCGCGGTCCGCTTGTCTGGCTCGAAGCCAGCGCTGAGGTAGAGCCCTTTCGCCGCCGCATCATTGGGTCTGAAGCAGAGCTTAATGTGTGCTGCACCAGCCTCGACGAGAAGGTTGATGCCCGCGGTAAGTATATGGCGGGCAAGTCCTTGTCGTTGGTGATCGTCCTCGGTGCGCATGGGCTCGACGAGGCCCGTGGCAGTTTCCGGATCGAACCAGAACAGCCCGTACGCGGCGACTCTCTCGTGATCGTCGAGTACGAGAAGATCGAGATCTGGGCGGTATAGCGCCGCTTGACGAAGGCGCGTCTCGACATCGGGTCCGCTTCGGTGAAGCATGTGGTGAGGACGGGGCATCGTATCGAGGCGACAGTACAACCGATAGTCCCCGCCCAGTGGACTAATCTCAGGTCGAGCGTCTGCGGCCAGCCACGCAGTGATCACAGACAGGTTTACCGAAGAGACGTCGGAGCTATCTTCCTTGATCGCGAAGCCACAGCCAGTCAGAACCTCACGCATAACGCAGTCGGCACGGTCGACCACGACGTCGATAGCTTCAAACCCGCACTCACTGGCGTGAGTAAGCCCGCGCTCGACGATATGTGCAACCCAGTCGGGAGCCGCATCGGGCATAACGATGAGATCGAGAGTGATCCTGTTGTCCCAGGCGGCTGTGATCACTGCAGCTTCTGGGCGACCGAGATGATCAAACCAGAATAGCTGCGGGAGATTATCGGTCGAGCGCGGGGTGCGCCACCACCAGTGCAGGTCGGCGGCTTCTAGCAAGCCGGCGGTGGGGTGAATGCTGCGGACGCGGCGCAGGAGTTCCGTCGCAGCCTCCAAGTACTGAACACCCGTCCGATACTGTTCTTTCGTGGTACGCATTTCTAAAGCCTATTCCGCAGAGTTATACGAACTTGCTCGGCTCGCTGAATGTGTGGACGGCCCCTCAAGCCAGGGGGCGCCCCAGTACGACGCCGGCCAGGAAGGCCTCCCTACGCTCGATGGCAACAATCACGAAAGAGGCCTCCCGACCTCATGCTAACCCTGTCGTTGCAAACACAGGAATAGCTGCCGGTTCTGGGGACATGCGCATTAGGTAGGGGAGTGCAGCTCATCTCCTATGCCTGCAATATACGCAGACTGCCGCTTCAAGCAGTCGCCAATTGGCATCCGGGCGAGAGGCCGGTCTCGCTCAGGTTTTGATTCATGGATTTCTAACCATCGCTCAGAACCAATACCTCGGGTAGTCGGATCGGCCCGTAATCCGGTGGTAGGCGTACGCAACGGCTACGAGCGTCAGAGCGCCCGATAGTACGGGGGTGAGCAGAAAGGACCAGTCAGGAGCCGCCAGCATCACGAGGAGAGGATCAGCTCCAGCCGGGGCGTGGGTCGTGCGAGTGGCGAGCATCAGCGCGGTAGCAAGGCCTACGGCTAAAGCCATCGTCCAGGGTGCAATACCGAGCAGGGTGCCGACGGCAAGCCGGATTCCGGTGGCGATGAGATGCCCGCCAACGATGCTGCGCGGTTGCGACAGTGGGCTGTCGGGCAGGGCGAAGGCGAGCACGCAGGTGGCCCCGAACGGCGCCATTACGAAGGCGAGCCCTGACCACTGCGCAAAGGAGAAGAGGGCCAAGGTCGCGATAGCGCCGCCGAGCCCCGCGACAAGGATTGTATGCGGAGAGGCCAAGGGTGGAAGAGTGCGCGCCGGCGGGAGTTGGCTGGAGGGTGGCTGGGGACGCATCGATGGGCTCCTGTTCGTTTAGAGATCAAGGGTGAGGTGATCGGTCAGGGCGCGTGAAACGCAGGTGCACATCAGGCTGGCTCGGGTCCGTTCCGCCTCGGAGAGGGCACTGTCCCGGTGGTCAGGCACACCGTCGAGAACCTTCACGGCACAAGAGCCACAGGTGCCTGCGCGGCAATCATAGAGAGGGTCGGCTTCCGCCCCGATCAGGACCTCGAGGACTGTTTGCTTCGGCCCGACCGTGACGGTCTTGCCGCTCCGGGCCAAGCGAACCTCAATGGGGCGCTCATCTGTGCCCATAGTATCAGCTACGAACCGCTCGGATCGGATGCGATCCTGCGAAATGCCCTTCGCAGCCGCGTGCTCATGCACGGCCGCGATCAGGGTGGCGGGACCGCAGACATAGACGACGGCATCCGGCGGTGCCTCCGCTAGAACTTTGCTGACGTCCAGCGGCGTTGGCGCGGCATCCTGGCTGAAGTAGGTCCGCAAGTCATTGCCGAACCGGGCCTCCAGGTCCTGTCGCAGCACCATCTCGGCCGGGGACCGGGCCGCGTAGTGGAGCTCGAACGAACGGCCGGACGCGTGCAGGGCCAGCGCCATGGCACGGATTGGCGTGATGCCTATGCCGCCCGCGATGAGCACACTCGGATGCCCATCGTCATGGAGCTTGAACAGATTCCGGGGCAGGCTGCAGCGGAGAACCGTGCCAAGTCCGAAATACCGGTGGACGCTAACCGAGCCGCCACCGCCGGAGTCTTCGCGCAGCACCGCGATCTCATAGACATCACGAACTGCCGGATCACCCATCAGCGAATAGGTGAGGGTCTGCTCCCTCCCGTCAAGAAGGCGGACGGGCACACTGAGATGCGCGCCCGCGGTCCAGGCAGGAAGTGTTCCGCCATCAGGGGCCCGCAGTTCGTACGACCTGATCCGGGGCGTCAACTGGCGCATACCTGTGACTATCAGCTCCAGCGGACCACCGCCGAGCGCCTGTACGTTCGAGACCGCTGTCGTCCGCAGGGTCTCGTTCTCTGCCGTGACCTGCGCAAGCTGCTGCCGCATCGGTGCGATGAACCCGGCGATCTCGTCCTCGGTGAACCGAGGCGTGATGTGCTGCGGGCAGTTCCAGTCGAAAGCCTCGACCGTCATCACCACGGCGCGCTCGACCCTGGCCCGGTAGGTCGGGACCTCAAGATGGGCGAGCAGGACCGGGTCCTCATCTGCGTGCACGATCCGCGCCCGCGCCCAGATCTTCAGGCGGCGGCGGTTGGGATAGTCCATCAGGATCAGGGAGACGCGGCCATCCGCAATGATGTTGCCCGTGCTGATGTACTGGACGTTGCCACGGAAGTCGGCGTAGCCGATCGTCCGTCCATCGAGCACCCTCAAGAAGCCCTTCGGCCCGCCGCGGAACTGGACGTAGGGCCAGCCGGTCTCACTCACGCTCGCCTGGTAGAAGCCGTCCCGTGCATGGATGAACTCGGCCTCGCGGCTAGTGATGACGTTGCGGGGATCATCTGCGTGCTCGAATCCCTCATTTGCGGCGCGGCTGCCGTAGTGGGATTGAGCCGCCTTGACGCTGGGGGTGAAGGTGATCTCGGCAAACGCCCGGGCCATGGCTGATGTCCTTCGGAGGAAATGCGGGGTTTATGTGGATGCAGCTTCCGGGGACCGTTACCTGCCCACAGGCTGATCAGGATTGCCGCCCTTCGGGGGAAAGTACGTGTAAGAGAGCGTGATGCCGTCGAGGCTGCCGATGTCTCGATCGTCGACAATGGCCGGGTCGATGAGGAACACCACGGCAGTCTCCTTTGTCTCACCGGGCCCAAGGAGCAGCTCGGTGAAGCAGAAGCATTCGAGCTTCATGAAGTAGCTGCCAGCCAGATCGGGCTGGACGTTGTAGGTGGCCATGGCCGACACCGGAGCATCGGTCGGATTACTGATCTTGTACATGACCGTCTGAGTCTCACCCACCTTGTTTCTGACCGCAGGTGTTTCGGCGGAGAAGCGCCAGGGAAGTTCCGGAGCCACGTTCGTGTCGAACGTAACGGCGACGGTGCGCTCGAGAACCTTGCCGGAGAGGCCGCCGCCAGAATTGGCGTGCCGCCAAAGGCTGTCAGGCGACAGAACAGGTCGTAGAGAGGACCCGCCGCATAGGCGAGGCCCAGCATGCCCGCAGCGGTGCCGAGGCAGATCAGGGCAGTGTTGCGAATCCGGATGTCGGCAGTTCGAGCAGTGTCGCACATGGCGAACTCATCCATAGTTGTGGAGGGAGACGTCCTGCGGGATGCACGTGAACTCGATCCTGGTGCCGCCCGGCTCCCGGATTATGCAATGCACCTTCGGACCAGCCCCATTGTGCTGCGGCGCGAGCTCCACGATGGCGCCGGGCCAATCGGCCACGCGTGCGTGGATGGCCTCAAGTGTGGGTAGGTCCGGCACCCGGAACGCGAGATGGTGGAGTCCCACGTTCCGGTGTCGGTCGAACGGCACGTGGTCTGACTGGTCCTTAACCTGCCACAGCGTCACCCATGTGGTGCCGTCGGTGACGAAAGCGGCTGGGTAGGCGGGGTTCTCCCCGAGCAACCTCCAGCCGAGACAGCCGGTGAAGAAGGTCCGGGTCGCCCCGAGGTCTGAAACGGTCAGGCCGACATGGTCAACGCCGGAGGTGAGAGCAGATTCGGTCATCACGGTTCTCCAGGAGAACTGGTTGGGGGAGGGGCGGGCACCGGAGGGGGAGTGCCCGCCCGGGCGGACCCGGTGGGGAGGGGTCCGCGTGAGGTGGCATCAGGCGGCGTGCCTGAGAGCCACCTTTGGGAAGTCGATCTCGATCCGGCTCGCCTTGCCGAGGATGTTGGTGAGCAGGTTCATGCCCACGTGCACGATGATCTCGACGATCTCGGCCTCGCCGTAGCCGGCCCTGCGTACCGCCTCAATCTCGGCGTTCGTCACCTCGCCCTTGTGCTCGACGAGCGCGCGGGCGAATGCCACCGCCGCTGCCGCCCTGGCATCTTGCGAGGTGCCCTGGCGGTTGGCCTCCATCTCATCGCCCGTCAGGCCGGCACTGCGGCCGATGGCGGTGTGGGCCGACAGGCAATACTCGCAACTGTTCTGCTCTGCGAGCGCGAGGGCGATGCGCTCGCGGGTCTGGGGATCGAGGCTGCCCTGCTCGGCAATGCCGTACAGCCCCAGGAAGGAACCTAGGGCGGCAGGCGAGTGGGCAAGCACGCGCAGGAAGTTCGGCGTCATGCCGAGCTTCGCCTGCACGGCATCGAGGAGGGTCTTGGCCTCACCGGAGGCAGCGGTGGGATCGACGGCGGGGATGCGGGCCATGGAGGTATCCTTTCAATCCAATTCGAACGGCGACTGCCGCTCGTTGGGAGGACAATGGTTCTTGTGCTGGGAAAGATGAATGCTCATTCTTGGCAATGGATCATTTCTGATTTGGGAATAGTCAGCCGTGGACAGGTTGCAGGCGATGACGGTGTTCGTAGCCGTTGCGGAGGAGGAGGGTTTTGCCCCGGCAGCCCGGCGGCTAGCGATGTCGCCGCCCGTGGTGACGCGGTCGATCGCCGCCCTCGAGGCGCGGATTGGCACCCGGCTGCTTCACCGCACCACCCGCAGCATGCGCCTGACCGAAGCTGGAACCGGCTACTTAGAGGATTGCCGTCTCATCCTGTCGGAGATCGACGAGGCGGAGGAGATAGCGGCGGGCTCTCATCGGGAGCCGCGGGGGCAACTGACGGTCACCGCCTCAGTGCTGTTCGGGCGCATGTACATCGCCCCACTCCTGCTCGACTTCCTCGGCCGCCATCCCAGGGTGATCGCCCGCACCTTATTCGTCGACCGAGTCGTGAGCCTCATGGAGGAAGGCCTCGACGTGGCGGTGCGCATCGCTCACCTGCCGGATTCCGGGATGACGGCGCTGAAGGTGGGGGCGGTGCGGCGCGTCGTCTGTGCGTCGCCCGGTTATCTGGCTGAGCATGGCATCCCCCAGGAGCCCCACGACCTGATCCGCCATCACACCATTGCGTTCCAGGGTGTCACTCCCGCGCCGGAATGGTCATTCCGGGATGGCGGCTCGGAGGTGAGGGTCCGGCCGTCGCCGCGCCTGGAGGTGAACACGGCCGAGATGGCGATCACCGCAGCCGTACAGGGCCATGGGCTGACGCGGGTGCTGTCCTACATGGTCGCGCCCGAACTGGCGTCAGGGCGGCTGAAGATCGTGCTGGCCGAGTACGAGCCTGCGTCAGTCCCAATCCACCTCGTGCACCGGGAGGGGCGGCAGGCCTCCGCCCGGGTGCGGGCCTTCGTCGACTTTGCGGCGCCGCGCCTGCGTGCCGATGGCTCCATCAACTAAGCAGGATTACGACCACGTCAGGCGCGCAGGCGTATGTACCCACCAGCAGGTCGATGGACGTCCTTGGAGCGCCGTGAAACGAGATATCAGTCGCGACCCCGGATGAGTGCGACGAGGTTCTGGTTCAGGCGCCTCCTGATCCTAATCGCCACACGGCAGCGCCTCAGTCTCATACTGACCGGCATACTCGGCACTGGGCGGAATCGGCTTAATGATGTCGATGAGCACCCCGTTCGGATCCCGCGTGATGAAGTGCCTCTGCCCGAACAACTCGTCGCGCAGCGGGATGAGGATCGGCAGCCCCGCCGCTTCGACCTCGCGATAGATGGCGTCTGGGTCCTCGACCTCGAAATTGAGTATCAACCCAGACGTTGGGGTGCGGGCTCCTTCCGGGATGGTGTCATGCCCACTGTCCAAGATCGCGAGATTGACCGCGGCATCGGCACCGAACTGGAGGTGAACGTACCAATCGCTTGTGAAGGCAGGGCGGAAGCCGAAATGCGCCCCGTAGAAGGCTGCCGTGCCGTCTACGTCACGCGTCAGGATAACCGGATAGTAGCTCGTGATTCTCATGGCTGTTCAATCCTCCGCAATCAACATACAATCTGCATGTATTACATTAACATACAGGCTGTATGCATGCAACAGACTTCGCCAAGACGGTCCAATCGTGAGCGGACGGAAACGACCCGGACGGCACTCCTCGACGCGGCCCGAACCCTCATCGTGCGCAACGGATATGCGGGGACTTCGACCCCGGAGATTGCCAGCGAGGCTCGGGTCACGCGCGGCGCGCTCTATCATCACTTTGCTGACAAGCGGGATCTCTTCCGGGCCGTGCTGGAGCGGGAGGCAGAGGCGGTGGCCGCGCAAATCAGAGATGCGACGCCTGCTGCCATGCCGGCCATGGAGGCTTTGCTGGCGGGTAGCTTGGCCTATCTCGATGCTATGGCCATTCCCGGCCGCACGCGCCTGCTGCTGGTCGACGGCCCGGCTGTCCTAGGTTTAGATGAAATCGCCGCCATTGATGCCGCTCACTCGGCACGGACACTGCAGGAGGGGCTCGAAGCGGTCATGGCCGCGTCCGGTGACAGATCGATCCCGATCCCGGCCCTAGCAGTCCTTCTGTCAGCGGCGTTCGACCGCGCAGCTCTCGCAATCGAGGCTGGCTCCGAGCCGAACGATTTCAGGTCCGCCGTCCTTCGGCTCGTGGAACGGGTGGTTGCGTCCGTTCCAGGCTAGATTGCTCAGGCAGATCGGCTCCAGCGACCAGTCTCGCACGAGCCGGGACCCGGTCCGGTAGCTTTTGCCGCCGAATGCCGTTTCGTCCAAAGGATCGGATTATCGCTTGCAATAACCGGGAACATGTCTGATCTGCCGACCCGCTCGGCAAGACACCGGGCGCCAGCCTTTCTCACGCGATTGTCATTGATGCCGATGCTGCGCACAAGGCGATCTTCAAAGGCGTACCGAGTTGTCCTGAGCAGCACGAAGCTAGTGATAGCAGGTGATCTTCGGCTTGTCCTGCCAGGCGTTGTCACGTCCATCGGCGAAGTTCACAGGGGCAGATGCACTCACATGCCGAAGCTTCAAAGCACTCCCTTATCGAAGACCAGAGGCCGGATCTATCACCGCAGTCCAAACTGGACTTCGATCTGAACGCCCGCTCATCACGCGACAACGTCATGGAATCGGCCGTTGGCTTCCAAAGCTGCTACCTTGATTCGGGATCTCGGATCTCAGCCTGTATTCAGCCAATCACTTCAGCTCCTGAATCTGACTGGCACCCGGCAACAAGATCTCCGGTAGCAAGCCCTATCACCCCGGGCGAGCCGATTTGGAAGCTGGGTAGCGGCGCCCCTGCATTTCAGTGTTGTTCTACATTACCTCGCGCCACCGCATTGCTCATTGCGTCGGTTTACAGGATCTCCCTGGGTCTTTCCGGAAAGTACACAACGATTCGCAGGTGTCGGTGTTCGTCAATAATCATAACTTCATGTTGGAGCTTCAGAACACCGTTCTCAGTGGCGAGGGACGACAGCCCTCGGGATGGAGGATGATCCTGAGTCCCGTTCCACCAGTGTCGGAAGTCGGGCGAGAGCTTCCTCAGTTCATCTATGAGCTGGAGCATCGCGGAGTCATCAGGAACGAAGGCAAGGTCACGACGAAGGCTCTCAATAAGGCGTGGGGCGTCGCTTCGCCACGCTGGAAGGCGAACGCGCAAATCAGGATCAGCGCACACCATTCGAAGTATGTTCCGGTCTGTCGGTTCCTTTCGCGAAAAGCCGAACAGTCGCTCTGCGGCCGGATTCCAAGCGATGACATCCCACCGTAGGTTTAAGACATAGGCTGGCCGAGCTTCCAGCTCGTCAATAAGCTGCTGCACGAGCGGCGAGACAATCGGCCAATGATACGCCTCCGCCGGCGGCGGCCGCCGGTGCGCTAGAACGAACAGATGACTACATTCGGCATCGTCGAGCTTGAGAACTTTGGCCAATCTCAGAAGAAAGTCCACAGAGACGCCAATCTCACGCCCCTGCTCAAGCCACGTGTACCAAGTGATGCCCACACCGGCGAGTGTCGCGACCTCCTCGCGGCGTAGCCCGGGGGTGCGGCGGCGGCGGCCGCTCGGCAGGCCGACGTCAGCAGGCGTCAACCTCTTTCGATGGTGCCGCAGGAAATCCGAAAGCTCTCTCCGTGTGCGCTCAAGGGATCTGGCCCGCATATTCTATTGCCCCTAGTAACAGCATAAACTGCAAAATTGTAACAGACTGATTTTCCCCCGAAAATGCCTCCAGGATTTCAGGAGGCAGCATGTCAATCGAATGCGATCAAGGTTCCGTCGGGTATCGGGGGGGCTCCGCGGAGACCATCACGGACGAACGTCGGCGAAAAGCCGGGCCAGCGGAATGGGGCGGGCTGGCTGTGCTTGCGCTGCCGACGGCCCTGCTCGGGTTAGATGTGACGCTACTTTATCTGGCAATGCCGGCGCTTGCGACGGACCTTCAACCGAGTAGCAGCCAAGCACTGTGGATTATGGACGCCTATGGCTTCATGATTGCTGGCTTTCTTATCACCATGGGCACGCTGGGTGACCGGATCGGCCGTCGCCGGCTGCTGATGATTGGCGCTGCCGCCTTCGGCGTCGCTTCTGTCCTCGCCGCCTACTCGCCGACCGCTAACATCCTGATTGCCGCTCGGGCTATGCTTGGCGTCGCCGGCGCGACCTTGATGCCATCCACTCTCGCGCTGATCAGCAACATGTTTCTCGTTGCACGTGAACGGGCGCTGGCGATTGGGGTATGGGCAACCATGTTTGCTCTCGGCATGGCGGCTGGACCGCTGGTCGGGGGGATGCTGCTGGAGCACTTCTGGTGGGGGTCGGCGTTCCTTACGGCAATCCCCATCGTCAGTATTGTGCTCATCGCAGGTCCATTATTGCTGCCCGAATACCGGGCGCCCGGGAGCGGCCGGCTCGACCTTCTCAGTGTGGCTCTATCTCTCGCTGCAATACTGCCAGTGATCTACTTCATCAAGGATAGTGCAGAGACTGGCTTGTCCTATGGATCGGCTTCGGCACTGGCAGTCGGAATTGTCTTCGCAGCGGTTTTTGTAAGGCGGCAGCGTCATCTCCCGAGCCCGCTGCTCGACATTCGCCTTTTCGAGAATAAGACCTTTAGCGCTGCCTTGAGTGTCCTGCTGTTCGGACTGATTGGTGTCGGCGGCGCTATGTTGTTGGTCACCCAATATTTACAGCTAGTCTTGGACCTTCCAGCCGTCACCGCTGGAATGTGGATGGCCCCCTCCGCATTGATGATGGTCGTGGCTGGAATCGGAGCTCCTCTTCTTACGCGCTACGTCCGCCCAGGATTTGTCATGGCCGCTTCTTTGGCCCTTTCCGCAATCGGCTATTTCTTTCTCGGCTTACTACCTTGGATATCGGGTGTTGCTCTGGTAACGGCAGGCTACGGGCTGGTCTATCTCGGCCTCGGCACAATCGCCGCGCTCGGCACTGATTTAGTGGTGAGCTCTGCGCCGCCGGAGAAAGCCGGTTCTGCCTCGGCAATGTCCGAAACCGTGCAGGAGCTCGGTATCGCTGCGGGTGTCGCCATTCTCGGCAGCCTCACCACTGCAATTTACCGCCGGCTCATTCTCGAGCGCGTTCCTGCTGAATTTCCAGAGGATGTTATAAGCACAGTTGAGGACAGTCTTTGGGCGGCGTCATCAATTGCGGGTCGTCTGTCTGGGGATCTACTTGGCACGGCGAAATATGCATTTACTGTGGGAATGAGCGCATCCGCCATGCTTGCAGCTCTTGGAATCTCGATTCTAGCAATTCTGTGCGCAGTAGCGCTGCGAGACGTGAGAATTGTCGCAGAGAACCATAGGGAGGCTGGAGATGAGGAGTAGCGTTAGCTGCTTGATCTGCGAAGATACACTCCTCCCGGTTCAAGTGTCGGAATGCTTGCAACCTGCACCTCGCGCGAGCATCCGGAGCGTGTCCTGCCAACGGCCGATCTAAAGCATCGGACCCAAAAGTGGACTTGCACTTTCGGGATCCTA
>NZ_JAJATX010000093.1 GCF_020866965.1 Microvirga roseola
TTCCTCCCCCATCCTCATCCCTCCGTCCTCATCCTGAGGAGCCGCTGCAAGCGGTGTCTCGAAGGAGGCTTCAGCGGTCTCTGGAGACGCCCTCGTCCCCGGATCAAGTCCGGGGCAGGCTCTTCGAGACGGTCACTCCGTGACCTCCTCAGGATGAGGGCTGTGAGGGGCACGACGGAACAGGCCGGGCCTGTTGCGGCCATCCATGTCTTCTCCCGCGAGGGGGTGAAGGCGGGGACCCCCGGCACAAGGCCGGGGGACGGGGCGGGGCGTCAGGCCTCTCCGGCCGCAGACTCCGTCCAGTACCGTACGGATCCGCAGCCTCGCCCGGATCCCTCCCCCCCGGCGCGATTACCCCCAGGATCGGGGGCGCGACAGGAGTAGAGATCCCATGCACAGACATTCCCTTGCCATGCTGGCCGCCGTCGTCCTGGCGGGCGGCTCGACGGCCGCGCTCGCCCAGACGGGCTATGGCGGTTATCAGGGCGCGCAGGGCTACCGGGGGCAGCCCTCGCAGACGGCGCCCATGGACTGGAGCCGGATGGGCGCCGGCCAGAGCCGTTTCAACGACCGCGTCGCGCTGCGCCGCCAGCTGCGGCAGGTGGGCTTCCAGAACATCCGCATTCTCGACCGGGCCTATCTCGTGCAGGCCCGCGCCCCGGNTGGAGCCGGATGGGCGCCGGCCAGAGCCGTTTCAACGACCGCGTCGCGCTGCGCCGCCAGCTGCGGCAGGTGGGCTTCCAGAACATCCGCATTCTCGACCGGGCCTATCTCGTGCAGGCCCGCGCCCCGGACGGCCAGCCGGTCGTGATGATCCTCAGCCCCTCCGGGCAGGGCGGCATGACCACCAGCTCCGTCGGGACGAACCGGCCCCCAGGGATGCAGAGCGGGATGCAGGACGGGATGCAGGAGGGGATGCGGGGCCAGATGCAGGAACGGCAGCGCCGGGGCCAGCAGTTCGGCGCGAACCGCAACGCGACGCCCGGCCTCGAGGCGCTCCTGGATCGGCGCGAGCTGAGCTCTCCGATGGTCAATCCGGGGCTCGTGGAGCCGGGACAGGCGCGCGAGTACCTGCGGATGCGCGGCTTCTCCAACGTCTCCAACCTGCGCCGGGACGGCGTGTTCTACACCGCGACGGCGGACTGGAACGGCGAGCAGGTGAACATCAGGCTCGATGCCCGCAACGGCCTCATCGTCGAGCCGAACCGCTACCTCCAGAGCGAGCTCCGGCGGCTCGGCCCGCAGGGGCAGCAGGGTCAGCCCTAGCGCGCCTGTCCGCTCGCGGCATCCCCGGGCCTGGCCCCCGGGGGCCACGTTCCGGCCGCGCCGGATCCGTCCTATTGCGACTTGCGCGGATCGTCCGCCGGGTTGACGTAGGCGATCCCCCAGGGGCCGCGCGTGCTCAGCTGCACGGTCGTCTCCCGGTTGGTCTGCACGAAGTGCTGGGTGCCCGGCGGCATGGCGATGACGCCGCCCGTGGTGATGGCTTTCGTCTTCGCCGGGTCGAACTGGGCTCCCATACCAATGTTGAACTCGCCGTCGATCACGGTGACGATCTCATCCGTCGTATGGGTGTGCGGCGGGATCCTGTAGTTCGCCGGGAATTTCAGCCGCATGACGAACATGCCCTCCTTGGAGGGATCCCCGTAGAGGACCGACATCTGCGCCCCCTTGGGCAGGGACGGAGGGCCGTCCTTCCAGGTGACGT
Source organism: Microvirga roseola (assembly GCF_020866965.1). Lineage (GTDB taxonomy): Bacteria > Pseudomonadota > Alphaproteobacteria > Rhizobiales > Beijerinckiaceae > Microvirga > Microvirga roseola. The sequence goes on from NZ_JAJATX010000093.1 coordinate 1,709, forward strand.
CGCCGGCATTCGCCATGGCATGCCGGTGCTGCTCCTGGGCCGTCGCCGGCGCGGCGACGAGGAGCAGGGCTGAAACGCAAGCTGTGACTGGAAGCGTGAAGGGCTGCATCGCGACCTCCCGAAAAAGGGTGTTGTGGCGGACGCATACAAGGCGGCCAGGAAAAAGGCCCCTGCCGCTGGGAAGAGGCTCTGCCTCTCCGGGGCGGTTGTCAAGGAAATGCGGGGTTTGGCGGCAAGGGCGGCAACGGCGCGGTCCCTCACACGCGGCCTGCCCCGAAGGGCCCGGATGCCTTACGGCTGCCTGTCGCGGATCGTCAGCCGACCCACCACGAGCTCGTCGATCTCCAGGCGGCCGATCCGCGCCCGCCCGACCGCCAGCCGCCCCACGGCGAGGGCGCCGATTGCGAAGGCCCCGAGCGCCATGGCGCCGAGGGCCAGGGCGCCCACGGAGGAGGCTCCCATCCGGGCCGTCCCGACGGCGGCGCTTCTCATGTCGACGGAGCCGTTGGCCGGCGCATGGCGAGCGATCTCGTGACGGCCTGTGCGTTCCCATCATTCTGGCTCTCCTCGAGGCTGCGGGCTGGCCCAGGCAGGAAACCGCCCGGCCATCCGCGATGCGAAAAGGCTTGTTTTGGAGATAATGCACCCGGCAGCCGATGTTCCACGCGCACGCGGCGCTTGTGACTTTTGCCGGTCGTAGGACATGGGGGCAGCTTACCGGCCTCACGGCATTTGCGGCGCGGCACAGGGTTGCGTTATTTCACATTATGGCTTTCCGTGATTTCCTCCTGATGTTCTTCGTCTGCTTCGTGTGGGCGGCGCATACGGTCCTCAGCAAGATCGTCGTATCGGGCATGGAGATCCCGCCGCTGTTCTACGCGGCGATCCGCTTCGGCATCGTGGGCCTCGTCACCCTGCCATGGCTGCTTCCGGCCCCGAGGCCGACCTGGCGCATGCTGCTCGTCGGGTTCCTCATGGGCGGCGGCGGCTTTGCCCTGTTCTTCCTCGGCATCAAGTCGGCGAGCCCGTCGAGCGCGGCGGTCGTGAGCCAGCTCGGCCTTCCCATCACGACGCTGCTTTCCGTCGCCATGCTCGGCGAGCGGATTCACTGGAGGCGGGGCCTCGGCATCGCCCTGACCTTCACCGGCGGCATGCTCGTCATGTGGGACCCGGGCAGCGGGTTTCCCCTCTCGGGCGGGCTCGTCCTGATCCTGCTCTCGACGGCTGCCGGCTCGCTCGCCGCCGTGATGATGAAGCAGATCAAGGGCGTGCGGCCCCTGCAGTTCCAAGCCTGGATCGGGCTCGCCTCCGTGGTGCCCCTCATTCTCCTGACGGCCAGCCTCGAGACGGGGCAGGCCGCCCAGGCGATGAAGGCGGGATGGGCCTTCGTGGCGGCCCTGCTATTCTCCGCTCTCATCGTGTCCCTGGTCGCGCACACGATCTATTACGGCCTGATCGGCAAGTACCCCGCCAACCTGATCGCGCCCCTGACCATCATGACCCCGCTGCTGACGGTGGCGATGGGCATCGTCGTGACGGGCGACCGCTTCGACACCCGGATGGCGCTCGGCACGGGACTGGCCCTGTGCGGCGTGCTCATCATTGCGCTGAGGCGCAATCACGTTATGCCGCTCGCCACCGTGCTGTGGGGCGGCCTCGGTGAGCGGATAGCCTACGCCCTGACCCCGCTTCCGCAAAAAGACGTGGATGGCCGGGATGATCCCCGGATCAAGTCCGGGGACGGCCACGACGGGGGGCGGTGTCAGGATGAAAAACGGGCAGGGCGCTCAGCGCCGTGGCGTTGAACGGGCCTCGCGCGGGCTGCCGCTGACGCGCTTTGCGCTCAGGCGCTGGAGCGGGGCGAAGCGCGTTTCGGTCGCTTTGCCGAGGACGCATTCAGGGCGACGGCTTCGCGGATGAGGGTTTTGAACGCCTCCTCGTCAATCGTGCCGCCTTCATGGATGTCGATGGCGCGGCGCGCGTTGCCATCGAGGCTGGCGTTGAAGAGGCGGGACGGGTGGTTCAGCGAAGCGCCCTTGGGAAAGGTCAGCTTCACGGCGGCCTTGTAGGTCCCGCCCGTGCAGATGATCCCGCCCTTCTCCCACACCGGAACCCCACGCCACTTCACCGCCTCGACCACATCGGGCAAAGCCTGCCGGATGAGCGCCCGGACCTTCGCCAGCGTCTCGCCGCGCCAGTCGTTGAGGTGCTGGATTTGCGCATCGATCTGTTGGGAGAGGGAGGGGGATTCTTGGTGTTGGGAGGTGGTGCTCGGGTGCATGGTTGATGTCGCATTGGTCATGGCGGTTTCACTCGCAAATCACTTGGTGATCCTAGGTCTGCTGTGGATCCATTGCGTCCCTTCGCAGGGTCATGATGAGATTCAGTCTGTAGGACCAAAAGGACATGCCGTTGGTAGGTATTTGCAGGTAAGTGCGAACTGGGGGTTAGAGCCGGGATACTGAGGAGGTGATGAGGCGTAGATAGAGCATTGCAACCTACAATTGACAAGCTTATATTGAATAACTTCACTTCAGTAAGCTGTAGGTAAACTCATGCCTAAAGCACCGGACTGGAAATCTGACTTTCGGGGTTTTTGGCTGGCGCGATCTGTGATTCACTGCCTGGAGCGGGAGGTGGATCATGGGTCACTGCTATTCTCTCGATCTTCGGGTGCGAGTTGCCGACTTTGTCGAGGCAGGCCATTCCTGCCGGGCGGCCGCCCAGCACTTTGCCGTCAGCGAGAGCTTCGCCATCAAGCTGGTGCGGCGAGCGCGGGACACCGGCTCGCCGGCACCGGCCCGCCAGGGCCGCCCACCGGGAGGCGGCAAGCTGGTGGCTTACGAGGCTTTCCTGATCCAGACCGATGCCTGAGCGGCTCGTGACGCTTATTGCAGACAAACCCTGGATCAAGGCCGTGAGCAGGCACTCCGAAGCCCGCCAAGCCTTCCTTGAGGCGGCCATTGATTTCTGCCGGTCCGAGAAAGCCAAAGTGCCAAGGACCTCCCGCACGACCAATTCAAAGCGGACGATCAGAAGCAGCGATCGAGATATGCACGTACGCTAATGGCTGTGCCAAGCTCCTCGGGATCGCCATTGATGGCTTTCAGCAAGATCCGGTTCGAACCAAGTGTTTGCTCGATTTCCGCAATTGCAGCATGAGCGGGCATTCTGAGACTTCCGCTCTACGTCTCGGTTTGACCCGATGCAGACCTCCAGTGATCGCTTGCTACTTGCCTTGCCTGACATCCCTCACGACATCGAGGAATGCCCTCAGTGCGGGCGGGACGGCTCGATGCCCTGGGTAATAAACTGCCACTCCCTCCGGCTCGTGCATCCAGGCGGACAGAACCCTGTTCAATCGCCCCTCCGCGATGGCGGTTTCGGCAGCCCAATTCGCTACATACGCTACACCCAAGCCCTGCACGGCAGCTTCCACCATCAGTTCCTCGTCATCAAGAACCACAGATCCTGTCGCATTGATCGTCAATTCCTGCCCAGCCCGCTCGAACTCCCATCGGTACAGCTTGCCGCTAGGCATCCGATGACAGATGCAGCGATGACGCTGTAAATCCTCAGGGGTTTTCGGCTCTCCGGCGCGATCGAGATAGGATGGTGATGCGACGCAGACGAACTGTATCGTGCTGGCGAGCGGTACTGCGATCATGTCTTTCGGGATCGATCCCGCAAGACGCACGCCGGCATCAAAGCCGCCTGACACAATATCGATCAGTCGCCCCTCGACCACGATGTCCACTGTCACATTGGGGAACTGTTCCGCCATGCGCGGGAGGATGTCGCGGACGAGGACGGTCGCGGCCACACGTGGAGCGTTGATCCGGACTGTGCCGGCCACATTGCCTCGGAAGGTGATGACCGCGTCCAACGCCTCATCCAGCGAGGTGAGTGCCGCTTGCAGACGACTGAGCAGCTCAAACCCGGCTTCCGTCGGCGAGACGCTGCGGGTCGTGCGGTTGAGGAGGCGCACTCCGAGCCGATCCTCAAGGCTCCGCATCGCATGGCTCAGTGTCGACGGCGCCGTGCCGAGCTCATCCGCGGCCCGGCGGAAGCTGCGATGGGTGGCAACCGCCACGAAGGCGGTGAGATCGTTGAGAGAGGGACGCATGATTGATGGTGATTTTGCACCAACCTTTGCCGATTTCAACGTCTAATCATACAAATGAAGGGGCGCTATCTCCTGTTTCAGGGAAGACAGAGAGGTACTGCAATGACCAAAGCATGGCTCATTACCGGCGTATCGTCCGGACTTGGAAGGCTTCTGGCCGAAAAGGCCCTGGCACGCGGGGACCGGGTTGTCGGGACCAGTCGTAGTGCCGATGCGCTCAACGACATCCGCAAGCGCTATCCGGAGCAGCTTCGCATCGCCGCACTCGATCTCAAAGATCTGGGTTCGCTCAGGTCGACAGTCGACCATGCGTTCAGCGATCTGGGACGCATTGATGTTATCGTCAGCAATGCGGGCTATGGCATCCTGGGCGCCGCAGAGGAGACAACGGATGCGCAATTGCGCGATATCGTTGACACCAATCTGCTCGGATCTATCGCTCTTATCCGGGCCGCCCTGCCGCATCTGCGCCGCCAAGGGAGTGGCCGAATCCTTCAGGTTTCGAGCGAGGGAGGGCAGATCACCTATCCGGGCTTCAGCCTGTATCACGCGACCAAGTGGGGGATCGAAGGGTTCGTGGAAGCCGTAGCCCAGGAGGTCGAGAGCTTTGGCATTGCCCTCACGCTAATCGAGCCTGGGCCCGCCCGCACCGATTTTGGCGGCAACCTCGTGCAGCCTGAGCCACTTGCCGCATATATGGGAACGCCCGCTCATCAAATACGTGAAGCTGCACGCAATGGCAGCTGGGTAATCAAGGGAGATCCTGACCGGATGACGGATACAATGATCCGGCTTGCCGATCAGACCGATCCGCTTCCGAAACGGCTTGTACTTGGTGCCGATGCCTATGCTCGCGTTCGCGCGGCACTCACTCGTCGACTTGAAGAACTCGACAATCAGAGGGCCGCTGCACTTGCAGCCGACTTCACGGATGAAGAACTGGCGCGGCTTTGAAGTGCTGGGCAGGAGAACGATCCTTGATGGGAATCGACGCTCCGAGTTTGGCGGCTCCTGTCACTCAGTCAGGCCCATCGATAGAACTGAATGTCGGTTGCGGATCATGATCGCGAACCAAACCGAGACTCCACATCATCGACGAAGCTTAAGCTTCGCCCTATCTGAAGGAGAAGAAGAATGTCTAACCGCGACGCTGTCTTCCCTGCCGGCCGGCAGGCACTTTACGAGATCAACCGCTATTCCGCTGCCATCCGATCAGGCGATCTGCTCTTTGTCTCCGGGCAGGTTGGGAGCCGCGAGGACGGCTCCCCCGAGCCTGACTTCGAAAAGCAGGTGCAGCTTGCTTTTGCCAATCTCTGTGAGGTCCTAAGGGCGGCTGGTTGCACGTTCGATGACATCGTTGATGTCACGACATTCCATACCGATCCTGCCTCACAGTTCGATGTGATCATGTCTGTCAAAAACGAAGTTTTTCCTCAGAAGCCTTATCCCAACTGGACTGCTGTCGGGGCGAATTGGCTGGCAGGCTTCGATTTCGAGATCAAGGCAATAGCACGGATCCCCGCGGCCGCCTGAACCGCCACCAGATTTGACCACGCGTTTGACCCAGATAGGTACTTCTGGGGGCCGGTTGCCGTGTTTTATCGAACTCCCAGCACCAAATTGAGGGAATCCATGACTGTTCGTAGTTTCTCTATCGCCGACGCATCATTCGAGCGCTCGCCGGGCCAGGATGGGGAGGTATTCGCGGGCAATCTAATCGACCAGCGCCACGGTGGACCAATTACTATCGGCTACGGCCGCTACGGACCTCACCAGAGCATCGACGAGACTATTGCCGTGCACGACGTCATGGTGATGCTGGAGGGGAGCCTGTCGGTCACCTCGAGTGCCGGCACGGTCACCGCCGGTCCGGGCGAGATCGTCTATATGCCTAAGGGCGAGGCGGTCACGATCCGGTCGCATGAGCAGGGGGCGATCACCGCCTACGTCACATACCCGCACTGGCAGGAGTGCTCGCGTAAGCCATCTCGCCACCACCACTAGCACGCTGAATGAACGTCGGCTTTCGAGTAGCCGTCACAAACCATTATAGGTCCGTTCATGGCACGAAGCTGAAGTATGACCAAGGTCTGCTCTCATGCGCATATCAGACCTCAATTAAGCGCAGGACGATTTTGGGACCTGAAGCAGCCCCCAGTCGGGTCCTGCTCGCGGCGGCCATCGCGCAGGCAGGATTCACGAGCAGCGGCCAGGGCTGTTTCTCCCAGGTTCTGAAACACACGGTTGGATTGCTCCTGCGCCTAAATCAGCAGGCCAGGAAAAATCTTCCACGGCCGCATGGCGGGAAGCGCAGATCAGGCAGCAGAAAGTCTCAGTCGCCGGGCGTCACTGGCCGTTATGATCGCGATGATCAAGGGCGGCTGCGGCTCTCAAGATAATCAACAACCCGTTTTATCCCGACCGGCTGGTGCATGAGTTCAAGCGGGCGAGCGTCAAGAATAACATTGTAGCTCTTTAGCCATGACGCGGCGGCACCTGCATTGCCTCCAGCAAGGCCTGTCAGCAACGAGTGGAGCCGGATAAGAAGCAGGGCGTTTGTCGAGACCGTTTCGTTCGACGCCAGGGTATCAAGAACGCTGTTGTCGTCCGCTGCCCCGATAATCGCGCAAAGTTCCTGAGAGATCAAGCCAGGCCGTTATGCGGGTCAGCGCCTTTGCGATGACAATCACGTCTTCAATCACCAGCTGGTCCCGACCGTTTCCGCTCATCATCCTTTACCCTGCGCTTGCACATTCTTGCTCGAGAGTCCGTTGATCCCGCGACGTTGCATATGATGCCCCGACACGAGCCGGTTCAACATCAACCTATAAAAGACCTAATGCGCAGATCCCGGGCCCTGCGATCCACGTCGAGGTCTGCAAGGCATATGTTCCGCCTAGCCCTGGACACATTGCTTGCTCCTTCACGGCCGAAGTGTTCGCCTTGCTTCCTGGTCGATATATCGGAGACAACGGTGAAACACCGTCTCCATCAATGGAAACAGGCGCTCTTTGTGCAGGATATTGTAGGGCCTGTCCTGCCGTCGGTACCGCGGCACTGGACCGAGAGCGTCATCATTGAAGTCGATGGCGTTGGTATCGACGTCTGACCAATCCAGAGGCGTCGCGGCAAACAGCTTTTTGATGTTATGCCCATATTCTTGGCGAAGCTCTGAGGGCGCCATTCCGTCTTTGACAAGAACGCTCTTGAGTGAGAGTTCGATGCAATGGAGCGCAAGGGTTGCGACGGGAGCTGACCATCCCATCCGGGCACCTTCATCGATCGCTCGCACGAGCAGGAAAGCTGCGCGGCCGTAGCTCTCGGCGTAGGTGAGAAATCCAAAGGGCGTTGTCTCGATTTCGGTCATGACAGCCTTCATGTGCGATGGGAGTTCGAGTCCTGATCGATATGCCCAGACTTCGGACGCTTGGCAGGGTGCTCCACCAAAGAGTGCGCACCTGCTCCTCGGAGGGCCTGGCACCTTACCAGCGGTCTCCGCGATCCCCATACATGTGAATGAGCATAATGAGCCAGACGTACGTCATCATGGCCGCGGGTCCGAGCGCAAAATAAAACAGGTCAAAATCGGTGAAAGACCCGGTTCGGCGGTCTCACCAGCCGCTGAGAGCCAGCACAAGGGACGCCGCCGCAACGAGGATGATGACCTCCCTCAAATCCACTCCTCCTGTCTCTGTGGCGAAATGCAAAGATCTCGTTGGAGTGGTGTCTGCCCTGCCACAGAGTTGGCACCTTTTATTGGAGCGGTCACTTTTGAGCAGAAGCATTCCTGTCAGTCTCCAGCAAGTGATCCCAGTTGCCGGACTTCATGTCTGGAAGGGGAACAGGAAGGCCCAAGGTGGCCCGTGCGGCCGCCCATGTCCGATATTCGGCCACGCGTGTTCGGGCATCGATTTTATGGGTGAGGCTCAGGAGCTCCTGAAGCTGGTTGAAAACTGGAGAGAGGTCCACTTCAGGTGCCTCGGATGCACTGGCAGCTTGGTCGAGAGCGCGCTCCAGCCATTCCAGGCCCACCCATTCGATGATGAAGGAAACCACTGCGAGAAGCCCCCTGCAAGGAGGCGCTTCTCGCAGTGGTGTTGCGGTACGGTCGATTGCCGGTCAGCACCTGTCCTTGCGCTTTTCCCCAGCGCTCGAGCGCCAGAAGCCACTGGTCCCGCTCCCGGGACGGGCCCGTGGCGGCGATCGCAACCTCGAAGGAGGGACGCTGCCTGGCCTGCCCCATGAGGGTGATCCGGGTGTGATGTTAATTCAGG
>NZ_JAJATX010000192.1 GCF_020866965.1 Microvirga roseola
GCAAGCCCAACACCTCCAAGCCGGCACCGGGGCATCAGATCTACCCCTATCTGCTGCGCAAGCTACCGATCACCCGGCCCAATCAGGTGTGGGCCATGGACATCACCTACATCCCCATGGCCCGGGGCTTCGTCTATCTGGCGGCGGTGGTCGACTGGTTCAGCCGGCGCGTGCTGGCCTGGCGGCTGTCGATTACCCTGGAGGGAGCGTTCTGTATCGAGGCCCTTGAGGAGGCGCTGGCCCGCTATGGCTGTCCTGAGATCGTCAACACGGATCAGGGCAGCCAGTTCACCAGTCGCGACTTCGCCAGCGTGCTGCTCAAGAATGAGATCGCGCTCAGCATGGATGGCAAGGGCGCCTGGCGCGACAACGTCTTTGTCGAGCGCCTGTGGCGCAGCATCACATACGAGGAGGTCTATCTGAGGGCCTACGACAGTGTCGCCGAAGCTCGCGCCTCGATTGGCCGCTCTCTGACCTTTTACAATGGCCGGAGGCCCCATTCGAGCCTTGACCGGAGGACGCCCGATCAGGCCTACTTCGCCCCGCTGCCGCAACTCGCGGCGGCTTAACCCGGCAGAGGCTCCACATCGCAAACCGAAAACGCTGTTCAGCCAAACCGAGCCAC
>NZ_JAJATX010000062.1 GCF_020866965.1 Microvirga roseola
CCTGAATTAACATCACACCCGGATCACCCTCATGGGGCAGGCCAGAGCTGATTCACGGTCTTGACCGTAGCCCCTTGCCCCGCGCGTTCGCCAACAATAAACACCTTCTCCGAGAGCATTGAAGATGGGCTTCATGCTTTCGAACACAGGCTGCGGCGCCGCCGCCATGATGGTGAGCGTTCCAGCCTTTGCACCCGCCACCCCACCCGATACGGGAGCGTCGACGAACCGCCGTCCGGTGGCCTCTACGCGCGAGGCCAGCGCTTACTCGCCTGTCGCTCCGGGCTCCGCCGGGTCCATCCACAGCCAGACTGCGTGAAACCGGGCCACCAGGGGTCGCTTGCGGTGCGCTCGATGATGATGGGAGTGGCCGCCTTGGCACAGGCCGTCACCTCGGACACGACCGCCTGGGGGGCGCACCGGCCTTGGCCAGCCGTTCGGCACATCTGCCTGAAGCGGCTCAATGAGGAGAAACGAGGCCAAGGCGGCGATGATCTCCTGCATAACAGCAGTTCCTTGTACCGGTACGCGATGTCGGATTGGCCCGACATCGCAAGCGCGCCGGCAGCGCTCGCCAGAGGGACCCGGGCCATGGGCTAAGGTGCATACAGGGGGCCAACTGTCGCGGTGACAATGCAGCAGATCGTCAATCGTTACCATTGGTATAATCAATGGCCCCGACGAGCCGAAGGGCACACATCTTTGGGGGATTCCCCTAGTATTAGTGCGTATATTGCGTCCCGTGCGGTCCGTCTATCTGACTGTAACAGGAACTGCAGACGGGGCGCTGCTTACGTCGCATATCAGGTACACCAGAGGGAATGTGTCATGGCCTACAAGGATCTTCTGGTTGAGCTCACCAGCTACCCGGAGCGAACAGCCAACGCTGGGATCGGGCAGGCTGCATCAGTAGCGGCGTTGCTCGGGGCACATCTCACTGCAATCACATTCGAGATTGAGCTTCCTCATGTCGCCAACACCCTTGCCAGATCGGTTCTCAACATCGATGACATGGTTGCGGGGGAGCGCCAGAAGAGTTCTGCGCGCGCCCGTAACCTGGTGAGCGAGTTTGAGGCTGCGGCAGAGCAGCGAGGAATATCCCACGACCGGGTCATTGAGGTTTGTCAGACCTCCGAGATTCCAGACATTCTTGTCGATCATGCCCGGCTGCGCGACCTGACACTGGTGCCAGTTGGAGACGACAGTTTTCAGCAGTACCTCGCCGAGAGTGTCATTTTCGGTTCCGGACGACCCGTGCTCATCCTCCCTGAGGCCGCCAAGCGCGAGTTCGCCCTCAAGACAATTGCGGTCGCATGGGACGCGAACCGCCCGGCTGCGCGGGCTGTTGCCGACGCGCTACCCCTGCTGGCTATGGCAGACGTTGTGCGCGCCATTACCGTTGTTGACGAGAAGCCGCTGCGTGCCCGTGGTTCGAGTTCCAACCTCGTCCGGCACCTGAACCATCACGGTATCGCGGCGGTGGCCGACGAGGTGAGCGCGGACAACCGTCCCGTCGGTGAAGTTCTGGACAGCTATTGCCAGGAGCATGATGTCGACCTGCTCGTGATGGGTGCCTACGGTCACTCCAGAATGCGCGACTTTATTCTCGGAGGCGCGACCAAGAGCATCCTGGCCAGTCCCGTGCGTCCCGTCCTCCTTGCCCATTAAGGCGGACAGCGGATTCTCCACAGAGAACGTAGCACGGAAAGCATCTCAAGAGCGGCCTTCGACACAGATCTGTCGGGTGCCGCTCTTGCACCTCTTTCAGACCCAGTGCCGGCGCACTCCGCATTGGGTCTGCATGGACCCAATCGCCTCTGCCTGCCATTTCCATGCTCACGGAGATGAGCCAGTGCCCAGGAACCGCTGGGGCGGAGGCTGCAAAGCATTGACCTGACCAGATGTATTCAACCTGTAACATTGGTGGTATCAATGTTTGTTCCGCAAGCTTCGCCTGCCGTGCCATGCCCACACCGCTGCCTCCTTTCGACCTGGACTTGCTTCGTACCTTCGTCACGATTGTAGATAATGGCGGCTTCACGCGCGCCGCCGAGCGCATTGGGCGAACCCAGTCGACAATCAGTCTGCAGATCAAAAGACTGGAGGATGGTCTCGGCAAACGTGTCTTCGACCGGGACGGTCGTGAGCTTCAACTAACCCCTGAAGGTGAGATCCTGCTTACCTATGCGCGTCAGATGCTGCGGCTTGGCGATGAGGCGCGCTCACGGCTCATGGAGCCTGATATCGCCGGAACCGTGCGGCTTGGAACACCCGAGGATTTTGCGACGACGCATCTGCCCGAAGTCCTGGCACGCTTTGCCCGTGCGCATCCCCAAGTGGCGCTTGATGTCAACTGTGACTTCACCGTGAACCTGCTCGATGGCTTCTCGAAGGGCCAGTATGACCTGGTCCTGTTCAAGCGTGAGCCCCAGGGCGGGGTTGGAGGTGTCGGTGTCTGGCGGGAGGTTCTGGTCTGGGCCGCCTCGCCGCGACTTGTGCTCACCCCGGGCGAACCGCTCCCGCTCGTCCTTGCCCCTGTGCCGGATGTCTATCGTAAACGGGCGCTCGCGAGCCTTGATGCGGCAAAGCGGGGTTGGCGGGCAGTTTACACAAGCCCGAGCCTGAACGGGCTCCAGGCCGCTGTTCGGGCGGGGCTCGGCATCACGGTCCTACCGCGCGAGATGGTCACGCCTGGCCTTCTCATTCTTGGCGAGGACGAACACGGCCTGCCACCATTACCTGATACCGAGATCGTGCTCTACCGCGCTCCGGGGGCTTTGTCGCGAGCGGCAGAGCTCTTGAGCGAGCACATCATTCATTCTCTGGAGGCGCCCGCAGCCTAGGAAATGCGAAACGGAGCAATCCGACAGGATGCTATGATAATTGCATCAGGGCTGGAGAGTTCTCCAGCCCTGATGCACTGCAGAGGCTTTTAGACAGCCGTGTGGGACTTTACCTGACCCTGCGTCTTCCACAGGGAGAACAGCACGCCACTGGCGATTAGGACCAGGGTGACGCCGAGCGAGATCGCTGGGTCAAGCTTGCCCACCATCTGGTTCCAGAAGATCTTGCCTCCGATGAAGACCAGAACGACGGCTAGGGCGTACTTCAGGTATTCAAAGCGGTGCACCATCGCCGCAAGGGCAAAGTAGAGGGCCCGCAGGCCCAGGATCGCCATGATGTTTGCCGTGAACACGATGTAAGTGTCGGTAGTGATGGCGAAGATCGCCGGCACGGAGTCGATAGCGAACACGAGGTCGGCTATGTTGATCACGACCAGCGCCAGGAACAGCGGTGTAGCCCACAAGACCAGACGTCCCGTCTGCAGGTCGGGCTTCTTCACAAAGAAGCGCTCGCCATGGAGCTCGGGAGTAACACGCATGCGCTTGGAGATGAGACGAATGACCGGGTTTTTCGAGACATCCTGCTCGCCTTCGCTGGTCACAAGCATCTTGATGCCCGTGGCAATGAGAAAGGCACCGAAGATGTAGAGCACCCACTCGTATTCCTGCACCAATGCAGCGCCGGCTGCAATCATGATTCCGCGCAGCACCAGGACGGCCAAGATACCCCAGACGAGCGCCCTGTACTGGTACCTGGATGGAATGGCGAAATAGCCGAAGATCAGTGAGATCACGAAGACGTTGTCGATGGAGAGCGCCTTCTCAATCGCATAACCAGTGAAGTACTGGATGCCTGAGGTTGGGCCCATGGACCACCAGATCCAGCCGCCGAACGCAATGGCAATGGCGATGTAGAAGGCTGAGAGCTTGAGGCTCTCGGTGACCCCGAGTTCCTTGTCCTGGCGGTTGAGAACACCAAGGTCAAAGGCGAGAAGCAAGCCGACGAGCCCTAGAAAGCTCAGCCAGAACCAGGCAGGTGTGCCGAGAAAGTCGGCGGTGAAGAATGAGAGAATAAGGTCCATAACGGGCGATCCCTGCTTAGGCGGATGCGAACAGACTGCTGCGCTCCGCATGACGTGCGCAGGTCCGACATCACGGCAGGATCGCCGTCAGAGGGGCCCGGACCTCTCTGGACCGTCAGAATTGCCGCGGATCACGGCTTCTTGCAACCGCTGGCGCATCAATGGCTGCCATTGGCAGAATTAATGGTCTGCTCTTCGGGACAGCAGGCGTTGCCACAGCGCAGCTAGAACGGAGGCAGCAACAACTAATTGCATCTTCCGCCAGCGATGGGGAGTGCCTGCGGAAGCGAACGGAGTTCAATTGCTCAGTTACCGTAGCAGAACGAGGCTGAGCGCCACGACCGCCATGCCGGCGATCATGCCGTAGGCGGTCTCCCGTCCCCGATCATAGCGCGTGGCCGCCGGCAGCAGTTCCACCAGGGCCAGGATCACCATCATGTCGGACAAGATGCCGAACCCCACCCCAAGGGTGGCCGGAGACATGAAGGGCTCCAGGGCAAGATAGCCCAGAATGGCCCCGATTGGCTCAGCGAGGTCAGCTATCAGGGACGCCAGAACGGCCTTTGAACGGCTACGGTGGCGTAGTAGACCGGAATGGTAATCGAGACGCCCTCCGGGATGTTGTGAAGCGCTATCGCGACCGCCAGGGATGCTCCAACAGCCGGGTCTTCCATTGTCGCAAAGAAAGTCGCCATCCCCTCATATGGCGGACGATACTGTATCCGGAGTGCAGCAGGTTCTTACTCACCGGAAGGTTCTCGGCGCTGGAGACCCCAGGGGATCGGCCGAAGCGATATCGCTTCGGCCAGCCGGATCAGCCAACCTAGTGCCCATCGGGCCCTGAAAAGTCTTGATCGCCGAGGGCTTCGTCGAGCAGGTTGACGCGAGCCGCAAGTACCGGCTGGCCCTCGACTTCTTCGTGCTTGCCGCGCGGGGCTGCGCATTCGGGCGGACTGCGCAACGCGGCCTGGCCAGCGCTTCTGCGCCTGACCTCGACGTTGAGCGACAGCATCTTCCTTCTGGTGCGGAACGGGTTCTACGCCGTCTGCCTGGACCGGGTGGAGGGCCCGCTCCCGATCAGGACCTTCACGGGCGATGTCGGCGGCAAGGCGCCCCTCGGCATCGGGCAAGGCAGTCTGGCCATCCCGTCGTTCCTGCCGAAGGAGGAGCGCGAGGCTGTGATTCGCTTCAAAGTTCCCCGCCTGCTCGACCGGGGCGGCTTAGACGAGATCGGATTGCGGGTTCAGATCCAGAAGGTCCGCAAGACAGGCTTCTGCAGTCTCAACACCGGCCTGATCTCCGGCATGGCTGGTGTGGGGGTGCCGATCCACGATCCGCAAGGGCGGGCCGTGGCAGCCCTGAGCACAGGCACTTTGTCCGAGCGCCTAAAGGGGGGATTGGCTGCCGCTGGTGGTCAATTTGGTACGGAACGAAGCAGAAGGGATCGCTCGGTAGTTCAACCCTTTGATCCAACCCTCCACTATCCTGCCCGAAGCCTTGGGATGGAAGCGGCGTAGCCCGCCTGGCCGGCGGCTTTGGTTATGATGACCAAAGGTCCGCGGCTGGCACAATTCACACGCTGCGGCTTGGTCTGCCTGCCGGCGCAGAGCAAAGGTCGTGAAGAACAGGGGAGCTTCCCAGTTTTGCCAAATGGCGAAATTGACGGGGACGCCAGACGTTCCTGGAGGGTAGAGAAACTAGAGGCTGACCTGGAACGGTGACCCGGAACTATTGTTCATTCCCTAGGTCAGGATTAGGAGGGCTCATTACCGGGTTGCGTTCGAGCAGGAAGATAAAGGATGGAAGTCAAGGTTCGGACAGCGCAGCAAGTCGATGCGGCAGCCATTGCCCGTCTCCATTTTAGTACGTGGCGAAAGACGTACCGTGCTCTCGCGCCTGAGGCCGCCTTCCGAATGCTCACGCAGCCGGTGCGGCTATCTCGCTGGCAGGAGATGCTTTCTGTTGAGGAAGGCGGACGGGCTATGCTGCTGGCTGAGGTCGAGGGGAGCCTAGCGGGTTTCGGAGTGGCTGGTCCTTCCACACACAGGGCATTCCTGGATCGGGCGGAGGTCAAGTTCCTCTACGTCGACAGCGCGTTCAAGCGGATGGGCATTGGCCGCCGCCTGCTTGCTGAACTCGCCCGCGCTATGGTCACTCACGGCTATGGCAGCATGGCGCTTGGCGTCGTTATCGGGAACGATCCGGCCATCGCATTCTATGAGGCCCTGGGAGGTCGGAGGGACGGAACGTACACCGATCCAGGTCCTGTATGGCGGTCGGAGAATTACATCTATATCTGGGACGACTTGCGGGGGCTCGCGGAGCAAAACCCGGCAACGACCCGCACCTCAGAGGAATAATGTTGCCGAGGTACACCTTGGCTCAGTAACTGAAGCGAAAGGGGATGAGCTCGGCCGAGTCTGGCGCGAGCCCATCCTCGGGATGGAGGTTAGTCGGTACCCTGGTTGATCGCGACAGGCGAAAGCTTGTTCGCCTGAAGGCCATACTTCTTCAGGATCTCATCATAGATGCCCTTTTGCTGAAGACGCTCCAGAGCCTCCTTTACGGCATCGCGGAGCTGGGTCTCTGTCTTGAGAACCGGAATACCGGAGAGCGAGGTCGTAAATGCATCGCCTATCAGCACGTAGGTGTTCGGCTCCTGAGATTGGAAGTAGGGCAGGGTTTCATTGCCCTGGACTGCCGCATCAATACGCCCGGTCTTGAGCTGCGTTCGGGCATCCGCCGAACCCTCTGTGCCGATCGCCTCGATGGCGGGTTTGCCCTTCGCGACACAGTTCTCCTGACTCCACTCGGTGATCTGGCGCGGCCAGTTGGTAGAGCGGCTGGCCCCGACCTTCTTGCCGCAAAGGTCCTGAGGGGTCTTAATTGTCTCTGCATTGGCCGTCGTGGTGTAGAACTGCGCACCCGATTTCATGTAGTCAACGAAATCGACGATCTCGCGCCTTTTGGGGAGATCGCTCATGCCGCCGAGCGCCAGATCGACGCGTCCCGTCTGGAGCGAGGGAATCATCTGGGCGAAGGCGATCTCCTGCCACTCAATGTCGACGCCAAGCTCCTTGGCGAGAGCTTCACCGAGATCGATGTCGAAGCCGGTGAGCTTATTGGTCGCCGGATCCTTGAACGTGATCGGTGCATAATTCGGCATCGTCGCAACGACGATCTTTCCTGACTTCTTGATCCGTTCAGGAAGTTCCACTGCCTGAGACGGCGCCACAACGCCGAGCACCAGTGCACTCGCCAGCAAGCCTGCAAAAAGTTTCATTGTCTTTCGTCCTTTCAGGGAACAGTTTTAGGCAAGGACCGCGGCGATGAAGTCGCGGGTCCGCTGCTGTTGCGGATGCACCAGCACCTCCTGCGGTGGGCCCCGTTCCACAACAGCCCCCCGATCCATGAACACTACTTCGTTCGCGACCTCGCGGGCGAACCCGAGTTCATGGGTCACGACAATCATCGTCATGCCGGAGCTGGCAAGATCTCTCATGACCTCCAGAACCTCACCGACAAGCTCCGGGTCCAGTGCAGAAGTCGGCTCATCGAACAGCATCAGCTTCGGCTTCATAGCGAGAGCCCGGGCAATCGCAACGCGTTGCTGCTGGCCGCCTGACAGCTCCGACGGGTAAGCATCCCGTTTGGCGGCCAGCCCCACGCGATCCAAAAGCGCCATGGCTTCGTCGACAGCCTCCTTTCGACGGCGCTTCTGGACCGTCACCGGTCCCTCTATGATGTTCTCTAATGCGGTCAGATGTTGAAATAGGTTGAAGCGCTGGAAGACCATCCCACTCGTCAAGCGTTGGCGGGCGCTCTCTGCGTCGGTCAGTTCATAGAGCTTATCGCCGACCCGCCGATAGCCGATCAGTTCCCCATCGACCCAGATCGCGCCGGAGTCGATCCGCTCAAGCTGATTAATGCAGCGAAGGAACGTGCTTTTCCCCGATCCCGACGGGCCGACGATGCACAGCACCTGGCCCGCTTGGATGTCGATTGAGACGCCATCCAGCGCCTGAACCGAGCCGAAGGACTTGCGGACGTCGGCCGCGACGACGATTGGCATCATGCTCAGGCCTCTACTGCTGGCGTTGCCGGCCGAGTCCGGCGCCGTCCCGAGCCCTTGGCAAAGTAACGCTCGAGGAAGTGTTGGCCGATCGTGAGAACCGTCACAATCATCAGATACCAGGCTGCCGCGACGATAAGAAGTTCGATAACGCGCGCATTGGCATAATAGATGGTCTGGGCATTTCGCAGGACCTCAGCAAAGCCGATCACGCTCGCGATCGAAGTGAGTTTCACCATACTGATCACTTCGTTGCCGACGGGTGGAATAATGACCCGCATGG
Organism: Microvirga roseola; assembly: GCF_020866965.1. GTDB lineage: Bacteria > Pseudomonadota > Alphaproteobacteria > Rhizobiales > Beijerinckiaceae > Microvirga > Microvirga roseola. The sequence goes on from NZ_JAJATX010000062.1 coordinate 8,281, forward strand.
CCTGCGGAAGGACAATGCGCCGCAGGGTGGTCAGCCGGGTCATGCCAATGGATTTTGCCGCCTCGGTCTGGCCGGTATCGACTGACAGGATACCGGATCGGACCACCTCCGCCGTGTAGGCGCCCTGATTGATGCCGAGGCCGAGGAGAGTGGCTACGAACGGAGTCATCACATCCACCATGCGAACCTCAAATAATCCTGGAATTCCGATCCGCGGGAAGACGAGGGCTAGGTTGAACCAGATGAGCAGCTGAAGCAGAAGTGGTGTGCCGCGGAAAAACCAGATGTAAAAAACCGCAACTCCTTTCAGGACCGGGTTCGGCGACATTACCAGAATCGCGAACAGGACCCCGAGTGCAATCCCGAGCGCCATGGCGCAGAAGGTCATGATGATCGTGTTTACGAGGCCATTGAGGATGGATTGGGCTGTGAGGAACTGGCCTACGATATTCCAGTCGATCTGACCTTCCGCAAACGCCTTCACCACGTAGCCGAAGACGAGTAGGATCAGGACGCTCGCCATCCAGCGTCCATAATGACGGCGAGGCACATGGGTCAGATGTGCAATCGACGGATCAAATTTTTCAGGCTTCATGCCCATACCTATCGCAGAGGGGGCGGCGGTGCTGCTCATTTCTGGTTTCCTCGCTCATGCCTCATCCGGCGCGCGGGCCGTCATAGCGCATTGCCCATTCCCGTTGACTATCGAAATTTGCACGTAGCCGCTCCAACTGCTCGGTCACGCGCTGGGGTGCGGTTCCCCCATAGCCATCGCGGGCTCTGACGGCGGCCTCCGGCGTCAGAGATTCTTTGATAGACATGTCAAGGCGAGCGTCCACCGTTGCGAGATCGTCTCTGCTCAAGTCTCCAAGGCCGATGCCCCGATCCTCACAGTAACGAACGAGAGAGCCTGTAATTTCATGAGCCTCTGAGAATGGGACGCCTTGGCGCGCCAGCCAGTCGGCCACTTCGGTGGCGAGCGTGAAGCCGTCGGTCGCCTGTCGCCGGAGCTCAGCGTTGTTCACACGCATCGTGCGTATCATGCCGGCCATAGCGGGCAGCACTACGGAAAGGGTATCCACAGCTTCAAATGCGGCCCGCTTGTCCTCTGCGAGATCGCGATTATAGGCAAAGGGCAGTCCCTTGAGGGCTGTGAGTATCGTGCTTAGCCCACCGGTGAGTCGGGCGGCTCGGCCACGCGTCAGCTCTGCAATGTCGGCATTCTTCTTCTGCGGCATGATCGACGAGCCGGTTGCATAAGCATCATCGAGCTCGATCCAGCGGAACTGCCGCGAAGACCAGAGGAAGACTTCTTCGGCAAGCCGGGACAGATTCACACTCATCATGGCAGTGACGAAGAGGAACTCCGCCACGTGGTCGCGACTGCCTACTGCATCGATCGAATTCTCGCACGGATCGTCATAGCCGAGTTCACGAGCGGACAGCTCGGGCTGTTTTGCAATGCCCGAGCCTGCGAGTGCGGCGGCTCCGAGGGGCGAGCGTGCCGTACGCCGATCCCAGTCCTGCATCCGTCCGATGTCGCGGGCGAAGCCTTGGGCATGTGCAAGAAGTTGATGGGCGAAACTCACCGGCTGAGCCGGTTGGAGGTGTGTGAAGCCAGGCGCAAGTGAATTGAGGTGCTGCTCCGCCTGAAAGGCAAGCGCCTCCTGAAGAGTAAGGAGGCTCAGGACAATCCGTCGGCCGTGGTCACGAAGATAAAGTTTCAGGTCATTAGCTGCCTGATCGTTGCGCGAGCGTCCGGCCCGCAGCTTACCGCCCAGCGCCCCGAGCTTTTCGATGAGGATGCGCTCTAGAAAGGTATGTACATCCTCGTCCGACGCCGAGGGAGTGATGATGCCGGCCGCAACATCCGTACCGATCGTAGCAAGAGCCGTTTCGATTGCCTCACCTTCAGCTCGCGTGAGCAATCCAGCTCTAACAAGCTCTCGAGCATGGGAGAACGATGCGGCTAGATCGTAGGGAGCAAGACGGAAGTGGCTGGCCTCCGAGCGCGAGAGAGCCATGAGTTCCGGAGATGGACCGGAGCGAAATCTCGAGCCCCAGAGAACATTTGCCGTTGTCATCGATATCTACCCTTTGCTGTTGATGTCCCAAGGGAAACTTCTGCTGGCAAATGAAAATTCGTCACTACGGTATTCCCTTTTGGAATAGAACCGGTGTAGCCCTGAATTGCCACCCAACCTCTCCGCACGCCCATGAGCATCCATCGCCTTCCAAGTTCCATGACAGCCCTCCGGGTTCTGCTGGCTATTGCAGAGCATGGTACCGCTTCAGGCGCGGCGGAAGCCGTCAACCTGACCCAGAGCGCCGTCAGCAAGCACCTCCGGGGACTGGAGGAGTCCCTTGGGGTTGCTCTATTCGCCCGCGGCAGTCGAGGGCTCGTCCCGACAGAGGCTGGGCGCATTTATGTGAAGCATGTGCGCCTTGCATTAGCCGAGCTTGAGGCAGCCGCCGCCCATATTTCGGCTCTCAAGGCATCGCCTTGGTCAGTGCGGCTCCATGTCCTGCCGATCATCGGAGACCGCTGGCTGCTCCCGCGCTTCTCGCGCTTTGCGGAACTCCACCCTGAAATCGATGTGCAATTTACGACCTTCGTTACGGCCGACACTGCCGAAACTGCTGACGGCGTATTCCGGTTTGGGGAGGGTCAGTGGGCAGGGCAATGCGCGGACTACTTGTTCGGCCGGGATGTCGCTCTAGTCGGCACGGCAGCGCTCGTCTCGCGGCTAGGGGGCATCCAAACGGCTGAAGATGTTCGCCGTTACACTGTTCTGGATCATTTCCAGACACCGCTGCGCTGGAGTGAATTTGCAGCGGCACATGGGCTCGGTGAGTTCAAGCCGAACCACACCATTCGATTTGGGTTCTACTCCCTAGTCATCAGAGCTGCGATCTCGGGCCAGGGGCTGGCTCTGGTACCCCGTCGTCTGGTGCAGGACGAGCTCGAGAGTGGTCGACTCATCAACCCGGCCGGCCTCGGTTTCCAAAGCCGCAATGCCTACTGGTTTACGATACCAGAGGATCGTCCAGTGCGTCCTGGCTTAGCGGCGTTTCACAAATGGCTGCTCGCAGAGGTGCAAGCCCCCTAACCTGCCCAGTTCTCAAGCCAAGGTCTTGTCTTGGCACATTGTTGAAGAAGACCATACGTCTGCTTGGGGTGGAAACGTTAGACGCTCCTGAAGGGCAGAGGAACATCAGTGCCTGACCGATGCTGTTGAAAAACTCTCGCCACGTCGTTTTCAATAGCGACAGAATACCTGATGTAGTAGCCGCTCAAGTAAATCCATACGAAATGTAGACATCCGGAATCCCGTAGGCGAGTTTTTCAACAGCATCGACCCACTGCTGACGCTCCAGGTCTCAAGCCCGGCTCAGAATCGCGACGCAACCTTCAAACGGATGTAGCCCTAATTCTCAGACAGGCACCCGCTTGGCAACATCGGACGGAATGGGTTCCGAGGAATGAGCTGCAGTCTGCTTGAGGTCGCGCAATACATTGTCGAGCCCCACCGATCCAGAGACGCTGCCGAAGCCGAGTGTCTTGAAACGTTGGAGGAGTCGCTCATAGCCCGCATGCGCTGCCGATCCGGCTCGAATGTGCGGAAGGGCAGGCAGATTGCTGCTTGGGCGCTTTAGAGGTTCGGGAATGATCTGGCCGCGAGGCATGCAAAGATGCTGGAGCCAGGGCCAGTCGGAATACTGTTCGGCACCAGGCCTGGGATTCTCCCCCACCTGGACGGACCAACAGCCTTCACCGCGTTCCGGTTCCAGCCATGGCTCATTCCAAAATGTAGGATCTGCCGTTGGACGGAGGGCACGGTTCGCGACGAGCGGTGTTGACACTGTCTTACCCGGCAGGAACGCTAGGGCATGGCACGCAAGCGAATCCAAGACACCGCCGAGATCCTCCAAGACGCGATCCGCAGGGTGGCCCCGTCGCGGCGCGACGTCGACACCGAGGGCCTCCGGCGCTACCTGGGCCTGCCCGAGCACGACGGGTTCGTCGACGACGGCCGGGTGGTCTCTGCCCTCACTGAGATGCGGGGCCTCAAGGAATGGGCTGCAAAGGGGGCCAGGGATCTCGCCAAGGCAGTCCCGTCCCTGCGCTGCTCCGAGGGCGACGGCGGCGCCGTCTCGTGGTCCGTGCGCGTCTGCCTGCCGCTCCTCGACGACGGGCGCATGGAGCTGCGCCTCATGCTGCCACCGACTCCGCAGATGCTGGAGATTCTGAACGTGATGGCGGTCCGCAACGAATCGCGCCACCGTTTCGACGAGTTCAAGGCCGAGGTCGACCGCGTCGAGCGGGAGACGAGGAAGTCGATGCATCGGGTGGTCAACCGACTGCGCGAGGACGTGCGCGCGGACCTCGCCGAGGTCGGCTCGGGCGCCGCAAGCTACGCCGAGCACATGGACCATGCCCTGCGCTCGCGCCGGTACGAGTTCTCCCCGGATCTGGTCCGGGCCTTGCCCGGCAAGTTTAAGGAGCTCCGGACCCGTGCGAAGAGGCTCGCCCACCAAGACGCCGGCATCCGGAACCTGCGCGAGCGGGTCGGCTTCGGCACCTACATCGACAAGTTCCGCGCCGCGCGCGGCATGGCCCGTCAAATCGTCTTCCACATGGGCCCCACCAACTCAGGCAAGACCCATGCAGCCCTGGAGAGGCTTGCGGCGGCCGGTAAGGGCACCTACCTGGCCCCACTGCGGCTCCTGGCCCTGGAGAACTACGAGGTCCTGCGCGACCGCGGCCTCAACGCCGGCATGGTTACAGGCGAGGAGGTCTTCGGCGAGGAGGGCGCCACCCACGTCTCGCGCACCATCGAGACCGCGGATCTGCAGCACACCATCGACGTGGCGGTGATCGACGAGATCCAGATGATCTCCGACCCGGACCGCGGCTGGGCTTGGACCAATGCACTCTTCGGCATTCCGGCCAAGACCCTGATCCTGGCCGGCTCCGACGACGCCCTGCCGTACGTTCGCCGGGCTTGCGACGCAGCCAATGAGAGCCTAGAGGTGGTCGCCTTCGAGCGCAAGACGCCGCTCGTCCTGCTCGACAAGCCGGTCCCGTTGGAGGAGGTGAAGGCCGGCGACGCCGTCGTGGCCTTCTCGCGCCAGGCGGTGCACGAGCACCGCGAGGTCCTCGTCGGCCTGGGGCACACCGTGGCCACCATCTATGGGGCGCTTTCGCCCGAAGTGCGCCGCGCGGAGGCCGAGCGCTTCCGCACCGGCGAGGCGGACGTGCTCGTCACGACCGATGCTATTGGCATGGGCCTCAACCTGGGGCCCCTGCAGCGGATCGTGTTCTCCGCCCTGCGCAAGTTCGACGGGCGCGAGGACCGCCCACTCACCAACCCCGAGATACGCCAGATCGCCGGGCGAGCCGGCCGCTTCGGCCACCACGACGTGGGCTATGTGGCCGCCACCACGGAGGAGGGCATCGATCCGATCCGTAAGGCGCTCGCCGGCGCTCCGGCGGCACCGGCCGCGGATTCGCGCTTCTACGCCCGCCCCGACCTCGTGGCGATCAGGGCCGCGGCCTCAGAGCTGCGCACCGAGAGCCTGGGGGGAGTGCTCACGCACTTCGCCCAGGCNCGGCCGCGGATTCGCGCTTCTACGCCCGCCCCGACCTCGTGGCGATCAGGGCCGCGGCCTCAGAGCTGCGCACCGAGAGCCTGGGCGAAGTGCTCACGCACTTCGCCCAGGCCGCCTTCTACGAGGGCTCACCGTTCCAACCCTCGGACATGGACGCCATGCTGCAGGCCGCGGAGATGGTCGACCGCACCAGGCTGAACCTGACGCAGAGGTTCGCCCTGTCGATGGCGCCCATCGACCAGCGCGACGAGCTTTCGTTCCAGGTGCTCAAGGGATGGACGCAGATGCTGGCCTCGGGTTCCGGCGTTCCGGCGCTGCGCGGTAACCTCTTAGCCGAGCTCGACCACCAGGAGCGCACGGTGCGACTCGCGGGGGCTTACCTGTGGCTGTCGCGCCGCTTCCCGGACGCATTCGACGACGCGGACCGGATGCGGCAGGTGCGGGCACAGGCCAACGAAGCCATCGAGCGCCATTTGCAGGAGACTGCCACGAAGCGGGCGGCCAAGCGCGTGACCGTCGGAAATAGGCGCTAGATGGAAAGCCCATGGCTTGCTCTATGGGCTCCGGAATGAGTGAGGGTCGCCAGACTGAGCATTCCTCCTAAAGTCTTCGTCGGCTTACTAAGGCAGGCCGGACGTCCCGGTCATTGTATCGATCTTCTGCTCGTGACCGGATGCAGACCTCAGTGATTACGATCACGATGTCCTAGTAAGAGCCGACGGGGCAAATGTGACGATCGCTATGGCCGACCTATAAACCTCAGCATCTCGAGAGGGCGTAAAGAAGCTATATCTGGCTTAAGACCCCTAATCCTGAACAAGATAGCGTTATTACCTGCTTTGTGCTGGACAAAGGCGTGGAGGTGGCCAAATCCTGAGCCACTGTAATTTGCATGCGAATTTCGTGAGGATGACTGCCGTGATTGCTCCTCCACTCATTACTGTTTCCTGGCTTACAGGACATCTATCCGATGCCACGCTTCGAGTGATCGATATTCGTTCAAGCGGCAACAGCAGCGAAAACGCCTTCGATACTGGCCACATTCCTGGCGCCGTACACAGCGACTATGCCGCGGATGGATGGAGGATCGCGCAAGGAGGGGCCGGCGGTCTTTTGCCCGATCCCGCCGCCCTGGCCCACCTTTTAGGACGCCTGGGGATCACGCCCGAGAATCATGTGGTGATCGTATCCGCTGGGCTGACACCTGCCGATTTCAGTGGCGCCGCCCGGGTTTGCTGGACCCTGAAGATTGCAGGCCATGATCGCGTCTCAATCCTGGATGGCGGTTTTGAGGCCTGGCGCTTGGCCGGCCAGCCCATCGAGACAGGTCCATCCGCTTCTCCCGCGGGTGCTCCTTACCCAGTGCGGATCAAGGAGGTCATGCGCGCCACGGTAGGCGATATTGATGAGGCGATCACGCATGCGACCGCGGCCCTGCTCGACGGCCGCTCACGGGCTCAGTACGAAGGCCACGAGAAGAGCCCGCAGGCGGCCCGTGCAGGACGCCTGCCGGGTGCCGTCCACCTGGACCATAGCCAAGCCTTTGCGCCCGGAACCGGACGCCTGCGCCCTGCAGCAGAACTGGAGCAGCTCTTCGGATCGCTGCCTTCAGGGCCAGTGGTGAGCTACTGCAACACTGGCCATCTCGCATCCACCAACTGGTTTGTCCTGTCGGAAGTGTTGGGGCGTACCGGCATCACTCTCTACGATGGCTCCATGTCGGAATGGACCCAGGATCCCGGCAGGCCAGTCGCGACCGGTGCAGCCGAGGGCGGCGGGGATCATTAAACCTAATCAAGGGCTTGGAGTAGGTCGGGGAGCAGATCATCCTTGTGCTCCAGTCCGACCGACAGGTGAACCGGTCCTTCAGAGACGCCCATCTCGGCCCGTTCCTCAGTCCACGACCAGCTTGGTCTCAAACGCGTTGATACGACTCTAGGAGATGGAGACGGTCGGGGCTGAGAAGGGGCATACAGGAAACCCGAGCTCTCGCCCTTGAAGCGGGCCTCGCAATCTTCCACGTAGACGTGACCTTGCGTGAGAAAGAGCGCCTCGGAGATCTCGCCGAACTCGGACCGCAGCATCTTCATGAACTAGGCGGGTCTGCACAGGCGACGATCACTCATTGCTCCTCATCCGTTAGGATCTCACCTTTGCCAGTCACGCAGGAGCGGAACACGATCTCGCATAAATACAGATTAAAAAGTGAAATATAAAAATTGCACGCAAAAATTTGACTTTTTCTCCTGCGCCCCCCAGATTGGGGCAGCGCTGATCGGGCGAGAAATGCGCCTGGAGTACGGCAACTCCGAAAGTTTTGAGATACTACCGGCCGTTACTCACTAGAGGAGTAGATCATGGGCTGCTGCGGCAAACCATTTACCTTCGAACCTGAAGGATCCCTCGTTGCCGCTGCCCCGCCGGTCAGCCGGCGCGGCTTGATCAAGGGCGTCGCGGCAGCTGCCGGGGCGCTCGCTACGTTTAGTGGCGGTGCATCCGCTCAGTCCCACCCAATCAAGCTGGCCTTCTGCAGTCAGCTCCTTTGTGTTGTCCCCTATGAGGTTGCCCGTGCTGGCGGGCACTTCGCAAAAGAGGGGCTTGATGTGGAGCTGGTCTATACACGCGGGGGCAATGCTGCGATGCAGGCCCTTGTCGGCTCCGCTGTCGATTATGCTGCGACATCGCTCGACGTTGCGCTCCAAGCTTATGTCCGTGGTGCTGAAATCCGCCGTTTTGCTACCACAGGCCGCCTGCCGCTATTTGCCGTCGCAACAGCACCTGATAGCGCGCAAGAGATCAAGCAGATTGAGGATTTAGCTGGAAAGACTATTGGCGTCTCGGCTCTTGGTAATGCCGACCATGCTTTGATGCTCTTCTTGCTAAAGCGTGCGAATGTTAACCCCACTACAGTACAATTTGCAACGCTCGGTCCGAATCTCCTCGAGGCGCTGCGCCAGGGGCAGGTTGATGCCGGCCTCGTGCAGGAGCCAGCTCTGACGCTGGTCGAGAAAGCCGGTGGACGCGTTCTAGTGAATGCGATGGACAGCAAGGACGCCGAACAATTCCTCGGCGGGCCCTACGAGTTCATGGGCGTTGCTGTGCGAGCAGGGGAAATCGAGGCGCGACGGGCGGAGATGGAGAAGCTCGCGCGAGCTCTGCGAAGCGCTCTGCAGAGCCTGCAGAGCATGTCCCCGGAAGAACTCGTTAAAGCGCTGCCACCAGCGCTGACCACGGGCGCCAACTTGGATGAGATGCGCGAGGTCTTGGCTCGTTATCGTGCATCCCTGTACCCGACGACGGTGGCTATCGACCTGAACGCCTCTGCACGCGTTGCTGAAAGTTTGAAGACTGCGGGCCTCATCCCACCCGATGCAAACACATCTGGTCTTTTCGATACCTCGATTGTCGGAGGCGGCTGATGCTGCGCGCCAACAACATCGCCCTGTCGTACGGCAATGAGCCTGTTCTTGCAGGGGCAAGTGTTTCTGTCGAGGCAGGCCAGTTTGTCAGCCTTGTTGGACCATCCGGCTCCGGCAAGAGCAGTCTGCTACGCGCTGTCATGGGCCTACAAAAAACCACGGCGGGAACTATCGAGACCTCAGGGCTGAAGCAGACCGAAATCGGCATCCTGTTTCAGGACGATGCTCTCCTGCCGTGGCGAACGGCGCTTGAGAACGTTGCACTTGGTGTCCGCCTCCGCGGTGAAGCTACTCGCTGTGCCTTCAAGCAGGCAGAGGTGTGGCTTGAGCGGCTTGGACTGGCAGGGCTCGGCGGGCGCTACCCGCGAGAGCTGAGCGGAGGTCAGCGCAAACGTGTCGCTCTGGCGCAGGTCCTTTGTCTGCGCCCGCGCTTGCTCCTGATGGATGAGCCCTTTGCGTCGCTCGATGCTATCGTTCGCGCTCGCGTCACTCAGGATGTCGTTGACCTTGTCGAGGGTGAGCGCATCGGCGTTCTGCTCGTGACCCACGATCTCGAAGAGGCAATTGCCCTCTCGGATGTGGTCTACCTGCTGTCGAACGGGCCCAGAGCTCATATCGCCAGCCACTATTCGATACCGATTCCTCGCCCAAGAAATCTCGTGAAGGCCCGGTCTCACCCGGCATTTGCGCCGCTCTATGAACGCCTTTGGTCTGACCTGTCCGAAGTGGTCGATGGATCCCGGCGGTTGGGAGTTGCCGCATGAAAGTTCTTGATCGCGTTTGGCTGCGCCAGCTCCTTGCCTTGGCCGTAGTGCTGGCCCTCTGGGAGGCTGCCGGACAGGCCGGTTGGCTGAACCCGCTGTATGCGCCGCCCCCGAGCCGCATTGCAGCGGCCCTGTTCGAGCTGTTCAGCCAGGGAACCATCTGGTCGCACATCGAGGCGACTTTCGGCGCCGCTCTTGGCGGGCTTGTTCTCGGTATTGTGGTGGGCGTTGCCTTGGGAGCCGCTGCCGCTCTCATACCTTTTGTGGCGGAGCTGCTTGAGCCCGTAATGATGATGCTCAATGCGGTGCCTCGCGTCGTGCTAGCTCCGCTGTGCATCATCTGGTTCGGCATCGGACTGGGCTCGAAGGTGGCGCTGGCTTTTGTGCTTGTGACAGTCCTTGTGTTCTTCACCGTCTATACAGGCATCAAGCAGGTCGACCGGCGGTTGGTTGAGCGCGTGCGGACGCTCGGAGGCGGGCGATGGACTGTTCTGCGCGAGGTCTACCTCCCCTTTGTGACTGCGTGGATTATGGGCAACCTGAAGGTTGCCGTTGGTTTTGCCTTCACCGGAGCCGTCGTTGGTGAGTTCGTCGGCGCAAGCCGAGGCCTCGGCTATTTGCTTTCGTTTGCCCAAAGCACTTACAACTCTGCTCTGATGCTGGCTCTGGTGTTCCTGATTATGGGATTCGTGCTCGCGATTTTCGGTGCCGCAGGAAAACTTGAAAAGCATCTTCTGCGCTGGCGCTGACCACCGCTGAGCTCTCCGAGAGAAGGAAATATCTGGTGAAAGTCGCTTATGTCTTTGCCACCAACAACGCTGCGACCTTCAAGCTCGCGACCATGATTCTGCCGCAGCTTGAGGCCGGCAATCACGGCGCTGACGTGGTCGGGATGATGTTCTTCGACGACAATATCTTTAGCTTGCGTCAAGGTGACCCAGTCGGCGAGCGGCTTGCAAGGGTTGCCGAGGAAAAAGGCATTCTTCTCATGGTCTGCGACCAGTGTGCTCTTCGCCGTAACCTGGCTGAAGGGACGCCTGAGAGTTGCGGGACAGGCGCAGTTACGGCGAAGGGGCTGGTCAAGGGCGTCGTCGCAGGCTGCTTCCCGCAGCTGTACGGGGCCTTGGCAGGAAGTCCCCCAGATCATGTGATCACTCTCTGAGCCTACTTGGGGCCGCGTGGCTCGGGCGCAACCGGTTCAGCCAGCTGGCCCTAGGTGGGCATCGTCACATTAGTAGGCGTCTGACTGAGGCCGGGCAAAGAAGAGATTGGTTTCTGGCGGCGAGCGCAACAGGGAGTTATGGTCACTTTAACTCGGATGTGAGGGCGAGCCGTGTAGCCCAACCAGCATGAGCAAGCCTAGCAGCGACAAACTCCACCGCTTTCCGGCTGAGTCTCTCGCATACCTGGTGTGGCTGTATTTCAGGTTTCCGTTGGGCCTGCGGCTGATCGAGGAGATGTTGCTCGATCACCGCACTCTCTCGTTTCCTTCGAGACCGTCCGTCGGTGGACCTCGAAGTTTGGACCGAACTACGCCCGCCGCCGCAAGCGCAAGCCGCCGCGTCATCTGGCACTCGGATGAGGTTTGTGGTCACCATTGCTGTTCAGAGGCACTGGCTGTGGTGGGCGGTTGATCAGGATGACTATGCCCTTGACGAGATGTCCAGAGCCGGCGTGACACTAGGGCCGCCAAGCGCCTGATCAGGTGCCTTCGGACGAAGCAGGGTGGCTCTCCGCGTCGGGTGATAACCGACAAGCTTAGCTCCTACACTGCTGCCCAGCGTCATATCTTGCCTGCGATAGGACATCGCTCGCATGAGGGACCAAATAACAGAGCGGAGAACCCGCATCTGCCTCCGCGCCGGCGGGAGGAGATCATGCAGGGCTCCCGATTGCCGGGAGAGGTGCAGCAGTTCGCGACTGTCTTAGCCGTCCGCAACCTATCCGTTCCACCCCGCTCCCGCCGCTCCCCTCTCGCCGTCTATCCTCACCGCCTCACTGCGGTGGCGGGTTGGAGATCTGCGGCGGGCGTCATCGCCTGATCCGCCAGGTGGCCGAGATTGTCTCTGTACGCCAACTGTCAGTAAACGTGACATTGCCCGCTTGAGATCTCCTTCCGAAGTTGATGGTTGAGCGAGGCAGCACTTCCGGAGTTTTTGCCTAGGGAGCACCTAATCAGGCGAGGTGGTCACGTTTCAAAGTCAGGCTAGGCTCAGGACTCGTTAACTGAGGTAGAAGGCCACTGAAGCAG
>NZ_JAJATX010000117.1 GCF_020866965.1 Microvirga roseola
ACCGGTCTGCCCTGACGCAAGGGCTTGAGTTTGCCGTCGTCGCGACGAGGACCTGGCGGTTAGCCGACCTTGGCGCAAAACACATGCTGCTGAAGGAAGGTATCGGCTGGGGCAACATGCCGGAACCGATGGTTCGCGAGGATATCGCCAGCGGACGCCTCGTCCACCTTGATATGCCCGACTGCAGGGGTGGCCCCTATCGGCTGCAGGCCATCTACCGCAGCGACAACCCACCTGGGCCTGCAACCTCCTATCTCATTGCCCGATTTGAAGAGCAGGCCGAGAACGACAAGCTCTTGTCCAAGTGCGCTCAGGAGGAGCAGCCCCTAGGAAAGGGTGAGGCAATGCCGGCGTTCTGAGCCACACCTCCTGCTCGTCTCAACCCTGCTCACCAGGCGAAGCCAGACTTTCATTCGATAATCTCGAACATGAAAGACAGCTTTATCCGACTTTTTCTATCATAACCCAGATGCCATCTTCCACTTGCGACGACGGAACAACCGCCGTCATCTCACAAAAGGAAGCTCCCATGGCTAAGGTTCTGGTTCTCTACTACTCCTCTTACGGCCACATCGAGACAATAGCCCACGCTATCGCCGAGGGAGCCCGCGCCGCTGGTGCAATGGTTGATGTAAAACGTGTCCCTGAGACCGTGCCTGAGGAGATCGCCAGGAAGGCGCATTTCAAACTCGATCAGCCTGCACCCATTGCTGCCGTCGCCGATCTCGCAGATTACGACGCCATCGTGGTCGGCACGGGCACCCGGTTTGGCCGCATGTCCTCCCAAATGGCGGCATTCTTCGACCAAGCCGGCGGCCTGTGGGCTCGCGGGGCGCTGAACGGCAAGGTCGGAGGTGCTTTTACTTCCACCGCGACACAACATGGCGGACAGGAGACCACCCTGTTCTCAATCATTACAAACCTGATGCATTTCGGGATGACCATCGTCGGCCTGCCCTACAGCCACCAAGGCCAAATGAGCGTCGACGAGATCGTTGGCGGCGCGCCGTACGGAGCCACCACAATCGCCGCCGGCGACGGCAGCCGGCAGCCCACCGAGATCGACCTCAGTGGAGCCCGCCATCAGGGCGAACTCATCGCCCGGACTGCAACAAAGCTGTTCGGCTGAACCTCTCTTTCCCTGCTTCCATCGCCAGCCTTCCTCGTCGCTTGCTCTCTCATCATGGAGCGGGATGGCTGGCTCACGCCCTCAGGCGATCTGGAGAATGTCCATGTCTTCCGACTTCAACGGCAAAATCGTCCTCGTCACAGGAGCAGGCTCCGGCATCGGGCGGGAAGCCGCACTCACTTTTGCCAAGCGCGGCGCCTTGGTCTATGCCGCCGACCTGAATGAAAATGGTCTTGCCGAAACCACCAGCATGATCGCTGCGATTGGCGGCGAGGCTCGCTCGGCGCGCGTCGATGTTTCCTCGGAGACGGACATTGCATCCCTCCTGGAGCGGATCGCCACGGAGTCCGGACGGCTCGATGTGGCGTTCAACAATGCCGGCATCACAGGCAGCGCTAACCGCATTGAGGACTACTCCGCTGATGACTTCGATGCGGTCGTGCGCATCAATCTGCGGAGTGTCTTCCTCGGCATGAAGTACCAATTGCCACTGATGAAGCAGGCCGGTGCAGGAGCGATCGTCAACACAGCCTCTGTCGCGGCTGTTACGGGTCCAGGCGGCATGAGCGCCTATGCTGCGTCAAAGCATGGCGTGCTCGGATTAACCCGCGTGGCCGCTATGGAAAATGCCGCCCACGGGATCCGGGTGAACGCCCTGGCTCCTGGTTGGACGGAAACGCCTATGGTTGTGGCAAACAGCGCACAGAACCCGGCTTTCGCGGAGCTTGCCAGAAAAGCGATTCCCGCCAAGCGCGGTGCTCATCCCAGTGAAATTGCCGCCGCCGCTGTATGGCTTGCTTCATCTGAAGCCAGCTACGTCTTCGGTCAGATGCTCGTCATCGATGGCGGCATGACGATCGGCGGCTTTGAACTCTAGCCGTGCCTTCTCAAGACAACTTCAATTCCACGATCATCCTGGAGAACTCACCATGTCGATCAATCCCGTCAGTGAAGCCGCCATTGCAGTCGTGCGCCGCAACACGGAGGAAGTTCAAGGCAAGGGCAACTTCGCACTCTTTGAAGAGCTGTTCGCGCAAGACTTTGTCGACCACACGCCGCAGCCCGGCGGCACCCCGGACCGCGACGGGGCCCTGCGCCTCTACAAGACCTTGCGTGGCGCATTTCCCGACTTTCATGCGGTCATCCACTGGCAGGCAGCGGAGGGCGATCTGGTTACCACCTACAAGACCTATCATGGCACTCACGAGGGTCTCTTCCTGGGCGTTCCTCCGACAGGAAGAAGGGTCTCCTTCGAAACTGTGGACGCAATGCGCGTGCGAAATGGGCAGATCATAGAGCATTGGGGTGTCGCCAACCTCTACAAGCTCATGGAACAGCTCGGCGCCCCCGCCGCGATGAAATCCTGAGTCCAATCCGTTTCCCTCCTCATTTTTGATTGGAGCGATAATGAGCAACATCTTGAACAGCAAGGTCGTCGTTGTAACCGGGGCCTCCAGTGGCATCGGGCGCGCCATCGCCATCCGAGCAGCAGAGCACGGTGCTAAAGCCGTCGTCGTCTCGGACGTGGTTGAAATGCCTCGCGAAGGCGGGGAGCCGACCGTCACAGCAATACAGGCACTGGGTGTCCCGGCCCGCTTCATCCATGGCGACGTGAGTAAGCGCATCGACAACGATACTCTCGTGGAAGCTGCAGAGGAATTCGGCGGCGTCGATGTGTTCGTCGCCAATGCGGGTATCACATTGCGCACGGATGGGGTCGATGTGCCTGAGGAGGATTACCGCCGGCTTATGGCCGTCAATCTCGATGGGGTTCTCTTCGGTGCTCAGGCGGCCTCACAGCGCATGAAAGCGCATGGCAAAGCTGGTAGCATCGTGCTCATAGCCAGCATGGGCGGCATTGCGGGCGCAGGAATTACTGTCGCCTACTCGACCAGCAAGGGCGGTGTGGTGCTCATGGCCAAAGCCCTGGCCGATGCACTTGGACCTGCCGGCATCCGTGTCAACGCCATAGCACCAGGTACCATCGACACCGTGCTGCTGCGAACATCTCCTGGAATTGCGGAGGCCTCGGAAGGCTTTCGACAGCGCACTCCGCTCCGGCGGCTGGGTCAGCCATCCGAGATCGGTGATGCCGTAGCCTATCTTGGCTCGGATCTGTCGAGCTACGTGTCAGGCCATGCGCTTGTCGTCGATGGTGGTCTCCTTGCAGTGATTTAGGGCAAACCGCCTGGCGCCAACCTACCGGTCTGGCACGCTGAGAGCAGCTGATAGCGCAGATACATTCGGCACTTACTTCTATTCGAATATGTCGAACAATTCGGTCGATCTTATTCGGCTACTCCGGAAAACTTCCCACATGTCATCACTTCCACACCAGCCCACCAAGAGGGTGGACTTCAGCAAAAGGAGCATTCAAATGTCATCCGCTACTCTTCCACGTCAAATCGCTGATCTGCCCGCCACCTCGGCGCTTATAAGTGCCGCGCCAGTTCTTGGCCGCCTGCTGCTCGCGGGGATTTTCCTGCTCTCAGGCTTCAGCAAAGTCGCCGCTCCGACCGTGACTATTGGCTACATCCAGTCCGTCGGCCTGCCGCTGGCAGAGGTCGCCTATGGTCTGGCGGTCGCCACCGAAATCCTCGGCGGACTTGCGCTTGTTGTTGGCTTCCAAACCCGGCTCGTGGCATTGGCTCTTGCCAGTTTCACGATAGCGACGGCTTTGACGTTCCATAATGACCTGTCCGATCAGAACCAGTTCATTCACTTCTTCAAGAACATCGCCATGGCTGGCGGCCTTCTGCAGGTTGTGGCCTTCGGCGCAGGGTCGTTCAGCCTGGATAATCGGCACCGTTGAAGTTCCCATAAAAGCCGGGGCGGCAGACGCCCCGGCTTTTTCGTGTCTTTTAGGTAGAGCCATCAGGAGTTCAGCCATGCCTTCTATGAGGGTGCTTCGCTTTGAGGCTTATGGTGCGCCGTCGATACTGAACGTGCAGAACCTCCCCGTCCCTGAACTCAATTCCGGCGAAGTGCTGGTAAAGGTGCGTGCGAGCGCAGTTAACCCAAGCGACGTAAGGATCGTCTCGGGCTTGTTCAACGCCTCGGTCCCACGAACGCCTAGCCGGGCTTCGCCGGTCTCATGGCGTCCGGCTAGATGGGAAGACAAGGAAGACTAGGCTCAGGACCTATTAATTTGGGCTGAGGTGTGATTCAGAG
>NZ_JAJATX010000207.1 GCF_020866965.1 Microvirga roseola
GGAGCCCTCCGGTAGACGGCGCTGGAGGAGTTCGATGTTGCCGACAATGATGGTGAGCAGGTTGTTGAAGTCGTGAGCAATGCCACCGGTGAGTTGGCCGATAGCCTCCATTTTCTGCGCCTGTCGCAGAGCTTCCTCGGCCTTCAGGCGCTCGGCGACCTCCTGAGCAATCCGCTCCTCAAGGGTTTCGTTCAGGCGCTTCAGCTCCTTAGTGGCTTCCTCCGCCTTCTGGCGGGCCAGGAGCAGTTCCCGCTCGTACTTGCGCCGGTCGGTGGCATTGAAGAGCGTGATGCGATGAACAACAGGTCGGCCATTCGCGTCCCGCTTCTGGACCGTATTAGCCAGGACCGGCAGCGGCCGCCCGTCTGCACAGTTCAGATCAAAGGCAATCTCGTTCACGAAGCCCTGCATCCGCAGAAGCGGCGTGAAAT
>NZ_JAJATX010000010.1 GCF_020866965.1 Microvirga roseola
GCAAGCCTCACATCGCAAACGAAAGGTGCAACTGTAGTGCTAGGCATCGTCGTGGCTACCGGAGTCACGACCGAGATCGGGAGGATCAGCACGCTTCTGAGCGGCGTCGAGGAGCTGACGACATCGCTGCTGCGCCAGATCAACCGTTTCGGAAGGCGGTTCACCTGGGTTGCGATTTCCGGAGCGGCTCTGATCTTCCTGTTTGCCGTATATGTCCGGCAGTTTGCCTGGCCCGAGGCCCTGATCGCCGTGATTGCCCTTGCCGTCGGCGCGATTCCCGAGGGACTGCCGGCGGTTATCACCATCACTCTGGCCATCGGCGTGCAGCGGATGGCGGCGCGCAACGCAGTGATCCGCCGCCTCCCTGCGGTCGAGACGCTCGGGGCCGTGTCCGTGATCTGCTCCGGCAAGACGGGAACCCTGACGCGCAATGAAATGACGGCCCGTCGGATCGTGACCGCAGCGGATGAGGTCCTCGTCGGAGGCTCCGGCTACGCGCCGGAAGGAGAGCGTCTCTTCGCCGGGGAGGGGACGGACGCCGCTGTACAGCATGGCCCCGCTCTTTCGCTGATCCATGCGGGGCTTCTGTGCAACGATGCGCATCTGCGCCGGTCGGACGACTCATGGAGAGTCGAGGGCGATCCGATGGAGGGGGCGCTGGTGACCCTTGCCATGAAGGCCGGCTTCGACCCGGGGAATGTTCGCGCCGAGTGGGCCCGCGTCGACGAGATCCCGTTCGACGCCCAGAATCGCTTCATGGCCACGCTGAATCATGCTCCCTTCCGACAGAAGGTCATTCTGGTGAAGGGGGCGCCCGAGCGCGTGCTCGACATGTGCTCCCAGCAGGCTGGAAACGATGGCGATACGGCGCTCGACCGCGACTACTGGGCGAACCGGATCGCCTCCGCAGCGGCGGAAGGCGAGCGCGTCCTCGGCTTTGCCATCAAGCCTGCGCCCCAGGATGCGGAGCGGCTCTCGTTTGCGGATACGAATGGCGACCTGACCTTCCTCGGGATTGTCGGATTCATAGACCCGCCGCGGGATGAGGCGGTCGCGGCCATTGCCGAATGCCGCTCGGCCGGGATTGCGGTCAAGATGATCACCGGCGATTATGGAGCGACCGCGGCTGCTATCGCGCGTCAACTCGGCCTCGGCGAGGCACCGCGGGTCATGACAGGCCGCGAACTCGACGAGGTCCCGGACAGGGACTTTATTGCGGTTGCCGAGGAGACGACCGTTTTTGCGCGGACCAGCCCTGAGCACAAGCTGCGCATCGTGCGCGCCCTGCAGTCCGACGACGCGGTGATTGCCATGACGGGCGACGGGGTGAACGACGCCCCCTCGCTGAAACAGGCCGATGTCGGAATCGCCATGGGACGCAAGGGAACGGAGGCCGCCAAGGAGGCGGCGCAGATGGTTCTCCTCGACGACAACTTTGCCTCCATCGTCGCGGCGGTCCACGAGGGGCGGACCGTTTACGACAACATCCGCAAGGTCGTCGCCTGGACGATGCCGACCAATGGCGGCGAGGTGCTGACCGTCGTCGCCGCACTTCTGTTCAATTTCGCCATGCCGATGACCCCGGCCCAGATCCTCTGGATCAATATGATCACGGCTGTCACGCTCGGTCTCGTGCTGGCCTTCGAGCCACCGGAGCCGAACGTCATGCGACGTCCGCCGCGCCCGGCCAAGGCTGGACTGCTCTCGCCTTTCCTAGTCTGGCGGATCGCGTTCGTATCGCTGGTCTTCGTCGCGGGCGCCCTCTCGATCTTCTTCTATGCCCTGGGTCAGGGCCTCGGACTTGAAACGGCCCGGACGATGGTGGTGAACACGATCGTGGTGCTCGAGATCTTCTACCTTTTCAATGTCCGTTACCTGCACATGACCTCGTTCACGTGGCGCGGCGCCCTTGGCACGAAGCCCGTGCTAATCGCGATTACTGTCGTGGTCGCTGCCCAGATTGCCTTTACCTATCTCCCGCCGATGCAGCAGCTCTTCGCGACCAGACCGGTGAGCCTGGCCAACGGGATCCTGATCGTGGTGCTCGGTGTCGTCGCCATGGGGATCTTCGAGGGAGAAAAGCACCTCATGCGCAGGCTGGGGTGGCAGACGAACTGGCCTGACCGTGAAACGATGCGGATCGGGTGGTCGCCTCGGCGTTCGTCCACTGATGCCGGATCGGCGTGCACTTCCCTCCGGCCTATGGACGGGTCAGGGTCCAGTCCCTACAAGGTTGTCATTCCCTCGCCGCCAACCTTATGGGAGCGTGTACCACCTTGGAGTTGCCAATCGTCCTCGCGGTGCTCGCCGTTCTTCTGGTGGTGGTCAGCCTGGCACAGCCCCTGGCCGGCATCGTCCGGTTGCCCTTCAGCGTCTTTCTGGCCGTGATCGGCATTGTCATCGGCGCCGCGGCCAGCTTCCTCTGGTACACCGACTTCACCAATGCCTTCAATGATGTGGCCCGAGCGGTGCTCGACTTCCCGGTCGGCTCGACCGTCTTTCTCTATGTCTTCCTGCCTACCCTGCTGTTCCAGACGGCGCTGACCCTCGACGTCAGGCGAATGGCGCCGGACTGGGTGCCGATCCTGGTTCTGGCCGTGCTCGCGGTGCTCATCGCCACCGTGATCATCGGCTTCGCCCTTGCTCCGGTCGCCGGCCAGCCACTCGTCGTCTGCCTCCTGCTCGGAGCCATCGTGGCAACCACCGATCCCATTGCCGTGGTCGGCATCTTTCGCGACATCGGCGCGCCGGCGCGTCTCGGGAGACTGGTCGAGGGCGAGAGCCTGCTGAACGATGCGGCGGCGATCACCCTGTTCAGCGTCTTCCTCGCGGTTCTGGCCGCCGGTCAATCGCTCGATCTGGTGGAGGCCGGCTTGACCTTTGCCCGCACCCTCGTCCTCGGCGCTCTCGTCGGGTACGTTGGCGCCCGCGTGGCGGCCTGGCTGATCGGCTCCATACCCGACCACCAGCCCGCCAAGGTCTCGATCAGCTTCGCCTTGCCCTACCTCGTGTACCTCATTGCGGAGCAGCTCCTCGGGGTCTCGGGCGTGATCGGCGTCGTTGTGGCCGGCATGACCCTCAACATTCTGGGGCCGGCCCGCGCCTCGCCCGATGGCTGGAGCTACCTCACCGGCGTTTGGGAGCAGGTCGCCTTCTGGGCCAGCTCCCTGGTGTTCGTGCTGGCGGCTATCCTCGTGCCGCAGCTCCTGGCGGAGTTCTCATGGATCGATCTGGCGCTCATTCTTCTGGTTGCCGGGGCGGCGCTGCTGGCACGGGTGATCGTCCTGTTCGGTATCCTGCCGCTGCTAACATTACTAAAGCTCTCTCCGCCCGTCAGTCGGTCCTACCGGTTCGTGATCCTCTGGGGCGGTCTCAGGGGAGCCGTCACATTGGCCCTGGCGCTCGCCATAACCGAGAACTATGCCCTCTCGGAGGAGGTGCATCGCTTCGTGGCCATCCTGGCGACCGGTTTCGTGCTGTTCACTCTTCTCGTCCAGGGCACCACAATGCGCCGGCTCATCCAGTGGCTGGGCCTGGACCGGCTTTCTCCTCGCGATCTGGCGTTGCGCGGGCAGGTGCTCGCCGTCGCGCTGGAGAATGTGCGGGAGACGGTCGAGAACGTCGCCGAACTGTACCGGGTCGGCTCTGCGACGGCCCTGACCGAGGCCCGCCGTTATGCCGAGCGGATCGATGCAGCCGCCATCCAAACCGAGCAAAGGCAGGGCCTCTCCGACCTCGATCGGCTGTCCATCGGCCTCGTTACCCTGGCGGGGCGGGAGAGGGACGTGATCCTGGAGCACTACCGCGACCGGACGGTCTCCGCAGCCCTCGTCCAGTCCCTTTTGGCCCAGGCCGAACTGTTTCTCGACAAGGCCAGGGCAGGGGGGCGGACGGGATACCAGCAGGCGGTGAGGCAGACCCTCGCCTTCGGCTGGCGCTTCGATGTCGCTCAGTTCCTTCACCGTCGCCTCAAGGTCGGTGGGCCTTTGGAGCATCTCCTCGCCAGGCGCTTCGAAATCCTGTTTGCGACCCAGATCATCGTGGAGGAACTGGCTCCGTTCGTCGACCGCAAGATCGTGCCGATCCTCGGTACGCGCGTGGGTGAGGTGCTGGGGGAGATCCTGGCGCGGAGGCGGGAAGCCATCGACGGCGCCCTTGAGGCGCTGCGTCTCCAGTACCCGAGTTACGCCGACTCCCTTGAACGTCGCCTGCTGCGCAAGACTGCGCTCCGGCAGGAGGAACTCGAGTATGATGTGCTCCTGGCGGATGGTTTGATCGGTCCCGAGCTTCACGCCAATCTGCGCCGCTCGGTGGAGGAGGAGCGCCGCAAGGCGGAGATCCAGCCCCGGCTCGACCTTGCGTTGAATGCGCCTGAGCTTCTGGCGCAACTGCCCCTGTTCTCCGCATTCACGGAGGAACAGCTCGCGGCCCTGGCCAAGCGTCTTCGCTCGATCTTCGCCGTGCCCGGCGAGCGCCTGATCCGACGCGGCGACCCCGGCGATGCCGTATATTTCATTGCCTCGGGCGCTGTGGAGGTGAGTATCCCCGGACACAAGATCCGCTTGGGCCGCGGCGACTTCGTGGGCGAGATTGCTCTTCTCACGGGACTGCCACGCCAGTCGGACGTGCACGCGATCAGCTACTGCTTTCTGCTCCGCCTGGATGTCCGGGACTTCAACGGATTCCTGGCGCAACATCCTGCGATCAGGCGTCACATCGAGGAGGTGGCAGCCAAGCGCGTGGCGACCAATGAAGATGCCTCTCGCTCGCTCCAGGTATCCTGATGGCGGTTAGAGACCACGTGCCTGAACTCCATGAGCATTCACTAGAGTTCTTGCCCCGCCCGTGGGTCGAGAGGTGCGGCCACAGGCGTTGTACGCGGCAGCATCTGGTAGGGACCCTGCTGTTCGGCTGGCGGTGAGGGGCGCACCTGCATGCGCCATAGGCCGTAAATCAGCGCAAGACCGCTGATCACGGTCGTGAATGCGAACAGGCCTGCAGCTCCGGTGAGCGTCATTGTCATCGATGAGAGGAGCGGTCCCGCGGTTGCGCCTGCCGAGTAGGCGAGGATCAGGCCCCCGCTGGCGGACACGCGCGCAGCGGCGTCGAGGTGGTCGTTCGTGTGTGCGACGCATAGGGGATAGAGGGCGAACGAGACGCCGCCGAACACGAGGGCTGCCAAGTAGAGCAGGATGTTTCCCGATTCCGCTACGGCCGCAGTGCCGGCGCTGACCAGAACCATCGCTCCGAGGACACAGACGATAACGAGACGGCGGTCAAAGATATCGGACAGGCGACCGACGGGAAATTGGAGCAGCACTCCACCGAAGATCACGGTGCTCATGAACAACCCGGTCTGCGAAAGGTCGAAGCCGATCCCGCTCGTGAAGACAGGCCCAAGGCTGTAAAGCGAGCCCAGGACCAGTCCGCTCGCAACGGTGCCGACGATACCCAACGGCGAGGCCCGGTACAGCCGATGGAAGCTGAGGCCCTCCACATGGGGTAGGACCGGTGGGGCAACACGGGTCAGAGCCACCGGTATGGCGGCAAAGGAAATCAGCATGGAAACGAGGATAAACAGGAGGTAGCCCGATGCATCCTGCACGTTCAACATGAACTGGCCGCCCGCTTGACCCGAGTAAAGGCAGATCATGTAGGAGGCCAGGACCTTTCCTCGCGTGGCCTTCGTCGTGCTTTCGTTGAGCCAGCTTTCGACGCAGATGAACAAACCTGCCATGCAGAAACCATCGAGCAGGCGCAGGACGGCCCAAAGCAGCGGGTCGAGATGCAAAGCATAGATCAGGGATATGCCTGAAAGGGCCGAGGCGAATGCGGTGAATGCGCGAATATGGCCGTAGCCGGTCACGATCCGGTAGGCAAAGAGCGAGCCGAGCGTCAGGCCCGCGAAATAGGCCGACATCACGAAGCCGATTATTGCCGGAACGGTTCCGGCACTCTCCAGGCGAACGCTGATGACCGTGCTGAGGGGTCCGCTTCCGACCATGAGCAGGAAAACGGCCAAGAGGAGAGCCAGAACCGGACGTAGGGTGCCAAGCATTGTCATTCCGTCTCAGTGGCCAGGCTTCAATGCAATCTCGTGCCGGCCCTGAGGCGCGGCTATCAGCACTAACTTGCTGTTTTCTAACCTAAAGTACGCCTTGGGCTTATCAGTGGACGAAGGTGGCTAACTGAGGAATGTAGCCAATTCGTGTCCAAGGGGTTGGCTTTTCGGGCTGAGCGGTCTAGATAGGTGAGGCTACAGAAGTGATAAACTTCGGGCGCTTCGCTTGACATGTCCAAATGCCTATCCTTTGCGGTGCGTAGATATTATCGCTTCTGATCCTATAATTATTTCCATGGTCGACAAATACACAATGGAGGCATCCCCTAATCTTTAAGAGAGGGGAAACGGGGTATTGATGATTATTGAAGACGTTACTGGGCGCGGTGATGGTGTAGCCGGAATTGCTGCTGAAAAGATCACGCTGCGCAATGTATTCAAGATATTCGGCGCGGACGTGGCTCATGCCGTCGAATTGATCCGGGCAGGGCAGGGCAAGGATGCCGTCCAGGAGGAGGCGCACTGCACCATCGGTGTGAACGACGCGAGCTTCGGCATCCGGGAGGGTGAGATCTTCGTCGTGATGGGGCTCTCAGGCTCCGGGAAGTCGACCCTGCTGCGCCTGCTCAACCGGCTGATCGAGCCGACGCTTGGATCCATTCTGGTGGACGGTCAGGACGTCACGCGCATGAGCAAGCGCGACCTGATCGAGCTTCGTCGGCGCGACATGAGCATGGTATTCCAGAGTTTCGCGCTGCTGCCCAACCGCACGGTTCTCGATAACACGGCCTTCGGGCTCGAAATCGCAGGCGTTCCCGAGGCGGAGCGCAACAGGAAGGCGCTACAGGCTCTCGAAGCCGTCGGGCTGGACCGCTATGCAGCAAGCCGTCCGGACGAGTTGTCCGGCGGCATGAAGCAGCGCGTCGGTCTTGCCCGCGCGCTCGCCAACGAACCCACGATCCTCCTCATGGACGAGGCCTTCTCGGCGCTCGATCCTCTGATCCGCACCGAAATGCAGGACGAACTCCTGCGTCTGCAGGCCGAGAAAAGCCGCACGATCGTATTTGTCAGCCATGACCTCGACGAGGCGATGCGGATCGGCGACAGGATTGCGATCATGCAGGACGGCGTCGTCGTCCAGGTGGGCACGCCGGAAGAGATCGTGATGAGCCCGGCCAACGACTATGTCCGGTCGTTCTTCCGCAATGTCGACGTCAGCCACGTCTTCCGTGCCGGCGACATCGCCCGCCACAGTCAGGTGACGCTGATCGACCGGGCCGGCCTTAGCGTGAACGCCGCGCTCGAACGTATGCGCGCCCATGACCGGGACGTGGCCATCGTGATTGCCCGCGACAAGCGCTACCAGGGAATGGTCAGCGCAGATTCGCTCAACGATGCCGTCCGCGCCGGCGGGCCGGATCCGTATCGCAACGCCTTCCTCCCGGACACGACGCCTATCGATGCCGATACGCTCTTGGCACAGGTCATGGGCCGCGTTGCCGAGAGTCGCTGGCCTGTCCCGGTGGTGGATCCAAAAGGGCGCTATCTTGGCGCCATCTCCAAGTCGTCACTCCTCATGACCCTCGACCGCGCCGGCTGAACGGCAGCGCGTAACGGATACATCCATGGACTTCGATATCAGCATAGGCGCTGGAGCAAGCGCCGTTGTCGAATACATGCTCGACAACTTTTCCCCGACGCTCGATGCCATTGCGGACGGGATCGGCTTCTTTGCCGACGGCATCGAGAGCGCTTTGCTCTGGCTTCCGTCCTGGGCCTTCATTGCCGCCGCCACGGCTTTTTCTCTCTGGCGGATCGGCTGGAAGTTCGCCCTTGCCAGCGGTGCCGCGCTTCTTCTCATCGTCGGCATGGGATTGTGGAAGGAGACCATCGAGACGCTTGCCCTCGTGACGGCTGCGACGGCCATCGCCATCACGATCGGCATCCCTCTCGGCATCCTCATGGCGCGCAGCCCCATGACGGCGGCCGGTGCGCGTCCCTTGCTGGACCTGATGCAGACAATGCCGGCCTTCGTCTATCTCATTCCTGCCGCCATGTTCTTCGGTCTTGGCGCAGTGCCCGGAACAATTGCGACGGTGATCTTTTCGATGCCGCCTGTCGTGCGTCTCACGGCGCTGGGCCTGACCCAGGTGAATCGTGAATTCGTCGAAGCTGGCCTCGCCTTCGGGTGCACCGACCGCCAACTCCTGTTCAAGGTGCAGTTTCCGCTGGCTCTGCCATCCATCATGGCCGGCGTGAACCAGACCATCATGCTCGGTCTTTCGATGGTGGTGATCGCCTCGATGATCGGCGCCGGAGGGCTGGGCAACACCGTGCTGACGGGCATCCAGCGCCTCGACGTCGGGCTTGGCTTCGAGGGCGGTCTCGCGGTCGTTATCCTGGCCATCATCCTCGATCGCCTGACGCAAAGCCTCTCACGTCCGGCGGCACTGAAGCTTCCGCGCTTGGCGCCGCGCCGCGCCGCAGTTGCTCACGGAGCTGCCGACATGGAGACCGCGCCTGCCAAGGCAGGCGCCTGACGCCGAACACCCGACCGGAGGCGGTCCGGTGTTCGACCAAACCCAAGAGCTAAAAGGAGAACCCTATGCTCAAGACCTTCGCCCGGATCGCCCTCGCGGCGGCCCTGACCACAGGCCTTGCGGGCACGCTGCAGGCACAGGAGGAGAAGAAGCCGGTCAAGATCGGCTGGACCGCCTGGGCCGATGCCGAGTTCGTCACAAAACTCGCCAGGAAGCTCATCGAGGACAACTACTCGCAGACGGTCGAACTCGTTCAGACCGATATCGCTCCGCAGTACCAGGGTGTCGCCAAGGGCGATATCGATGCCATGATGATGGCCTGGCTGCCGGAAACCCATAAGGATTACTGGGAGCGCGTCGGCAACAAGGTCGTGCCGCTCGGCGTACTCTACACCGATGCCAAGCTCGGCTGGGTTGTTCCGAGCTATATCCCGGAGGATCAGGTTTCCTCCATTGCCGATCTGGCCAAGCCGGAGGTGAAGGAGAAGCTGGACGCGAAGGTGCAGGGCATCGATCCCGGAGCCGGGCTTACCCGCCTGTCAAAGGAGGCGATCAAAACCTATGACCTGAGCGGCTACGATCTGACCACGGCGAG
Source organism: Microvirga roseola (assembly GCF_020866965.1). Classification (GTDB taxonomy): domain Bacteria; phylum Pseudomonadota; class Alphaproteobacteria; order Rhizobiales; family Beijerinckiaceae; genus Microvirga; species Microvirga roseola. The sequence goes on from NZ_JAJATX010000010.1 coordinate 9,197, forward strand.
CGATGCCGCCATGGTCTCCGCACTCGACCGGGCCATCCGCCGGAAGGAGTGGATCGTGGTGACGGGCTGGAGCCCCCACTGGATGTTCGGCAAGTACGATCTGCGCTACCTCGACGATCCGAAGAATGCCCTCGGTGGCGTAGAGCGCGTCTATGCAGTCGCCCGCCAGGGCTTCCAGAGCGATTATCCGGAGGTCGCCCAGTTCCTGATGCGCATGCATTTGCCGCTGAACGAGCTCGAGGCTGCCATGTCCAATGCGAACGAAACTTCGGTCGACAAGGCTGTGGAGAACTACATCAGCGAGCATCCGGCGCGCGTCAAGTACTGGCTGACGGGCGAGATGAGCGCCGCGTCGTAAGAGCCGCCCTTAGACCTGCGCCGCTCCCGAGGGGGCGGCGCACGCATAGCGAGCCGCCGGGACAACCCGGCGGCTTTCCTAGCTGAGAGGAGAATCGACGTGCATTCGCCTTCCAACCTTCCGAGCAGGCTCATTGCTGAATCGCAGGACGGGATGAGCGTGACAGCGCTCGCCCGTATCCTCCTCTCGGCCCTCGTCCTGCTGCTGTTGACGTCAGCCGCTTGGCCGCAGGGCATTGCCACGCCGGGAGCCGCATCTGCTGCAAACGAGGCCGCCGCCACGCAACGGGATCCGCTCGGCCGCGAGACGCCTCAGGGCCTCGTGTCGGGGCTGATCAGTGCGCTTGCGGATGCGGATTACGGGCGCGCCGCGCAATTCCTCGAGGTTGAGCAGATCCGCGACAGGAATGGGCGCTTCATCCTCTCAGGACCGGAATTGGCCAAGGGCTTCCAGGAGGTGCTCGACCGATCCGGCGCTATCACGACACCTGCCGAACTCAGTGCGACGGCAGCCGGACGGCTCGATGACAATCTCGCGGAGAATGCCGAGCGCTTCGGCGTCATCAGGGCAGCCGGCGGCGAGATCCCTTTGCTGGCAAGGCGCGTGGAGCGTGACGGCGTTCCCCTGTGGTACGTCTCCGCTGATACGCTGGAGAAAGTGCCGGCACTTGCACGGTCGATTCAGAACAACACCTCCGGGACCTCCCTGGTCGACAGGCTGCCCAAGGGGCCCACGATCGGCGGGGTGCCGACGTCTCACTGGCTGGCCCTTGTCGTTCTTGCCGGCCTGACGTCGGGACTCATCTGGCTGCTCATGACAGGCATGCGAGGCCCGCTCCTGCGCATCTTCCGCCGTCGTGGCGAGGAAACGGACCTGACGCGCTATCTCGAAGCGTGCGCCGGACCCATCGGTGTCCTCGTTGCTGTGCTCGTTTTCAGGGCTGGTATCGAGCCTCTCGGCATATCAGTCGTCGCCCGTTACCGCGTGGTGTTTCTCGGGCAGATCATCGGCTTCTTTGCCATGACTTGGCTCCTCTGGCGCACGGCCGATGCCGCCGGAGCCGTCGTGCTGGGCCGGATGTCGAGGCGCGGGCAGCTGACGGCCTACTCCGCGGTCAGCTTTTCAAAGCGCGCAGCCAAGGCGCTGCTCATCGTCATTCTCGGGATCACGCTCCTCGGGGCTTTCGGCGTGGACGTGACGACAGGACTGGCGGCTCTCGGTATCGGCGGTCTGGCCATTGCTCTTGGCGCGCAAAAGCTTTTCGAGAACCTGATCGGAAGCCTGACCTTGATTGCGGATCGCCCCGTCCGGATCGGCGATTTCTGCCGGTTCGGCTCGGCACTCGGCACAGTGGAGGAAATAGGGATCCGGTCCACCCGAATTCGGACGCTGGACCGGACGATCCTGACGGTCCCCAATGGCGAATTCTCTTCGCTTCAGATCGAGAACTACTCGAAACGCGACCGCTTCTGGTTTCATCCCGTCCTGAATGTCCGGTACGAGACAAGTCCCGATCAGGTCCGCTTTCTTCTGCAGGAACTGCGCACAATGCTCCTCAGGCACCCTCAGGTCGATCCTGACCCGGCGCGCGTCCGTTTCATCCGGTTGGGTGCGCATTCCCTCGACCTGGAGGTTTTCGCCTATGTGCATGCTAAGGATTACGATGAGTTCCTTGAGATCCAGGAAGAACTGCTCCTTCGCTGCATGGAAGTCGTTGAGCAAAGCGGGACTGGCTTCGCGCTCCCGTCGCACACGCTCTATCTCGGGCGAGACAATGGGCTCGACGAAGAGCGCGCCCGTGAGGCGGAGAGGGCTGTGCGCGGAATGAAGGCGGCCGAATAGACGCCGAGACCCTGTGCTTCTTGAGGGTCTGCTATTCCAGGGACTGCGCCTGTTGCGGAAAGCCGCCGACATGACGGCAGGTCTCGGCCGCGACATCGCGGCCCTTGGCGAGGCAGGTCTGCAGGTCTTTCCCGAAAACGTACTCCGAGATGAAGCCCGCGATGAAGCTGTCGCCAGCTCCTGTCGTGTCGACGGCGTCTAGCGTCCTGACCCCAACCGATTCCACCCCTGTGCCGTCAGAGGCGATGCTGCCGAGGGATCCGCACGTGACCACTGCGGTCTTGGCTCCTCCCGCATGGAGGAAATGGAGCAGGTCCTTGGCGCGGGACATGTCTTCTCCGGCGGATGCGAAGGCAATGGTGAGACCCTCGATGCCGAGATTGGCCGGTTCGGCATTGACGGAGATGTCCTGCGAGACACTCACGCCGGCGGCACTCAAGGCGCGCCGTGTCGCGCCGCCATCGTCGAGCCAGCCGATGTGGACATGGCGCATCCGTAGCAGGGTTTGCATGTCTGTAGCGCTTGGGCGGTAGCCCCTGCAGACGCCGAACTCCTCAAAGGCCAGAGTGCGATCCCCGGCTTCATCGACCTCGATATTCGTGTAGGCGGTCGTGCCGGAAAGAACCCGGACGTGATCCGTATAAAGTCCGTTGTCGCGAAAGCAGGTCAGCATGCGGCGGCCATCTTCGTCATGACCCACCACACCGAAATAACCGGTCCTGAGCCCGAGCCTGCTGAGCTGGACGCCGACATTGACCGCATTTCCCCCGATCAGCGAAAGGCTGATCGGGGGAAGAAAGCGGTCAATGCAATTGTCGCCGACGGTCGCAAAGTCGAAGGAGTCCATCAAGCTACCTCGTGTGAACCATCGGGCGGCATTGAATCCTAGTAGGCGACGCGTTTGTAGTAGCGCCGCGTCGTCAGCGGGTGGTTGCGTTTCACCTCGAGATGCGCGCTGATCCGCTCGAAAATGGTCGCCAGGACAACTGGTGAGATCAAGGTCCGTACCTTATCGGAAACTCCCGGGAGCGGGAACTCGGCCGTATCGAACACGCAGACCTTGTCCGTGTAGGCCGGGAGGAAGCGCTCGACGCGCTCGACCAGGGGGCGCGATGCATCCTCACCCTTGAGGAGCATCACGCTGACGCCCTTCTCGACCAGCTCGAGCGTGCCGTGAAAGAAGTCTGATGCGTGCACGGGACGGGTGCGGATCCATTGCATCTCCTCGAGGATGCACATGCCGTAGTAGAAGGCTTCCGGCCAGGTGGAGCCAGCGCCCGTGATGATGTGGTATGGCTCGTCCTTGATTTCCTCGGCCACACGTTCCGCCTGCTCCTCGTAACCGCGCTTCACAGCCAGCAGCGCATGCGGCAGCCGTACCAGTTCCTGTACGGTTTCCTCATAGCCCGGGAACTCGCCACGCCGATTCATGACAGCAAGCGCGATGAGCAGGGACTGAATGTAGAACGACTCACAGGAGGTATCGTCCTCGGCGAAGTTCACGAAGGCGTAATCGGCGCCTCTGGCCAGCGGGGTTTCTCCGTGTCCCGTCAGGCTGATGACCTTCGCTCCTTTCGCCTTGCAGTACTCCATTGCCTCGACGCTTTCCTTCGTCGTGCCGGAGAGGGAAGGAATGACGGCGATCGATTTCGGGCCGAGCGCCTGATGGCCGGTCAGGACCAGCTCTGCCGAAACTTCGAGGAAGGTCGGAAAGGATGACCGACGTTGAAGCATCTGGGAGGCGGGCGTCATCAGGATCGCTGCGCCGCCCGTGCCCAGAAAGAAAAGGTTCTCGGCGCCCTTGCCGAGACATTCCTGGACGGCGCGAGAGATACCGCCGGCATGGGAAACCGCTCCGGACTGAATACGGAGGAAGCGCTTCTCGTCAAAGTTCAGCATCGGGATCTCTCGGTATGTTGTGGGCACAACCTGAACGGGCCGTGCGGACAGTTGTCTGACAACTAAGCCATGGCCTTTGGAGAGTGTCAAGCGAATTGCATTCGGGAGAAGTCTGCTGGCCTGCCAAGGACAGCTTTCGGTAAGGCAGTGGCGAATGGACGGACAGAGGGCTGCCGTGGGCGACTTGCGCGCGTCATGAAGATGGTTCAATGCTTGAGTTGCCTGACAACTGGCTTCACGATCTAGGCTGAAATGAACATGTCACTGGTTACGCCGCTGCGCGATGAGCGAACATTGGTTCTGCAACTGCGGGATGCGATCAGTGCTTTGATCGGCGATCAGGGGCTGAAACCGGGCGACCAACTCCCAACCGAGGCGGAGCTTACCAAGCAGTTTCAGATCTCCCGTCCCGCCTTGCGCGAGGCCCTGAAACTTCTGGAGCAGGACGGTGCCATCTATGTGAAGCACGGCAAAGGGCGCTTCGTCTCGGCTGCTGCGGCACTTCAAGTCGAGCGCCCGATCACCTGTTTCGAAAGCGTCACCGACATGATGCATCGGTCAGGCTACCGCCCGACAAACAAGGTGCTGTCCATTTCCGAGGAGGTGGCATCGGAAGAGGTGCAGACGGCGCTACGCCTTGCGCCAGATGCGCGTGTCGTGCGGCTCGAGCGGCTTCGGATGCAGGGCGAGGAAGTTCTGGTTTACTGCGTCGACTATATCCCGCGCTCCATCATTCCGGAGCGTCTGTACGATGTCGACTGGAGCGGCTCCCTTCTCGATCTGCTGGAGCGGCACGGGCAGCGCCCCCGGATGTCCACGGCATCCGCCACCTCCATCATGCTTCCGCCGGAAGTCAGGGAGCGGAACGATCTGCATGATTTCGGGCCGGCCTTCCTGATCACGGAGACCGCCTTCACTCCGACCGGACTGCCGGTGGTCTATGCCAAGGATTATCATCGCGGCAGCCGTTTCTCTTTCAGCTTCGTGCGCAAGTAGGCAAATCTCGCCCTGCGATGTGAACAATGTTCAGTTGCGGCGCCCTCGGAATCAGCGTGTGCACTTGCCGTCGCAGGCCATCTGTTTCCTGCCGTCCGAAGGTAGGCCGGTCAGGACTGCATCGAGCCGTTGACGACTTCCCCAAGACAGGAAATGCTCTCTCTGCCTGAAAGCGGAGCAGGGATGCTCTCACCTCACGTCAGCGGTCTTGACACCGGCTAAGATAAGTCGTCTGCTGTCAGACAACGATAAGAGGCGGAAGCCGCGAGGGAGTGTCTAGATGATCAAATGGCCGATCCTAGGCATGCTTACCTGCGCAGAAGCACTTTAGTCTTTGGCGAGATTCTGAGCATGAGCCATGCAGCGCAGATCGCATCGACCGACTTGGACCGGATCGCGTGGAGCATGCCGACCCGCAAGGCGGATGCGCGCCAAGGATGCCCTGGCAGATGCGGAATGCACGCGACGAGCAGGTCTCCTGCTCCGTCTCTGGAATTTTCTCGCGATCTGAAATTTGTTCGGGAATTTCGCCGCATGGTGCGGCGGAATCCTGCTTTGACGCTCAGCGCGGCTGAGCCCGAGCTTCGGCTCCAAGAATTAGGGAAAACCCATCGCCTTGCTGTCCAACCCAAACCAGAGGGAAGATGAAGAATGCGTAAGCTCGTATTTAGCACCGTGATGGCGATGGGCTTTGCCGCCGCCATGAGCGCGACGGCTCAGGCCGGCCCGACCTTGGACCGAGTCACGAAGGCCGGCGAGATGAAGGTCGCGACCAACAGCGGCTGGCCTCCGCAGAGCTATCTCGATGACAACAACAAGCTCGTAGGCTTCGACGTCGATGTGGCCAACGAGATTGCCAAGCGCCTCGGCGTGAAAGCGACGTTCGAGACCCCCGAATGGAACGTGATGACCGGCGGTCGCTGGCATGGCCGCTTCGATGTGGCCGTGGGCTCCATCACCCCCACAAAGGCTCGGTCGCAGGTGATCGATTTCGCAGGCGTGTACTACTACAGCCCCTATGTGTTCGCCGTGCACAAGGACAGCAAGGCAGCCTCGCGCGATGATCTGAACGGCAAGAAGATCGGCGTGGAGACCGGCACCACCTCGGAGGACTACATCAACCGCCGCCTGGAAATCGATGCCCCGGACGTGCCGCCGATCAAGTACACGCTCAATCCGGGCGAGGTGAAGACCTATGCCGACTCGATGCTGCCGTTCGACGATCTGCGTCTGGGCGACGGCGTGCGCATTCATGCGGTGATCGCGCCGGAGCAGACGGCGCGAAACGCGATGAAGAATCGCTACCCCATCAAGATCCTTCCGGGCGATGCAGCCTTCAAGGAGCCGCTCGTGGTGGTGACCGACAAGGGTGATCCGGAATGGACTGCCAAGCTGAGCGGCATCATCAAGAGCATGAAGGACGACGGAACGCTGAGCAAGCTGACCACCAAATGGTACGGCAGCGACTACAGCAAATAGTCCCTTCGCTTCTCTGATCGATCTCCCAGCCACGAACAGACATCGCACCATCATGTCCTATATCGAAACGTACTATCGGCGGGCGCTTGGTCCGGATGCCGTCCAGCGACCAGCTCTCGAAGGTCGCGTGAAGGCTGATGTCTGCATCGTGGGTGGGGGATTGGCCGGCCTGACGGCCGCACTCGAACTGGCAAGGCGAGGGCGCAATGTCTGCGTCCTTGAGGCCAACCGCGTCGCCTGGGGAGCGTCGGGTCGCAATGGCGGCTTTGTCAGTCCCGGCTGGGCAGCGCGCTACAAAAACGTCCAGCGCATGGTCGGTCCCGACCACGCCAAGGAATTGCACCGGCTTTCCACCGAGGGGGCCGACAACGTTCTGAGCAATGTGAAGGCCTTTGCGCTCGAAGCCGCGAAGCCGGTCCACGGCATCATGGGTGCCGTACGGTATGAAGCGGCGGACGATCTCAAGGCGCATCGCGACTGGCTGGAGAAGGAGTTCAACTACAAGGTCGAGTTCAAGAGCAGGGACGAGGTCAGGCAGCTTCTGGTCTCGCCGCGCTATTACCAGGCACTCCTGGACCCCAACGCGTTTCACTTCCACCCCCTGAACTACGCACGTTCAGTCGCCAGGGAGATCGAGCGGCTGGGTGGCGTAATTTATGAAGGCTCTCCGGTCGTCGAAACGAGTCTGGATGGGCCGACGAAGGTTGCGAAGACGAGCTACGGATCTATTGAGGCGGACCATCTGGTGCTCGCATCGGGCGGGTATACCGGCAACGTCGTGCCGCAGCTCAAGCGGAGCTATCTGCCGATTGCGACCTATGTGATGCTGACCGAGCCCAACAGGGAGCTGATCGCCAGTGCGATCCGCACCGAAGTGGCTATTGGAGACGACCGGCGGGCCGGCGACTACTACCGTCTGGTCGACGGGGGCGAGCGCATCCTCTGGGGCGGCAAGATCACCACCCGTACGACGGAGCCGAGGCTTCTCGGGCGCTTGCTGCACAAGACCATGGTGTCCACCTACCCGCAGCTGAAGGACCTTCCGGTCGAAATCGTCTGGTCGGGCCTGATGTCCTATGCCCGCCATATGATGCCGCAGATCGGGCGGCTGCAACCCGGGGTCTGGTACTGCACGGCCTTTGGAGGTCATGGCTTGAATACGACCGCCATCGGCGGGCGCGTGATCGCCGAGGCTGTCGCCGGAGAGACGGACCGCTATAAGCTTTTCGCTCCCTTCGGCCTCGCCTGGAACGGATGGATCGCGGGCCGGGCGGCGGCCCAGCTCACTTACTGGGCCTATCAGGCGGCCGATCTTTTTAGAGAGCGCAAGTCGGCCTGAGGACATCGTGACTGGATCAGGTTTGAAGGAAGGGCAAGCCGATGCACTACGCAGATAACGTCGATTATCCGAGGCTCCTGTCCCGGCCGTCCGTCTACATCCCAGGGCTTGCCGCATTGTTCGGGCTTCTGCTCTATGTGCAGGCCGGAACGACCTCGTTCGGGCAGATGCTGGCCTCGGCACTTGGAATGGCCGCGGACGCGCCCTTCGCCGCCAATCTTGTTGTCGCCGTTCTGGTGACGGGGATCGTTGCCCTCAACGTCTTCGTGGTGCTGCGGCTGAGCCTCAAGCATCAGGTCTATGTCGTCTGGGCCGAGCTCGCGCTTCTCGTCCTGGTGTTCTTCTATTCCTTCGACCTGAGCTTCGAGTTTATCGGCCGTAAGATCGGGTTCCTGATCACGCAAGGTCTCACGACCACCTTGTATGTCTCCGCGGTCTCGATCTTCATCGCATCCGTTCTGGCGATGGTCGGTGCGGTTGCCAAGCTGTCGTCCAACGGTATCGCCCTGGGGATCGCAAACTTCTACACCTCATTGTTCCGCGGCCTCCCTCTGCTCATGCAGATCTACCTGATCTATCTGGGCCTGCCGCAACTCGGCTACGTGATTGATGCGGTCCCGGCGGGCATCATGGCCCTGTCGCTCTGTTACGGCGCCTACATGACCGAGATTTTCCGGGCTGGCATCGAGAGCATTCCGAAGGGCCAGTGGGAGGCTTCTCGTGCCCTTGGCCTGAAGCCCAAAGATACGATGACCCGCATCATTCTCCCGCAGGCGATGCGCATCATCATTCCGCCCACGGGCAATCAGTTCATCGCAATGCTCAAGGACAGCTCGCTCGTTTCGGTGGTCGGCGTCTGGGAGTTGATGTATCTCGCCCGCACCCAGGGGCAGACCGAGTTCCGCCACATAGAGATGATGATCACCGCATCTCTTATCTACTGGGTCATGTCCATCGTGCTGGAACTCATTCAGACCCGTATCGAACGGCGCTTCAACAGGGCCCAGACCCGGTGATGGATGCGCCGTTCACGAACTGTCTTGCTTGAGAGGAGAATGCGTCATGGTCCAGGGAAACAGCCTCTCTCTCGTCGAGCCGGTCGCCGATCCGGTCCCGGCCACTCCCGCCGTGCAGATCCGCAATCTCTCCAAGTGGTTCGGGTCCTTCCAGGCCCTGAAGGACGTCAGTCTCACCATTGCGCGGGGTGAAAGGTTGGTGATCTGCGGTCCGTCCGGATCGGGCAAGTCCACGCTCATTCGGACCATTAACGCCCTGGAGAGTTTTCAGCAGGGCGAAATTCGTGTCGACGGCATCCAGCTGACGCGCAAGCCCGAGGCTGTCGAGGCCGTGCGTCTGCGGGTCGGCATGGTGTTCCAGCAGTTCAACCTGTTTCCGCACCTGACCGTTCTCGAGAACTGCACCCTCCCGCTAAGGCTCGTCCGCGGCGTCTCGACCAAAGAGGCGGAGGAGCGCGCACTTTATTACCTGGGCAAGGTCCGCATCCCGGAGCAGGCCGGAAAATATGCCTCGCAGCTGTCAGGCGGCCAGCAGCAGAGGGTTGCGATCGCGCGCGCCTTGTCGATGCAGCCCGACATCATGCTCTTCGACGAGCCGACCTCGGCCCTTGACCCCGAAATGGTCAAGGAAGTACTCGACACGATGACTCAGCTGGCCGGAGAGGGCATGACGATGGCAGTCGTCACCCACGAAATGGGGTTCGCCCGCCAGGTCGCCGACAGGGTGGTGTTCATGGATCGCGGTGAGATCGTAGAGGAAGGAACGCCGGTGGAGTTCTTCTCCAATCCGAAGGAACTGCGGGCCCGCTCATTCCTGAGCCAGATCATTCACTAAGCGCCCAGGATGTGCTTGATGAAGGTCGAGCGATAGGGAAGCGGGAGGGGATCGTGGCCGAGAGTTGCGATGTCGTTGTCATCGGCGCGGGGCATAACGGTCTCGTCTGCGCATTCTACCTGGCTGCTGCCGGCTACAATGTGAAAGTCTTCGAGCAGCGCTCCGTCGTGGGCGGCGCTGCGGTGACAGAGGAGTTTCACCCAGGATTTCGCAACTCCGTGGCTTCCTATACGGTGAGCCTCCTCAATCCGAAGATCATCCGGGATCTGGATCTTCAGCGTCATGGATTGAAGATCGTCGAGCGTCGTCTGGCGAATTTCCTGCCTCTCCCGAACGAACAGTACTTGAAGGTTGGCGAAGGCGTTACTCGCTCGGAGATCGCCCGCTACAGCGCCCGCGACGCGGAGCGTTACAAAGCTTATTCCAATGAGATCGACGCCATTGCGGACGTGCTGCGGGATCTCACCCTGCAGCAGCCTCCCAATCTGGTCGATGGCGGCTGGCGTTCGGTGCTGTCGGAGGGGTGGCGCACCCTGTCCACCGGGAACCGCCTGCGCGGACTCTCCATGGCAAACCGCCGGGCGCTGCTCGATCTCTTTGCCAAGTCGGCCGGCGACTATCTCGACGGCTGGTTCGAGACGGATTGCGTGAAGGCGGTTTTTGGGTTCGACGCCATCGTCGGCAACTTCGCGAGCCCCTATACGCCAAACACCGCCTATGTACTGCTTCACCATGTCTTCGGCGAGGTGAACGGCAAGAAGGGGGCCTGGGGTCACGCTATCGGCGGCATGGGAGCCATCACCCAGGCCATGGCGAAAGCCGCCCGCGAGCGCGGCGTGGAAATCGAGCTCGATGCGCACGTTCGAGAGGTCATCATCGAGAAGGGCAGGGCGGCAGGGGTCGTTCTGAAGGACGGACGGACCATCAAGGCACGGGCGGTGGCAGGAAACGTCCATCCCAAGCTGCTCTTCGACAGCCTCGTGCCGGAGGAGGTTCTTCCTGCCGACTTTCTGAGCCGCATGCGCCGATGGAAATCCGGTTCCGGCACCTTCCGGATGAATGTGGCCCTTTCCGAATTGCCGAGCTTCTCGGCCCTGCCGGGTCGCGATCCGGCGGATCACCACACGGCCGGCATCATCATCGCACCATCGCTCGCCTATATGGATCGCGCCTATGACGACGCGAAACAGTCGGGCTGGAGCCGTGAACCCGTGGTCGAGATGCTCATTCCCTCGACCTTGGACGACACCCTCGCGCCCAAGGACGCGCATGTGGCGAGCCTGTTCTGCCAGCATGTGCAGCCCAAGCTCTCCGACGGCCGCTCATGGGATGATCACCGCGAGGAGGTGGCGGACCTCATGATTGCCACTGTCGACCGCTATGCTCCGGGCTTCAAGCAGAGCGTCGTCGGCCGGCAGATTATGAGCCCGCTCGACCTCGAACGGACATTCGGCCTGATCGGCGGCGACATCTTCCATGGCGCCCTGACTCTCGACCAGATCTTCAGCGCCCGTCCCATGCTGGGCCACGCCGACTATCGCGCTCCAGTTACAGGACTCTACATGTGCGGTGCGGGCACGCACCCGGGCGGAGGCGTCACGGGCGCACCGGGCCACAACGCGGCGCGGGCCATGATGGCGGACATGCGGCGGTTGCGTTGAGCCGCCGGTCAATCGAGCACTCCACGATTCGTACAGAGTAGACCTCGCTTTGCAGTGGGTTCGTACCCATGGCCGATCTTCAGCTGGCCATCCTTGGTCTCCATCGGAGGGGCGTTGTGCTGGGCGGCCATGGGTATAGCGCTCCGAGTCTCCCGCAGCGAAAACTGCGAAGTGTTTCTGGCCAAGCTTCCCAAGTTGAATCCGTCTTTTTGATCTGGATCAAACCATCTCCACCCGTGCCTCACCGATCTCAGCTCGGATTGAGGAAGGTCAAAGAACCGAGGGGTGGGCACTGTTAGATGCGGCGGATGGGCGCCAATGGCGCAGATGCGGCCGGGTGAGGATGTTCCGGCGCATTGAGGAACGCATGATGAGAGACGATCTGAGAGCGCGGTATGGGGAGGAGCGGCTTCCCCGCTACACGAGCTATCCGACAGCCCCGCAGTTTTCCGCTGCGATCGGCCACGAGGCCTATGGCGAGTGGCTTGCCTCTTTGCAGGACGGAGCGACGGCGTCGCTCTACCTTCATGTCCCGTTCTGCCGCTCCATGTGCTGGTATTGCGGGTGTCACACCACGATTACCCAGCGGGACGCCCCCATTGCCGACTACCTAGAGGTTCTCCGCCGCGAAATCGATCTCGTGGGGGATCGCCTGAGCACTCCTCTGCCGGTGCGGCATGTGCATTTCGGCGGGGGCACGCCGACGGTCATGGAGCCGTCGGAGCTTCTCGCCCTGGTCGATCTTATGAGACAACGGTTTTCCCTCGACCGGGAGACGGAAATTGCGGTCGAGATCGATCCGCGCACCCTGACCCGCGCCATGATTGCGGCGCTCGGGGAGGCGGGCGTCACCCGCGCGAGCCTGGGGGTCCAGAGCTTCGATCCTGCCGTACAGCGCGCGATCAACCGGGTGCAGAGCTTCGAGCAGACCGCTCGGGCGACGGAGGGGCTGAGGGCCGCGGGCGTGCGTGGGGTCAACTTCGACCTGATCTACGGACTTCCGCACCAGACGGTCGAGTCCTGCATCGACACGGTGCACAGGAGCATCGAGCTGCGGCCTGAGCGCTTCTCCGTTTTCGGCTATGCGCATGTGCCGTCGTTCAAGAAGCATCAGCGCAAGATCGACGAGGCGATGCTGCCGGATGGGGCCGCCCGCTACGAGCAGGCGGAGGCTATTGCCGAGGCGCTCGTGGCCGCCGGATACTGGCGGATCGGTCTCGATCACTATGCGCTGCCGGAGGACTCCATGGTGCAGGCCCAGGTGGGTGGGAGCCTGCACCGTAATTTCCAGGGCTACACGACCGATCCGAGCGACGTTCTCATCGGCTTCGGCGCCTCGGCCATCGGGCGGCTGACGCAGGGCTATGCCCAGAACGAAGTCGTGCTGGGGCGCTATGCCGAGCGCATCTTGCAGGGCGAACTCGCCACTGCGAAGGGTTATGCGCTGACGGCGGACGATCGGCTTCGGGCCGATCTGATCGAGCGCGTGATGTGCGATTTCCGGGTCGACCTGATGCAGGTGTGTGGCCGGCACGGCGTGGCGCCGGAGAGCATCCTGCAGTCGATCCCGCGGCTCCGGATGCTGGAGAGCGATGGCATCATCCGTCTCGACGGAAGCGTCCTGTCGGTGAGCGACGACACGCGCTTCCTCGTCAGGAGCGTGGCTTCATTGTTCGACGCCTATCTCGGCCAATCGGGCCGAACCCATAGCCGGGCCGTTTGAGCAGGAAGCCGGGAAGCCTATCGGGGATCGAGCCATTGCTCTGCACCGGCAGGCTCCCATTGCGACTTGCAGTTCATACTGGACTATGGTCACGCGCCTCGTCCCGTCAGGCCGCCGTAGCCGCGTGAGGCGGACCTTGCCAGAGGCCGGCTGCCTCCTCGTCGGATAGGATCGCCGGGCGTTCAAGCATGGTCGTGATGGCCATGGGGCGTCCGGTGGCGGCGCTTTCCAGGATGCTGTGCATCACCTCGAGGACATGAAGCGCCAGACGGCCTGTGGAACGGTGAGGCGTGCCGTTGAGGGCGGCGCTGGCGAGATCGGCAAGGCCGAGCGCCCGGTAGTTGGCGCGCGAGGGTAGATCCGGCGCCCAGTTCGGCGAGCGCCAGTTCGGGGCTCCAAGCGGCATATTGCCGGAATCCTTTGCCTGCCAGTCCCCGCCGCGCTCGGTCACCTCGACATGACCGCCGAAGAAGTTCGGGTCCGGCACGCGCAGGGAGCCCTCCGTGCCGTAGAGCTCGATGGCCGGATGCCCGTGCTTCCACACGTCCCAGCTCATGCAGAAGGTGACCTGGGCGCCGGAGGCGAATTCCAGAAGCGCCATGACGCTCGTGGGCGTCTCCACGGTGATCCGCTGACCTTTGCGGGGCGAATCCGACGTCACGATGCGCTCCGGGAACCCGATGCTCGACATGGCGAAGACGCGCTGAACGGGACCGAGGAGATTGACCAGGGCGCTCAGGTAATAGGGCGCCATGTCGAGGATGGGCCCGCCGCCCGGCTTGAAGAAGAATTCCGGATCCGGATGCCAGTGCTCCATGCCGTGCGACATCAGGGTGGCAGAGCCCGAGAGGATGCGTCCGACCGCACCCTCATCGATCAGATTGCGGGCGAGGCGTCCTCCTGCTCCAAGGAATGTGTCCGGTGCGCAGCCCAGCAGCAGGCCACGGGCCTCCGCCTCGTCGACGAGCTTGCGGCCCTGCTCGAAATCGATGGCGAGGGGCTTTTCGGAGAAGACGTGCTTGCCCGCGCTGAGCGCGGCAAGGGAGACGCCGAAATGGGCGCTGGGAATCGTGAGGTTCACCACGAGATCGATGTCTTCGCGTGCCAGAAGCTCATCGACCGAGAGGGCTTCGAGGCCGTATCGGCTGGCCTGCGCCTGTGCGACCTCGGGTTTCATGTCGGCGCAGGCCCGCAGCGCCAGCCCCCGATAGGCTGGGATGTTCTGAAGGTAGATACCCGAGATGTTGCCGCACCCGACGATGCCGACGTTCAGGGTTTTCATGACGGTTATTCCTCGATGGTGCGCAGGAAATCGAAGCTGGTGCGGGCTGTCCGGGCGGGATCGGCAGGCTTGTCGTGTTCCACCACCATCCACTTGGCCCCGGCCTCGCGGCAGGAGCGCCACAGACTGCGCCAGTCCAGGACGCCTGAGCCGACATCGGCCCAACCGTCCTGTTCCTCGTTCTGCCCTGCCGGGGCGATGTCCTTAACGTGGGCGGCCGTAATCCGGTTGCGATAACGCTGGATCCAGTCCTTAGGGTCGACGTCGCCTCTCACGAGCCATGCCACGTCGACCTGCCAGGCGAGGGGACTTCCTTCCGCTTCTTCGAAGATAAGCTCGAGCGCTGTCTTGCTTCCGTCCTTCGGCTTCAGTTCCCAATGGTGGTTGTGGTAGCCGAGCCGGATTCCGTCTCTTTGGAAACGGTCGGCGATCTGGCCGAGCTCCTGTCCAAGCGAGCGCCACCCATCCGCGTCCACGTCGCGCTGTTCCGGGGGAACGGCGGGCATGTAGAGGTCCGTAATGCCGAGATTGCGGCAAGCCTCCACAACAGCGTCAGGCTTCTCGCGCAGTGCCGCCATGCTGACATGGCTGGACGATGCCTGCAGCCCTCGGGTCTCCAGTTTGGAGCGGACGTTCGCGGCGTCATCGAGATGCGACCCGACCGTTTCCACATAACGGTATCCGGCCTGGGCCACCTTATCGAGGATGCGGTCGAGGTCCTCCATCGAGCGCAGGGTATAAAGCTGAATGGAAAGGAAGTCTGTGACGCTCATGGAGCCCCCGAGGTTGAATGCGCTGCCTGTGATGCGGGGCCGGCGCGGGAGTTGCTGGTGGTTAAAGGCGTTGGCCGCTTCGCAAGTCGAAGAGCGAGACCTGGGCGGCATCGATCCCCAGACTGAGTCGCTCGCCGGTCGATATGCGGGCGCTGCCGTTGGTGCGGACCTGAAGCGAGCCGTCGCCGTCCCTGCACCAGATCACGGTATCGGCGCCCATCGGCTCGATGAGATCGACCTTGAAGCCCGGCCAGGCGCCGACTTCGACGATCTCCAAATGCTCCGGTCGCACGCCGAGAACCACTTCCTGTCCGGAAGAGGGATTGCCCGTGAACTCGTAGCCGTGGAGAGGCAGGCGGCGCTGGCCCGACACGAAGATCGGTCCGCTGCCAGTGTTCTCGATTCTGCCTTCGATGAAGTTCATCTGTGGAGAGCCGACGAAACCGGCGACGAACATGTTGGCTGGGCGATGGTAGATATCTGACGGAGTGCCGACCTGCTGGATCTTCTGTTCTTTCATGACCACGATCCGGTCTGCCAGGGTCATGGCTTCGATCTGGTCGTGTGTCACGTAGATCATCGTGGTCTTGCCGAGCCTGGCGTGGAGTCTCTTGATTTCGATGCGAAGCTCGTTCCTGAGCTGGGCGTCCAGATTGGAGAGCGGTTCGTCGAACAGGAAGACCGCCGCATCGCGCACGAGAGCCCGGCCGATGGCCACGCGCTGGCGCTGGCCGCCCGACAGCTGGTCGGGGCGACGATCCAGGAGATGCGTGATCTGCAGAAGATCGGCTGCCTGACTGACCCGCCTTTCGATCTCATGCTTGGGCGTCTTCGCCATCCTGAGACCGAACGACATGTTCTCGCGCACGCTCATCCGCGGGTAGAGCGCATAGGACTGGAAGACCATGGCGATGCCGCGATCCTTCGGTTCCTCCCAGGTGACGTTCTGCCCCCCGATCCAGACCTGTCCCTCGGAGATGTCGAGGAGACCGGCGATAGCGTTGAGCAGGGTGGACTTTCCGCAGCCGGAAGGTCCGAGCAGGACGATGAACTCGCCCTCCTCGAAGTCGAGCGAGAGGCCGTTGAAGACGCGGACCGCCTCGAAGGCTACGGTGAGATCGCGAACGGAAACTGCGGACATGCTTACCCCTTTACAGCACCGGCGGCGATGCCGCGGACGAACCAGCGCCCTGAGACGAAGTAGACAACAAGGGGAACGAGGGCCGCCAGCATGGTTGCCGCCATGTCGACGTTGTAGGCGCGCTCGCCTTGCGTGGAGTGGACGATGTTGTTGAGCTGAACGGTCATGGGCAGGTTCTCACGGCCCGCAAAGGTCAGCCCGAAGATGAAGTCGTTCCAGATGCCGGTGACCTGCAGGATCGTCGCGACAACGATCATCGGGGTCGACATGGGCAGCATCACCCGGAAGAAGATCGTCCAGAAGCCCCCGCCATCGATGCGGGCCGCCTTGAACAGTTCGATGGGAAGTCCGGCATAGTAGTTGCGAAACAGCAGCGTCATCGTCGGCAGGCCGAAGATCACGTGGACAATGACGATGCACAGCAGCGAATTGTAGATCCCCGTCGTGGAAAAGATCCGAACCAGGGGATAGAGGAAGACCTGGTAGGGAATGAACGCACCGAGGAGCAGGACTCCGAACATCAGGTTGGCTCCCCGGACCCGCCAAAGAGACAGGGCATAGCCGTTGATGGCGCCGGCAGCGATCGACAGGATCACGGAGGGGATCAGGATGCGCACCGAATTCCAGAAGCCGACGCTGATCCCGTTGCATTCCAGCCCCGTGCAGGCCGAGGACCAAGCCTTGCTCCAGGCCCCAAAGGTCAGTTCCGCAGGGAGGGCGAGGATATTGCCCAGCCGGATCTCCTCCATCGGCTTGAGCGAGGTCACGACCATGATCCAGAGCGGCAGCAGAAAGAACAGGGCGGCCGAAATCAGGAAGGCGTAGACGCCGATCCGGCCGATGGTGAGACGCCGTGGGCGACGCCCCTGCGGTACGGCGGCGATCATGCGAGCCTCCCTTGCGGCCGGACATACTTGGCGTAGACCCAGGGCGCCAGGATCGCGATCACCGTGATCAGCATGACTGTCGCTGCCGCCGTTCCGAGCGCGATGTTGTTGCGCTCGAACAGGTGATCCATGACAAATTTCGCCGGCACCTCGGTTGCGATGCCAGGACCGCCGAGGGTCATGGCGACGACGAGGTCGTAGAGCTTCACGACGCCGGTCGCAAGGAGCACGGTGGCGGTCACGACCATCGGCCGGAGCAGGGGCAGCACGACAGAGAGATAGACGCGCCAGGTCGGAATTCCATCGACGCGCGCGGCCTTCCAAAGATCCGCATCCACGCCCCGCAGGCCTGCAAGCAGGATCGCCATTGTCAGCCCGGCTCCATGCCAAAGGCCCGCAATGACGATGGTGTAGATCGCCATCTCCTGGTTCACGAGCCAGTCAAAGGTGAAGCTCTCGAAGCCCATGTCGCGCACGAGCTTTTCCAGGCCGAGGCCAGGGTTGAGAAACCATTGCCACGCTACGCCGGTGACGACGAACGACATGGCGTAGGGATAGAGGAAGAGCGTGCGGAAAACACCCTCGGCGCGCACATTCTGGTCGATGAAGACGGCGAGCAGAAAGCCGAGGATGAGGCATCCCGAAATGAAGAGCGTGCCGAAGATAAGGATGTTCTCGGCCGAGACCAGAAAACGGTCGTTCATGAACAGGCGGCTGTACTGAGCAAAGCCGACCCAATCGAGCNATGAGGCATCCCGAAATGAAGAGCGTGCCGAAGATAAGGATGTTCTCGGCCGAGACCAGAAAACGGTCGTTCATGAACAGGCGGCTGTACTGAGCAAAGCCGACCCAATCGAGCCTGGGCAGGAGCGTCGAGCTCGTGAACGACAACCGCACCGTCCAGAGCATGCAGCCGATATAGACGACCAGGACGATCAGCGCCGTCGGCAGAAGGGCGAGAGCTGCGGGCAGCCTTGTGCTGAAAAGCCGGCGCCTCTTGAGAGGGCGTGAGGAACTGGCGACTGCAGCAGGAATCGTGACAATGGCCATCGGTCGTCCGCTCTAGCGAGAGTGGCAGGGCTCCGGCGGGAGCAGATCTCCCGCCGGATCTGTAACGAGGCTGTCTCAGCTGGCGCTTTGCATGGCGGACACAACCTTTTCCACGAAGGCGTCGGCCGGCATGTTCGGGTTGTTCCAGTACTGCGTGACCGCGTCCTGCATGGCGCCGGAGAAGTTCGGCGTGCTCAGGAGCTCCATGGCCTCAACCTGGTTCGCCGGGTCCTTCAGGACGGCAGCGGACTTCTGGGCGCAGATGTCCATGGACGAGACGTCCACATCCAGGCGGACCGGGATCGATCCCTTCTTCTTGTTGAACTCGAGCTGTGTCGCGGGGTCGAGCAGGACACCCGCCAGCTTGTCCTGCGCTGCGAGCTGGTCCTTGTCCTGAGTCACGGGGAAGACAAAGACGTCGCCGCCGATCACGACTCTGGGATCCCTCCCGACGATGGTGCAGCCGTATTCCTTGCCTGCCGTCTGGCCCGCAGCGGTGAACTCGCCCTTGGCCCAGTCGCCGTTGAAGTGCATGGCTGCCTTGTCGGTGATCACGAGGGCGGCTGCATCGTTCCAGTTCCGCCCGGGCGAACCCGGATCGACGAGGGAGCGCATCTTGCCGAAGAGTTCGGCCGCTTCCTTGAACTCGGCGCTCTTGGCGGCCTTCTGGTCCCGTGCGCCATAGACCTTGCGGAACAGGTCGGCTCCGCCGTTGCCGACGAGAACGGCGCGGAACAGGTTGTGCTCCCAATTCGGCTGACCGCCCAATGCGAGGGGGATGACGCCTTGCGCCTTCAGCTTTTCACCGGACTCAATCAGTTCAGGGAAGGTCTTCGGAGGCTCGAGGCCCGCATCCTTGAAGATCTTCGTATTGTAGAAGAGCCAGTTCTGGCCGTGAATATTCACCGGAACTGCATAGAACTTGCCGTCGCGGACCGTCGCCTCGACGATCGGCTTCGGCATGATCTCTCGCCACTTGCCGGCCTTCGCCAGGCTCTCGACGTCACGAACGAGGTCGTTGCTTACAAGCTCTTCGAATTGCTTGCCGGTATTGAACTGCATCATGGTGGGCGGATTGCCGCCGACGATGCGGTTGATGCCTGCCGCGCGGGCATTCGGGCCGCCTGCAATGGCGTTGTCGACCCATTCTCCGCCGGCCTTGCTGTACTGGTCGGCGAAAACCTTGACGGCTGCGGATTCGCCCGCGGACGTCCACCAATGGAGTACTTCGGCTTTTTGAGCGAAGGCTCCGGAGCTCCAAACGATGGCAACAGAAAGGGTATACGCGGAAATGCGTGTCTTCAGGTGCATGGCTTCCTCCCAGAAGCGTTTTGATCGATTTTTGTAATCGATTACATCTTTTTGTATGTAGGTTGAAATCGACTTCAAGGTACGTCAAGCATAAAATTTACGTAGCGGATCGGCTACAACGATCGGGTGGTAACATGTCCGAGCTTTATGGATGCGCTGAATGAGCCGTCAGCGCTGGCGCACAGTCAAAGAGATACGCATCGCCGACGTGGCCCAACTGGCCGGTGTCTCGACCGCCACGGTTAGTCGCGTCCTGGCCAATCCCGATCAGGTGCGGCCGAAAACGCACGCTCTCGTGATGGAGGCGGTGCGCCGGAGCGGCTACACGCCCAACAGCACGGCCCGCAACCTGCGCACCCGGCGTACCATGACCGTGCTCGTGGTGGCCCCGCGTCTCACCAACCCGGTCTTCGCTCAGGTCCTGCGGGGAGTGGACGACGAGCTGACGCAGAATGGGTACGGCATCATCGTCGGCAATCTGGATAACCGGACGGAGCGGGAGGCCCGGTATGTCGACCTTGCTCTCTCCCGACAGGTCGACGGGGTCCTTCTCATGAACGGGCGCATTCCGGAGAGCGGCAAGCGCAGCATGGGGGAGTCAGGGCTGCCCATGGTGGCCATGTGCTCGGCCATCCCGGGCGGCCGAGTCCCCAATGTGACGGTTCAGGACCGTGCGGCTTCGAGAAAGGCCGTGGAATACCTGGCCCAACTCGGGCACCGCAAGTTCGGCTATATCTCAGGCGTTCCAGGCACGTTCATCGAAATGGAGCGGTTCACGGGCTTCCTGGAAGGCATCGCCGCGGCCGGCTTCGGCCAGGAGGATTTTGTGCGCTGGGAAGGGCCCTTCATGTTCTCGACCGGCGTATCCGCCGCGCAGTCCTTCCTCCGCCTGAGGGAGCGGCCGACAGGCATCTTCGCGGCCTGCGATGAAAGCGCGATCGGCTTCATCAAGACCGTGACGACCGCCGGAGTTCGGGTTCCTGACGATGTTTCCGTCATCGGCTTCGACGGTATCGAGTTCGCCGACTACATCGAGCCGACGCTCACCACCTTTCAGCAGCCCTTGCATGAGATCGGCCGCGCTGGAGCTCGCACCCTCCTGAGGATGATTCAGGGGAAAATGGATCCCGCCGAATGGGACATCCAATTGCCCTTGCGGCTCTTAGAGCGTGGCACCACAGGCCCTGCGCCGAGACCCGGAGGGTGAGATGAAGCGGTGCAGCAGCCGCCTCTCGAATCCTTGCACTGCAGATGAACCGAACCTCGCTTGTCCCAATCTCCTCCAGCGCCGGAAAAGCTCATGACGATCATTCGCAATCCTGTTCTGCCCGGCTTCAATCCCGATCCCGCTTTCTGCCGGGCTGGCGACGACTACTACATCGCCACCTCGACATTCGAATGGTATCCGGGCGTGCAGATCCACCATTCGCGCGATCTCGTGAACTGGAGGCTGGTTTGCCGGCCGCTCGATCGTCCGTCCCAGCTCGACATGCGTGGCAATCCCGACAGCTGCGGCGTCTGGGCGCCTGCGCTGACCTATGCGGATGGTCTGTTCTGGCTGATCTACACGGACGTGAAGCGGCGTCTCGGCAATTTCAAGGATACGCACAATTACCTGGTAACGGCTCCCTCCATCGAAGGTCCCTGGTCCGATCCGATCTACATGAACTCGTCCGGCTTCGACCCCTCGCTGTTTCACGACGACGACGGCCGAAAATGGTTCGTCAACATGGTCTGGGACCACCGCCGGCGGCGGAGTTCCTTCGACGGCATTCTCCTGCAGGAGTACTCGCCCAGCGAGCAGCGCCTCGTCGGTCCGATCAGGAACATCTTCAAAGGAAGCCCGCTCGGGCTGGTCGAGGGGCCGCATCTCTGGAAACGCAACGGCTGGTACTATCTCACGGTCGCTGAGGGCGGCACCTCCTACAACCACGCCGTCACAATGGCGCGGTCCAGAAGTATCAACGGTCCCTATGAGCTGCACCCGGACATGCACCTTCTGACCAGCAAGGATGCTCCGGATGCTCCGCTGCAAAGGGCCGGACACGGCTTCTATGTCGAGACACCCACGGGCGAGGTCTTTCATACCCATCTCTGCAGCCGCCCGCTTCCTGGGACCCGGCGCTCTCCGCTGGGCCGGGAAACGGCCATTCAGCGGGTGGTCTGGAAAGAGGACGGCTGGCTCTATCTCGCCCATGGAGGTCAGGTGCCGGCGGTCGAGGTCCAAGGACCCGAATTGCCGCCGCATCCGTTCCCGCCTGAGCCGGATCGTCACGATTTCGATGAGGGCCAGTTGCCTTCCGTGTTCCAGTGGCTGCGCACTCCCGAGTGGGAGCGCCTCTTTTCGCTGGAGGCCCGACCGGGTTATCTGCGGCTCTACGGACGGGAGTCGATCGGGAGCTGGTTCGAACAGGCATTGGTGGCGCGCCGCCAGACCGAATGGAGCTGTTCGGCAGAGACGGTGGTGGAGTTCGCGCCCGAGACCTATCAACAGCTGGCCGGCCTGATCTGTTACTACGACCGCGCCCGCTTCCACTATCTTGCGGTGTCCGCCGACGACGAGGGGAGGCGGGTGCTTCAGGTCATCTCATGCCTGGGGGATCACCCGGATGCCTTGATGACCTATGCGCTCGACAGCGACTTGCCCCTGCCGGCAAGGGGGCCGGTCCACCTCGGCGTTGATGTCCATTTGGCGGATCTTCGGTTCAGATGGTCTGTCGACGGGGCAGAGTGGCATCCCGTCGGTCCGGTCCTCGATGCGAGCATTCTGTCGGACGAAGTCGGGCCGGGAGGGCATGGATCTTTCACCGGCGCATTTGTCGGGATGGCGGCTCACGATCTGACAGGCCGCGCCCAGCCGGCCGATTTCGACTTCTTCACCTATCGCGCTCATCGCAATGAATAGGCGACTGCGGACGAGAGTGAAACAACTGCAGTCAAGGTAATACAGGTCTCAAAAGCCACATGCCGTCACAGGCGTGCTCATTGACAGGAGGACAATATGCAACCGGTTCGTTGGGGTATCTTGAGCACGGCCAGGATCGGCAGGGCGAAGGTCGTTCCCGGGATGATGAAGAGCCCCCTCTGCACGATCGCGGCCGTAGCCTCGCGGAATGAAGCATCCGCTCAAGAGATGGCCAGCGAGCTTGGGATACCGAAGGCTTACGGCTCCTATGAGGCACTGCTCGCCGATCCGGATATCGAGGCCATCTACAATCCGCTTCCAAATCACCTGCACGTTCCTCTCACCCTCATGGCCGCATCCGCCGGTAAGCATGTGCTGTGCGAGAAGCCCATCGCGATCACACGTCAGGAGGCGGAGCAGTTGAAGGAGGCTTCGTCTCGGGTCGTCATCGCCGAAGCCTTCATGGTCCGCCATCACCCGCAATGGCAACACGCCCGGGATCTCATTCAGCAGGGCGAGATCGGCGAGGTGCGGGCAATCCAGGTGCTCTTCTCGTATTACAATGCGGATCCCTCCAATATCCGCAACCAGGCGGATATTGGCGGCGGCGGACTGCTGGACATCGGCTGCTACGCCGTCGTGGCCGGACGCTACTTCTTCGATGCCGAGCCCGTTCGCACGGTCGCGCTGGTGGACCTCGATCCGACCCTGGCCGTCGACCGCGCGACAAGCGCGCTTATGGATTTCGGGGCGGGACGGCAGCTCACCTTCACGGTCTCCACCCAGCTCGTGCCCCATCAACGGGTGCAGATCCTCGGGACGAGGGGACGCATCGAAATCGAGATTCCCTTCAATGCCCCGCCCGACCAACCGACCCGCATCTTTGTCGATGACGGGAACGTGCCGGGGGGGCGCTCCGCCCGAGCCGTGGAATTCCCGGTCGCTGATCAGTACCAGCTGCAGGGCGAGGCCTTCAGCCGGGCAATCCGCGGCGCCGGGCCGCTGGCCTATGGTCTCGAGGATGCGCTGATGAACATGCGCATCCTGGATGCTTTGCGGCGCTCCTCGCAATCGGCTGCCTGGGAGACGACTTAGAGGTTTTCCGAAGCGTCTTCCGAGATGCGGCCAAAATGCAGCATTGCGCGGACGGACGCGGGAGAGATGAAGCCATCGCCTCGGCCTAACGGAGAGCCGATAACCCTGTTTTGATCGGCTCCCCACCGCCTCATGGATGTGGCGACCTATGCCGGTCTTCTCCGCCTCAGTCGTACGCGGGAGTAGGATTCCAAAGGGTTCTACAGAATGAAGTAACTTTTGTAGACCTTGGAGATATCGGCGAGGTAAAGCGAGAAATCGGCTTGGCCATCGCCATTGGTGTCTCCCTCGACGACCACGCCATCCGTGCCGAAGTAGCGCAGCTCGCCCGCTTTATTGCTGAACTCGCTCGTTCCGATGAACTTGAAAGCTTGGTTCCCTCTGGCAGCTGTATTGGCGTCGATAATCCTCAGGTCGACCTTATCGCGCTGGGTTCTAGAGAAATCCATGATGATGTCGCCGTCCGCGACCGAGCTGTCCCGCACGGACTGGAAGACGAACCGATCGGCTCCCTTGCCACCATAAAGGAAGTCGTCGCCTCGACCGCCGATCAGCTTGTCTTTCCCGTTGAAGCCGTAGAGCGTATCGTCATACTTGCCGCCTTTGACGACATCATTCTTGGACAGAATGGACCTGAAAACGCGCAGGTCATCTGAAGTCGAGGACGTGGCCGCGGCGGAAACGAGCGTCGTCGCGGCAACCTTCGCGCCGGTGATGGAGGAAATCTGTCGACCGTCGATGTAACCAGCGTAACTTTTTACGGTCCCGCTGATGGGAACACCATCGGCGTCATAGGCGAAACCGGCGCCCCGGAATTCATCCCGCGTCGACCAGCTGGAACCATACCTTACCGCAAATTTCGTCGTAGAGCGCGAATAACCATCTCCGTAGGCCAATCCACTCAAGCTGTAGGACCACATATCAAAGCCGTAAGAGCCTTTCCACGTGAACGTTGCCATCGATTCCTCCTCTGTTTGGATAGGATGGTTATCCGAAAGAGCAGGAGGGGATCAAGAGAAAGGCTCTGCCGGTAATGGCAGAAAGGCTCGATCTCCGGGTTGCGCCCATGCCTCCCTTCGTGTAGCTAACTGATTGAAAAGTAAGATGCTTTTTAGAAGTTCTAAACTGGATCGCCAATCCTGCCGGTCCTGGAGGAGGTCTCTCGCATGAAGTCTGCCCGGTCCCTGCTGGCTGCAACGGCGCTGCTTGGCGCGCTTGCTGTTTCGCCTGTTTTCGCCGCTGCTCCCGAGCCGAAGGCGGTTGTGTCCACCTATGCGGATATCGCGCAGGCCATGTACGAGGATGCGCTCACGGCGGCCCGCAATCTCGACAAGGCTGTCGATGCCTTCCTGGCGGCGCCGACGGAGGCCAACCTGAAGAAGGCGCGCGAGGCGTGGCTTGCTGCGCGGGTGCCCTACCAGCAGACGGAAGGCTTCCGCTTCGGCAATGCGCTCGTCGACGAATGGGAGGGCAAGGTCAATGCCTGGCCGCTGGACGAGGGCCTGATCGACTACGTCGATGCGTCCTCCTACGGTGAGACTTCCGACGAGAACCCGCTCTACCGGGCCAATGTAGTCGCCAACAAGCAGATCCGCATCGGTCGCGATCAGGTCGATGCGAGCAAGATCACGAAGGAGCTCCTGAGCGAGACGCTGCAGGAGGCCGGGGGCGTCGAGGCCAATGTGGCGACTGGCTATCACGCCATCGAGTTCCTGCTCTGGGGGCAGGATCTCAACGGCACGAAGGCCGGGGCCGGAGCGCGTCCTGCGACGGATTATTCGCTCGAGAACTGCACCCACGGCAATTGCGAGCGCCGGCGCGAATATCTTCGCGTCGCGACGGACCTCCTGATCGACGATCTCTCGGAGATGGTCGAGGCCTGGAGCGCTGATGGCGCCGCCCGCAAGGACGTGACGGGCAAGAGCGCCGAAGAGGGTCTTTCCACGATCCTCACCGGCCTCGGCAGTCTTTCCTACGGCGAGTTGGCTGGCGAGCGCATGAAGCTCGGCCTCATCCTGCATGATCCGGAAGAGGAGCATGACTGCTTCTCGGACAACACCCACAACTCGCATTATTACGATCAGGTCGGCATGGCCGCGATCTACAATGGCCGGTATATCCGCACCGACGGCAGCGTCGTTGAGGGTGCAAGTCTGGCGGATTACGCCAAGGCGAAGGCCGGAGGCGTCGCCGGCAAGGTCGACACCGCCATGAAGATTTCAACGGACAAGCTTGGAGCGATCAAGGCGCGCGCGGACAAGGGCGTCGAGGCCTACGACCAGATGATCGCGGAGGGTAATGCCGAGGGCAATCGTGTCGTCGAGGAGGGCGTGAACGCGCTCGTCGCCCAAGCCCGCGCCATCGAAGGGCTGGTCAACGAGCTCGGTCTCAAGATCGAGATCGAGGGATCGGACAGCCTCGATAATCCTTCGGCGGTGCAGTGAGCCTCAGGCCGACACGTCGCGCCTTCCTGGGCGGTCTCGCCGGGCTCGCGGGAGCAGGCTCTCTCGCGGGTCTCGGATGGCGGCCTTCGCCTGCGCGGACAGGCGAAGGGCTGCCCGTGCGGCCCCCCTTTCCGGTGGGACGCCGGCATGAGCTGACCTTCACGGCCGCCGAACGCGAGGCGCGCCTCCTGGGACCTGCGGGTCCCGTTTCGCGAATATGGACCTACACGGACGAACCCTTCGGCGTCACGCGCCTGCGGCTGGGAGATACGCTGCAGGCACGGCTCGTCAACCGCCTGCCCGAACACACCTCGATGCATTGGCACGGGATCCGCGTGCCCAACAGCCAAGATGGCGTCCAGTATCTGACGCAGCCTCCTGTCGAGCCGGGCGAGAGCTTTACCTACGAGTTCACGCCGCCCGACACGGGCACCTTCTTCTTCCACCCGCATTGCAATGAGACAGGACAGGTGGGGCGCGGGCTTGCCGGCATCCTGATCGTCGAGGGCGAGGAGCAGGAGCCGTCGCATGCCGATATCGTGCTCGCCAACAAGGACTGGCGGTTGGCCGATGACGGCTCCTGGCTGCCTTTCGATACACCGGAGGGGGCGAGCCGGGCCGGCACCTTCGGTACCGTGCGCGCAGTCAACGGCATGCAGGCCTTCTCCGCCGACGTGCCCGCCCATGGCGATATTCGCCTGCGTATCCTCAATCTCGATGCCAGCCGGATGATCGAAGTCGGCGTGGAGGGGGCGGAGGCCTATGTGATCGCAACGGACGGCAATCCCGTCGAGCCGTTCCCGCTCCACACTTGGCGGCTTGGGGCCGCAATGCGCCTCGATGTCCTGGTGCGCGCACCCGCAGCGGGCCGCACGTTCCAGGTGCTCGACTACTTCTCCGCTGAGCCCTGGCCCCTTGCAACGCTGAAGACCGTCGAAGCATCTCTCAGGCCACGCCCATTCTCTCCGAAGCCGCTCTACGCCTCCCTCGTGCCAAGGGCTGACCTGAAGAATGCAGAGCGCATGAGCTTTGCGTTCAGCGCCGCGACGGGGGCTGCCAACTTCGTGCAGGCCGTGGCGCAGGACGATCCCCTGAGCAAGGTGCTGCTCGACTCCCTTTGCGTACAGGATTCGACCTTCTGGGCTATCAACAAGGTCTCCTGGCCGAATGCCGACCACCGGCGGATGCCGCCGCCCTTGGCGATGCTGCAGGCAGGCAAGTCCTACGTGTTCGAGTTGATGAACGCCACGCCGCACCCGCACCCGATCCATCTGCACGGTCACATGTTCGAGGTTCTGTCGGCGTCGCGATCCGACGTTCCGCGCTTCATGGCCGATACGGTGCTGCTGCATCCCAAGGAGCGTATCGAGATCGCCTTCGTGGCCGAGCGCGGCGACTGGATGTTCCATTGCCATATCCTGGAGCATCTCGAGTTCGGCATGATGGGCTACGTGAGGGTTGTGTGATGCGCCTCGCCATGGGCATTGCCGTCGCGGCGGCTCTTTTGGCAGGCGCCGCGATGGCCGACGACCGCATGAGCCGAACCATCGGCAAGGCGCTGTTCGAGCGCGCCTGGGTTCCTGCGCCGTCCTCCACCAAGGCCAATGATGGACTCGGTCCCCTGTTCAATGCGCGCGCCTGCGCATCCTGCCATGCAGGCCTCGAGCGGATGCCTGTCACGACGGATCCGACGGGCAAAGTCACAGGCGAAAGCCTTGTGCTGCGCTTCTCAGATGGGGCGGGAAGGGCGGATCCGGTCTATGGCAAGCAACTCCAGACCGCTGCCGTTCCCGGTGTCGAGCCGGAAGGGCGCATCGCCCTCTCCGTGGCTGGGCCCGTCCCTCACGACCTCGAAGGACCGGTCGGGGAGGGCACCCGTTATGGGGCGCGTATCGCTCCGGCCCTGCGCGGGCTCGGTCGCCTTGAGGCTGTCCCGGAGGATGAGCTTCTCAAGCTCGCCGATCCCGATGACAGCGACGGCGACGGCATCTCCGGCCGGGCCGGATTCGTGTATGCGCGTGATGGCGGATACCAGGTCGGGCGCTTCGGTTGGAAGGCCTCGGCCGCGAGGCTCTCCGACATGGTCGAGATGGCGTTCTCGACGGATCTTGGCCTGTCGACGCCCGGCCGCCCCGCTCCCTGGGGCGATTGTGGGGAGAAGCAGTCGGAGTGCCTGGCGGCTCCGCATGGCGGAGACCTGAATACGCCTGAGATCACGGGCGAACTCGTTGCTATGATCCGCGATTATCTCGCCGCCGTCGCGCCGCCGTCCAGGGAGCCTACGGCCGAGAATGCGGAGGGGACGGCTTTGTTCGCGAATACCGGCTGCAGCGCCTGTCATGCACCCGCCCTTCCATCGCCAAAGGGACCCGTGCAGGCCTATACCGATCTTCTTCTCCACGACATGGGCGATGAACTCGACGGGGGCGCAACGGAGCCGGGTGTCGACTCGCGAGAATGGCGCACCGCACCGCTCTGGGGCCTGTCCCGCATTCTTGCCTCGGGTTCAGGCCTTCTGCACGATGGGCGGGCACGAACGCTGGATGAGGCGATCCGGGCTCATGGCGGCGAAGGGCGGCAGGCCCGGTCGCGGTACATGGCCCTCGACAAGGACGATCGCGAAAGGCTTCTCGCCTTCGTGTCGTCGCTCTAGGAGTTTCCTTTGAAGCGCTTTCTTTCAGGTTTCGCTTTTCTTCTCGCGCTCGTGGCGAGCGGCACTCTCCATGCCGCCGATTACCGCGAGACGGCGCTGCGCACGGCGCGCGGCTTCGTTGTGCCGCGCTATGAGGAGCTTGCCGAGGAGACGGCCAAGCAGGCGCAGGCCTGGGACGCGTATTGCAAGTCGCCGCCGCCGCGTGATCCCGCCAGCCTCGACAAGGCCTTCGGCAAGGCCGCCGATGCCTGGGCGAAGATCGAGTTCTTGCGCTACGGCCCCATCGGAGAAAGCTTCCGCTTCGAACGCATGGCGCATTGGCCCGAGCGCCGGAACGCGGTGTCGCGGGCATTGTCTAACCTTATCGGTCGCCCAGATGCGGAGGTCTTTTCGCCCGAGCGTTTCGGTGAGACGAGCGTCGCCGGCCAAGGCCTTTCAGCGCTGGAGCGGCTGCTCTTCGAGGACGAGACCAGATCGGCCCTGCGATCGGGCGCGGCTTCGGCCGAGCGCCTGTGCCGGATCGGGCAGGCCATTGCGGATGGCTTGGCGTCCACCTCTCGGGATGTTGCGCAGAAGTGGCGAAGCGAGACTCTGCCGATGCTGGAAAGCGCGGACGAGCCCCGCGCGCGGGAGGCCGTAACGCGCTTCGCGACGGAACTCCTGACCGGCTCGGAGGTGACCGAGGACCTCAAGCTCGCCGGGCCGCTCGGGAAGAATATCGATGCGGCGCGTCCGACCCTGGCCGAGATGTGGCGCAGCGGCCGCGCAGCGCGGGCCATCCGCCTCAACCTCGAATCCGCCCATGATCTCGCAAAGGCGCTGCTCGGCGCACAGCCCGGAGAAGGAGCAGGGGCGCTCGATTCCATCGCGGCGGCAGGCTCCATCGCCGCAAACGTTCCGGACGATCTGGGCGAGGCGGCCGCCGACCCGCGCCGTCGGCCTCAGGTCGTTCTTCTGCGCGACGCGGTTTCGTCCGCACGCGAGATCACGGCAGCAACCCTGCCTCCCGCCCTAGGCATCACGACGGGGTTCAATTCGCTCGATGGAGATTGATCGCAGGAGCTTTCTCGCCACTCTGGGAGTGGCCATCGGTTCGAGCCTGGCTCCGCGTGCGGCCCTCGCGGCAGAGCCTGTCTACGTGTCGGCCTGCGCGGATGCGAAGGGCGTCCACCACCTGGCTGCATTCTCGCTCGACGGACGTCTGAAATTCGCGACGACGCTGCCGTCGCGCGGGCACGACATGACCCTTCGTCCGGGCGGACGCGAGCTTGTCGTGTTTGCCCGGAGGCCGGGCAACTGGATGGCGGTGATCGACCCCGGCACCGGAGGCGTCCGCAAGGTGATTCCTGCGGCTGCGGGCCGCTCCTTCTACGGCCATGGCGCCTTCTCGGATGACGGGCGACTGCTCTTCGCCACGGAAAACCAGGGGGATACGGGCGAGGGTATCGTCGGAACCTATGACGCCGATGCCGGCTATGCGCGGATCGGCGAAATGCCGACGAGCGGCCCCGGCCCCCATGATCTCGTCTTCCTGCCCGGAGGCGAGCGTCTCGTGATCGCCAACGGGGGGGAGCGCACGGAAGCAGCCAGCCGGGAGGTTGTCAACGAAGGCGCGCTTGAGTCCAGCCTCGCCATCCTGCGCACCGGCACGGGCGACGTGGAAGGCCGCATCGAGCTTGCGCGCGACCTGCGCAACCTGAGCATCCGCCATCTCGCCTGTTCCCCCGATGGCGAGACCGTATTCGGGTGTCAGTTCCGGGGCGATCCGTTCGATGTCGTTCCCCTCGTCGGCATCCTGACGTCAGAGGGCAGGGCGGTGTTCCTCGAAATGCCTGAGGACGACCTCGCCTCCCTGGAGAACTACATCGGCTCCGTGTCGCTCGACCGCTCGGGCGATATCATCGCGGCCACGAGTCCTCACGGCAATATCGTCGCCTTCTGGGACCGCAAATCGCGGCGCTATCTGGGGCGGCAGAGCATGTCCGACGTTTGCGGGATAGCCGCCGCACAGGATTCCGCAACATTCCTCGTCACGTCGGGCAATGCCGGCGCCGGGCTCACGCGGATCGAGGGCAAGGCCATCGAGCGCGTAGGGGGCGATCTCGAACGGTGGAGCTGGGACAATCACGCCCTCTGGCTTGATTCCTCCGTTGACTGAGCCGCTGCTTTCTGACCCATCAGGCCCGCTGCCGTGAAGCCGCCATCGACGCAGATGAATTGCCCTGTCACGAAGCCCGAGAGCGCATCGTCGAGAAGGAAGGCCGCCATGCTGGCGATGTCGGCCGGCTGTCCATAGCGTCCCTGCGGGACCATCGCGAGCCAGGTGGCGCGGACCTGATCGGTATGCACTTCGCGGACGAGCGGCGTTTCGATCGGGCCCGGCGCAATCGCATTGACCCTGATCCCCATTGGCGCCAGTTCGACCGCCATGACCTGGGTCATCGTGACCACGCCGCCCTTGGAAGCGCCATAGGCAACCCTGCCGACATTGCCGCGGACGCCGGACACCGATGCGATGTTGACGATCGATCCGGCCCCGCGCGAGCGCATCCGCAGGGCCACTTCCCGCGAGACGACGAAGCTGCCGATGAGGTTGACCTCCAGCATGCGGCGGAAAACCTCCGCGCTGGTTTCAAGCGAGGGGATATCCTTCGCGATCCCGGCGGAATTCACCAAGCCGGTGATCGGACCCTCATCCGCTTCAATTTGTGCAATGGAGCGGACGACGGCATTCTCGTCGGCAATATCCAGCGGCTCGAAACGGATGCGGCCGGCAAAGCGGTCCAGAGACGCCCGGCACTGATCGAGACTCCGCTCGTCCCGATCGATTACGACGGCACGCCAGCCTTTGTCGAGAACCGCTTCGACGACGGCCAGTCCGATCCCTGAGGCGCCGCCCGTGACCAGCACCGTTCCCTGCTTGTGCATCTCATCCCCTCCCATGCCCCCTGAACTGTCGCTCGCCGGATCTTGAAGCCCGGTTCCTCTCAATTTGCTTCAGGCGCTAGCCTCGACAGCTTGGTCGAGGGGAAGGCAGCCTCGCCGTTCCAGCTCTGCGCGGATGTTCTTCTTCGTGATCTTGCCATAAGCGGAGCGGGGCAGGGCGTCCCAGAAGAAGATGCGCTTGGGGAGCTTGTAGCGGGCGATCCGGCCATCCATCCACGCCAGGAGTTCGCGCTCGTTGAGCACCGCCTCGGGACGCAGGACACAGACAGCGACGCCGATTTCGCCCCAGGTCTTGTCCGGGATGCCGAGCACTGCGACCTCGGCGACAGCCGGATGCGCGAGGATCTTCTCCTCGATCTCCCGGGGATAGATGTTCGAGCCGCCGGAGATGTACATGTCGGAGGCGCGGCCGGTGATATAAAGGAAGCCTTCCTCGTCCATGTGCCCGAGATCGCCCGTGCGGAACCACCCGTCGCGGAAGGCCTTCGCATTAGCCTCCGGATTGTTGTAATAGCCCGCGAAGACGGCCGGGCCGCAGACGCAGATCTCGCCTGTCACACCCGGCGCCATCTCGCGCCCCTCATCGTCCTGGATCGAGACCTGCATGCCCGTGCGCTCGTAGCCGCAGGTGCCGAGCTTCACGTTCGGGCCGTCCTCCAGATCGTGGAGGGCTGGGGGCAGCACGGTGATATTGCCGGTGACCTCGCCCAGGCCGAAATATTGGACGAGCACCTTCCCGAGCGTTTTCAGTGCGTGCTTCTGGTCCTCCCGGTACATGGGCGCGCCCGCATAGATGAGATAGCGCAGGGAGGAATGGTCGAACGCATCCACCGATGGGTGCTCGGTCAGCAGCTTCACGATGGTCGGTACGGTGAACATGTTGGTGATGCGCCAGCGCTCCACCAGCCTCCAGGCCTCGGCCACATCGAAGCGCTCGCCGGGGAGAAGCACCGTCTTGACGCCTCGCGCCACCTGGACGAGCTGGTGGACGCCGGCGCCGTGCGAGAGCGGCGCCACGACGAGGGATGCATCCTCATGGGTCGTGCCCGGCATCAGGTCGCAAATGTGGTTAGTGATCACAAAAACCATCTGGCCATGGGTGAGGACCGCGGCCTTCGGGCGTCCGGTCGTTCCCGAGGTGAAGAAGAACCAGCACGGGTCGTCATGCTCCACGGGAGCCGCCTGAACCGGTTGACCCAGATGGGACTGGACGAGCCCGTCGTAGTCTTCGCCAATTTCTGATGGGCCGATGGAAATCACGAACCTGATGTCAGGCATCGCATCGCGCACCGCCGCGGCATGCTCGGGGAAATCGCAGTGGCAGATCAGGGCGGAAGCGCCGCTGGCCTGTGCGAGATAGGCAACCTCATCGGGCGTCTGCCGGAAGTTCGTCGGCACGAAAACCGCTCCGGTCCGGAAACAGGCGAACATCGCTTCGAACATCTGGTTGCAGTTCTTGGACTGCACTAGCACCCGGTCCCCCTTCCTAATGCCTTTTGCCGTAAGGGTCGCCGCTATGGCGTCGACGCGGCGGTCGAGCTCGGCCCATGTCCAGGTCGCATCGCCCCACACGAAGCCGATCTCTTGCCCATGCCGCCGGGCCGTCTGGCGAAGGAAATGGGACAGGTTCATGACGCGCCTGGAGACCGGTGCGACGCCGCCATGCGGTTGGGGGGAGCTGCTGGTCATGTCTTCCCTTCCAGGTAGGAGGTGCAATGGGTGTTGGCCCACATGGTCAGGCTCCGCTGCTCGTGGGAAACATCCTGCGGAGCTTGGTCTCGACACGCGCGACTTCCGCCTTCAGATGGCGAACGAGTTCCGGCTGCCGGTCGGCCGCCATGCGGCTGTCGATGGCGGCGATGCTGAGCGCGCCGGCAAGCCGCCCGTCCGGGAACAGGATCGCAGCGCCAAGGCCCCAGGAGCCGGCGAAGATGCGGCCGGGGTTGAGGGCGTAGCCATTCTCTCGCGTTGCGGCGATATCCTCGCGGATCTGCTCGACGGAGTAGTTGGGATACTGGTTGTCCAGAACCCTCCTGTTGGCTGCCAGAACGTGCTCGACCTCTTCGTCCGGCAGGGCGGCCAGCATGGCGAGCGAGCCCGCTCCGATTCCGAGAGGGTGGTGGTTCCCGGCCTGCAAAGCATGGGTACGTACGGGATAGGTGCCTTCCTCCCGGTGCAGGCACACGGCGTAGTTCTCCCGCCTGATGGAGACGAAGCTCGTGTCGCGGGTCGCCTCCGAGATATTGCGCAGGCTCTCCATCGACAGTTCGAGCAGGCCGTGTCGGCGGGAGGCGAGCGTGCCGAGAACATAGGCCTCCTCGCCAAGGTAGTAGCGACGGGTCACCGGCTCCTGTTCGACGAGGCCTGCGCGCATCAGAGCGAGCAGGAGCCGTCGCGCCGTAGGCTTGTTGAGGCCGCTTTCCTCGACGATGTCGCTCAGCTGTGCGCCGCGTTCGGCCTCACGCCCCACCAGCGACAACAGGCGCAACGCCCGGTCCACGCTCTGTGAGCCGGGCAGGTCATGAGGTTGGAACTGCGCATCGTCCATGGGGCTCGATCCGGGTCCATAATGTGGACCAAAAGCGCTTCAGGGGATCATCGCCAAAAGCCTAATTCGCTTCAGGCCGTGTTGCAATGACCTGTCAGACGTGTATCTTTTCACTATCCGTTGCAAAACAGAGATCCATAAGATGGACCTGTCATGCGGTTCAGCCGCTGACAATCAGGGGACGGGAGGAAACGATATGCGCCTGGCGGGACCCGGCTATTTAGCGCTCTCCATGAGGCGAGGCGGGGAGGTCAGCCTCGCATCCCATCGTCCGGCCCCTGCCGCCCTGCGCGGCTTCGGTCATCTCTGAGGTTAGCGTCCCGTCGTCTGAAGGCGGGGGATCGTCGGACAGGAAGAGCAAAATGGCTGCCACCACTGAAACGGTCGTCCCTGTGGCGAATGCGCAGGAGGTCGATGCGCCTCGTGTGGGCACTCTGCTGATCCGCCCCATTGAGGCCGTCTCGGCTGTTCTCCTGTCGGTCATCATCGTTCTGCTGCTGGCTGGCGTGGCGTCCCGCTACGTGTTCTCCATCCCGGTGGTCTGGATCGACGAGGTCGCGTCGATCTCGTTCCTCTGGCTCGCGATGCTGGGCTCGGCTATCGCCATCGACCGTAACGAGCATCTGAAGCTGACCCTTTTCACGGGCATGTTCCCCGCGAGGGCGCAGGCCTTCGTCCACACGCTGGCCCTTCTTCTCGTCGCCACCTTCCTGCTCGTCATGCTGCAGCCGGCCACCGAGTACGTGATGGAGGAGTGGTATGTTTCGACGCCTGCGCTCAACATTCCCAACAGCTTCCGCGTTGCGGCCATTCCATTCGGCATCTTTGCCATGCTGGGCCTCGTCCTGTCCTATGCCGTGAGGACCTCCACGATCAGGGATCTCGCCGCGGCGGTCCTGCTGATCGCAGCGGTGGCTGGGGCATTCTGGCTCCTCTCGCCGACCCTCCTGCGGCTCGGCCACGTCAACATCCTCATCTTCCTCGTCGGTCTTGTGGCCGTGTGTCTCGTGCTGGGAGTGCCGATTGCGTTCTGCTTCGGCATCGGGACGCTGGCGTTCCTCGCCTTCAGCACGCGGGTTCCGATCTTCGTCATGATCGGCCGCATGGATGAGGGGATGTCCAGCATCATCCTGCTCTCCGTGCCGATCTTCGTGCTGCTCGGCTGCATTCTCGACGCCACCGGCATGGGCAAGGCCATCGTCGATTTCCTAGCCTCCCTGCTGGGTCACGTCCGCGCCGGCATGTCCTATGTTCTGCTCGGATCGCTGTTCCTCGTCTCAGGCATTTCCGGCTCCAAGGTCTCGGACATGGCGACTGTCGCCCCAGCTCTGTTCCCGGAAATGAAGCGCCGAGGGCATCAGCCTCGCGAGATGATCGCGCTCCTAGCGACGGGCGCGGCCATGGCGGATACCGTTCCGCCGAGCATTGTGCTGATCGTGCTCGGCTCCGTCGCGGGCGTCTCGATTGCGGGCCTGTTCACCAGCGGCTTCGTGGTGGCGATGGTCCTGCTCCTCGTGCTTGCGGTGCTCGCGCGCCTGAAGGCCGCACGGGAGAGTCTCTCCGGCGTGCGCCGGGCGCCGCTCTCGGTCATCGGGCGCACGATGCTGATCGCAGCGCCGGCGCTCGTCCTGCCGTTCCTCATCCGGAGCGCCGTCGGCGGCGGCATCGCGACCGCCACTGAAGTCTCCACCATCGCAGTCCTCTATGCCCTCATCATCGGCATGATCCTCTATGGCGGCATCAGTGGGCGCACCTTCTACGCCATGCTCGTGGAGACGGCAGCGCTCAGCGGAGCAATTCTGCTGATTCTCGGCACGGCGCTGGCCATGGCCTGGGCTCTCACCCAGACCGGCTTCGCCCAGCAGTTGGCGACCTTCATGGCCGGACTGCCCGGAGGCTGGATCAGCTTCATGGCCGTCACCATCGTCGTCTTCCTCATCCTGGGCTGCGTGCTCGAGGGGCTGCCCGCCATTGTGCTGATGGCGCCGCTCATGTTCCCCATCGCCAAGAACCTCGGCATCAACGACGTCCACTATTCCATGGTCGTCGTGACAGCCATGAATATCGGCCTGATGGCCCCGCCCATCGGCATCGGCTTCTACATCGCCTGCAAGATCGGCAACGTCTCGCCCGACGAGGCGATGGGGGCCATCTGGCCCTACATCGCGGCCCTTCTGGTCGGCCTCGTGCTGATCGCTGCGATCCCGGCCATTTCCACCAGCTTCCTGTAACGCGAGAGCGTGCGTGAAGACGCCTGACACAACAACCAAGAGGGAGGAACATCAATGATCATTTCACGTCGGACCCTGCTGCAGGGCACAGCCTCTGCCGCGCTGGTCACCAGCTTCGGCGCCCGCGCCCAGTCGGCCGAATTCGTCTACAAATACGCCAACAACCTGCCGGTCACGCACCCGATGAACCTGCGTGCGAAGGAAGCGGCGGACAAGATCAAGCAGGAGACGAACGGGCGGGTCGAGATCCAGATCTTCCCGAACAACCAGCTCGGCTCCGACACCGACATGCTGAGCCAGGTGCGGTCGGGCGGCGTGGAGTTCTTCACCCTGTCGCCGCTGATCCTGTCCACCCTCGTGCCGAACGCCTCCATCAGCGGCATCGGCTTCGCCTTCCCGAATTATGACGCTGTCTGGAAAGCCATGGACGGCGAACTCGGCGCCTATGTCCGCGGCGAGATTGAGAAGGCAAACCTGGTGGTGATGGACAAGATCTGGGACAACGGGTTCCGGCAGATCACTAGCTCCAACAGGGCGATCCAGACGCCGGAAGATCTCAAGGGTTTCAAGATCCGCGTGCCGGTCAGCCCGCTCTGGACCTCCATGTTCACGGCCTTCGGCTCGGCTCCCGCCAGCATCAACTTCGCCGAGGTCTATCCGGCGCTGCAGACCGGCGTGGTCGACGGCCAGGAGAATCCGCTGGCCATCATCTCGACCGCGAAGCTCTACGAGGTGCAGAAGCACGTCTCCATGACCAACCACATGTGGGACGGGTTCTGGTTCCTGGCCAACCGCCGCGCGTGGAACCGCCTGCCGGCGGATCTGCAGGCCATCGTGGCGAAGAACCTCAACGAGGCTGCCGTCGCCGAGCGCGCCGACGTCGCGAAACTGAACGCGGGTCTCAAGGACGATCTCACCGCCAAGGGCATGGTGTTCAACGATCCGGACCCGGCGCCCTTCCGCGAGGCGCTGCGCAAGGCGGGCTTCTATGCCGAGTGGAAGAAGAAGTACGGCGATGAGGCCTGGTCCATCCTCGAAAAAGCCGTCGGCAGCAACCTGAGCTGATCGCCACTCCGACACGCACTGGGCCGGTCCGATCCTCGGCCGGCCTGGTGATCCTACGACCATCCGATTCCGGGGAGAGATGCATGGCCGAGCGCCTGAGGGGTAAAACCGCCATCGTGTTCGGGGCGGGGTCCTCGGGGCCGGGCTTGGGCAACGGGAAGGCCGCGGCCGTGGCCTTCGCCCGTGAGGGTGCGCGGGTCGCCTGCATCGATCTCGCCCGGGACGCGGCCGAGGAGACGGCGGGTATCATCCGAGGGGAGGGCGGCGAAGCCATCGCACTTTCCGCCGATGTCACCGATGCGGCCTCCACCGAGAGCGCCGTTTCCAGCGTCGTCGAGGCTTTCGGGCGCATCGACATTCTGCACAACAATGTGGGCGTGACCCATATGGGCGGGCCGGTCGAGCTGAGCGAGGAGCAGTTCGCAGCCGCCGTCGATCTGAATCTCGGGTCGGTGTACCGCACGGCGAAGGCCGTCATCCCGCACATGCTGCGGCAGGGCGGCGGGGCCATCGTCAACATCTCGTCCCTCGCCGCCATCCGCTGGACCGGCTATCCCTACTTCGCCTATTACGCGACCAAGGCGGCGGTGAACCAGGCGACCGTTGCGCTCGCCATGCAATACGCGCGGCAGGGCATCCGCGCCAACTGCATCATGCCGGGCCTGATCGACACACCGCTGATCTACAAGCAGATCTCCGGTCAATATGCTTCAGTGGAGGAGATGGTGGCGGCGCGCAATGCCGCCGTTCCCATGGGCCACATGGGCACGGCCTGGGATGTGGCCAACGCCGCCGTCTTCCTCGCCTCCGACGAGGCCCGGTTCATTACCGGCGTCTGTCTGCCGGTCGACGGAGGGCAAAGCTGCGCAATCTCCGAGTTTCGCTAAAGGACGGTGATCGGGCATGAGGCACATTCTTCATCCAGGCCCGGCCAATCAGGAGCGCACGAGCGACTGCGCCGGCTCGCCCGTTCCGCTGCGCTTCATCCTCGAACCCGGATTGACCGTGGATGAGGCGGTGGCCAGGGGATTTGCGGCTGCAGGCTGTCGCGGCGGCTTCGTGGCCCTCGACGGGTTGCGCTGTGAGCCCTTCAGCTATGTGATCCCGGCCGCATCGTCCGATGCCCGACATGCCGCTTGGTACAGTCATACATTCGAGCCTGATGGGATCGTCGAGATCGAGCGGGCCTGCGCCATCGTCGGCATACGCGACGAACGGCCATTCCTCCATTGCCATGGCATCTGGAACACGGCCGATGGCCCAAGGATGGGCCACCTTCTGGCGCCCGAGACCGTCGTGGCCGAGCCGCTGGAGCTGACCGGGATCGGCATGAGGAATGTGACCTTCGAGGCGCGGCCCGATCCGGAGACGAATTTCACCCTGTTCGAGCCGGTGCCGCTCTCCGGCCAGGACGGCGGGTTGATGGAAGCGGGCGCGCTCCTCGCCAAGGTCCGTCCGAACGAGGATATCAGCCTTGCCATCGAGGCGATCTGTGCGAGGCACGGCATCGGATCCGCCCGTATTCATGGGATCGGAAGCCTCAACGGCGTGCGTTTCGAGGATGGAACGAGGGTCGACTCGCACGCCACCGAAGTCCTGATCCGGCGCGGTTGCGTCCAGAGTATGGCCGGCCACCCGCGGGCGCAACTCGATATCGACGTCGTCGATATCGATGGAGCGATCTTCTCAGGCGAACTCATTCGCGGCGACAATCCGGTCTGCGTGACGTTCGAGCTGGTCATCGAGACCGTGAAGCCCTGACGCGTGAATTCTCTTTGGCGTCTCATGCCGATGCGTGAGTAGTTCGGTGCTCCCGCGTAAGGCTCAAGCCTCGCCCGATGTCTCTCCCGCGCAGCCGGCCCGCCAATAGGCTACGACCAGGTGGTCCGAGGCCGGGACGCTCCACTCCTTGCGCACGAGCTTTCGCAGGCACCGGCAGCTTTTCTGCTCACATCCGGCCCAGATGAAACGGCGGCCGACATCGGCTGGCAATTGGATCCCGCGTACGGCGTCCTCGATAAGAGACGTGGTGCCGGCCGGCGCTCCGTTTCGGTAGAGCCACCGAACATCGAGTTCGGCCGCACTCGGGAGAGGCTGTCGCTCGCTTTCATCGGGGATCTCGAGGATGACAGTTGCACGGCATCCGGCCGGGAGGGAGGCCAGGATGCGGGCGATCGCAGGTAGGGCGGTCTCGTCGCCCGCGAGCAAGTACCAATCCGCCGCCGGGACATCGCCCCCGCCGGGCCCCATGACGCCGACGACATCGCCTTCCGACGCCTCCCGGGCCCAGGTGGAGCCGGGCGTGTCGTCTCCCTCGTGCAGCACGATGTCGATGGTGATCTCGCCCCGCTCCACGTCGATTTCGCGGATTGTGTAGATCCGGATGATCGGCCGCTCGTTTCCCTTGGGCCAGGCGGGACGTCCGTCCTCGCCGGTCACCGGCCATTGCGGGTGAGCGCCTCGGCGCGGCGGGATGAGCAGGCGAACGTGGAGCCCGCCCGTCGTGAAGCGCGCAAGGTCGGATCCTCGCAGCATCACCCGGCGCATGCGGGGTGTGACGTTGCAGGCGCTCACCACGCGCATCTCACGGAAATACGGAAGAGGAGATCCCGCCGCGCCGTCGCCCGACCAGACGAGAGGGGGCTTTTCGTCGGAAGCGAGGTTCAGGAGATGCTCGGCCACGCTCATCTTCACATAGGCCAGACAGGTTGGGTCGCTGCCCTCCGCCCGCAGGTCGAGGCTGGTTTCGCCGGCTTCCAAGAAGATGCTGCCATAGGCGATTTCCAGACGGGCGGATCGTCCGGAGCGCTCCACCGTCCCGAATTCGGTGAAGGTCTCGCACAGCTTGTCCATCATATGGTGAGGCCCCGAAAGGGGAACCCGGGCTTCGGCGCGCAGGAGGTGCGAGGTCGTGGGATGTTCCATCGGCATCTCTGGGTTAGGCCCTGCGGCGCAGGAGCCAGACGAGGTAGGGACCGCCGATCAGGGAGGCGAAAAGCCCCAGGGGCAGCTGGTAGGGGAATGCAAGGGTCCGGCAAAGCCAGTCGGCTGCGACCATCAATCCGGATCCGATCAGGATCGCTGCGGCAAGCTGCTGATGAGCCCGGCCAAACCCGATCAGCCGCGCCATGTGGGGAGCGACGAGGCCTACGAAGCTCAAGGGCCCGACGATCAGCGAGGCGGCGGCCGTCAGACCGGAGGCCGTCAGAACGAGGGCGATGCGGCTCTTCTGCAGCGGCAGCCCCACGGCCTGCGCCGGTGCCGAGCCGAGAGGCAGGATATCGAGCCAGCGCATCATCAGTGGCAGAAGCGCCAGAAGAACGAGAGCCGTAGTGAACGCCATGACTGCTTCCGCCCAGCCGGTTTCATTGGTGGAGCCGCTGATCCAGGTCAGGAGTTGGAAGGCGCGCATGTCGCCCGTCACCATGACGGCGTTGACGATGGCGTTGCAGAAGGCGCCGGCCGCGAAGCCGCCGAGCAGGAGGCGCGCGGATCCCTGTTCCGTCCGCCCCGAGATCGTGAGGAGGGCCGTCAGCACGATGAGGACGCCGACCGCCGCGCCTGCGAGCCTCATTCCCATCGATGGCGCGGACTGCGTGAAGAGGACAACCGCCAGCCCAACTCCGGCGCCTGCGCTGATGCCCAGAACCTCCGGGCTTGCCAGCGGATTGCCGGTCATGCGCTGAAGGATCATGCCTGCCCCAGCCAGCATGCCCCCGGCCGCGAAGGCTGCGATGGTGCGCGGCGCCCGAAACGGGAGAAGATCTTCGAGGAGGGATCCGGTGGCGATATCCCAGCCTTCTGGGCCGCGACCGACAAACAGCGCTAGGAGCACAAGGCCGGCCGCAACAGGCAGGAGCATCAACAGTATCGGAACGGGCCGTGCGATCCGCAGGGCCGGTGGCGGATTTGCAGCGGCGGGCGAGTGGCCGGCCGTTCGAACTCGGGGGAGGAGATAGAGCAGCAGCGGGCCACCCAGCAGAGCCGTCGCCGCGCCGGTCGGAACCATATTCGCCGGTCCGCCTGCGACGAGTTGAACGACGCCGTCTGTCAGCCAGAGGATCGTCGCCCCGATCAGCGGTGCCGCGAGAAGGATCTCTCTTTGAGTGCGCGCGCCGCCGATCCTGGCGAAGGCGGGCGCTGCCAGCCCGATGAAGCCGATGATTCCGACTTCAGCCGTGACGGCTGCGGCAAGCCACACGGCAATGGCAAGGGCAG
The DNA here is from genome assembly GCF_020866965.1 of Microvirga roseola. Classification (GTDB taxonomy): domain Bacteria; phylum Pseudomonadota; class Alphaproteobacteria; order Rhizobiales; family Beijerinckiaceae; genus Microvirga; species Microvirga roseola. The sequence goes on from NZ_JAJATX010000010.1 coordinate 50,894, forward strand.
CAAGGCGCAACCACAGGAGACTGACACCGAGGCTGCGGGCGCTCGCATCATCCAATCCAACGATCTGCAATGGGCGGAGCAGCAGCATCGAGGCCGCAAAGGAAGCGACGAGGACTGCGGCAATCGACTGGGCTGGACTCCAGCTCTGCTGGGTGAGCGCGCCGCTGCCCCAGATCAGAAGCGACATCATGTATTCGCCGTTCGCCAGGATCATCGTGGCGCTCAGAGCCAGCGCGATCAGCGAGATCACCATGCCGCCGAGAACCACCGTCACAGGTTCGAGGCCTCGCCTCCAGGTGAGCGACATGAGGAGAACGACGGCGGCAAGGCCCCCGGCCAGGGCGACGAATTCCCGGCTGTGCGCCATGAGGGTCGGCGCAAACAGAGTGGCAGCCGTCATGGCGAGCTGCGCGCCTGCGGAAATGCCGAGGGTCGAGGCATCCGCAATCGGGTTTCGCAGCACCTGCTGCAGCAGGGCTCCCGACAGGCCGAGGGCTGCGCCGGCGAGCAACGCCACTGCCGCGCGAGGGAGAACACTGTTCAATAGGACGACGCGGTTCAGGTCGAATGACTCGGACAAGGGCAGCAGGCGCAGGACATGGTAGCCGCACAAAGCCACTGCCGTTGCCGCCGCCAGGATCCAGACTGTCCGCGAGCGCGTGAACGCAGGCACTGCCGTCATGCCGGCTCACTTCCGGCTGCCAGAAGCGCATTCGTCAGAAGGCGCGCGAAGCGCCGTGCGGAGGGGAGCGCCCCAAAGGGGTTGATGGGATCGAGCATCACCACGCGACCTGCACGGACGGCCGGAATGGCATTCCAGATCGGGCTATCCGCGAGTGTTCGTTCGGCATCCGGCGGAGTGGAAGATATGATGACGATGGTAGCTTCGGGAACTTGGGCGAGAGCCTCGAGCGGAATGGGAGCTGCCGCCCCGTAGCTGGTCGGGCGCGGCCAGGCATTCTCGAAACCGATCCGCTGCAGGACGTCACCGAACATGCTGTCGGGGCCAAATACCCTGAAATGCCGCGCATCGCCGAGATTGATGAGAAAGACGGGCCGGCGCGTCCACGCTGCCAATTGCTGCCTTGCCCGTTCGATCTCGCGGTAGGTCGCGGCCACATAATCCTGCGCCTCTCGCGGGCGTCCGAGCCGCTCGCCCAGGAGGTTCGTGACCTGCTCGGCGGGCGCGAAGGGCGGGCGGCCAGGCTCGTAGATGGAATAGGAGGCAACCGGCGCGATGCGGCTGAGACTGCCCTCCGCCCAGGCGAACCAGGGCGAACTGACGATCAGATCGGGCCGCGAGAGAAGGAGCATTTCGTAGTTCGGCGAGCCGCGAAGCCCGAGGTCGGCGACCTGCGGAGGGACCGGCGGTTCGACGGCGATCTTCCTGAACTGGACTAGCTCCGTCGCTGCAACGGGTGCCGCCCCGATCGCCAGCAGGGTCTCGAGCAGCGCCCAGTCGACGACGGCGATGCGCGCATGCGGGTCGGCGCGAGCCATGCGGATGAACGGCATTCCGAGCGCCGCGACGAGCAGCGTTCGACGGCTCCAAGCCCTTGCATTTTCGGTGATATAGGACCGCATTCGCTTTCCGGCTCGCTGATTTTCACAATCCGCAGAACGGTCAATATTTGTTTTATATACACGAATACTTATAAGAAGCGCGTCTATTCGGTGCGCCAAGTGGTTTCCATCTCAGGTCAGAGAGGAGTCTTGTCCGCAGGGCGGCTGCAGGTTCTATCCCGCGTGATGGACCGCAAACCTCGATCCGTCAAGCGGATTGCACAGGAAAATTCTTATATTGTATTAGGTTAGAAGATTTCAAAAGAAGCATGTGGAGGAGCGCGCTCGATCTGGCCGGGCTTGGTTTGGGAATCCTGATTGTTGTCAGCCACCGGGTGCAGCCGGACGATCAAATAACGGGGTACTGAAGCAAAAAGGGGTTGTGAGCCGTTTATATGAATTATAAACAGCAAGGTTCCTCTATTCTGAGCGATAATGTGGCGTAGTTTGTAGTAATTAAAAAATATAGTGCTTGCATGATTTTAAGCGAGTCCATAGTCAGGGCCGCGAACAGCGATCTGCTGACGTGAATGCGCACGAGCCCGTCGGGGCCATGTCCGCGCGAAGAGTCTAGGGGCTACAATGAACCGTCGTTTTCTCCTGAGCGTGGGTGTGAGTTTCGCATCCCTTGTCGTCATGGCCGCATCCAGCAAGCCTTCCTTTGCGCAGGCCGTGTCGGATTCCGGCGCCATTGCTCTTGAAACGATCACCATTGAAGGGCAGGGCGGGACGGCGACAGGGCCGGTGAACGGTTACGTTCCCAGCCGCACGACAACCGGCGCGAAGACCGGCACGCCGATTGAGGAGATTCCGCAGTCGATCTCGGTGATCGGCCGCGAGCAGATCGAGGATCGCCAGGCTCAGAAGGTCGACGAGGCGCTCCGCTACACGGCAGGCGTCTACGCGCAGCCCTTCGGTTTCGATTCCGATACGGACTGGTTCTACATCCGCGGCTTCGATGCCGGGCAGACGGGCGTTTTCCTGAATGGCCTGCCGCTCTACCAATACGGCTTCGGCGGATTCTACATCGATCTCTTCCTCCTCGAGCGCATCGAGGTACTCAAGGGTCCGAGTTCGGCCCTGTACGGCGGTAGCTCGCCCGGCGGTCTGGTGAATCTCGTGAGCAAGCGTCCGGCTACCGAGAGCCTCCGCTACGTCGAGACGGGCATCAACAGCTGGGGCAACGGCTATGGCGCATTCGATCTCGGCGGAGCGCTCGACAGCAGCAAGATCTGGTCCTACCGCCTGACCGGAAAGATCTCCGGCGGCGGATGGGAGACCGAGAAGGCCAAGGATTTCCGCGGCGTCATCGCGCCTGCGCTGACGTTCCGCCCCAATGCCGACACGGAGCTGACCGTGCTCGGGTCGTATCAGCGTCTCGATCTCTCCCACACGGGAGGATTCCTGCCTTACGTCGGTACGGTCGTTCCCGCGCAATTCGGGTACATCCCGCGCCGGTTCTACTACAACGAGCCTGGTGTCGATCTCTACGTTCGCGATCAGGCCATGATCGGGTACGAGTTCGAGCATCGCTTCAATGACGTCTGGACGGTCCGGCAGAACCTTCGCTACGCCCATACGGATTCGAAGGAGCGCGGGCCTTACCCCTACGGATATCTCGATCCGGCCACCGGATTCCCTGGCCCGAACCCTGTGGGCCCCGACTTCCTGCTCTACCGCATCGGCTTCGATCACCATACGGTGGTGGATACGTTCTCGGTCGACAATCAGGCCGAGGCAAAGTTCGATACCGGTCCGCTCAGGCACACGCTGCTCTTCGGGCTGGACTACAAGTACTACAATATCGACCACGTCCAGGCCTCCGTCGGCGGAACGCCGCTGAGCCCGGTCAACCCGATCTACGGCGTGCCGCAGGGGCCGACGGTTCCCTATCTCGACCAAGACCTCATCATGAACCAGGTCGGGTTCTATGCGCAGGACCAGATCAGGCTCGGCGGCTGGATCGCGAGCCTGAGCGGGCGCTACGATCACGTCACGGCGGAGAGCACCGATAAAGCGGGATCCGCCAATTTCGAGGAGGAGGCGGGCGAGTTCAGCGGACGCCTTGGCCTCGGCTACGAGTTCGAGAACGGATTGACGCCCTATGTCGCGGTCTCCCGCTCGTTCGATCCCGTCATCGGCTCGGACTTCTACGGCAAGCCCTTCGAGCCCGAGATCGCGCGGCAATATGAAGTCGGCATCAAGTACAAGCCGACCTTCTTCGATGGTCTGATCACGGCGTCCCTGTTCGATCTCACCCGTGAGAACACGCTCACGGCCGATCCCGTCAATTCGTTCTTCGAGGTTCAGCTAGGCGAGGTTCGTTCCCGCGGCTTCGAGGTCGAGGCGCTGGCGAACATTGCCGATGGCCTGAAGGCGATTGCCACATTCACCGCCTATGACATCGAGATCACCCGTGACACCAACGCCGCGCTGATCGGCAACCGCCCGAACGTGGTGCCGGAGATCCTGGCGTCGGGCTGGCTCGACTACACGGTCCAGGAAGGTCCTCTCAAAGGTCTCGGGTTCGGTGCCGGCGTGCGTTATGCAGGTTTCTCCTACGCGGATAACGAGAACACCCTGAAGGTGCCGTCGGCGACCGTGGTCGATGCCGCGATCCGGTATGCCTGGGACGATTTCGAGGTTGCCCTGAACGTGAACAACGTCTTCGACAACCGGTACGTGGCCTCCTGCCAGACGCAGTACACCTGCAACTATGGTGCAGGGCGGGTCGCGACCCTGAAGGCAAGCTACAAGTGGTAATGCGCGGGGCGCCGTCTCAGGGCGGCGCCATCACATCCCCGTCCATGTCGACTGCATTCTGTCCCGATCCGATCGCTGATGCCGGAGATCCCCTGTTCGCGCTGAACGAGGTGAGTTTCTCCATTCCGGGACGCATGCTTCTCCAGCCCCTCACGCTGACCCTTCCCGGGCGGCGCGTGATCGGGCTGATCGGTCACAACGGATCGGGCAAGTCCACCCTGATCAAGCTTCTGGCCCGTCAGCAGCCCGCATCGGGCGGCGTCATATCCTTCGAGGGGAGGGTGCTCTCCGAGTGGGGCGACCGGCCTTTTGCCCGAAAAGTAGCCTATCTGCCGCAGCAGACGCCACTGGGCTCCGGCATGCTCGTCAGGGAACTCGTCGCGCTCGGCCGCTATCCTTGGCACGGGCTGCTCGGCCGCTTCGGTCCCGAAGACCGCAGGAAGGTGGCCGAGGCCATGGCGCTGACGGATGTCGAGCCGTTCGCCGAGCGCTTGGTCGACACCCTGTCCGGGGGCGAGCGGCAGAGGGTCTGGCTGGCGATGCTGGTGGCGCAGGATGCCAAGTGCCTCCTGCTCGACGAGCCGATCTCCGCTCTGGACGTTGCCCATCAGGTCGAGGTGCTGGCCCTTGTGAAGCGACTGGCGCAGGAGCGCGGCCTGGGGGCTGTCGTGGTGCTGCACGACGTCAACATGGCGGCACGCTTTTGCGACGAGATCCTCGCCCTGAAAGGCGGGAGTCTGATTGCGCACCGTGATCCCAGAGACATCATGACCCCGGACTGTCTCCAGTCGATCTATGGCATCCCCATGGATGTCATCGCCCATCCGGTCACCGGAAACCCGATCAGCTTCGTCCGCTGAGCGGCCCTAGTCCCTTAGGGCGACGCCCTTTTGGCCTCGTATTTGGGCTTTCGCCGATTTTCTGGGCGTTCCGCAGGCAATTTCACCTTTTGGGATCCTCTCGCCGATTCTCCGGCAGAGGCAGGGTGTTTTCTCCGATCTTGGCATGGTCCTTGCATGGAGCTTCCGTGCTGCACCTGAAACAGGGCAGGCAAGGGAGAGACCTATGTCGATATTCAATATCTCGCGGCGAAACCTGATGGCGCTGAGTGCGGCAGCGCTGGTTTCCAGCGCCCTGGCCGGGACTGCGACGGCTCAGGAGACGATCAAGGTTGGAGTTCTGCACTCCTTGTCCGGCACGATGGCGATCAGCGAGACGACGCTGAAGGACGTCATGCTGATGCTCATCGAGGAGCAGAATAAGAAGGGCGGGCTGCTGGGCAAGAAGCTCGAAGCCGTCGTGGTCGATCCGGCCTCCGACTGGCCGCTCTTCGCCGAAAAGGCCCGCCAGCTCATCAGTCAGGACAAGGTCGCGGCCGTGTTCGGCTGCTGGACCTCCGTGTCGCGCAAATCCGTGCTGCCGGTCTTCAAGGAACTCAACAGCATCCTGTTCTATCCCGTCCAGTACGAGGGCGAGGAGAGCGAGCGGAACGTGTTCTACACGGGCGCCGCGCCGAACCAGCAGGCGATCCCGGCGGTCGACTATCTTGCCGAGGAAGAGGGCGTGGAGCGCTGGGTGCTCGCCGGAACGGACTATGTCTATCCGCGCACGACTAACAAGATTCTCGAGGCCTACCTGAAGTCCAAGGGCGTGAAGCCCGAGAACATCATGATCAGCTACACGCCTTTCGGCCATTCCGACTGGCAGACCATCGTGGCCGACATCAAGAAGTTCGGCTCCGCGGGCAAGAAGACGGCGGTCGTCTCCACGATCAACGGCGACGCCAATGTGCCGTTCTATAAGGAGCTCGCCAACCAGGGCGTGAAGGCGACGGATATTCCCGTGGTCGCCTTCTCGGTGGGCGAGGAAGAACTCGCCGGCATCGACACCAAGCCGCTCGTCGGCCACCTTGCCGCCTGGAACTACTTCCAGTCGGTCGATACGCCGGAGAACAGGGAATTCATCGCGAAGTGGAAGACCTTCACCAAGAACGACAAACGCGTCACCAACGACCCGATGGAGGCGCACGTCGTCGGCTTCAACATGTGGGTGAAGGCGGTCGAAAAGGCCGGAACGACCGATCCCGACAAGGTCATCGACGCCATCGTCGGCGTTCAGGTTCCGAACCTCACCGGCGGCGTCTCGGAAATGCTGCCGAACCACCACATCACGAAGCCGGTCCTCATCGGCGAGATCAAGGAGGACGGCCAGTTCGACACCGTCTGGCAGACCGACGGCCTCGTTCCGGGCGATGCCTGGTCGAAGCACCTCGAGGGCTCCAAGGACCTGATCGCCGACTGGAAGACCCTGAAATGCGGCAACTACAACACCGTCACCAAGAAGTGCGGCGCGTGACCTGGTGCTGAAGACGAGGGTGGCCATGGGGCCGCCCTCTCGATCCTCCTTTTTCAAAGCGTGATTGAATGTTCTGCTTGCGCCATCTCCTGCGAGCCGTCGTCCTTCTGGTCGGTTTCACAGCCACCGCTGTCGCGGGACCTTATGAGGACGCGCTGCCGAAATTCTCCGCAGGCAGCTATTCCGAAACGGACGAAGCCATCGGCGCTGTGGCGTCAAGCGGCCACCCCATGGCTCAGGCCGTCATCGAAGCCCTGCAGGACGGAAGGCTCCTGGCCGGCAATGGACAAGTCTTCATTCGCGATCCGTCGGGTGGTCTCGTCAATGCCGCCACGGGCCAGGCCTTTGGGGCGGCTCCCGCAGACCTGAAACCGGTTCGCGTCAACAATCGCGTGCGCCGCGCCATCGAGGCTGCCCTCGGCGGGCTGACGCTGCTCAGCCCGAATGCGGGAACGCGCATGGAGGCGGCCCGCGCCGTCTTCCGCTCTCGCGATGAGGCGGCTCTGCCCAATCTCGATAAGGCCGTTGGACAGGAAGGCGATGCGGGCGTGAAGCAGGCCCTGCAGGAAGCCCGCGCCGCGATCCTGCTGACCAAGGCCGATGCTTCTGCGGAGGACCGGCTTTCGGCGGTCTCAACCCTTCGGGCGCGCGGCGATCAGGACGCCCTGGCGCTCCTGTCCAACCTGTCTGCCGACAGCCCGCCGGCGCTGGTGGCCGCCGCCCAGCAGGCGGCCGACGCTGTCCGCTCGCGCCTGGAGTTCTGGAGCGCCGTCCAGAACGTCTGGTACGGCATTTCGCTCGGATCCGTGCTGCTGCTCGCGGCCATTGGCCTTGCCATCACCTTTGGCACCATGGGCGTCATCAACATGGCCCATGGCGAGATGGTGATGCTGGGGGCGTACACCACCTTCGTGGTGCAGGAACTCATTCGCACCTATTCGCCGGGCCTCTTCGGCGCATCGCTTTTCATTGCCCTTCCGCTCGCCTTCCTGGTCGCGGGCGCCGTCGGCATCCTCATCGAGCGCAGTGTCATCCGCTTCCTCTATGGCCGTCCTCTGGAGACGCTGCTTGCGACCTGGGGCCTGTCCCTCATCCTGCAGCAGGGCGTCCGCACGATCTTCGGGCCCACGAACCGGGAGGTGGGAACGCCTGCCTGGATGAGCGGCGCATGGGAGATCGGAGCCTTGAGCCTGACCTATAACCGCATCGTCATCGTGGTCTTCGCCTTTTCCGTCTTCGCAGTCCTGCTCCTGGTCCTGCGATACACCTCGCTCGGACTCTTCGTCCGCGCGGTGACTCAGAATCGGCGCATGGCAGGCTCCATGGGCATCCGCACGAGCCGCATCGATGCGCTGGCCTTCGGCCTGGGCTCCGGCGTGGCGGGCATTGCGGGCGTCGCGCTCTCTCAGATCGACAATGTCAGCCCCAATCTCGGGCAGGGTTACATCATCGACAGCTTCATGGTCGTCGTCTTCGGCGGGGTCGGAAACCTCTGGGGTACGCTCGTGGGCGCAATGACGCTGGGCGTCGCCAACAAGCTGCTCGAACCCTATGCCGGCGCGGTGCTGGGCAAGATCGTGCTCCTCATCGCCATCATTCTCTTCATCCAAAGACGTCCGCGCGGTCTCTTCGCGCTGAAAGGCAGAGCGGTGGAAGCATGAAAACCCAATCGCTGCTCGACAGGCAGAGCATCGTCGTCCTCGCGCTGCTCGCCGCCGCGGCCATCCTGGTGCCGGTCCTCAACGGGATCATGGCACCGGGATCGGCGCTGCATCTCTCCGACCATCTCGTGCCGCTTCTCGGCAAGTACATCTGCTTCGCCCTGCTGGCGCTCTCGGTGGACCTGATCTGGGGCTTCTGCGGTATTCTCTCCCTCGGGCACGGTGCCTTCTTCGCGCTCGGGGGCTACGCCATGGGCATGTATCTCATGCGCCAGATCGGCCCTCGGGGCGTCTATGCCGATCCGATCCTGCCCGATTTCATGGTGTTCCTGAACTGGAAGGAGCTGCCATGGTTCTGGTACGGCTTCGACTGGTTCCCTTTCGCCGCCCTCATGGTGCTGCTGGCGCCGGGTGCGCTCGCCTTCGTCTTCGGCTGGTTTGCCTTCCGCTCCCGCGTCACCGGCGTCTATTTCTCCATCATCACCCAGGCAATGACCTTCGCCCTGATGCTGGCCTTCTTCCGCAATGACATGGGGTTCGGCGGCAACAACGGTCTGACGGATTTCAAGGATGTCGTTGGCTTCCCGCTGCAGGCGGGCGCGACGCGCCTCGTCCTGTTCGTGCTCTCGGTGCTGGCGCTCGCAGGCGGATACCTGCTCTGCCGCTGGGTCATTTCCTCCAAGTTCGGCAAGGTCCTTGTCGCCGTGCGCGATGCGGAGAGTCGCACCCGGTTCCTGGGCTATCGGGTCGAGCATTACAAGCTCGCCGTGTTTACCCTGTCCGCCATGCTGGCGGGCGTCGCCGGCGCGCTTTACGTGCCACAGGTCGGCATCATCAACCCGAGCGAGTTCGCGCCCGCCAACTCCATCGAGGTCGTGATCTGGGTGGCGGTGGGCGGCCGCGGGACGCTGGCCGGGGCGATCCTCGGCGCATTGGTCGTCAATGCGGGCAAGACCTGGTTCACCGGCGCTCTTCCGGAGTTCTGGCTCTTCGCGCTCGGCGGTCTCTTTGTCTTCGTCACGCTCTTCATGCCTCGCGGCATTCTCGGGTCCGCCCAGGATCTCTGGGAACGATCCCGGCAGCGGTTTCGCACGAACCGGCCTGCCGAAGCCCTGTCTCCTGCCGCGGAGTGAACCATGAACGCGCCCGTCACGCCGTCCCTTCTTTATCTCGACAATGTCACCGTCTCCTTCGACGGCTTCCGCGCCCTGAATGCCCTGTCGCTGGCGGTGGACCATGCGGAAATGCGCGCCATCATCGGCCCGAACGGGGCCGGCAAGACGACGATGATGGACGTGATCACCGGCAAGACGCGGCCCAACGAGGGAACGGCCCTGTTCGAGGGCACTTACGACCTGACGGCTCTGGACGAGGCGGCGATCGCGGAACTCGGCATCGGCCGGAAATTTCAGACTCCGACCGTCTTCGACATGCACAGCGTGGAGGACAATCTGCTGCTCGCTCTCAAGGAGGAGCGGGGGCCCATCGCCACCCTGTTCTCCCGTCGCACCAGGGAGGAGCGGGAGCGGATCGATGCGCTGCTGGAACGCGTACGTCTCACCGCCCACCGGCACCGCAAGGCTGGGGAACTGTCTCACGGTCAGAAACAATGGCTCGAGATCGGCATGCTGCTGGCGCAGGAGCCTAAGCTCCTCCTGATCGACGAGCCTGCGGCCGGCATGACCGATCAGGAAACCGCCGACACGGCCGATCTCCTGCGCGACATCGCGCGGACCAAGGCGGTGATCGTGGTGGAGCATGACATGACCTTCGTGCGCGACCTCGGCGTCAAGGTCACCTGCCTGCACGAGGGCTCTGTGCTGGCCGAAGGCTCCCTCGATGCGGTGAGCTCCAATGAACGCGTGGTTGAGGTTTACTTGGGCCGATGACGATGCTTTCCGTTGAAAACCTGTCCCTCCACTACGGCGCGGCCCAGGCCTTGCGCGGCGTCTCCGTTGCCGCCGCTGTGGGGGAAGTCACCTGCGTCCTCGGACGCAACGGGGTCGGCAAGACCTCGCTCCTTCGCGCCATTGCGGGGCACCGGCCCATCTCGGGCGGGACGATCTTGTTCGACGGCAAGGACATCGCCCGGATGAAGCCTTTCGAGCGGGCGGCTCTCGGGATCGCCTATGTTCCGCAAGGCCGCGAGATTTTCCCGCTCCTGACCGTGAAGGAGAACCTGGAAACCGGATTCGCTCCCTTGAAACGGGGGAAAAAGACGGTTCCCGAAGAGGTCTTCGAACTCTTCCCCGTTCTCAAATCCATGCTTGGACGGCGCGGCGGCGATCTGTCCGGGGGGCAGCAACAGCAGCTCGCGATCGGCCGCGCCCTCGTGATGCGTCCGCGCCTCCTCGTGCTGGACGAACCGACCGAAGGCATCCAGCCGTCAATCATCAAGGATATCGGGCGGGCAATCGCATTCCTGCGCGAACGGAAGGACATGGCGATCCTTCTTGTCGAACAATATTTCGATTTTGCCCGCGATCTGGCCGACCGCTTCGTGGTCATGGAGCGCGGCGAAATCGTCGAGCAGGGTGGCCGCTCAGGCCTTGAGGGGGACGATGTCCGTCAGCGCCTTGCCATTTGACGCCGCCGCCCTGCGCCAGCGGGCCGTCGGCCGTGTCGCGTTCAGCGCAATGTCTCTCGACAGGCGGACACGCCCCGTGCGGATCGAGGAGAGCGGGTCCATGCGCATCCGGCTCCCGAGAGGCGAGGGGGCGGGTCTGGATGCGGTTCTCGTCAACACAGCGGGCGGCATCGCCTGCGGCGACCGTTTCTCCATCGAGATCGAGGCGCAGACCGGCGCGTCGGTGACGGTGGCGACGCCTGCTGCCGAGAAGGTCTACCGCTCCGACGGGCCGGTGGCGGAGCTTTTCGTCGATCTCAGGCTTCATGCCGGAGCGCAACTCGACTGGCTGCCCCAGGAGACGCTGCTCTTCGATAGGGCGCGCCTCGCCAGACGCCTCGACGTGACCATGCCGGAGGATGCGCGCCTCACCCTGTTCGAAGCCGTCGTCTTCGGTCGAGCGGCCCGCGCAGAGTGGGTGATGGAGGGGTTCTTCGAGGATCGCTGGCGCATCCGGCGCGGCGGACGCCTCATCTATGCCGACACGCTGCGCCTCGAGGGGCCGGTTGCCGACCTTCTCGAGAGACCGAGTGTCGGCAAAGGCGCCCGTGCCCTGGCGACACTGATCCATGTCGCGCCCGATGCCGAGGCGCGCCTGGAGCAGGCGCGCGAGCAGCTTGTCCCGGTTCCCGGCTGCGATGCGGCGGCGGGTGCCTGGAACGGGCTTCTCGCAGTGCGCTTCTGTGCTGTGTCCATTGAGGCCCTGCGCGCCGCCGCCTGTCCGTTTCTCGTTTCCTTTCGGGGCGAGCCCTTGCCCCGCGTCTGGCTCAGCTAAGGTCCAACATGCAGCTTACACCGCGTGAAAAAGACAAGCTCCTCATCGCCATGGCGGCCATGGTCGCCCGCCGCCGCCTGGAGCGCGGCGTGAAGCTCAACCATCCGGAAGTCATCGCCCTCATCACCGATACGGTGCTGGAAGGGGCCCGCGATGGCCGCTCGGTCGCCGAACTCATGGAGGCGGGCGCGCATGTGGTCAGCGCCGACCAGGTCATGGAGGGTGTCGCAGAGATGATCCACGACATCCAGGTCGAGGCGACCTTTCCGGATGGCACCAAGCTCGTCACGGTCCATCACCCGATCCGCGGTGCAGCCTCGAAAGACGTGCCGGGCGAGGTCACGACTCTGGGAGGCGAGATCGTCTTCAACGAGGGCGCTGAGCGGGTCGTCATCAGCGTCGCCAATACCGGCCACCGGCCAATCCAGGTAGGCAGCCACTATCATTTCTTCGAGACCAACCCTGCGCTCTCCTTCGAGCGCGACAGGGCCCGCGGCATGCGCCTCGACATCGCGCCCGGCACGGCGGTGCGCTTCGAGCCCGGCGCGACCCGGGAGGTCGTGCTGGTGCCGCTTGGGGGCAAGCGCGAGGTCTACGGATTCCGCCGGGGCGTAATGGGAGCGCTGTGATGACGAACGGAAGAAAGCCCGCCTCGCTCCCGCGTGCGGCCTATGCGGACATGTTCGGACCGACGAAGGGAGACAGGATACGGCTCGCCGATACCGCCCTCATTATCGAGGTGGAGAAGGACTTCACCACCTATGGCGAGGAGGTGAAGTTCGGCGGCGGCAAGGTCATCCGCGACGGCATGGGGCAGGGGCAGGCGAGCCGGCAGGAGGGAGCGGTCGACACCGTCATCACCAATGCCGTGATCCTCGACCATTCCGGTGTCGTGAAGGCCGATATCGGCATCAAGGGCGGCCGGATCACCGCGATCGGAAAGGCGGGCAATCCGGACGTGCAGCCGGGGGTCGACATCATCATCGGTCCCGGCACGGAGATCGTGGCGGGCGAGGGCAAGATCATCACTGCCGGCGGCTTCGACAGCCACATCCACTTCATCTGCCCGCAGCAGATCGAAGAGGCGCTGATGTCCGGCATCACCACGATGCTCGGCGGCGGCACGGGACCGGCCACGGGCACCTATGCCACCACCTGCACGCCTGGTCCCTGGCACATCGCCCGCATGATCGAGGCGGCGGATGCCTTTCCCATGAACCTGGCTTTCTCCGGAAAGGGCAATGCCTCGAAGCCGGCAGCCCTGGAGGAGATGATCAAGGCCGGAGCCTGCGCCCTGAAGCTGCACGAGGACTGGGGCACGACGCCGGCCGCCATCGACTGCTGCCTTTCGGTAGCGGAGGACTATGACATCCAGGTGATGATCCACACGGACACCCTGAACGAGTCCGGTTTCGTGGAGGACACCATCGCCGCCTTCAAGGGCCGCACCATTCACGCCTTCCACACGGAAGGGGCGGGCGGGGGGCATGCGCCCGACATCATCAAAGTGGCGGGACTTCCCAACGTTCTGCCGTCCTCCACCAATCCGACGCGGCCCTATACGGTCAATACCATCGACGAGCATCTCGATATGCTCATGGTGTGCCACCATCTCGATCCGTCCATCCCGGAAGACCTCGCCTTCGCCGAAAGCCGCATCCGCAAGGAAACCATCGCCGCAGAGGACATCCTGCACGATATCGGCGCGCTCTCGATGATGTCCTCCGACAGCCAGGCCATGGGCCGCGTGGGCGAGGTCATCATCCGCACCTGGCAGACGGCGCACAAGATGAAGGTCCAGCGCGGTCCGCTGCCGGGAGAGACCGGCGACAACGACAACCTGCGCGCCCGGCGCTACATCGCGAAATACACGATCAACCCTGCCATCGCCCATGGCGTGTCCAGGCATATCGGCTCCGTGGAGCCCGGTAAGCTCGCGGATCTCGTGGTCTGGACGCCCGCCTTCTTCGGCGTGAAGCCCGATCTCGTCATCAAGGGCGGAGCCATCGCCGCCGCCCTCATGGGCGACCCAAATGCCTCGATTCCGACGCCGCAGCCGGTTCACTACCGGCCGATGTTCGGGGCCTATGGACGGGCGCTCGCCACGACCTCGCTCACCTTCGTCTCCAAGGCTGCCGTCGAGGGCGGTCTGGCCGCAAAGCTCAACATTCAGAAGGAGCTGGTCGCAGTCGAGAACGTCCGCGGCGGAATCGGCAAGAAGGACATGGTGCTCAACGACGCCACGCCGGCAATCGAGGTCGATCCCGAGACCTATGACGTGCGCGCCGACGGCGAATTGCTGGTCTGCGAGCCCGCCAAGATCCTCCCCATGGCCCAACGCTATTTCCTGTTCTGACATGATCCGCGCCACATCCATCATCCGCCGCGAGGCCGTCGTTCCCGACCGCATCGTCGACATCATCACCCTCGACCATGGCGACCGTCACCGCCGCCGGATCGCGCTCCATGCCGATGGGGGCACGGCCTTCCTCCTCGACCTCGATAAGGCCGATGTGCTGGAGGACGGCGACGCCATCCGTCTGGACAGCGGCTGGCTCGTGGAGGTGAGGGCGGCTCCCGAAAAGCTGGTCGAGGTCAGGACGGGCGATCCCCTCGACCTCCTGACGCTCGCCTGGCACATCGGCAACCGGCACGTCCCGGCCGAGATCACCCGCGATGCGATCTACATCGGCTACGATCACGTGCTGGTCGATATGCTGCAAGGGCTCGGCGCTCAGGTCGAGATCGTTGAGAGGCCGTTCCGTCCCGTCCGTGGGGCGTATCATCACCATGAGCATGGCGGACATCATCATGGGCATGGCCATGGGTGAGAACGGCGGCATTCTGCAGGGCACTGGAGAGGGGCTGGCGGTCCTGCCGCTCTTCGCCTGGCTGTCCCCGTCCTATCCGGTCGGTTGCTACGCCTACTCGCATACCCTGGAATGGGCGGTGGAGACCGGGGATGTGACGAACGAGGGGACCCTCGTTGCCTGGCTCAGCGATGCCATGACCTTGGGGCTCGGCCGCAACGATGCAGTTTTGCTCGCCAATGCCTATCGGGCGGTGGAGGCAAATGCCATTGCGATACTTGCGGACGTCAACGAGCTGGCGCTGGCGCTCTCGCCATCCGGGGAGCTCTATCTCGAAACGAGCCAGCAGGGTCGCAGTTTTCTCGATGCGACGCTCGCCGCATGGCCTTCGCCGCGCCTCCCGAACCTCGAAGGAGATGTCGCCTTTCCGGTTGCCATCGGCATGGCGGCGGCCGCCCATGGCATTCCCCTGGCCGTGACGGCAGAAGCCTATCTCTTCGGGCTCATCCAGACCCTTGTCTCAGCCGCCATCCGTCTCGCGCCCATCGGGCAGACCGCCGGAATTCGTGCCACCGCTGCTCTTTCGGCGACGGTCCGTGACGTGGCCCGGAACTCCCTTCACCTGACCGTCGACGATATCGGCAGCGCGACATTCCGGGCCGATCTCGGCTCGTTCCACCATGAAAACCAATACACGAGGCTTTTCCGCTCATGAACTCTTCAACGGGACCCCTTCGCGTCGGTATCGGCGGCCCGGTCGGCTCGGGCAAGACCGCCTTGATGGAGGCGCTCTGCAAGACCTTCCGCGAGCGCTACGACATCTGCGCCATCACCAATGACATCTACACCAAGGAGGATGCGCGCCTCCTGACCGTGGCTGGCGCATTGCCCGTGGAGCGCATTATGGGCGTCGAGACGGGCGGGTGCCCGCATACGGCGATCCGCGAGGATGCCTCCATCAACCTTGCGGCCATCGCCACCATGCGCAAGCGCTTCCCGAGGCTCGATATCGTCCTTGTGGAATCCGGCGGCGATAATCTCGCTGCGACCTTCTCACCGGAGCTTGCGGACCTGACGATCTACGTGATTGACGTGGCGGGCGGCGAGAAGATCCCGCGCAAGGGCGGGCCCGGCATCACCCGGTCCGATCTCCTCGTAGTCAACAAGATTGACCTCGCCCCTTATGTGGGCGCCGATCTCGCGATCATGGAAGAGGACACCAAGCGCATGCGCGGCCAGCGGCCGTATGTGTTCAGCAACATCCGCGACGGCGTCGGCGTGGATGCCATCGCCCGGTTCATCGAACAGGCCGGCGGACTCGCCGCGGCCGCCTGACAGGAGCACCACATGATCAAGAAGAGTTGCATCCTCGCCCCGGTCCTGATGCTCGCATCGACGCCGGTGCTGGCGCATACCGGAGACCATTCGGCTTCCAGCTTCGCCTCCGGCCTGCAGCACCCTCTAGGCGGACTCGATCACATCCTGGCGATGGTAACGGTCGGCCTCTTCGCGGCCGTTCTCGGCGGACGGGCATTGTGGGCGGTTCCGGCAACCTTCATCGCCATGATGCTGGCGGGGGGAGGCCTGGGACTGGCGGGTGTTACCCTTCCTGGCGTCGAGTTGGGGATCGTTGCATCGATCGTCGTCCTAGGATGGCTTGTCGCCCTGGGCCGCTCCTGGTCCCCTGGCATGGCCATGGCGCTCGTTGGCGTCTTCGCGATCTTCCACGGACATGCCCATGGCGCGGAGATGCCGAGTGAGGCCGGTGCAGCGCTCTACAGCCTCGGCTTCGCCCTTGCGAGCGCAATGCTCCATGCGGCCGGAATTGGCACAGGCTTCCTGGCCTTCGGTCGTCCTCAGGCCATCCGCCTTGCAGGTGCGGCCGTTGCCGCCTCGGGTCTCGTGCTGGCCTTAGGCTAGACATCTGACACGGCCGCAGACAGCCCGGCGCTCTGAGAGCGTCGGGACGATGCAGGTTGTTCTGATCAGGAGCGGCCTTCGCCGCAGCCGTCCTGGGTTACCGCGACCAGCCTTCGAAGCTGCAGATAGTGGCCATGAGGGCTACGGCTGCGCCGATCAACAGAAGTTCAATCCCAATATCACTCATGGGGGCCTCGCCACAATCGATGCGGCTTCTAACGAATCCTCGATGAATGAAGAATGAAGGGCGGGGTTGTGTTTTACGACTTCCCGCGGTCCAGCAGGACCTCCTTGGCTTGGTTCACCCGGCTCGCGAGGTAGGTCGAGCCGCCCTGGTCGGGATGAAGCTTCTTCATGAGGTCTCGATGCGCCTGCCGGATCGCATCGGGATCGGCGCCCGGTTCGATGCCTAAGACCTGGTAAGCCTCTTCCTGCGACATGGCGCCGGACGAGGGTCGGGGGGGCGTCTCGGCCTGCTCCTCGGTCCCGGCGCCTCCCCGCCATTGAGGAAAGCGGCGGTCGAGATAGGCCTCCAGGAGACGCCCGCCATCGGGATCGCCCGCCTGGCATTCCGCTAATAGCGCCTGTAGTTCCGCCTCGCCGAGGGCGCTGAGCCGCCGCCCGGAGAAGGCCCCGGCGAGAACCGAGCCGTCCATATCGCCCGTATCGTGGTCGAGCTCCATCTCGATGAGCGCCGAGCGGACGCGCGAGACGCTGCCGGCGGATTTCTGGGAGCCTCTTCCAAATCCGGGAATGCCGAAGCCGCTCCAGCCGAGAAGCCAGGCCCCGAAGCCTCCGATCAGAAAGGCGAGCTCAAGCCGCCCCCGCAAGCCGAAGAGTGCGGCAAGACCGAGGGCGGCGATGCCGCCGACGATCTTCAGGACTTTTGCCAGGGCAGCCGTGTTCGCCTGCGTGAAGCTGTTCAGGATCCACAACAGGAGAGCGACCGCCGCGATGCCGTAGAGCACCATCACCGCTTGCGCTCCGTCATGTCGGAAAGAAGGGCTTTGGCGTGTGTGCTGTTCGAGGCGAGCCGCGTGAGCCCCTCGACGCCGCTGGTCGCATAGACGGCGGCGGCGCGCAGGAGTTCGGAAAGGGTCTGGGGTGCGCCCGCATCGAAGCGGGCATAGGCTCCGCCGGTGAGCCGGGCGATCTCCTTGAAAGCGCGGGCGGCGTCCGGATCATGCCCCTCGTGGAACATGAAGGCCTTGACGCCGAGCAGGCCGAGTTCGCCCGCGACCGCGCAGAGGTCGTCGATGGGCTCCTCCATGGCGTCGCCTACATAGACCAGGACCTTGAGCGGCTCCTTGCCGGCCTCGGTCCGGACGTGGCGGAGCACGCGCCCGATCTGCGTCTGGCCGCCCCGGCAGCCGATCTTGGTCATGAGGTCCGTCAGGGAGCGAGGATCAGCGACCCAGCGGGAGGAGCGGCACTCGTTGAAGCCGCGGAAATACACGAGCTGGACCGAAAGACCGCCAGTCTGGCCCGCGGCCGCGAACATCTCGCCCTGGACGCGGCAGGCGACATCCCAGGTGGGCTGCCGGCTCATGGTGGCGTCGAGCGCGAAGACGAGACGCGGGCGGGGCGCGCCGTTCTCCAGCGGGCCGAGGCGCTTCGCCTCCTGCAGGAACGAGTCGATCATCGAGCCCGGACTGCCGGTGTCGGCGGATGGCTTTGTGAGATCCTTCTTGTCGGTCATCGTCCCTCCCTCGGCCTATCATGTGGGAAGGAAGGGGGGGCTTGTAAATCCGTGGCGGGAGGCCGCGCGCTCGATCATTGAGGCATGAAGACCTCGGGATGCGCGCTGGAAAAGCGCTCCAGCTCATCCATGACCGCATCGAGATGGGCCTCCATGGCCCGCCGGGCGGCCTCGGGATCATGGGCCTCGATCACCCGGACAAGGACCCGGTGCTCGGCGAACGTCACCGCGTGGCGGCGCGGGGACGAGAGGAGGCGGCGGACCCGGTCGATATTGGCCCGGGAGGCTTCTATGACGGCGGCAACCCGGGGCATCTCCAGGCTGTCCACAAGGATCGCATGGAAGACTAGATCGAGGGTGTAGAACCCCGCCCGGTCGCCTCGCGCGACGGCCTCCTCCTGGGCCTGCAGGTTCTCCTGGAGGGCGGCCAGAGCCGAGGAGGGCAGGCGCCGGGCAGCGGCTTCGGCCACCATGGCCTCGAGCGCCCGGCGGATCAGCATGGATTCCTGAATCTCGGACCGGCGGATGCGGGCGGCACGGGTGCCGCGCTGCGGCAGGACCTCGACGAGTCCCTCCGCCGCCAGCCGCGTGAGGGCTTCGGATACGGGAAAGCGCGAGACGCCGAGTCTCTCGCAGACGAGCCCTTTGTCGATGAATTCGCCCGGGGCGAAGTCCAGCGCCACGATGGCGGATCTCAGCGTGCGCTCCACCTGCTCGGTCGTGTTTCCGCGGGGGCCCCGGTCCAAAAGAGCCAGGAAACCGTAATTTTTTTTCTTGTCGATCACCTGCATCGTACTAACATGTTAGCTGATCCGACGAGCCGACGCCATCGGCCGATCGGGCTCCGGACGGGCCAGTCGGGCTCGCCGGTACTCAACAAACGGCCGTAGAGCCGAAGCTTCGGGAGGAAAACTGCATGTCGCATCTGACACGCCGCCTGACACTTGGAATTCTCGCCACCGCCGCTCTCACGCTGCCCGCGCTGCCAGCCAGCGCCCAGACGAAACTGAAATTCGCCCACGTCTACGAGACCTCCGAGCCCTACCACAAATGCGCCCTCTGGGCCGGCGAGGAGTTCAAGAAGCGGACAAACGGCAAATACGAGATCGAGGTCTTCCCTGCCTCGTCGCTCGGCAAGGAAAGCGACATCAACGAGGGACTGTCCCTCGGAACGGTGGATATCATCTATACCGGCCAGCTCTTCGCCGGTCGTGCTCATGGTCCGATCGCCATCGGCGGCGCACCCTACATGTTCCGTGACTTCGACCACTGGAAGGCTTTCCGGAATTCCGATCTCTTCAAGGAACTCGGGCAGGGCTACGAGAAGAAGACCGGGCATCAGGTGGTAGGGCTCACCTATTACGGCGAGCGCCACGTCACCTCCAACAAGGGCATTACCAAGCCGGAGGACATGAAGGGCCTGAAGATCCGCGTGCCTGACGCGCCGCTCTACACCATGTTCCCGAAGGCCGTCGGCGCCAACCCGACCCCCATCGCCTTCGCCGAGGTGTATCTTGCCCTCTCGCAGGGCGTCGTGGATGCACAGGAGAACCCGCTCGTCACGATCCAGGCCAAGAAGTTTCACGAGGTTCAGGACAACATCGTCCTCACCGGCCATATCACGGACGCGCTGCTGACCATCGTTTCCGGCGGCACGATGCAGCGCCTGAACGACGAGGAGAAGAAGGCTCTCACCGAGATCCTGGGGCAGGCTGCGGATCAGTGCACCAACGACATCGTCCAGAAGGAGAAGGAGCTCGTCGACTGGTTCAAGGGACAGGGTGAGAACGTGGTCGCCGTTGACCGCAAGCCCTTCCGCGAGGCCACCGTGAAGATGCACATGGGTCCCGACGCCACCTGGGACAAGGCGACCTACGACCGCCTGCAGGCGATCCAGTCGAGCACGAACTGATCCTGCTCTCCCTCCCTCTCCCCGTTCTCGCGGGGGGAGGGGCTTCGCCTTCTGGTGTCTCCTTTCCCGCCCAAGGCTGGGAAGAACCGTGGATTCTGCCGAACATGCAAACCGAGGCTTCAAGGGCTCCAGTCTCCAGGGAGCGGGCTTTGCCTGCCGATACCCCCCGGGACGAAACGGACGATCTGTTCCAGCAATGGCAGGAGGAGGAATCGCATGTGGATCTGTCCGACCTGCGCTGGTCCGATGCGCTGGTCTTCGTGATCTTCTGGGCCCTGTTCGGCGTGGTCTTCCTGCAGTTCTGGACCCGCTACGTCCTCAACGACTCCCTCGGCTGGACGGAGGAGATCGCCCGCTATCTCCTGATCCTTGTGACGTTCGTCGGCTCGATCACGGCCATGCGTAAGGGATCGCATATCGCGGTCGAGGCGCTCCTCGTGTTCCTTCCGCGAAAGGGGCGGCACTGGGTTCTCGTCGCAGTGGATGGCCTCGTCGCGCTCTTCTGCGGCGCCATGGCCTGGTATGCCTATCAGCTCGGGGCGCTCGCTCCCGGCTACATGGTGTCCATCGATATCCCCAAAGGATATGTCTACTGGATCGTCTCGGCGGCCCTGGCCGGCATCACCGTTCATGCCGCGATCCGTTTCGTGCGGCGGCTTCGCGGCCGCGAGGCGGATGCGCCTCACGGCCTCGCCCTCGATTGAGTCGGAGTGCTCCATGCTTGTCGCTACGATGATAGTTGCACTCCTGGTGATGATCGTGATCGGCGTTCCGATTGCGGTCGCCCTGGCGGGCTCGTCGCTTCTCTTCCTCGTCGTCGGCAATCTGACCGGCGAGACGACCACGCCCGTCATCACGGTCATCCACCGGATGGTGAACGGGGTGGATTCCTTCCCGCTCCTGGCGGTCCCGTTCTTTATCATGGCCGGCAACCTGATGAATTCCGCCGGCATCACGAAGCAGATCTATGACTTTGCCGTCGCTGCGGTGGGCTGGCTGAAAGGCGGCCTCGGCCACGTGAATGTCGCAGGCTCCGTGATCTTCGCCGGCATGTCCGGGACGGCGGTAGCCGATGCAGGCGGCATCGGTACGATCGAGATCAAGGCCATGCGCGATCACGGCTACGACACGCGGTTCGCGGTCGGGCTCACAGCCGCATCCTCGACCATCGGGCCGATCATCCCGCCGTCTCTTCCCCTCGTCATCTACGGCGTCGTAGCGAATGCCTCGATCAATGCTCTCTTCGTGGCGGGCATCGTCCCCGGCCTGATCATGGCGCTGTTCACCTCGGGCATGGTGGTGATCTATGCCTATCGCTATGGAATCGGCCGGGATGCCAATTTCCAGCTTGGTCGGCTCGGTCGCTCGTTCCTCAATGCCTTTCTGCCGCTCCTGACGCCCGCCATCATCATCGGCGGCATGAGCTTCGGCCTCTTCACGCCGACAGAGGCGGCGGTTTTCGCCTGCGGCTATGCACTCCTGCTCTCGGTCGTGATCCACAGGGCGTTCAACCTGGTGCTTGCCGCGCGGGGGGAGAAACATCGCTATTCCGTCCTCAGCCTGCGCCAGTTCGTGCGTGTCACGATGGATACCATCGAAACTACGGCGGTGGTCCTCTTTATCGTGGCGGGCGCTTCGATCTTCGGCTGGGTGCTCACCACTACACGCACTACTGACGCCCTGGGCGAGTGGATTATCGCCTATGCGGCCGATCCCATCACCTTCCTGATCCTGGTCAACGTCTTCCTTCTGGCGGTCGGCTGCTTCATGGAAACCATCGCGGCGATCACGATCCTGACGCCGGTCCTGCTGCCGGTCGCCATGAAGCTCGGCATCGATCC
Source organism: Microvirga roseola (assembly GCF_020866965.1). Taxonomy (GTDB): domain Bacteria; phylum Pseudomonadota; class Alphaproteobacteria; order Rhizobiales; family Beijerinckiaceae; genus Microvirga; species Microvirga roseola. The sequence continues at coordinate 72,819 of NZ_JAJATX010000010.1, forward strand.
GGTCCATTTCGGGATCATCATGGTGCTGAACCTCATGATCGGGCTGCTCACCCCTCCTGTCGGCATGGTTCTCTACGTGCTGGCGCGGGTCGCCAGGATCTCGTTCGAGGACAGCATGAAAGCCTGCGCCCCCTGGCTGCTGCCGCTCATTGCGGTTCTCCTCGTCATTACCTTCGTTCCGCAAACCGTTCTCTGGCTACCGGACCTCCTCCGGCAACTCGGCTATCTCTAGAAGATTGCACCCATGACCACGCCCCGCACCATCCGCCTGTCCGCAGAGGACAATGTCGCCATCGCTATCGATCTGGTGAACCAAGGGGATTCCGCTTCCGGCCTGACCGCCCGGGAGCGCATTCTGCGTGGGCATAAGATGGCCGTCGAGCCGATCCGCGAAGGGGAACCGATCCGCAAGTTCGGCCAGATCATCGGCTTTGCGAAGACTCATATCGCGCCGGGAGAATGGGTGCACGAGCACAATGTCGGCCTGCACGACTTTGAAAGGGATTATGCGTTCTGCTCCGATGCCCGCGACGACGACCTGCTGCCCCCGGAAGCCCGCGCTACCTTCCAGGGTTACAGGCGCGCCTCCGGACGGACCGGGACCCGCAACTACATCGGCATTCTGACCTCGGTGAACTGTTCGGCCTCCGTCGCCAGGTTTGCGGCCGCCGAGGTGGAGCGCTCAGGATTGCTGCGCGAGTACCCCGGCATCGACGGCGTCGTCGCCATCGTCCACGGCACCGGTTGCGGGCACGCAGCCTATGGTGAGGGATTCGACATCCTGCGTCGCACCCAGTGGGGCTATGCCAGCCATCCGAACTTCGCCGGCGTCATCATGGTCGGGCTCGGCTGCGAGGTGTTTCAGATCGGCCGGATGAAGCAGGAATACGGGCTTACCGAAACGGACACCTTCCGCACCCTCACGATCCAGGAGACCGGTGGCACGCGCCGCACGGTTGCGGCCATCGTCGATGCGGTACGGACCATGCTGCCGCTCGTGGCCGCGGCCCAGCGCGAAACGCGGCCTGCCTCTGAACTGGTGCTCGCCCTGCAATGCGGCGGATCTGACGGTTATTCGGCCCTCACCGCCAATCCGGCGCTGGGGGTGGCCTCCGATCTCCTTGTCCGGCACGGTGGCACGTCGATTCTGTCGGAGACGCCCGAGATCTACGGAGCCGAGCACCTGCTCACCCGGCGGGCCGCAACGCGTGAAGTCGGCGAGAAGCTCGTCTCCCGCATCCGCTGGTGGGAGGAGTACACCGCCCGCAACGGCGGCGAGATGAACAACAATCCGTCTCCCGGCAACAAGGCAGGCGGACTCACTACCATCCTCGAAAAGTCGCTGGGCGCTGCAGCCAAAGGCGGACGCTCGACGCTGCGTGCGGTCTACGAGTATGCAGAACTCGTGCGTGAGCATGGCTTCGTTTACATGGACACCCCTGGCTACGACCCGGTCGCGGCAACGGGCCAAATGGCGGGCGGGGCGAACCTGATCGCCTTCACCACAGGACGCGGATCCGCCTTCGGGGCGAAGCCCGTGCCTTCCTTAAAGCTTGCGACAAATTCCGATATCTACCGCCGCATGATGGACGATATGGATATCAATTGCGGCGACATTCTCGACGGCATCCCGCTCGAGCAGAAGGGCGCGGAAATCTTCGACACGCTCCTGCGGGTCGCCTCGGGCGAGCACACGAAATCCGAGGACCTGGGCTACGGAGACCTCGAATTTGTGCCCTGGCAGGTCGGCGCGGTAATGTGACGGCGGAATCGCGGGCCGTCGCCGCGTTTAAGGATAGATCATGTCGATTGAGAATCTGAAGGCCGAGATTGCCCGGCAGTTCGGCACACCTGCCGTCGTGATCGACCTCGATGTCGTCGAGCGCAATATCGCCCGCCTGCAGGCGCTCTGCGATGCGGCGGGTGTGGCGAACCGCCCGCATATCAAGACCCACAAGAGCCCGGTGATCGCCGCCATGCAGCGCGATGCCGGAGCGCGCGGCATCACATGCCAGAAGCTCGGCGAGGCGGAGGTCATGGCCGAGGCCGGTCTCGACGACATCCTGATCTCGTACAACCTGCTCGGGGAGCACAAGATCGGCCGCCTCGGAGCGCTCCTCTCGAAGGCGAAGGTGACGGTTGCCGCCGACAACCCGACCGTGGTCGAGGGCCTGCCCCGCGCGGCAGAAATCGCCGGGCGTGATCTCGACGTAGTGGTGGAGTGCGACACTGGCCGCAAGCGCGCAGGCGTTGCGACAGTGGCGCAGGCGGTGGCCCTGGCGAAGGACATCGCGTCGCGCCCTGGGCTCTCGTTCGCCGGTTTCATGCTCTATCCTCCTGAGAGCGCCATGGCCGAGACACAGGCCTTCCTCAACGAGGCGACGGCGGGCGTGCGGGAGGCGGGGCTCCAGCCGCGGATCGTCTCTTCGGGTGGAACTCCCAATCTGAACAATCTTGGCAGGATCGATGGCGTCACCGAACACCGAGCGGGGACATATGTGTTCAACGACCGCATGATGTTGGCCGCCGGCGTCGCAGGCCTCTCCGATTGTGCGCTGACGGTCTATGCCACAGTGGTCAGCCGGGCCGAGGCCGATCGCGGGATCCTGGATTCGGGCTCAAAGACCCTGACCAGCGATACGGGCGGTCTCGACGGCCATGGCCTTATTGTTGAACATCCTCAGGCCAAGATCGCACGCTTTGCGGAGGAGCACGGCTTCCTCGATCTTTCCGCCTGCAACGACCGTCCCAAGGTGGGCGATATCGTCCGCGTCATTCCCAATCACGTCTGCGTGGTGGTCAACATGGTCGACCGCCTCGTGACCGTGCAGGGAGGGGAGATCGTGGGGGAGCTTCCTGTCGCCGCGCGCGGGCGCCTGGTCTGACAGCGAGATTCGATGCGGACGGAGAAAAAGGCGCTGATCGGGCGCTGCTCGCCAGATTGTTGGGCTACTGCAGCACCCGGCCGATCTCCCGCAGGTTTCTGCCGACCTCTCTGAGGCCGAATATGAGGGCCTGCACCGGCAACGGGTCTTCGGCTGCGGGTGTATTCTCCCGTGGTTCTGCGAGTGCGGCCGGGGCGGCGAGCTTCTCGACCATGCCAATCATCTTATCCAGGTGTTCCATTGTTGGTGCCGGACCCTGCTCCTGAAGGTAGCGGGCTACCTCTCCCAGATAGGCGCATGCCTCCTCCTGAATGCAGTGAATGGTCGAGTCCATGTCTGCGGACCAAGCTGGATCGATCCGCCGGTCACCCTGGACGACCCGGTCAAGGATGATCAGGGCATGCCACAGGCGCTCCAGGGCATGGACGAATTCGTGCAGCGGCGGGCGGTTGTTCCTGCCCAGGCGCGCTCTGGAGGCCATGTCGTGAGCCTGCCGCACATTCGCGAGAAAGCGACGGTGGATCGCTCCGAGTTCCCGCTCACGCGGGTCCAGGGTCTCGTCCAGCGCAACCTGGAGGAGGTCGGCGCAGTTCTCGAGCGCAGCCTGCGCCGACCGGATCGCCTTCTGCCGGGCGGTCTCCGGCCAGACGCCGAAACCGACGATCGTTCCGATCAGGGCGCCAAGCATGATGGCGATGCCGCGGTCGAGTGCGCCGTCCCAGACGTTGGCGCTGGGCCCGAGAGCAATCGCGACAGCGGCGACGACGCCGAAGCGCAAACCCGGCCAGGAGGCGGCAAGGGCATTCACGACGAGGGCGGAGGCAGCAAGCCGCAGCGCCGTCGCGAAATCACCGCCGATGAACTGGATCGATGCGAGGCCGATGACCGTTCCGACGGCGGTAGCGCCCACGCGGCCGCTCGCGGCCGTGAGCGTTCCATCGGTGCTCTGCTGGACAACGAAGAGCGCCGAGATCACGCCCCAGGACATCTCCGCAAGTCCCATCCATTCCATAAGGAGGTACGTTGCTGCGGCTGAAATCGCGCCCTGCAGCCCAAGCCGGAGAGATTCCCGGAGCGTTCCGGGCTTGAGCTTGATCAGAATGTCTTGCACGTCGATACTCTGTACCGATTCTTGCTGCCGGTCTGATGAACTCGCTGTTCAGAGCCTGGCAATGCCTCAAAGCCTCGCCGGAAGCGGGGCCGCTCCTCAGGAGCCTGGAATTGATAGGAATTTGGGTCGACTGCAGAGAATTCTGTGCCGATCTAGGGAGAACGGCTCAGATCGGCTAATGTTTCGTAAGCCCCGTCTGGCTCAGGAGGGGCTCACTCTCCCGTCGAGCAGACCCAGCCGCCCTCGCTCACGCGACAACCATAGCTGGGCTGAGAGGGAACGCGAGGCGAAGCGGCGTTCGGGCCGGCGCCCAGATCGACAGTCCCGGTCTGGGGCGGTCCGGCTTCTCTCCCTGGATTCCTCCCTGTGTCCAGTTGGCGCTCCATCGTCGCGAGGTCGTTCGAACGGGCCGTGATCTGTTCGATCAGTCCGTTCAGTTGCTGCTGGAGCTCTGCCGATTGGGCCTGTGCTTGCTGCAATTCGCCGAGGATGCGGTCACGGCTGGCCAAGGCGTCACTGAGCGTCCTCATGGCCTCATCCCTGCGGCGTTCCGTTTCAGTCAGGTTTTGCCTTGCCTCTGTGAGGTTCTGTTGAACCTGCTGCTGCTCCGCTTGGATCTGCTCCAGGGTGGTGCGTGCGGCTGCAACCTGCCTTTCGAGATCGGCGAGCATTCCGGACGTCCGGCGCAGTTCCTCCAGTTCGGTTACGGCTGCTGCGCGGCTGACCTCCAGCTGCTGGATTCGATTCTGATACTCCGCTTCTTCCCTCGTGCCCGCAACGATGGCCCAGATGGCGATGAGCCAGCCGACCGCGGCCACGATGGCGAGGACGATGAAGCTGGGCTGTCTGACGATGTTCGAGGCGCCTGCCGCCATGATGCACCTTCTGGGTCGCAAGAGGGGATTGGATAAACCCTCCGCACCAGCCCCGTTCCGGCCCGCATCGCGTATGGTACGGTTCCGTTCCAAGTACAGCCATGTCGGCGCTCGGGCGCGCCGCTAGAGAAGGTCAGGGCTACAGAGGCAGGTTCCGGAGCGCGGCCACCGTCGTCATCACCCCGCGCAGCTCGGCGAGACCCTTCAGGCGTCCGATGGCCGGGTAGCCGGGGTGCGTGGGCTTGCCGACGTCGTCGAGGAGCTCGTGGCCGTGGTCGGGCCGCATCGGGATCCGCCAGCGCGGGGCACCGACCTCCTTGCGCCGCTTCTGCTCTTCCAGCAGGACGCTGACGACTGCAACCATGTCCGTGTCGCCGCCGAGATGGTCGGCTTCCATGAAGGATCCATCCGGCTCCTTCGCGACGTTTCGCAGATGGGTGAACCAGATGCGGCTGGCGAAGCGCTGCGCAATCGCGGGAACGTTGTTGTCGGGTCCTGCTCCGAGCGAACCGCTGCAGAGGGTGATCCCGTTGGCGGGGCAATCGACCGCACCGAGGATAAAGGCCAGATCGTCCTCGTTCGAGACGATGCGGGGCAGGCCCATGAGCGAGCGCGGCGGATCGTCGGGGTGGATGCACATCCGAATCCCGACCTCCTCGGCCGTCGGGATCACCTCGCGCAGGAAACGGGCGAGGTTTTCGCGCAGGCGGTTTCTGTCCATGCCCCGGTAGCGGTCCAGCATCAGACGCAGGCCCGGAACGTCGTAGCGGTCATAGGCGCCAGGCAGCCCGGCCATGATGTTGGACAGGAGCTTGCGGCGATCGGCTTCCGACGAGCGCTCGTACCAGGCCCTGGCGCGGGCGATGACCTCCGGCGAATGCTCCGCCTCCGCGCCCTCGCGCTGAAGCATAAAGCAGTCGAAGGCGACGTATTCGTGCATGTTGAATCGCAGGGCCGTCCCGCCGCCGGGCAGGGGATAGGCGAGCTCGGTGCGTGTCCAGTCGACCACCGGCATGAAGTTGTAGCAGACGGTCAGGATCCCGCATTGCGCGAGGTTGCGCAGGGATTGCCGGTAGTTGTCGAAGAAGGGAGTGAGGTCGCCTTCCCCGATCTTGATGCTCTCATGGATGGGCAGGCTCTCTACCACGCTCCAGCGCAGGCCGAGCGAGGGATCGGCCGCGATCTGCGCCTTGCGGGCCTCGATCTCATCGATGCTCCAGACAACGCCGTAGGGGATGTGGTGAAGGGCCGTCACGATTCCCGTCGCACCGGTCTGGCGAATGTGGGGGAGGCGAACCGCATCCTCGGGGCCGAACCAGCGCCAGGTCTGTTCCATGATGTCACCTTTTTGGAGCCGAGCTCGGACGCCGGCGAGGAGTTTGGGAGTCGGCACAGCTGAAGCTGCGCGTCAAGAAGGCCGGTTCAGGCACTCAGGGCCTCTGGCGAGGCTTCGTCCACCGCCTCGAAGAGATCGGGAAACTGCGCGGCGAGTTCCGGGAGCGAGCGGAGGATCTCGCTCAGGTGCTGATGCATCGCCTGCTCGGCCGCAACCGGATCTCCCGCCTTGATGGCTTCCACGATGATGACGTGTTGCGCAATGACGGAGTGCCGCGGCACTGCCTTCTTCATGTCGAGGAATCGCACCCGGTCCATCTGAGGTTTGATGTCCTCGATCATCCGCCAGGCGGAAGGCCGCCCCGCCGTCTCGGCGAGAAGACGGTGAAATTCCTCGTCCAGAGAAAGAAACTCTTCCGTCGAGGCCGAGCGCTGGACGCGCCGCTGCCGGGTCAGGCTGGCATTGAGCTCTGTGAGCATCACGGGTGTCGCTTTGAGCGCGGCCTCTCTCACCACAGCACATTCGACCGCTTCGCGGATGAAGCGCGCGTCCTCAACGCCGGAGCGCGAGATCTTCACAACCTGCGTTCCGCGCTGCGGCAGCACACGCACGAGACCGGCCTCGCTCAGCTTGATCAGGGCTTCACGGACGGGCGAGCGGCTGATTCCGAATCGCTGCGCGAGATCCTGCTCGGACAACATCTCTCCAGGCGCGAACTGCATGTTCACGATGGCTTGGCGGAGGGCCCTGGTCACCTGGCGGGCCATGGGTTCCCGGCTGAGATCGAGCTTGGCGAGGGGTGCTTTATTCGTCATAAGCGGAACACTACCATACTAGTAGGCCATTGCAAACCGATCTGGACCGCTCTAAGCTTTCTAGTGTTGGCGCTTCGAAACCGGCCGGAAACAAGCTGGAGGAAGCGTTGAGGGAGAACGCCATGCTGATCCATCCGGACCGGCTCTTTCCTGTCGACGCGTCTGCCCGCGACGTGGCCCGCAGGCTCTATGCAGGCATCCGCAATCTACCGATCGTGTCGCCCCACGGCCATACGGATCCGCGCTGGTATGCGGAGAATGAGCCGTTCCCGGATCCGGCGGCTCTCTTCGTTGTTCCCGATCACTATATCTTCCGGATGCTCTACAGCCAGGGCGTTCGCCTGGAGGACCTCGGCATTCCGACCCGGGACGGAAGCCCGGTCGAGCGCGATCCGCGCGCGATCTGGCGTCGTTTCGCGGCCCATTATCATCTCTTCCGCGGCACCCCCACGCGGGCCTGGCTCGACCACACATTTTCAACGCTCTTCGGATTCACGGAGCGACTCTCCGCAGCGAATGCCGACGATTATTACGACCGGATCGATGCGGCTCTCCGCACGCCGGAATTCCGTCCCCGCGCCTTGTTCGAGCGCTTCAGAATCGAGGCGATCGCCACGACGGAAAGCCCGCTCGATCCCTTGATGCACCATGAGACCATCCGGCGATCCGGGTGGGGCGGGCGCGTGATCACCGCCTACCGGCCGGATCCGGTCGTCGATCCCGACTTCGAAGGTTTTCGCGACAATCTCATCCGCTTCGGCGAGATCACCGGCTGCGATGCCACGACCTGGAGCGGCTATCTGGAGGCGCACCGGAAACGCCGCGCCTTCTTCCGTGACTATGGGGCGACATCGACCGATCACGGCCACCCGACGGCGCGAACCGCCGACCTTTCACGTGGGGAGGCCGAGGCCTTGTTTCGCAAAGTCGCCTCCGGTGATTTCAGCGCCGAGGATGCGGAGACGTTCCGAGCCCAGATGCTGACCGAGATGGCCGCCATGAGCGTCGGGGACGGCATGGTCATGCAGATTCATCCCGGCTCGTTCCGCAACCACAACCGGGCGATCTTCAACCGTTTCGGCCGGGACATGGGCGCGGACATCCCCACGCGAACGGATTACGTCCAAGCCCTGAAACCTCTGCTGGATCGCTTCGGCAACGAGCCCGGATTGACCCTGATCGTCTTTACCCTCGACGAGACGAGCTATTCGCGGGAATTGGCGCCGCTCGCCGGGCACTATCCGGCGCTGAAGCTGGGGCCGGCCTGGTGGTTCTTCGATGCGCCCGAAGGCATGCGCCGCTTCCGTGAACTGACCACTGAGACGGCGGGCTTCTACAATACCGTCGGTTTCAACGACGATACCCGCGCCTACCTGTCGATCCCCGCCCGTCACGATGTGGCGCGGCGTGTCGACTGCGCCTTTCTCGCCAATCTCGTGACGACCCATCGCCTCGACGAGGACGAGGCGCACGAGGTTGCCTACGACCTGGCCTATCGCCTCGCCAAAGAGGCCTACAAGCTGTGATGCCGGACAAGCTCCCAAAGGAGCGCGCCGCACAGAAAAGGGAGGAAGAGAGAATGACGAATATCCTCACCAGACGGACCTTCATCGGTGCTGTGTCAGGTGCCGCGGGCGTGGCCGCTCTCGGCGGAAAAGCCTTCGCCCAGCTCGCGTTGCCCAAAAGCCCGGTCAACCTCAACATCATCGATGTCGCAGGCAACCTGGCGCTGACGCAGAAGGCTATCGAGAACTATCGCAAGGCGAAGCCCAACCTCGTCTCACGCATCACCTTCACCAAGGCCCCGGCTCCGGAACTCGCCGGCAAGCTCAAGGCGCAGCAGGTTGCGGGCCGCGTCGATATCGACCTTGTGCTCACCGGCACCGATGCGCTATCCGCCGGTATCGAGCAGAATCTCTGGGTCCAGCTGCTGCCGGATTACGCATCCGCGCTGCCCAATCTCGAGCAGATCTATATCCCGGCCGCCGCCAAGATGCAGTCGCTTGCAAAAGGGCAGGGTGTCGTCGTGACCTATTATCCATCGGGTCCGCTGCTCGAATACATGCCCGACAAGGTAAAGGACGTGCCGAAGACGGCCCAGGAGTTGCTGGCCTGGGCCAAAGCCAATCCGGGTCGCTTCATCTATGCTCGTCCGGCCAATTCGGGACCGGGCCGCACCTTCATCATGGGGCTGCCTTACATCCTCGGGGACAGCAACCCGCAGGATCCGGCCAAGGGCTGGGACAAGACCTGGGCCTACCTGAAAGAGCTCGGCCAGTACGTCGAGTACTACCCGTCCGGCACGGGCGCGGTGATGAAGGAACTCGGCGAAGGCTCCCGCGACATGACGGTGACGACGACGGGCTGGGACATCAACCCGCGCGTCCTCGGCGTGGTGCCGAAGGAGGCCAAGGTCGGCAAGATCGACGGCTTCCACTGGGTGGCGGATGCCCATTACATGTCGGTGCCGAAGGGGCTTTCCAACGAGAAGGTCGCCGTTCTCCTCGACCTGATGAGTTTCCTGCTCACCAAGGACCAGCAGGCCTACACCTATGACGAGGGATATTTCTACCCCGGTCCTGCCGTGCAGGGCGTGACCCTCGACATGGCCCCGCCCGAGAGCCAGGCCGCCATCAAGGAGTTCGGCCGTCCCGAATACGAGCAGTGGATCGCCGAAAACCCCATCGAACTTCCGCTCCAGCCGGAGCAGATGGTGGTTGCGTTCCGCATGTGGGATGAACAGGTCGGCGGCGCGAAGCGCCAGTAAGTCAGAGGCCCGCGATGACGATTGCTTTGTCACAATTCAACGAAGTCCGACTAGACCGCGTCAGCCGGGATTTCGGAGCCCTCAACGCCTTGCGTGATGTTTCCCTGACGGTTCAGCGAGGGGAGTTCATCGCATTGCTCGGGCCCTCTGGCTGCGGCAAGTCCACGACATTGAATTGCGTCGCGGGCCTTCTTCCCGTCACGGGGGGAGCGATCTGGCTCGACAAGAGCCGGGTCGACACCCTGAGGCCCGAGGAGCGCGGGTTCGGCATGGTGTTCCAGAACTATGCGCTCTTTCCCCACCTCAATGTGCGCCAGAATATCGGGTTCGGCCTCAAGATGCGCGGCCGGCCGAAGGCGGAGATCGACCGCAAGGTGGATGAGGCGATCAGCCTCGTCCGGCTCGGGGGGCAGGAAAACAAGCTGCCCGGCCAGCTCTCCGGCGGTCAGCAGCAGCGCGTGGCGATTGCCCGCGCCATCGTCATCGAGCCTCCGCTCGTGCTGATGGACGAACCCCTGTCCAATCTCGACGCCAAGCTGCGCCTCGAGATGCGCGCCGAAATCAGGCGCATCCACAACCAGCTCGGTGCAACGACCATTTACGTGACCCACGACCAGGACGAGGCGCTCTCGCTCGCCGACCGGATCGTCGTGCTGAAGGACGGAATCGTCCGGCAGGTGGGGACGCCGAAGGAGCTTTACGATGCGCCGACCCATCTCGACGTCGCAGACTTCATGGGCTTCCGAAACCGCCTCAAGGGTCGCGTGATCTCGCACGAGAACGGCCGGGTCCTTCTGGATGTCGAGGGAGCGCAGATCGGCGGCATGGCTCGCGAGCGGGTCTCGACTGGCTCGTCGGCCTACGCCTCCATCCGTCCGGACGATCTGGTGGCCGGAGAGCCCGGGCCGAATGCCCTGGCCGTGACGGTGGACACCATCGAGTACCGGGGCCGCGAGTTCGTCGGGACGGCGCACTCGAAAGGCGGCCTCGACTTCGTCTTCCGTTCCCATCAGGAGGTTGCGCCGGGCTCGCCCATCCATCTGCGGGCGGATGACAGCCGCGTCCTCGTCTTCGCCGAGCCGGTCCAGGGGAGAGCCTGATGGACGTCCTTGCGCCGACCCCGGCCGTCATAGCGGGGCCGAGCCTGCGCCAGCGGCTGGCCTCCCGCGGCTTCGACGCCGTTACCCTGCTCGTGGTGCCGGCCGCCATCTTCAGCCTTGTCCTGTTCGTCTATCCCTTCGCCTTCGGCTTCGTCCTGTCCTTCGAGCCAAAGGCCGGGGGGGATTGGCTCGCCAACTACCGGCGCTTCTTCTCGGATCCGTTCCTCTATGAAACCATTGCCAAGACGCTATGGCTCGCCGTTCCCGTTACGATCCTGAACCTGCTTCTGGCGGTTCCAATCGCCTTTCGGGTGCGCCTCATGCGCCGCCAACGCCTCCTGACGACGATCCTCGTCCTGCCCATCACGCTGGGGACCGTTCTCGTGGCCGAGGGCCTGCTGAATTATCTGGGCCCCCAGGGCTGGTTCAACAGGACCCTGATGACGGTTGGGCTGATCGACCAGCCTTTGAAACTCGTCCACAATTACTGGGGCGTCTTCGCCTCGCTCGTGATCACAGGCTTCCCGTTCACGTTCCTTCTGACCCTGTCTTATGTCACCGGCATCGACCCGGCCCTGGAGCAGGCCGGCGCAACCCTCGGAGCCAACGCCTGGCAGCGCTTCCGCCACATTTACCTTCCGCTCCTGATGCCGGGATTTGCCATCACCTTCTGCCTGTCCTTCGTGCAGGCCTTCTCGGTATTTCCCTCGGCCGTGCTGCTTGGTGCGCCTGCGGGACCGACGCGCGTCATCTCGATTGCGGCCTATCAGGCGGCCTTCGAGGAATACGACTACTCGATGGCCTCCGCTGTGGCGATGATCATGGGCTTCGTCCAGCTCGGCATCGTCGTGGCGGTGCTGGCCTCCCGCGGGCTGTTCTACCGCGGCCCGGCCTCCGGCGCGAAAGGGTAAGCCGATGATCCGCGATACGACACTCGGTTCGAAGCTTTGGGCTGTGGCCGTCTGGACTATGGTCGGCTTTTTCGTCGTCAATCTCTTCGCCATGATCGGCACAGTGGTCACCAGCTCCTTCGCCACGCGTTGGCTCGGGACCTGGCTGCCGGCGGGCTGGACGACGCGGTGGTACTCCTCGGCCTGGAGCGAGTTCCAGCTGGGAGACGTTCTCCTCGTCACATTCCAGGTGGTCGGGGCGGTGGTGCTGATTTCCGGAGCGCTGGGCGTCACGGCGGCTTACGCGCTTGCCCGGCGTGACTTTCCCGGCAAGCGCATGCTTCTGCTGCTTTTCCTGCTGCCGCTCCTCATCCCGCCGATTACCTTCGGCATTCCGCTCGCGACCGTTCTCTACCAGACCGGGCTTGCGGGAACGTTCTGGGGGGTCGTGGTGGCCAATCTGGTGCCGACCGTTCCCTTCGTGATCCTCTTGATGATCCTGTTCATCGAGCAGATCGACCCGAAGATCGAGGCGGCCGCCCGCGTCTTCGGCGCGAACACCTTCAAGCTCTTCATCCATGTGCTTCTGCCGCTGCTCCTGCCGGGCATCCTGGCGGCTTTGCTTCTGGTGCTGGTGCGCACCATCGCCATGTTCGAGCTGACCTTCCTCGTGGCGGGGCCGACGAGCCAGACCCTGGTCGTTGCGCTCTATTATGCCGTCTTCGCGGCCGGCGTGCGGGCCGTCCAGTCTATCGACGCGATGGCGGTGGTCTATATGGTGACGACGCTGGTGTGGCTCATCATTGCGCTGCGCTTCGTCAACCCGACGCAGATCGTCACCCGCGCGAAGCAACAGCCGGCGCATTGAGGGGCAGGGATGAACGAACGTCTGAACGGAACGACGCTCGCAGGCCTTCCGGCGGGCATTCAGCGACCCCGCTACGATCGGAGCGCGGTCACCGCCGGAATCGTGCATCTCGGCATCGGGGCTTTCCATCGGGCGCATCAGGCCGTCTATACGGATGACATACTGATCCATGATCCTCGCTGGGGCATCGTGGCCGCCAGCCTGCGCAGCCCGGACACCTACGATGCGCTCGATCCGCAGGACGGCCTTTACACCCTCTCGGTCCGCTCCCACGAGGGCGAAGCGCTCCGGGTGATCGGCTCCATCGGCCGGGTTATCGTCGCCCCCAGGGCGACGGAAGAGCTTCTTCGCACCATGGCCGACCCGGCGACGCGGATCGTCACGCTGACGGTGACCGAGAAGGGCTATTGCCATGACCCGGCGACAGGCGCCCTGAACGAGAGCCACCCGGATATCGTGCACGATCTGGCGAATCTGCGTTCCCCGCGCACTGCTCCCGGCTTCATCGTGGAGGCCCTGCGCCGCCGGCGCATGGCGGGCGTGCCGCCCTTCACGGTTCTGACCTGCGACAATCTTCCGTCGAACGGGCGCACGGTGAAGCGCGTCCTCACCCGTCTCGCTGAACTGGTGGAGCCCGGTTTCGGACGGTTCGTAGCCGATGAGGTGTCGTGTCCCTCGACCATGGTCGACCGGATCGTGCCCGCCACCAGCAACGAGGACCGCGAGCGGATTGGCCGGGCTCTCGGCGTCGCCGATGCATGGCCTGTCGTGACCGAACCGTTCACTCAATGGGTGATCGAGGACCGCTTCCCCTCAGGCCGGCCGGCTTGGGAGGAGGCAGGTGCGGAGTTCGTAGCCGATGTGGAGCCCTATGAGCATATGAAGCTCCGGCTCCTCAACGGAAGTCATTCGACACTCGCCTATCTCGGCTATCTCGCGGGTTACGAGACCGTTGCGGACACGATGGCCGACCCCGCTTTCTCCCGCCTGGTCGAAGGCCTGATGGACGAGGAGGTGACGCCGACGCTCCATATGCCCCCAGGGGCGGATCTCACGTCCTACAAGCGCGCGCTCATCCAGAGGTTCAAGAACCCGGCGCTCAGGCACCGCACCTGGCAGATCGCTATGGATGGATCCCAGAAGCTGCCCCAGCGACTGCTCGGCACGATCCGGGACCGTCTTCGTGGCGATGCGCCCATCGAGCGGCTCGCCCTTGGGGTGGCCGCCTGGATGCGCTACGTGACGGGGACCGACGAGAGGGGCGCTCCCATCGATGTGCGCGATCCCCTGGCGGGACAGCTGCGGGAGCTTGCGGATCGGGCAGGGGGCTCTGCTGAGCAGCTTTCCACGGCGCTGTTCGCCCTGCGCGAAGTCTTTGGAGACGATCTCTCCGGCAATCCGCGGTTCACCGGGCCGGTGACGGCGGCGCTGCAGCGCCTTTATGCGAATGGTTCAGCGCGCACCGTCGCGGAACTGGCCTCACGGCGCCGCTAAAACCAAGCCGAATGATGCGTGAATGGCCCGAACTATTCTTTTGGGCCAAGTTTCGGCGATGACAAAGCGGGTTTCCTGAGCCGTTTTCAAAGATGCAGGCTGGACGGCGCTCCCGATTCCGGTGCATTATATCCTTGTTGATGCTCAGCAATCAGCTTGCCTATGGCCCCTGAGAACGGTAGGCCTGTAGCGCATTCATGGAAACGTTAGACTTCAGAAGGCTGCCTCATGGGCCGAGGAAACGACCACCGCGACCGTCGCCGTCAGTTCGGCGACCAACCTCAAGATCCCTGGGGCGGTTATGCCCCGCAACCGACCTATGAGCGTCCGCAGCAGCGGCCCTCCTGGTCGGAACCCGGCCGCGAGACCGAAGCGCGGGTGAAATGGTTCAACCCCGACAAGGGCTTTGGCTTTGTGGAGCTGACTGACGGCTCGGGCGAGGCCTTCCTGCACATCCGCCAGGTCGAGGCATCCGGCCATACGGCCCTGGAGCCCGGCACGACCCTGGTCGTCCAGGTCGGAGCTGGCCAGAAGGGGCCCCAGGTCAACGAGATCGTCAGCGTCGATACCAGCACCGCTGAGCCCCAGCAGTCGCGGCCGAGGCCGCAGGGCGGGCCGGGGCGGCAGAGCCAGCCCGGCGGCTTCTCCCAGCCGCGCGGCGGTCCTCGCCCGGTGGCCGGTCCCCCGGATGTCCCTGCCACGGTAAAGTGGTTCGATACGGTGAAGGGCTATGGATTCGTCTCTGTCGAGGGCGAGCCCAAGGACCTGTTCCTTCACATCTCGGCCCTTGAGCGGGCAGGCCTCAGCAGCGTGGAGCAGGGCCAGTCGGTCCGGATCTCCATCGTCGAGGGCCGCAAGGGCCGAGAGGTCGGGGCCATCGAGGCCGCGTAACGATCCCTATCAGACACCATGAAAACACCCCCTGCCATCTGGCAGGGGGTGTTTTCTTTTGGCAGGACCTAGCGGAGTTCCGCCAAGGAAACTGTCAGCAGTGAACCTCCTCGAAGGCGCGGACCCACATCTCGCAGACGCCGGATCGCACGATGTCGCTCAAGCTGAATTCGACGATGGGCACCGGCAGCATCTGCGACTTGATCAGGTGGATAACGGTGCGCAGGCCCGAGGTCTCACGCAGGTCGCACTGACTCACGTCGCCGTTGATGACCACGGTGCAATCCTCGCCAATGCGGGTGAGAAAGGTCTTCATTTCGGCAGGCGTGGCGTTCTGCGCCTCGTCGAGGAGGATGAAGGCATCCTTCCACGAGCGTCCGCGCATGATCTCGAACGGCACCATCTCAATATCACCGTTCTTCAGCGCGATTTCGTAGGCTGCGGTGCCGATCCGCTCCTTGATGGCTTCGATCACAGGCGCGGCCCAGGGGCCGAATTTTTCTTCGAGAGTTCCGGGAAAGAAGCCGAGAGAGCGGCCGCAGGGCACATTGGGGCGGGTCAGGATGATCCTGGAGATGCGGCGTTGGCGGTAGAGATCCGCAGCGTAGGTGGCGGCGATCCAGGTCTTACCGGTGCCTGCCGGTCCAAGAACGACGACCTGGGAACTGGTCTTTAGAGCGTCGAGGTAGTCGTCCTGCGTGGCATTGAGCGGTTTGATCGGCGGGGGATTGCGTTCACCTTGGAATTTGGAGCCGTTCAGCTCGAAGACCTGTGCCGTTTCATGGGAACGGCGGGCTTTGCGGCGCTGCTTCTCATGATGCTTGCTCAATGACCGACTCCTGGTTTGGAGGCTGCGCAGGATCATCGTTCCAGGCGCCGCGCAGAGGCGCCGGAACGGAGGCAAATGCGAGAGAGGTCCGAATTCGAGAGCGAGTTGCTTTGGGCGGTGGAGTTCCGCGATCCGAGGGGAAAGGATCTGTCTGCCTGCCCATCAAAGCCTGTCTTCTCCACCCTTCTGGGAGGAATCATCTTCGATTCTCATGACAGTTTATCCCTGCAACGCTCACCTGCGAGTCAAATGTTGAGGCATATTGCCCGGTTCCAAGGCGGCGCTGCCTACGGGCTACAAGGCTGGGGAAAACTGTTCATGGTCGTAGGCTATAGGCAGCTAGCCCGAGGGCAGGCAGCCGCTTTCTCGTCCTTCCTTCGGGATTAACCCCTCAGGGCCTTTCATGAACCACAAGACCGAGATCACATGAGAAGACGCCAAGCTATCGTGGAGATAAAGAGGGATGCCGTCCTGGCCGAGGCCATATTCCAGCCGCACTGCGAGGCTTGATTGTCTCCGCCAAGCGCTCATTTGACAATATTGTACAAGAAGAAGCGGGAGCCAGACCATTGAAGCTAGAACAAAATAACCTAACCAATGTCCCGAATGCCAGTGTTGTTCTCAATGAACTCGAACGGACCATGGTGGCATCTATTGCCCTGATGAAGCGCCTCAGGCGCGAGCGGCGGCGTGCCAGCCGCAGTGACGCCGATCAAACCCGCAGCCAATAATCTCACTTCATCTTCTCAGGCCGGAGTCCTGAGACCTTCGACGTTGAAGACCGGAACCGGCCTGCTCAGGCCTTTCAGTTGAAGGTCCCCGATAGGTTGAAGATCGGCGATTTCGCCGATCTCGGAGGCGATGCGCTGGGTAACCAGAATCTGGCTGTCCAGGGCCTCCGCGCAAAGGCGGGCCGCCACATTGGTGACGGTTCCGATGGCGGCATAGTCGAACCGCCCTTCGAAGCCGATCCGCCCGAGCGTGGCGTAGCCCTGGGCGATGCCGAGCCCGAAGCCTATGGCGTAGCCGCGTAGTTCCCAATTTTGGGCCAGCCCGTGAAACCGATCGCGCATGGCGGCGGCAAGCCTCACGGCGCGGGAGGCCGGATCGGAGCAGGGCAGGGGATCGTTGAAGATGATCATCATGCCGTCGCCGAGGAAGCGCTCGAGTGTCCCTTGCGCCTCATGGATGAGCGGGCCGAGCGCCGCATGGTAGGCATTCAGGAGGTCCACGATCTCCTCCGGCTCGGCGATCTCCGCAAAACTGGTGAAGCCCCGCAGGTCGCAGAACAGGGCGACGATCTCGCAGCGATGATGGTCGAGGATCGGAGCCTCGCGGCCTTGCGAGATGATCATGTCAGCCAGTTGCGGCGGCAGGAACCGCCTTAACTCGCGCATGCGCTCCAGTTCCTGCACCTGTTGCCGGACGCGGCTTTCCAGATCCTGGTTCATGGCGGCCAACTCTTCCGCCTGCGTTTGGATCGTGTCGTAGAGCGTTTTGACGCGCAGGAGCGAGCGCACCCGCGCGACAAGGGTCGTCTGGTCGAAAGGTTTGGTGATGTAGTCGTCGCCGCCGGCGTCGAGGCCCTCCACCACGTCCTCCGTGCTGGAGCGCGCCGTAAGCAGCAGGATCGGGATGGTCCGCGTTGCGGGGTCGGCCTTAAGCCTCTTCGTCACTTCGATGCCGTCGATCTCCGGCATCATGACGTCGAGGAGGATCAGGTCAGGTCGAAGCGCATGTGTCCGCTCGATGGCCTCGCGCCCGTTCCTCGCCATTTCGACGGCGTACCCCTGGGCCGTCAGACGCATCGTGACGATATCAAGGTTCTCGGCGACGTCGTCCACGACCAGGATGAGAGGACGCTCGCGCATGGAGGCTCCGTTTGTCAGTCCAGGAACTCGCGCACAATCGCGAGGAGCTGGCGGGGGCTGAAGGGCTTGGCGATGTAGGCGTTGCAGCCGGCTTCCCGGGCCTTCTCCTCGTCTCCGGAGAGGGCATAGGACGTCACGGCCACGATAGGGACGTGGTGGAGGCCGGGATCGGCCCGGATCAGGCGGATTGCCTCATAGCCGTTCAGAATGGGAAGCTGGATGTCCATGACGATCAGATCGGGCTTCACCTCCGCTGCGAGGCCGACGGCCATGAGGCCGTCATGCGCCTCGACGATAGCGAAGCCCGCATTCGTCAGGACATCGCGCATGATCTGCCGGTTGTCCTCCGTGTCTTCGACGATCAGGATGCAGCTTCCCGTCATGCGACCTCCATATCCGCGCATGCCGGATCGAGGGGCAGGTCGATCGTGAAAGTCGAGCCGCATCCGATCTCGGAGTGGACCGTGAGCGATCCACCATGCATCTCGACGATCCGTTTGGAGATGGCGAGACCAAGCCCTGTACCGCCCTGGCCGGCCGCGGACGCATTGGTGCCCTGTTGGAAGGCGCCGAAGATCAGCTGCTGATCCTCCGGCGTGATCCCGATCCCCGTATCAGTCAGGGATATCTGCAGGCGTCCATCGTCCACTGCGGCGGCAACTTCGACCGAACCTTTCTCCGTAAACTTGATGGCATTTCCGATCAGGTTGAGCAGAACCTGCATCAGACGCCGCTCGTCGCCGAGACCCGCCGGCAGCCCCTCAGACACGAACGCCTTCAGGTCGAGGCCTTTGGCCCGGGCCAGAGGCTCCATGGCGGAGATCGCGGTCTGGATGAGGCCGTGAATGGAGTAGGGCTCCCGGACGATTGAGAGCTCTCCGGCCTCGATTTTGGACAGGTCGAGGACATCGTTGATCAGGGCGAGCAGATGGCGGCCGTTGGCCTGCACCCGTTTAAGAACGGTGTCTGCCTTGTCCGGCAGCGTGCCATAGAGGCCATCCAGCAGCAGCTCCGTGTAGCCGAGCACCGCATTGAGAGGGGTGCGGAGCTCGTGGCTCATATTGGCGAGGAACTGGGACTTGGCGCGGCTCGCCTCCTCTGCGTGACGCTTCGCCTCCCTCAGAGCCTCGTCCCGGGCATGGCGCTCCGAGATATCACGCACGACGCAGATCAAACCGCCGTTCGGCAGCAGGGTAAGGGAGAAGTCGTGAGGGAAAGTGCTGCCGTCACGCCGCAGACCGATAGCTTCGCCGCTGTAGCGGCCCTCCTGAAACAGGGTGACCAGGCCTGTTGATTCCAATCGCTTGCGCTCGTCCTCCGGGTAGAGACGCCGCCAGCTCTTTCCCTTCAGTTCGGACATGTGGTCATATCCGAAGATCTTGAGGTGAGCGGCGTTCAGGTACTCGTAGCTGGCATCCGGCGTCAGGATCGCCATGCCGTCCATGGCTGCCTCCATGGCCGCCACTTGGCGGCGCAGCACCTCCTCGATCCGCTTGAGTTCCGTGATATCGAAATAGGTGAGCATTCTGCCGCCGTCGGGAAGCGCGGTGCAGCGGTATAGGATAACCTTGCCGCTGCGAAACCGCATTTCCGTTGGTGCAACGTCCCCTTGCCGGATCGAAGCGAGGCGCTCGGCCTTGTAGCGCGCCCACTCGTCCTCCGACACATCGTAGAGCCCCAATGCCTGGCTCTCCTCCATATCCTCCTCGAGAGTGCGCGGCTGGTCATAGAAATCGGCCGGCATGTCCCACATTTCCCGGTAGGCCCGGTTGGCAAGGCGGATGCGCAGCTCCGGGTCCAGGAAGAGAACGCCGTATTGTACGGTCTCCAGGAGCGCATTGAGTTCCCGATGGTGGGATAATTCCCGCTCCGCGCGCTCGCGCTCCGCCAGTTCGTAGGCCAGCTGAGAGTTAAGCTCCGCCAGGCTTGCACTTCTCTCCTTCAACGCCATCTCGCGGGCATCGACCTGCCGTGCCATGGCTGTGAAAGCGGCGGCCAACTCGCCGAACTCATCATCCCGGCGCAGGTCGAGCTTCGTGCCGGGCTGCCCTCGGGCAACCGATCCGGTCGCTCTGACAAGCTGGCGCAGGGGCACGGCGATCTGCGTCTTCAGGGTCGAACTGAGGATGTAGAGCTCGATCAGGAGCGCCAGCAGGCCCATGACGAGCACGATCCGCGCGGCCTCCCAGGCATTGGCCGCAGTGAGCGTAAGCGGGAAGATCGTCGCCAGGGTCCAGCCGGGTCCGCTCAGCTTTGTAAGGGCGACGATCTCGTTATACGGCGCATTGCGCATGACGATCTGATCGGACTTGCGCTCGAGCGCAAGCCGATGGATCTGGGCCAGATGCGGGTCCTTCGTCTCTGCAATCGGAAGGGAGCCGCTGCGGGCCTGGATGGCATCCATGAAACGCGGATGCGCGATCAACTCGCCACTATCGGAAAACAGGAGGTTATAGGTACCTTTCAGATCCTCGCTGAGGGCGCGCCCCAGGAGGTCATGCATCAGAATATCCTGCCCGACCTGGATGAGGAGCGTGCCGTCGGCAAAAGCGGGGCGAACGGTTGAGACCAGCCAGTCGTTGATGCCGTAGTCGAAGTAAAGCTCCGACCAGCGCTCCTGCCGATCCACGATGGGAAGCGGCGCGCTGGCGCCCGCGACCACGATGGAGTCGTCCCGGTCGGTGAGCAGGTTCAGTTTGCCAGCTACCTCCCAGTCACTGGCCCTCAGGCCCCACGGTTGTCCCGGCCAGTACATGATGACGGCCCCTTCCGGGGTCAGCACATAGAGATTGGCAAACTGGCTCGCCCAGGCTGGACCGAACTGCTTGATGAGATCGAAGGCAGCGATGAGCCGCCGCTTCAGATCTCTGTTCGCGACCACATGCTTTCCGATAAAGCCCGTGACGCCATAGGTGTTGAAGACCGCATCGGTGAGCCGCGTGGTGCCGTCGGGCCGGGTCTCGAACAATGCGGAAAAGCGCCGCTCCGCATCCCGCGGGTCGAGTTGGCGGATCTCCCGGAGATAGGCCTCCGAAAAAGTGCGAAGATTGCCGCTTGCCAAGTCGAAGACGGCGCTCTCACGGTCCCGCCTCTGCTCCACATAACGTTCCAGAACCTCAAGGGCCTGCTGCTCGAAGCCGTTGCGCACATGCCAATAACTGAGGATCGTCGCCACTGCGACGACAATGCTGATGCGCAGCGTGATCCGGCGGAGAGTCTGCCGGGTGATCGACTTTTTCGGTCTTGAGCGGGAAGCCGATGACGCATCCGTGGGAGCTGTCATGGCACCGTCCTGGCCAGGGGCGGGGCTTCCCTGATTCTGAGTTGCCGGGCGATGCGTGCATTGAAGAAAAGCTCGCCATCCCGGTTGTAGGTGAGCGGAATGGTGCTGGGCTCCACACCGTCGAGAATGCGCAGGGCGGCCTGCGCTGCCCAGCGCCCCTGCTCCTCCGGGTGTTTTACCACGCCCATGAGGCTGACCGGTGTGAGCCATTCGAAGTCGGTGCCGCTCGGAATCCTGGTGTGCTCCTCCGCAAGGCGGCGGGCCTCGTCGAGATCCCAGTCCGCGATCGCGCCGACGCCGAGGATCAGGAGCATATCCACTTCCTGCTGCGCCTTCAGAAAGGCTTCCTTCCATTCCTCGTAGGAGCCAACGAAGTAGGCTTTCTCGTACACGATCCCGAATAGCTTCTCGTGAAAGGCCATTTCCTTGCGTTTGACGTCCGTGTCCTCGGCGAGAAAGCCGAGGCGGTTGCCGCGCGCGTGCTGGCGCAGCAGGCGAATGATCTGCGGGATCGGTGAGACCTCGACCATGCCGGTGGTGTTGCGATACGGCAGGCCGTAAACAGAGGCATCCCAGTTCAGCCCGCAGAAGACGACAGGAATCGTGGTGTTCCGCAGGTAGGTCATCACGAGATACTGCGCGGCAGGATCGTCGCTGACGGTCACCACGTCAGGCTTGAACTCCTCGATGTGGCGCAACGTGCCGAGAGCGGATGCCTGGATCTCCGCTTCGGACGGCCGGCGTTTGGCGTCGAGGTGTACGACGCGCAATTCGACATCCTTTGCCGTGAGGGTATCCCGAAGTGCAGCGACGATCCGGTCGTTCCACTCATTTCCCTGATGATAGGAATCCACATGGAGGACCCGCCGGCCTGTTTCGGCAGCATCGGAGGAGTTGCACCCTGGAAAGGCGATAAGGGCGGGAATGAACACGCCGAAAAGGAACAACAGGCGCGCACAAGCTGCCGCCGCCTGCCTGCGCGGACGCAGTCGGATCATGCAAGACAAGGTGTACTCGAAACGTTGCAGCATGGCGGCTACCGGTTGCACGAACGTTCGGCTGTCTTGCGCGAGGACGTCGTTCCCCCAACTGACGCGGAATGGCGCCTCGCGTAGCGGCAGATTGTAGGCGCTGTCAGGGCAAGCCTCAAGCGTCTGACCTCCTTTGTTCCTCGTGCCAAGCGTGGTTGCAGACAGGAAAGCGAGAGCTCCTCCGGGTGATCAGGCGTTCATGACGATAGGTTCGCTCTCGGTGAGGAACTCCAGTACATGCGGCACTACGAGATCTGCCCTCTGCAGCGCCGTCATATGGTTGCAGCCTGGTATGTCGATCACTTTCGCAGTCTGCAGCAGCGTCCCAGCCTTATGAGCCAGCGGGCGCAACGGGTCGTCGGCTCCCACAAAGAAGAGGCACGGCGAGCGGAGCGCTCCCAGTTCTCCGGATATATCCGGCCGGTCCAGCGCAACTGCAGCCCTCAGCGCCGTGATATCATTAGCCGCGACGCGGGTGCGGAATTGGGCAGGCAGCGGGCCGCCGGACTGCTCGATCACTGCGAGCCAGCCTTCAATTCCGTGCGCGGTGGCTGCACGGAATTGGGACATGTCCTGCCGGAAGGGATGGCCGCCGCCGATCACGAGCCGGACGACGCGGTCGGGATAGAGACAAGCGAAATCCAGGGCCATGCGCCCACCCCGGGAGTAACCCAGGATGTCGGCCCGCTCGATGCCGAGTGCATCCAGGACGGATGCAATGTCGCCGGCCTGGGCCTCCTCGGTGTAGGCATCAGGTTCGTGAGGTTTTCCGCTCTCGCCGTGCCCGCGGATATCGACGAGGATGGGGCGGTATCCGGCCTCGACCAGCGGCTCGACATAACCCATGTCGAACCAGTCTCGGCTGCTGAGGCTGAAGCCGTGCAGCAGAACCAGCGGTTGGCCTTCTCCGAAATCACGGAAGCTGATGAAGACGTCGCCGTTCCTTGCAAAGGAATGCATGATGACACTCCTACCTCGCTTTTCGATGCAGAGGGATTTCGCCTAGTGGATCCGCTTGGCTGTACCTCGTGAATGGAACCCGACCGGCCGCGGTGTTGCCGGAAGATAGAATTCTTCGAGTTGTTCGATCCGGAATCCTGCGGATTCGAGGAGCTTGGCCACGGGTCTGGTAAGATTGCAGCCCACAGCAAGGGGACGCCAGATCGGGTTCAGACGTTTCTGCCACCGGGCGACAGCTGCATCGCCGGAGAGACCATGCTCCAGGAACAGGACACTTCCGCCCGGTCTGAGGACACGCCTGACCTCCCGCAGCGCTTGCGCCGGGTCATGGACCGAACACAAGGTGTAGGTGATCACGGCTGTGTCGGCAGATGCATCGTCGAGGGGGATCCGCTCGGCAGGAGCTTGGATGAGCGTCACTGGCACCGCAGAGGAAGCGAGATTATCCTTCCCGAGCCTGACGAAGTCTTCGCTCGGATCGACGCCAATTACGCGCTCGACATGTGAGGAGTCGTAGTAGGGCAGGTTGAGACCCGGCCCGATTCCGATCTCCAGAACGGTTCCCCTGGCGCGGGGGACGACCTTGCCGCGCTCCTGCGCGATGTTCGGGTTACAGCAGAGACACCGCACGATGCGCGGTCCGATGTGCTGTGCATAGATACCCATGATAGGTCTCCGATACTGCCCCCCAGGTCGTTTTCGGGCATTCAAAGCCGCGTCATGGCACGATCATTTCTAATGCATACAGGCCTCAGCGAAGTGCTCTGAAGCACATAGGATTCCGGCTTCAAGTTGAGCGGTGCCCTGTTGTGTGCGCGCCGATGCACTGATGAGGGATCCGCAGGACAAGGTCGCCCTGCGGATCATTCTCTAGCCTCTGACATATCCAGGGTAGCGACTGCGGATCTCGTCCACATGGGCCAGGGTGCCGGAGAGGTGGTCGCGGAGGTGCTGCTGCGCCCGGTCGGAGTCTCCGGCCGCGATGGCTTCTACGATCCATGTGTGGTGCTGGAGGATATTCTGCGCCTTGCCGGGGGTCGGCAGGTGTAGGCGCCGCAGGCGGTCGATATGCCCGCTTCGGCTGCGGACGAGGGTCCAGAGCGCCTGCATCTGGCCCGCCTCATAGAGGTGCCGATGAAAGACTTGGTCGGCGGCGGCGAAGGCCTCGACATCCTGAGCCTCCATGAGCGCCTGCTGCTCGGCCAGGCAGGCTTTCAATCTCGCGATCAGCCGTGGGTCGGGAGCATGCGAAAGATCCCGCACCAGTTCGAGCTCAAGGGAACGCCGCAGGAAATGCGCCTGCCGGGCAAGCGTCAGGTCGATGGCGCTGACGACGGTGGCATGCTGCGGAAAGACCTCGACGAGCCCTTCCTCCTCCAGCCGCATCAGCGCATCGCGAACGGGCGTCGAGCTTACTCCGTACTGAGCGGCGAGGGCGTTACGGGAGAGGACCGTGCCCGGCGTCAGGGCAAGGGACAGGATCGCTTCCCTCATCCGTTCGAAGACTTGGGGAGCCGCTTGGCGACCGCGTTCAAGGCGCTCGGCCACGGGGACAGGGAAGGGGTTCGGTGCTGTGCTTGAGGATGTCACGCCTGAGGAATCCGTTGTCTGGTGTGCCAGCATAACAGACTTGTTGCTGGCGCACTAATGCATTAGCGTATGAGTCGCCGGCCCAAGAGCCGGATCCGATCAGGAAGCCTCCGATAAGAGAGGCCAGAGTGAGGAAGCGCCATGACGATGCAGAGAGCGCACTCGTGCGCCTGCTCGCCGGTACCCAGGCTGCCGAGGCCGCACCGGCGGCACCGATTGCGCTCACCCGCTGACCTAAGCCCTTCATTGCGCGCGCCCTTCGCCCTTAGCCTGTCTAGGCAGGCGCATTGGGTCGACCTCGTTCCACAGGTGCCAATCCCATGACAGCTAGGAAGATGCCGGAAGCGCTCAGGAGCGCGCGATGGTTCGCGCCGGATGATCTACGGGGCTTCGGCCATCGCTCCCGCATGATGCAGATGGGCTATGCGCCCGAGGACTGGGCCGGGCGGCCGGTGATCGCGATCCTCAACACTTGGTCCGACATCAATCCGTGCCATGCTCATTTCCGGCATCGGGTTGAGGATGTGAAACGCGGCGTGCTCCAGGCTGGCGGGTTCCCCATCGAACTGCCGGGCATCTCGCTGGCTGAGAATTTCGTCAAGCCGACCACCATGCTTTACCGCAACCTGCTCGCGATGGATGTGGAGGAGTTGCTGCGCTCCCACCCGGTCGATGGCGTCGTGCTGATGGGCGGCTGCGACAAGACCACGCCCGCCCTGCTGCTCGGCGCCACAAGCGCGGGCCTGCCGGCGATCTTCCTGCCGGCCGGGCCGATGCTGCGCGGCAACTGGAAAGGCAAGGTCCTCGGCTCCGGTTCCGATGCCTGGAAATACTGGGACGAGCGCCGCGCCGGCACCATCACCGACGCCGACTGGCTGAACATGGAGGCGGGCATCGCCCGAAGCTACGGCACCTGCATGACGATGGGCACCGCCAGCACCATGACGGCCATTGCCGAAGCCATCGGCATGGCCCTGCCGGGGGCTTCCTCGATCCCGGCGGCGGATTCCAACCATGTCCGCATGAGCGCCGAGTGCGGCCGTCGCATCGTGGAGATGGTCTGGGAGGACCTCACGCCCAATAGGATCCAGACGCGGGAGTCCTTCCTGAACGGCATTGCGGTCGCCATGGCCATGGGCTGTTCTACGAACGCGATTATCCACCTGATCGCCCAGGCCCGCCGGGCAGGGCAGGAGATCGGTCTCGACGAGTTCGAGAAAGCCAGCCGCAGGGTGCCCGTTATCGCCAATGTTCGGCCAAGCGGAAGCGCCTACCTGATGGAGGATTTTTTCTATGCCGGCGGGTTGCCGGCACTGATGACGCGCATCCGAGAACATCTTTATCTCGATGCGATGACCGTAAGCGGAAAGACGTTGGGTGAGAACATTGCCCAGGCGGAGGTCTACAATGACGACGTCATCCGAAGCTTGGATAACCCGATTTACGCGGAAGGGGCGCTTGCCGTCCTAAAAGGCAATCTGGCCCCCGACGGCTGCGTCATCAAACCGAGCGCCTGCGATCCCCGCTTCCTGAAGCATACTGGCCCGGCGCTGGTCTTCGACGATTACCCCTCCATGAAGGCGGCCACCGACGACGAGTGTCTCGACGTCACGCCTGACCACGTGCTGATCCTGCGCAACGCCGGCCCGCAGGGTGGGCCGGGCATGCCGGAATGGGGCATGCTGCCGATCCCGAAGAAACTGGTGAAGCAGGGCGTGCGCGACATGCTGCGGCTCTCGGATGCGCGCATGAGTGGCACGAGCTACGGCGCCTGTATCCTGCACGTGTCGCCCGAAGCCTATATCGGCGGGCCGCTGGCGCTCGTGAAGACCGGCGATCCCATCTCCATCGACGTGGCAGAGCGTACCATCAGCCTTGACGTCACTGAGGAGGAGTTGGAGCGGCGTCGCATGGCTTGGGTTCCGCCCGAACTTCGCTTCGAGCGCGGCTACGGCTGGATGTTCACGCGCCACATCCGCCAAGCCCATGAGGGCTGCGATTTCGACTTCCTTGAGACGAGCTTCGGTGCGCCCGCGGGCGAGCCGGCCATCTTCTGAGTTCCGGAGACGAACCATGACCCAGCTGAGCCCCGAGGCCCGCGCCAAGCTCAAGACCGTCAGCACCCCGACGCTCTGTACCGCTCTCTACAAGAAAGGCCTGCGCAACCAGTTCATCCAGGATGTGCGCCCGCTCAATCCGAACCTCGGTAACATGGTGGGCGAGGCCTTTACCCTTCGCTACATCCCGGCGCGGGAGGATCTGAACCCGATCATCGTATTCCAGGACCGCTCCCATCCGCAGCGCAAGGCGGTCGAGGAATGCCCGCCGGGCGCCGTCATGGTGATCGATAGCCGCAAGGATGCCCGCGCTGCGTCCGCGGGCGGCATTCTCGTTACTCGACTGATGAAGCGGGGTGTTGCCGGAGTCGTGACCGATGGCGGCTTCCGGGATTCCCCGGAGATCGCAAATCTCGACATTCCCGCCTATCACAGCCGCCCCTCGGCCCCGACCAATCTGACGCTTCATCAGGCACTCGACATCAACGTACCCATCGGCTGCGGCGACGTTCCGGTCTGGCCGGGCGATGTGGTTGTCGGGGACGGGGAGGGCGTCGTGGTGATCCCAGCGCATCTGGCGGACGAGATCGCGAACGAGGCCGTCGAGATGACAGCCTTCGAGGATTTCGTAACGGAGAAGGTGCTGGAGGGACGCTCGATCCTCGGCCTTTACCCCGCCACCGACCCGCAGACACTCACCGATTTCGCCACGTGGCGGGCGGCTAACAACCGGTGAGCGCAATGAGGCTTCTGACGCAGAGCCCCGGACGGCACTCACTCCCTGAAGCGGGAGATGAGTTCGTCCGCAGCCTTGCGGAGGAGGCCCATATCGGCGCCGACGGCCACAAAGGTGTAGCCCCACTCGAGATAGCGCCGGGCGTCGGCCTCGACCGGTGCGAGGATTCCGGCAGGCTTTCCGAGCTTGCGGCATCTGTCGACGGCCGAGCGGATCGCTGCCTGTACGTCAGGGTGGCCTGGATTGCCGAGATGCCCGAGATCGGCCGAGAGGTCAGATGGGCCGATGAAGATGCCGTCGATCCCGTTCACGGCAGCAATGGCCTCGAGCCGCTCCAGCGCAGCGCCGGTTTCGAGCTGGACGAGACAGCACAACTCGTCATGAACCTTCTTGAAGTAATCCGTCACGCGCCCGTAGCGGTTCGCCCGCGAGCTGACGGACACGCCGCGCACGCCGTGCGGCGGATAGCGCATTGCCCGCACAGCCCGCTCGGCTTCTTCCTCGTTCTGGACGAAGGGAATAAGCAGGCTCTGCGCGCCGGCATCAAGGAAGCGCTTGATGAGAACCGTGTCGTTCCAGGCCGGGCGCACGATGGGTTCCGCCGAGCACCCGACGAGGACGCGCATTTGCGAGATGATGTCGGGCAGCTCCGTAGGCGTGTGCTCCGTATCGAGCAGAAGCCAGTCATAGCCGGCGTGCCCCAGCATCTCGACGGCTGCGATGCTGCCCGTCGAGCTCCAGAGGCCGATCTGTTTCTCCCCTTTGGCAATCGCGCGCTTGAAGGTGTTCGTCGGAATGTCCATGGCGTACGTGTTCCTCCCGTTTGGCGGTTCATGGATAGCACTGCATTGCCACGCTCGGATAGCGCCTGCCGAAGAGTTATTCGAGGGAGAAGTCTGCGGAGATCAGAAATGCTGCAGAGCAGCAAAAGTATTTCCGCGCAGCGATGCAGCAGAACCCTCGTCAACTTGACAAGCCTGACCCTGAGTGGAACGCTTGGAATTGTCTGCAGGCATCGACGATCCTTGGAGCGACCCTATGGAAAGACGACGGCTTCTGCCGTTTGCAGGATCCCCTCCGCGCCGGGCCTTGGCGCCGGCGGAGAGCAGGTGAGGGTGGCCCATTGACCCTGCAGCACGCGAAGATTCCGGCAGAGCTTTTGCACAGGCAGATGACGCTGGTGTTCGAAGCCTGGGGGTTACCGAAAGACGATGCTGCAGTCACCGCCGATGTGCTGACGAAAGCCGATCTGATGGGGATCGACAGTCACGGCATAACGCTGCTTCCGCTCTATGACGAACTGATCCGCTCCGGACGCGTAGAGCCGAAAGCACAGGTCGCGGTTGCGCGTTCCTTCGGCGCAATGGCTCTCATCGACGGCGGCGGCGGTTTTGGCCAGGCGCCATCTATCCGTGCCATGGATCTCGCCATTCAGAAGGCGCGCGCCTTCGGCATCGGTGCAGTCGGGGTGCGCAATTCAAATCACTACGGAGCCGCCGGCATTTATGCCCTCCGAGCCGCGCAGTCAGGGCTCATCGGACTGTCGACCTCGGCGGTCTACAAGCCCTCCATCGTTCCGGTCTTCGGCCGCGAGCCGCGGCTTGGAACGAACCCGATCGGATTCGCTGCGCCGGGGCGCGACAACAGGCCGTTCCTGCTCGACATGGCTACGAGCACCATCGCCATCGGCAAGCTGAAGCTTGCCGCCAGGGAGGGAAAGAGATTGCCGGCGGGCTGGGTTCTCGACCGCGAGGGACAGCCGCAGCACGATCCCGAGCAGGCCCTCGCCGACCGCCTCATGACGCCGCTCGGCGGTTCCCGCGAGATGGGCGGTCACAAGGGCTATGGACTTGCCGCCATGGTCGAGGTCCTTTCGACGCTTCTGCCGGGCGCGAGCTATGCGCCGCTCCGCGATGCGAATGCCGGCCGTTTCGATGTGGGCCACTTTCACATGGCGATCCACCCAGATGCTTTTCGCGAGGAGGGCGAGTTCGCCCGTGACCTCGACGCCTTTATCGACTGCCTTCACGCCACACGTCCTGCCGACGAGAGCCAGCCCGTTCTGGTTCCGGGCGATCCTGAGCACGAGACCTATCGGCGGCGCTCCCGCGAAGGCGTGCCTGTCCCCCGCTCGTTGATGCAGGTTGTGGAAGGTATTGCCCGCGAATGCGGCGCCGATTTTCTACTGGCCTGACGCCAGCGGGATGAAAGACCGAGGCGGCTCGATCCGCCACGGAACAATGACATGGAGGAAACGATGAAGCTACGCACCATCCTGACTGCAACTGCCGCTTCGATGATCGCGCTCGGAGCCCATGCCGCCGACCTGAAGCTGATGACTGGGCCCCAGGGCGGCGTCTGGGTGCCGCTCGGCGGTCAGCTGAAGGAGATCTGGGAGCAGGCGATTCCGGGAACGAATGTCCAGCCGCTTCCCGGCGCCGGCATTGCGAATGTTCGCGGTGTCGACGAAGGCAAGGCGGATGTCGGTTTCGGCAACTCTATTTCCACGGTCGATGGACTGGCCGGCAATGCGCCGTTCCCGAAAGCCGCCACCAAAGTTTGCAATGTGGCGACGCTCTATCCGCAGTACTTCCAGATGCTGGTGCCCGCGGATTCGAACATCGAGAAGGTTTCCGACCTGAAAGGCAAGGCCATCACGACCCAGCCGCGCGGCAACACGGGCGAACTCATCACCCAGCAACTCCTGAAGGCCAACGGGATGAGCTATGACGACGTGAAGGTCAGCCACGTCTCCTATACCGACTCCGTGGAGCAGATGAAGGACGGGCACGCCCAGGCCTTTACCCTCGGCACGGCCATTCCTTCCGGTGCGGTGATGGACCTTGCCTCTGCGCGGGACGTGAAGCTTCTCGACCTGTCGGGCAGCCTGCCCGAGATGAAGAAGATGAACCCCGGCTACACGCTCGTGACCGTGCCGAAGAACACCTACCCGAAGCAGGAGCAGGACGTGAAGGTGATCGGTTATGCGACGCACCTCGTCGCCAACTGCGACCTGCCGGAGGATATGGTCTACAAGATGACGAAGGCCATTGCGGACAACGTGCCTTCGCTGGCAGCTACTAGCAAGGCGATGTCCGGGCTGACTCCGAAGGAGATGGCGGAGGATGTCGGCGTGCCGTTCCATCCTGGCGCGGCCAAGTTCTACAAGGAGCAGGGCATCTCCGTACAGGCCAAGAGCTCCTGATCGGGCCTCATAAGCGAATGGCGCCGCGCCTCCTGCCGCACTGGCAGAGGGGCGCGGCCCTCCCTGTAGACCGTCACGACCTGATTACGCGGAAGCGCCCCCATGAAGCAGCATCTCACGCACGGCAACATCGTCCGCTGGACTGCCGGCATCATCGGCCTTGCCATGGCGGCGTATCACATGTGGGTCATCCTGGTCGGCACGCCGGAGGCGATCATCTTCCGCGGTACCCATCTTCTGTTCGCGTTGACGCTGACCTTCCTGATGGCGCGGCGCACGCAGACCCATGAGGGACAGCCACCTTCGGTGCTGGATTACGGCCTGCTCGCGCTCGCGGTCGCGCCGATCCTCTACCTGTTCTTCTATTACGACTATGTCGTGAACCGCATCTATTACATCGACGACCTGACCTGGACCGACATGGCGCTCGGTACGCTTCTCGTCGTTATGATCCTGGAAGCGACGCGCCGCCTTATCGGCTGGGCTCTGCCCCTCACAGCGCTGATCTTCCTGGCCTATGGTCTTTTCTATGTCGGCGTCGAGCCCATGCGGCTGCTTGACCAGCTCTACATGACCACGGAGGGCATTTTCGGGATGCCGCTCG
The DNA here is from genome assembly GCF_020866965.1 of Microvirga roseola. Taxonomy (GTDB): domain Bacteria; phylum Pseudomonadota; class Alphaproteobacteria; order Rhizobiales; family Beijerinckiaceae; genus Microvirga; species Microvirga roseola. Next base: position 104,017 of record NZ_JAJATX010000010.1, read on the forward strand.
GCGTCTCGGCTTCGTACGTGATGATCTTCGTCCTGTTCGGCGCGTTCATGGAGCGCACCGGCACCGGCCAGCTCTTCATGGACTTCGCCATGAGCCTCACAGGCCACACCGCCGGCGGCCCCGGCAAGGTCTCGGTCGTGAGTTCCAGCCTGTTCGGCACGATATCGGGTTCGGCGGTCGCGAACGTGATGGTCGACGGTCCGATCTCGATCCCGCTGATGAAGCGTACAGGCTTCAAGCCTCATTTCGCGGCCGGCGTCGAGGCGGTGGCCTCAACCGGCGGGCAGATCATGCCACCCATTATGGGAGCGGCCGCCTTCGTCATGGCCGAGTTCATGCAAGTCTCCTACGGCCAGGTAATCCTCTGGGCTTTGCTCCCAGCCATTCTCTACTATCTTGCATGCTTCGGCGCGGTGCATTTCGAGGCCAAGCGCGCGGGGCTTGCCGGCATGCCGCGCTCCGAGCTGCCGCGGCTGGGCCAGGTGCTGGGGGAGCGCGGTCACCTTTTCCTGCCGGTCCTGACGATCCTCTTCGTCATGTATTCCGGGTACAGTGCGCCCCTGGCGGCCCTTGCGGGTACGCTCGCCTGTTTCCCGGTGGCGGCCCTGCGTGCCTCGACCCGTCACAATGTCACCCTGCGCAATGTGATTGAGGCAATGATCGACGGCGCGCGCAATGCACTGCCCGTCGCGCTCGCCTGCGCCTGCGCCGGAATCATCATCGGCGTGGTGTCGCTCACAGGAGCGGGCATCGTCTTCACACAGGTCGTGCTGCATCTCGCCCAAAGCACGCTGCTGCTGGCGCTTGTCCTGACCATGATCGCCGGCATCGTGCTCGGCATGGGCATGCCCACGACGCCGGCCTACATCATCATGACCGCGCTTCTCGTGCCTGCGCTCATTAAGCTCGGGGTGGTGGAGCCCGCAGCTCATATGTTCGCCTTCTACTTCGCCATCCTGTCGGCCATCACTCCGCCTGTGGCGCTTGCGACCTTCGCGGCCGCGGGCCTTGCCAAGGCGGATCTCTGGAAGAGCGGCATCGCCTCGGTGAAGATCGGCGCCGCGGGCTTCATCGTGCCGTTCATGTTTGTCTATGAGCCAGCCTTGTTGATGATCGGCGATTGGCCGCTGATCGTGTCCGCAATGATCACTGCCGCCGCCGGTGCGCTCCTGCTGGCAGCGGGTCTGCATGGATATCTCCTCCGACCGGCCGCGCTGTGGGAGAGGGCGCTTCTCGTTGCTGCCGCCTTCTGCCTGATCAAGCCGGGTCTTATTACGGATATTGCCGGGGCGGCGCTGACCGGCACGGTGGTCCTCAGCCAACTCACCTGGGGCCGGAAGTACTCCGGTACCCTGAGCGTGAAGGAGCCGGGCACGCCCTGAGCGCCCATTCCGATGGGAGCTGCTGCCGGGCAGTTACAAGAAATCCAAGAAATGTGATGAATACTTACTTATTGGCGTAGATGTTTTTGTCGTGCTTCAGGGCAATATTCACTGAACGGCAACATTGTTCTAATATGTGTGATGTAATGCCGCCGATTATACATAATCTTTCACACAGAAATGGAATGACCTGGGGAACTTGATTGGCCAGTATTTGACGGTGATTTGCTTTGGAGGAAACATGGTAGGCCCCGTCTCGGTCGAACGCACCTTTAATCAGGATATCGACGGTCTGCTGTCGGGATTGGGATGGGATGTCTTAGACATCACCTACAGCTTCCCAACCGATACTGCCTCCTATGGGGACGGCTATGGCAATGGTGAGCTGTCGGCCAACTTCCAGCCCCTGAGCGCAGACCAGGCAGACGCGGCCCGTCGGGCCTTCGGAATGATCTCTTCGGTGACAAACCTGACCTTCACCGAAATCGAGGAAGTCGGGGAAGTCCATGCCGACCTGCGCCTTGCATCGTCAGATGCGCCGGCTTCTGCCTGGACCTATCTGCCGGAGGCGCGCCAGGAGGGGGGTGACTCCTGGTTCAGGACCTCGAGCGGATGGTTCGACGAGTTGGCTCCGGGAGGCTATGCCCACTATGTCTTCATCCATGAGATCGTGCATGCGCTCGGTCTGAAGCACGGGAGCGAAACCGGCGGGTTCGGGACCATGACGGCGGCGCGCGATTCCATGGAGTATTCGGTCACGACATACAGGTCTTATGTCGGAGCCGATGGGGTGCATGTGGAGAATGAGACCTGGGGCTACGCCCAGACGCTCATGATGTATGACATTGCCGCCCTGCAATACATGTACGGCGCTGACTTCTCCACCAACAGTGGCGGCACGACCTACGGCTGGGATCCCGTCTCAGGGCAAGCTTTCGTCGATGGCATTGGGCAGGGAAGCCCTGGAGCCAACCGGGTCCTCATGACGGTCTGGGACGGCGGTGGCAACGACACCTACGACCTCTCGAACTATGCCACGAACCTGATCATCGATCTCCGCCCCGGCGCGTGGAGCACGCTCTCCGCCGCGCAACTGGCTCACCTCGGTCCCGCTCAGGTGGCCCGCGGCAATGTTGCGAATGCATTGCTCTACCAGGGGGATACCCGCTCCCTGATCGAGAACGCCACCGGCGGATCCGGGAGTGACAGGTTATTCGGGAATGAGGCGGCGAACATCCTCAAAGGCAGGGGCGGAGCCGACCGCCTCAGCGGCCGCGAGGGGCAGGACACCCTGTTTGGCGGCTCCGGCCGCGATATTCTCACGGGAGGGGCCGACAAGGACACCTTCGCCTTCGACAAGAAGCCGAACCGGAAGACCAATGTCGACCGGATCAACGATTTCAATGTGAAGGACGACACAATCCAACTCGAGAACGGGGTCTTTGCGAAGATCGGAAAAGGCGGAATGCTGGCGGGAAAGGCCTTCTGGGCTGGACCCAAGGCCCACGATAAGACTGACCGGGTCATCCACGACAGGAAATCCGGCATTCTCTATTACGATGCGGATGGCACCGGAAAGAACGATCAGATCAAGTTCGCTAAGCTGGACAAGGGGCTGAAGCTCAAGGCGGGCGACTTTTTCGTCGTCTGAGGCTGCTGCCTTCAACCCCGAAGTGCCGAACGGCCCTGCTTACGGCAATGCGTTGGGAAGCAAGGCGGTCGGCCCGAGCCTTGCCGCTACACTCCGTCCATTTGACTTCCCGCCAGGTTTGGAGGACATCAGCGCCGTTCCTGGGCTTCGCCCGCGCACATTCTTCTGGCACGAAGGCTGTTTGAGGCCTCCGGAGTATTCGATGGACGGTTCTGTCGCCCAGCCGCGTTTGTCCTTGCGCCACTTCTCCGTGGCGCAGCTGGCGAATGCCGTCGAGCGGAGCCATGCCCGCCTTTGCCTCGTGCTCGTGCTGCTCTCGCTGGTCTGCTTCCTGCCGGGCTTCTCCTCACTCCAGCCCATGGACCGGGACGAGCCGCGCTATGCCCAGGCCTCCAAGCAGATGCTGGAGGCCGGCGACTTCGTCGATATCCGCTTCCAGGATGAGGCGCGGCACAAGAAGCCGGTCGGCATCTACTGGATGCAGAGTGCCGCGGTGGCGGCGGGCGAGGCGGTCGGGATTCCCGAGGCTAGCACGACCATTGCGCTTTATCGGCTTCCCTCTCTGGCGGGAGCCATCGCGACCGTCCTCCTGACCTATTGGGCCGGCCTAGCCTTCTTCGGCAGGCGCGGAGCTTTCCTTTCGGCCGCTCTGATGGCGACTTCGATCATCCTCATGGTGGAGGCACGCCTCGCCAAGACGGATGCCATGCTGGCCGCCTGCTCCGTCGCCGTGATGGGTGGACTGGCGCGGGCCTATCTGAGCCGGGGCGCGGGGGTCCTGCCGCGCCGGGCGCTCCTTATCTTCTGGGCCGGCTTGGCTCTGGGCATCCTGATCAAGGGGCCCCTGATCCTGATGTTCGCGGGCCTGACCGCTGCCGTGCTGTCCTACAAGGAGCGCTCTGCGCGGTGGCTTCTGACCTTGAGGCCTTGGCTCGGTTTGGCGCTCACGCTGATGGTAGTGCTACCCTGGTTCGTCGCCATCGCCATCAAGAGCGGCGGGGCCTTCTATTCGGCCTCGGTCGGCCACGATATGCTGGGGAAGGTGGGCACGGCGCAGAAGTACCACTGGGCGCCGCCGGGCTTCTATCTTCTTTCGTTCTTCGCCACCTTCTGGCCCGGAGCGATTCTCGCCGCCATTGCCGTGCCCTTCGCCTGGATCTATCGCCGGGAGGAGCCGGTTGCCTTCGCTCTCGCCTGGATCGTTCCCTCCTGGATCGTCTTCGAGGCCGTGCCGACGAAGCTCCCGCACTACACCATGCCCTTGTTCCCGGCGGTGACGATCCTCACCGTCATGGCGATCTCGCGCCATTTTGTCGGCCCGCACCGGCTGGCAGCCAAACCGGCGACGATCCTGATCCCCTTCATCCCGGTCGGGCTGACCGTGGGCCTGTCGGCGGTGGCCTGGTCTTTTGACGGTATGCTGCCCTATCGCGCCCTGCCGGTCCTGGTCGCCTCATCGCTTGCGGCTCTGTATGCGTGGCGCCTGTTCCTCAAGAACAGGATCGTCCCATGCCTCGTGGCCAGTTTCGCGTCGGCGGCTTGCCTGTCGATCGGCGTTTTCGGCCTTGCCCAGCTCGATCTCCGCTCGCTCAAGATCTCGCCCCGCCTTGCGGAGGTCGCGCGAAATCTTACCTGCGACAATCCTCGGGTGGCGACCCTCGGCTATCGCGAGCCGAGCCTCGTCTTCCTGACCGGGACAGGCCTCGAGATGCTGGAGACCGGGCAGGAGGCCTCGGCCTTCCTGAGCCGGGGCGGGTGCCGGGTGGTCTTCGTGGACAGCCGTTTCGATGCGGATTTCCGGGCGGAGAATGCGCGCCTTGGTCTCGCGCCTGCGCTCTCGACCCGGGTTCATGGATTCAATATCAATAGCGGCCGGCGGGTCGATATCGGAGCTTACGCGACCGGCTTCTAATCCCTGCCATAAGCAATAAGAGGTGGCCAGCAATGGCCCTGAACGGATGACTGATTCTTCCCCGGCCCCGCGCCTTAGCGTTGTGGTGCCCGTCAAGAACGAGGCGCTGAACGTGCTCCTCCTGGTAGAGGAGATCGAGCGCGCCTGTGCGCCATTGGCTCCTTTCGAGGTGATCTATGTGGATGACGGCTCGGCGGATGCGACCGCGGAGCAGGTCCTGAGCGCCAGGGCCACGCGCTCCTGGCTTCGCCTCGTGCGTCACGAGGTCGGCTGCGGCCAGAGCGCTGCCGTGCGCACCGGAGTTCTGGTCGCCCGCGCACCCATCATCGCGACCCTGGACGGGGACGGGCAGAACGATCCGGCCTTCATTCCACGGCTGGTGGCGGCGCTGGACGACCCGCAGGTCGCGCTTGCCGCCGGGCAGCGGGTAGGTCGCAAGGGCGCGGGCAAGAGGTGGCAGTCGCGGATTGCCAATGGGATCAGGGCGCAGGTCCTCAAGGATGGAACGCGGGATACGGGCTGTGGGCTCAAGGCCTTCCGGCGCGACGTTTACTTACGTCTGCCATATTTCGATGCTCTTCATCGCTTCATGCCGGCCCTCGTCAAGCGCGAGGGCTTTCACATTGCCCATGTGGACGTGGTCGACCGTCCGCGCAACGCGGGGCACTCCAATTACGGCTTGTTCGACCGGCTCTGGGTCGGCATTCTCGACCTCGCCGGGGTCTGGTGGCTGATCCGCCGCCGCCGCCGCGTGCCGATCGCTCAGGAGATCGTCTGACATGTTGATGCGCCTTTCACACGATCTCGGGCTCTATTTCTATGATCTCGTCATCGCCCGTTTCGATCTCTGGGCCGCCTTCGGGGTGCTGGCGCAATTTGTTTTCGGGGCGCGGTTCCTGGTCCAGTGGGTTGCGAGCGAGAAGGCTGAGAAGAGCGTCATTCCCGTTGGGTTCTGGTTCCTGTCCATCGCCGGCGGGCTGATGACCCTGGTCTATGGCTTCGCCCGTAAGGACATCGTCATCATCCTCGGCCAGTCCCTCTCGATCTTCATCTATGCCCGCAACCTGATGCTGATCGCGAAGGAAGCCAACCGAAAGGCCGGAATTACGGACGAGGTTCGGTCGACAGGCGATATGGAAGCCTCGGCGGGACAGGCCTGAAGCCGCCCGCCGAGATACTCGTATTTCTTACGCCGCCTCGGCACCCGTTTCGCGGAGCCGGGCGAAGCCCGCATCCAGATCGCGCTTGAGATCGTCGAGATCCTCCAGGCCGATGTGGAAGCGAAGCGCAGGGCCTTCCGGCGCCCACTTTGTCGCCGTGCGGTAGCTCGCACAGTTGAAGGGGATGACCAGGCTCTCGAACCCGCCCCAGGAATAGCCCATCCCGAACAGGGAGAGCCCGTCCAGCATGGCGGCCAGTGCCCTGTCCGAGAAGGGCTTGAGGATGACCGAGAACAGGCCGGACGAGCCCTTGAAGTCGCGCTTCCAGATCGCGTGGCCCGGATCGGTCTCGAGCGCCGGGTGAAGGACCCGGGCCACCTCCGGACGGGCGGCAAGCCAGCGCGCCATGTCGAGGGCCTGCTTCTCATGCTCCCGCAGCCTCAGGGCCATGGTGCGGAGACCGCGCAGGCCGAGGAACACGTCCTCAGGGCCCGGGCACATGGCGAAGGCGTCATAGGTCGCCCGCAGGTTCTTGAAGCAGCGCTCGTTGGCCGAGACCATGCCGAGCAGGAGGTCGGACCCGCCGCTGAGATACTTCGTGCCGGCCTCGATGGCGATGTCCACACCGCGCTCGTGGGGCGGGAAGAGCAGGGGGGTGGCCCAGGTATTGTCCATGAGCACCACGGCCCCATGCCTGTGCGCGACCTCGGCGATGGCCGGGATGTCCTGCATCTCGAAGGACTGGGAGCCGGGAGCTTCCGTAAAGACAGCCGTCGTGTTCGGACGGATCAGCGCCTCGATTCCGGCCCCGATCAGCGGGTCGTAGTAAGTGGTTTCCACACCAAATTTCTTGAGCACCCCCTCGCAGAACTGCCGGGTCGGCAGATAGACCGAGTCGGTCATCAGAAGGTGGTCGCCAGCCTTCAGGCAGGACATGAGGGCTACGGTGACAGCCGCGAGGCCTGAGGGCGCAAGCACCGTTCCGGCCGCCCGGGCCAACTCCGTCCAGGCGGTCTCGAGGGCCTCCGTCGTTGGTGTTCCCTTGGTTCCGTATGAGTAACGGCCCCGCCGGTGCAGGAGATCGTCGGTGGTCGGATAGAGAACGGTTGAGCCGCGATAGATGGGCGTATTCACGAATCCATGCTGCTCGAAGGGCTCGCGGCCGGCATGGACAAGCCGGGTGCGCTCTCCCAGATCGGCGGGTTTTGAAGGAGGCTTGGACATTGGATCTTGCGGTTAATGACGGGAAATTGATGTGAGGCCGAGGGGCTTGCGGCGTCAACCCCGGCACGGTGGAATCCCATCAAGACTTGACCAGTCATCAATCATGGAATGTGATGGGTCTTGATGCCGCCTCAATCGAAGCGGCGCGGAACGGTCACACGGGGGACTCGGAAGGCTCCATCAGAGAGCCGCCGAGCCGCGTCGACACAGTAGGAGAATACACTAACATGAAAAAGGCTATCGCAGCGGTTGCCTTCGGCCTCACGGCGGGCCTGTTCGCAACGGGCGCTTCGGCCCAGGCGACCCTCAACGGCGTGAAGCAGAAGGGATATCTGGTTTGCGGCTCGAACACGGGTCTCGCCGGCTTCGGTCTGCCCGATGCTCAGGGTAACTGGACGGGTCTCGACGTCGATCTCTGCCGCGCCATCTCGGCCGCCATCTTCGACGATCCGAGCAAGGTCCGCTTCATTCCGCTCGCCGCCAAGGATCGCTTCACGGCGCTCCAGTCGGGCGAGGTGGACGTTCTGTCGCGTAACTCGACGCACACCATGTCGCGCGACACACAGCTCGGCCTAGACTTCCCGGCCATCAACTACTTCGACGGCCAGGGCTTCATGGTCCGCAAGAAGCTCGGCGTGTCCTCGGCCAAAGAGCTCAACGGCGCCTCGATCTGCACCCAGCAGGGCACCACGACCGAGCTGAACCTCGCCGACTACTTCCGTGCCAACAACATGAAGTACGAAGTGGTGGCCTTCGCCACCTCGGACGAGACCTTCAAGGCCTACGACTCCGGCCGTTGCGATGCGTTCACGACGGATGCTTCCGGCCTCTACGCCGAGCGCCTGCGCGCTTCGAACCCGGACGATCACGTGGTTCTGCCCGAGATCATCTCCAAGGAGCCGCTCGGCCCGGCCGTTCGCCACGGCGATGATCAGTGGGGCGATCTCGTCCGCTGGACCCACATGGCGATGCTGAACGCCGAAGAACTCGGCGTGACCAAGGCCAATGTCGACCAGATGAGGAGCTCCGACAACCCGGAGATCAAGCGTCTGCTCGGCACCGAGGGCAAGTTCGGTGAGTCCATCGGCCTGACCAATGACTGGGCCTACCGGATCATCAAGCACGTCGGCAACTACGGCGAGGCCTTCGAGCGCAATGTCGGCGAGGGCTCCAGGCTGAAGATCAATCGCGGCCAGAACGCTCTCTGGACGAAGGGCGGCCTTCAGTACGGCATCCCGGTCCGCTAAGATCCCATGATTGGGGCGCCCGGCAACCCCGGGCGTCCCTTTATAATTTATAACATTGACGCCAGTTCATGGCGCCCGATGCTTGCATCAAGCCGGGGAGGACGGTCAGAGGCCATGCCAGCCGTCAAAGGAAGAGTTCAGTGCAGACAGTTGTGAGCCAGACATCGCCGCCGAAGAAGTCGGTTCTGTACGATCCGAAGGTCCGCGGTGTTTTCTATCAGGCCCTTCTCGTCGTCGTTGTCACCTATCTGTTCTATGTGGCGACGACGAACGCCATTGAGAATCTGCAGCGTGCGAAGATCGCCTCCGGCTTCGGCTTCCTCGACGTCACGGCCGGGTTCGACATCAGCCAGACCCTGTTCCAGTTCAGCGCCGCAGGCTCAACCTATGGTGAGGCCTTTCTCATTGGTCTGCTGAACACCCTCCTGGTTTCCGCCATCGGAATCGTCTTCGCGACCATTCTCGGGTTCACCATCGGCATCGCCCGGCTCTCCAGCAACTGGGTCGTGGCGAAGGTGGCAATGGTCTATGTCGAGGTCCTGCGCAACATCCCGCTGCTGGTGCAGCTCCTGTTCTGGTACATCGCGGTCCTCGGCTCCCTGCCGCATCCGCGCAATTCCTATGAATTCGGAGCCGGGTTCTACCTGAACGCCCGCGGCCTCTTCATGCCGCGCCCGCTCTATGCCTCCGATGCCTGGTTGATCGCCGCCGCTTTCCTCGTCGGTCTTGTCGGCACCTTCATCTACCGCCGCTGGGCGTGGCGCCGGCAGGAGCAGACCGGAGAGCAGGCTCCGGTCGGGCTCGTCAGCCTGGGTCTGATCCTCGGGCTTCCCGTCGCTACCTGGCTGGTCCTCACCCTTGCGGGTGCCAATCCCATCGGGGTGGAGATGCCCGAGAGAGGCACCTTCAACCTGACGGGCGGGATGCAGATCCTGCCCGAATTCGTAGCCCTGCTGCTGGGCCTGTCCACCTATACGGCCGCCTTCATCGCGGAGGTAGTCCGCGCCGGTATTCTCGCCGTGTCGAGAGGGCAGACGGAGGCTGCAGGCTCCCTCGGACTCACGCCGGGACAGACCTTGCGCCTTGTTGTCATTCCCCAGGCGATGCGCGTGATCATTCCGCCGCTGACGAGCCAGTATCTCAACCTCACAAAGAACTCGTCGCTGGCGGTGGCTATCGGCTATCCCGACCTCGTCCAGGTCTTCATGGGCACGGTCCTCAACCAGACGGGCCAGGCCATCGAGGTCATCGTCATCACCATGGGCGTGTATCTGACCATCAGCCTCATCACCTCGTACTTCATGAACATTTACAACCGCCGCGTGGCGATCGTTGAACGGTAGGAGTTTCTCATGAGCACCGCCGTCGATAGCCCCCACTTCGTCCGCGCCAATCAGGTGGAGGCGCTGCCGCCGCCGAATCTGACGCGCGGCCCCATTGCCTGGGCTCGTGAGAACCTTTTCTCGGGCCCGTTCAACACTCTGCTGACATTGGTGGTGCTCTACCTGCTCTATGTCAGCATCCCGCCGCTTGTGGAGTTCCTCTTCATCGATGCGGTCTGGACCGGCACGGGTCGTGAGGCCTGCCGCGCCGAAACGGCAGGCCGCGAAGTCGGCGCCTGCTGGGCGTTCATCTGGGACAAGATCAACTACTTTACCTATGGCTCCTACCCGGCTGACGAACGCTGGCGCGTCGACACTTTCTTCGTGCTCTTGGCCATCGGCGTCGTCTGGCTCCTGTGGCTGCGGGCACCGCGGCGGGATCTCGGGGCAATCTACTTCTTCTGGCTGTTCCCGGTCGCCTCCTACATCGTGCTGACCGGCGGAAACGCGGATTTCGGCGCCGGCTTCTGGACCGGGTTCCTGATCTTCGGTGCTCTGCTGATTGGACTTTTCACCCTCATCGCTGCCCTTCTGAAGACCTCCATCCGTCCGGCGCTCCTGATCGGGGGCGGTATTGTCGCCGTCATCGGGATCACGCTGGCTCTCGTCGATTTCGACTGGGGCCTCCAAAACGTGCCGACCTCGCTCTGGGGCGGCATTCTTGTGACGCTGCTGGTGGCGACCGTCGGCATCGTGTTCTCGCTGCCGTTCGGCGTCCTGCTTGCCCTGGGCAGGCGCTCCAAGCTCCCCATCGTGCGGATGGCGTCGGTCATCTTCATCGAGTTCGTGCGCGGCGTCCCCCTGATCACCGTTCTGATCATGGCCAACACCATGCTGCCGCTCTTCCTGCCGGGAGACATTACCGTCGACCGCCTGCTGCGACCTCTCATCGGCACTGCCTTCTTCGCCTCCGCCTATATGGCAGAGGTGGTGCGCGGAGGCCTTCAGGCTATCCCGAAGGGGCAGTACGAGGGCGCGATGTCGCTTGGCCTCAGCTATCCGCAGATGATGGTGTTCATTGTCCTTCCGCAGGCCCTGCGGATCGTGATCCCGGGCATCGTGAACACCTTCATCGGGCTATTCAAGGATACGTCCCTCGTCGCCATCGTCGGCATCTTCGATCTCATCAAGACCATCGAGGCGTCCCGCATTGACCCGGAATGGGCGGCTCCGACGATCAGCTATACGGGCTACGCCTTCGCAGCTTTCTTCTACTTCATCTTCTGCTGGAGCATGTCGCGCTATTCCCTCGGGGTCGAGCGGCGCCTTGCGGCAGGTCAGAAACGGTAAGATCCCATGGCAACGACAACCGCATCCCAGCAGATTCGTCCCACCGCCGTCGATCCCATGGCCGAGGCTGCCGTTGAGATGATCGACGTACACAAGTGGTTCGGTGAATTCCACGTTCTGCGTGACATCAACCTGAATGTGCGCCGGGGCGAG